>JAJEEP010000047.1 GCA_022820945.1 Alphaproteobacteria bacterium | reverse complement strand
ATCGACCAACATTTTCGCCCGTCCTGTGGCACCACGTTTTTCGCAGCTTGCCACCGGGGCAGGATGGAAAAGCCCGGAAATCCGGGCTTTTTTCAATCCGAGAGCGTCAAATCAGCGGCCAAACTGTTGAAGATGAGTCTGACAGGAAACGGCGAAGACTATTTCGCCTCTGTACGATCGACGATCCAAAGCCTGCGCGCTGCGGGCAACAGGCTTCACTCCGAAAGGACTACCCTGACGATCGGCTGCACGCAGGGTATTTCTGTCATGATTCTACTTCCGCTCTACCAGAGGCTGAAGCAGCTTCTGGATGAAAGCATCGATCTTCGGATATTGAACGGCGATTACGACATGCTTCCCTCACTGTTGCCGGTGGGTGTCGACGTGTACTTCGAGTGCTCGACCGATCGCCCCGATCAGCATTCAGAGAGGCTATTCGATGAAGAAGTCGTTCCGGTAGCCTCGCCCCTCTTTTTCGAACGTTTCGGGCGAAAGCTCGCCGAACATTCCTCTCACTGGACCGACGTGCCCCGTTTGGCATACACCCCGGCGGGAGCGGCCTGGGCATCGTGGGAGACATGGTTCACGTCAGAGAACTGCCAACCCCCGCAAGCCCCGATCGAAATGGACGACAATGCTCTCTACTTGTTGGAGGCTGCGGCGAGGGGACAGGGAATCGCCCTGGGTTGGAATGGCTTTGTGAACGATTATTTCCAGACCGGGCGTCTCGTTCCAATCAGGGATGAGTGGTTGCGGACGAAGGTCGGTCTGTACGGCGTTCTAACCGCAGCAGGAGAAAGAAACCCCTGCGCACGGCGCTTCCTGACGGAGCTTGTCGGTTTGGTAAGAGAATTGAGAGCGGGAAGCGAAGAGTTGAAGAGCATTCGAGAGCGGTGGGCGAGCCGACAGCCCGAGGTCGCACTCCAACAATTCCATGTGCCGGGTCGAGACGGCTGCACAGCGATTTGAGGTCGATAGGCGGCGCAGGCGTCGCACCAACAGGGTGCTGACACGCAGGGGAGCCGAGCGGGCCGGCATCCGCTCGCGTTCGGGTCAGGTCGGATAGATGTCGCGGCGCAAGGCGTCGGCGAGCGCGGCCACCACGGGGCCGAACGCCCGCCCCTCTACCGGATCGGGCACGATTTTCCTGGCTGTCTCCTCCAGCCCGGCCAGTGGCGAAGGAACGGGCCGGCCGGTGACGTCCAGGGCGCGGAGCGCGATCGGCACGAGGCTGGCAAGCGCCATATCGAGGCAGCGGCCGGCGCGGTCCTGCTTGGACCATGCCAGAAACACCGGGCTCGCCACGTCGTTCTGGCCGAATCCGCCTGACTCGCTGCCGGGCAGCAGCGTGGCCTGGGCGTAGAGGCGGGCCTCCTCCTCGTAGCCGGTCTGGGCCATCGGCAAGCACCCCAGGTAGGTGCGCGGCACATCGTCGTCGGCGTCTGCGCCGGCCAGTTGATGGGGAAGCAACGAGACGGCGCCGTCCAGAAGCTTCGCACCGTGGCGTTCGGCCAGGACGCAGAGATTGACGCACGCGGCGGTGAGCGCGTCCATGGCGAGTACCGCGTGGGGGTTGTGGTAGCCGCCGTTCGCGATGAAGCGGCCGAAGGGCTGGTCGTCGTCGCCCTCGGCCCAAACCGGGTTGTCCGTCACTGCCTGGAGCGATTCCGCCGCAACGTCCGCGGCCAAAGACGCCGCGCGCCGGGCCTGACCCAGCATCCGCGGAAGGATGCGATAGCTGACAGGCGCCTGGTAGGGGCGCCGGTCCCCGCCGTGACCGCCGCCTACCAGTTCGCTCAGGCGACCCAGCGCCCAGCGATCGTGCGGGTTGTTCCAGTAGTCGCCGAGCGCGGGGTCGAGATGGTCGAGCGGTGCGTTGAAGGCCTCGAAGGAAAGCGCGAAGACCTGCGCCGCGACGTCGAGCCGGCCCTCGGCGGCGAGAGCGGCATCGGTGACGAGGCCCGTGGCCGCAGGCGACCCGTTGACCAGGCACATCACGTCCTTGATTGCGGGCTCCGCCGCTTCCGCGAGGCCCATGAACAGATGGCTCAACGACAGGATTTCGCCGGCCCCGCCCTGACCCCGCACGGGAACCGTTGGCATCGCGTCCTGGTCCAGCATGGCGGCGCCGCGCTGAGCGATCTCCGGCGAGACCGCTGAATGGCCCTCCACGAAGTTGGTCAGCCGCGCGAGCACGATAGCGCGGACCACGCGCTCGGGCAGCGGGTCGCCCCATGAGGTTGCGATCCGTGCCGGCGACATGCTCGCCCACTGCTCGCGTTGTCTTGGCGTGAGCTTGATGTGGGCGCGCTGGCCCGGTCCTGTGGTCACGCCGTAGATGGTGACGTCGGGGTCGCGTTCGACGATGCGCTCCAGGCGCTCCCGTCCCCGCACCATGGCGGCGAGCGCGGTGGCGCCGAGTTGGACCCCCTCGCCCTCCCAGGCCACCCGCCGGGCGGCTTCCAGCGTGAGGTCGGCGCGGGTCTCAACCAGTACTGTCATGATCCGTTTCCCTATCGGACGAATTGCGCGGCTTTACGCGGACGTTCGTCTCCGCCCCGCCCGCCGCCGCGCAAGACGGCGATCGGCCGATACTGGCACCGTCTCGACGAGGAGCGCCGCGAGACCTTAGAGCATATCCGTCATTGAGAGAATCAATAGGGATTCTCATTAGTTAGAGAATGTGATTCGAGCTGGTTACTGGTGAAGGAGGCCAGCGCCTGAGGGGATATGCGCGTCACGGCCACTGGCGCACCATGACCTTCCTCGCCGCCCTGCGCACAGAGGGGATCGACGGCGGGCCAGCGGGCGCAGATGCGCGCGACGATGCGCGCCACCTCGTCTGTCGCGCCGGCGCTGGCGTCGATGTCGGCCCGCCTCAGCTTGGCCACCAGCAGGTGATCGCCGCAGAAGATGTAGAGCGGCAGATAGCAGTAGCAGTCGTAGTAGCCGTGGAAGAAGCGCCCTTCCTGACGGCCGTGCAGCGGGTCGTCCGTGGCGTCCAGATCGAGGATCAGCCGCTCAGGGGCTTGCCCGTGGGCGTCGAGGAAAAGATCGACGAAGAGCGTCTCGATGGCGTCCAGCTCATGACCGATGCGGCGATAGCGATGGGCGCCTGCGGGCGCGTGCTCCAGACGGTTCAGCGTCGACTTGCCCGCAAGCGGCGCACAGCCCGCCCGCCCGGCCTCCAGACGCCCCAGCACCACCCCCAGCACAGGGTCGTGGCGCAGCGCGTCGTGGTCGATCAGGTCCTCGTAGCCCAGCGCAATCCCGAACACCCGCTGGCCCACCAGGGTGGCCACCTCGTGCACCACGCGTCCGGCCGCGCGTCCGCCCGAGAAGCAGGCGGCGAAGCGGTCCACCAGCCCGATCGCCCGGTCCGTGGCGCCGAGCAGCAAGGCGCCCGCGTCCGAGGTCATCACGCCGCCGCCGAAATCGGCCACAACCGAACGGCCATCGAGACGTGCAAACTGCATCGCGGGCGGCCTACACTCTGCGGGCATCGGGGACCTCCTCTGCAACTGATCAGACCTTTGTCGCAGAAGCTCTTTCTCACGTTCAAAGCCCCGATGCACACCATACTCGTGAGAAATCCGGGCTAGTGCTGACAAGGAAGTGTTGCCAAGGCTTGCGGCTTCGCCCGCGGCCGTCCAATTGTCCCGAGCAAGTCTGGAGGGTCGCATTAAGGAACAGCGCGGCGGGAACATGCCGCGCCGGCCCGGGCGGCATATCCGCTACGCGAACGGCAGGAGCACGGTGGAGCCGGTGGTGCGCCGCTCCTCGATGGCGCGGTGGACCTCAGCAGCCTTGCGCAGCGGATAGCGGTTGCGGACGGCGATCGTCACCGCCCCCGATGAAACGACGTCGAACAGCTCCTGCGTCGCGGCGATCAGGTCCTCACGTTCCTCGACATAGTGCATGAGCGCAGGACGGGTGACGAACAGCGAGCCGCGCGCGCCCAGCTCCACCACGTCGACCGGATCAGGCGCGCCCGAGGCGTGGCCGTAGCACGCCAGGATGCCAAGCGGGCGCAAGCAGTCCAGCGAACGGGAGAAGGTGTCCTTGCCGATGCTCTCGTAGACCACCGGGCAGCCCTTGCCGTCCGTCACCTCCATGACCAGCGGCACGAAATCCTCGCGCGAGTAGACGGCGACATGATCGGCGCCGTGGGCCTTGGCGAGTTCCGCTTTCTCGTCGGTGGACACCGTGCCGATCACGACAGCACCCAGGTGCTTGGCCCACTGGCACAGGATCAGCCCCATGCCGCCCGCCGCCGCATGGACCAGTACCGGGTCGCCCGGCTGCACCCGGTAGGTTCGGCGCAGCAGATACTGGGCGGTGAGACCCTTGAGCGTGATGCCGGCCGCGTCCTCATCGGAGATACCGTCTGGTAGCTTGACCAGCCGCTTGGCCGGCATCACCCGGCGCTGCGCATAGGCGCCGTGCGGTGGGCTGGCATAGGTGACCCGGTCGCCGACCGCGCACTCGGTCACGCCGTCGCCGATAGCTTCCACCGTGCCCGCGCCTTCGATCCCTACAACGAAGGGCAGCGGCGGCACGGGCCACGGATGCGGCATGCCGCGCCGGTTGTAGGTGTCGATATAGTTCACCCCGATGGCGCCGTGGCGGATCAGAGCTTCTCTCGGTCCGGGCTCGCCGACCGGCCAGTCCTCCCAGCGGAAGACGTCGGGTGTGCCCTTTTCGTGGATGACGGCGGCTTTGTTGCTCATGGCTTCTCCCGGTAAGACCTGCGGCCTGAGATCGTAGTCCCGGCCCTCTTTAGCATTTTTCGTGGCGTCGAGAGGAACGGCGTTCTGGATGGCGCCCCCCGATCGTCGCTTCGTGCCTTCGACGTTCCTGCGGTGGTGAATGTCAGGGCAACTCTAGGGTCGGTATACTCCGCCGCCGACGCACCAGGAGAATCAGCCATGGATGTTCCCCTCGGCGGCGGCTGCGCGTGCGGCGCGATTCGGTACGAATGCACCGGCGCCCCACGCTATATGGGCAACTGCCATTGCACCGCCTGCCAGCAGGCGACCGGCAGCGCGTATTTCCCGGCCGTGATGGTGAAGGAAAGCGATTTCTCCCTGCTTCGCGGCGAGCCGAGCTGGTTCGAGAGAGCCTCCGACAGGGGCCACCCAATGCGGCGGGGCTTTTGTCCCGCGTGCGGCTCGCCTCTGTTCCTGGTGAACGGCGCGAACACGACGGTTCGGGTGCTGTACGCGGGGAGCCTGGACGACCCCAGCTGGTACAGGCCGAGCCGGGAAATCTTTGTGGGGAGCGCGCAGCCCTGGGATCTCCTGCACCCCGACATCCCCCACGACGAGGGCATGCCGGGGCGGTAGGCCCCAGCCGAACCGCAGCAAGTACGCTCTGCCCTGCACCGATATCCATCCCGGTCGCAATTGTCGGCGGGAGATCGCCCCTTCGCCCCCAAGTATTCGCTGACTCCTACCGCGAGGCGGGTATAGGATAGAGCCAACGACGTGCAGGCTGCGGCGGACCGATTGTTCGTGGCGGTCCAAGGCTCGAACTCCGAACCGAACGGAGTCGGTTGGATCAGTTTCCGATGACATCGAAACGGGGAGAATGAGATGTTGGATAACAAGCTAGTCAGGCTCGGTGCCGTTGCAGCCCTTGCCGTAGGCGCGAGCTTCGGTGTGCAAAGCGAGGCGTTCTCGGCGGAAAAATCGGTGCAGATCGCCGGCTTCGGTGCCAAGTCCGGGGTCGTTCGCTCGTTCGGCATCAACACGGAAGCGGTGTTGAGCGGCGCGATCGAAGCAGTGAATGCAGCAGGCGGCGTCAAGCTGGCCGACGGCTCCATGGCGATGATGGAGCTTTCGTTCTACGACGACCGCTGCAACGCGGAAGAGGGCATTTCGGTGCTCCGCCGCATTGCTGGCAGCGGTGCGGTGGTCGCCATCGGCCCGACCTGCTCGAACGTTGCCGAGCCGCTCTTCGGCATCCTGCAGAAGACGGTCGACGACGAGGGCGATTCCGGGCTGCAAATCCCGGTCTTCACCGATACCGCTATCAAGGGCGGGTTGGCGAAGATCTCCCAGTGGGCCTTCCGCAACGTTCCCAACGAGAGCGAGATGTACAGGGCGCTGTTCCAGTGGATCGCCACGGAGCACCCGGACCTCAAGACCGTCTATGGCGGCGTTGAGGAGGATTTCGCCCATTCCCGCTTCACCTGGCACAAGGTGATGAAGGAGCGCTCGCCCGAGGCCGGCTACGAGGTTCTCGGTGAATCCAAGTGGCTCCTGAACGACACCAACTTCACCACCCAGGTGCGCCAGATGAAGAAGGCGAAAGCCGACATCGTGGCGATCTCGGCACATCCCTTCACCACCTGCGGCGTGCTGAAGGAGATGAAGCGCCAGCGCGTCAAGCCGAGCCTGCTGGTCGGGCTCACCAGCTCCTCGAGCATGGAGACGCTCCAGGGCTGCGCCGATCAGGCCGAGGGCATCATCATCCCGACCAGCTTCGCGCCGGTTACCGAGGCCGCCAAGGCTGCGGCCGACGCAGCGGCGAAGCACGAGGGGAGCGCGGACCTGCACAGCGCCGCCGCCTGGGAGATCGTGATGATCCTCAAGGAGGTCATGGAAGGCGCAGGAATCTCGGCGGACGGCGATTCGGTCGATGCCGACCGTCGCAAGATCCGTGACGGGCTGGCGAACCTGAAGGAGACCGACGGGCTCCTCGGCAAGATCCAGCGCACGGACGAGGGCGAGGCGGTCAAGCCTTACCTCTACGTGCACGCTCAAGCCGGCGAGTGGGCCATCCTCCACGACCCGTCGCAGTAATCGTTATCGGGCGGGTGTGCGCCGCAGGCACCGGCGCACGCCCGCTCGCATTTCGCCGACGCCTCTCTGGCGGGGGATGATCGGGTGGACTGGCTCGACTTCTTTCAGTCGATAACCGACGGCCTGCTGTTCGGCTCCATCTACGCGCTCATCGGTATCGGTTTCACCCTCATTTTCGGGGTGATGCACAAGATCAACCTGGCCTATGGCGCGGCGTCCATCGCCGGTGCCTACGTCAGCATCGCCGTGGCCGCCTATGTGCCGTTGCCGGCTCTGGTTACCTTCCTCATCGCCGCCATCGCCTCGGGCGGGATCGCGTTCCTGATCTACCTCGCCAACTTCCGCTTCATTCCGCTGGCGAGCCCCCTGGCGACGCTGATGGCGACCGTCGGCATGCTGATCCTGATCGACGAGATCGTGGTCCATGCGACCGACGGCATGCCCCAGCCCTACCCGGCGCTGTTTGCGGACATCTATATCGAGTGGGGCGATTTCGGGCTTCGGGGCGATCTGATTTTCATCTTCGTGCTCTCGCTGATCGCCATGGTCGTGCTCATGTACATGCTCTACCGGACGCGGCTCGGCATCGCGACGCGCGCGGTGGCACAGCAGCCGGTTGCGGCGCAGCTCGCCGGAATCAGCCTGGACCGCACGAACGCGCTCACGTTCGTCATCACCGGCCTGCTGGGCGGGCTCGCCGGCGCCATGATCGGCGCCTCGGTCGGCGTGCTGTCGCCGTTGCTGGTCGTTCCGATCACGGTCAAGGGACTCATCGTCTGCGTCATCGGGGGCCTCGGCAGCATCCCCGGCGCCATCGTCGCCGGCCTCGCGGTCGGCGCCTTCGAGAACTTCTTCCTGGCGTTCAGAGGAGTCACCGAACGGGACATGTACGTGATGCTGCTGCTGTTCGTGTTCCTGGTGTTCCGGCCGGGCGGCATCTTCTCGCGCTCGGTGGCGCGCGACTGAGCGGGGGAGAAGGCGATGGACTTCTTCTTCGGGCTCCTCCAGATCATCGGCGTCCACACGCTTCTCGGGCTGTCGGCCTACGTCGTGCTGCAGACCGGCCAGGTCACGTTGGCACAGGCGGGGTTCTTCTCCATCGGCGCCTATGTCTCGGCGATGCTCACGGTGCTGGCGGGCTGGCACATCATTCCGGCGCTTCTGGTCTCAGCCACGCTTGCCGGCATCGTGGCCGGCATCGTCGGGTTCCCGGCACTGAGGATCAAAGGCCTGATGCTGGTGGTTGCGACGATCGCCTTCGGCGAGTTCATCCGGCTCTTCTGGTTCAACTTCGACTACCAGATCGAGAAGAAGGGCATCGTCGTGGGCCCGCAGGGCGGCGAGGGGTTCAAGCAGATCCGCTTCTTTCCCGAGAACGGCTGGAGCACCCTGGATGTCGCGATCTTCATCTGGGTGATCGTCGCCCTCGTCATGCTGGCGCTGTGGTGGACCGACCGCTCGCGCGCCGGCACCGTGCTCAGGGCGGTGGGCGAGGACGAGCTGGCGGCGCAGAGCGTCGGCATCAACCTGACGGCTGTGAAGGTCGGCGCGTTTGCCGCAGGCGGCTTCATCGCCGGCATCGGCGGCGCGATCTACGCCCACTACACGACCCACATCGAGCACCTGAACTTCGGCGTCATGCTGGCGACGTTCGCCATTGCCTATCCGATCCTGGGTGGCCTCCGCAATGTGTTCGGCACCCTCGTGGCGGTGATCTTCATCCAGGGGATTCTCGTCGAGGGCCTGCGCTTCATGGGCGATTGGCGAAACTTGTTGTTCGGGGCGCTGATCGTGCTGGCCATGAACATCCAGCCGCGCGGGCTGATCGACGAGCGCTCCGTGAAGCTCGTCCGCGGGCTGTTCACCCGCGACACCCGCAACTAGCGCGATGCCGATACTGGAGCTCACAACCCTCACCAAGCATTTCGGCGGCGTGCATGCCGTCGACGAGCTCGACCTCGCGGTCGAAGAGGGTGAGATCTTCGGCCTGATCGGCCCCAACGGCTCCGGCAAGAGCACCACCGTAAACCTGATTTGCGGAGTCGTGTCGGTCACCGGCGGGAAGGTCGCCTTCGAGGGCCGCGACATCACCGGCGCTGCGCCGCACCGGGTGCTGGCAGCGGGAGTCGCGCGCACGTTTCAGAACATCCGCCTCTTCGGCCACCTCACGGTCTGGCAGAACCTGTGGGTGGCGCAGAACTCCGTGGAGGACCGCCGCAGCGAGAACTTCGCGAAGCGGTGGTTCTTCGGCTCGAGCGCCGCACGCGATGCGGTGGACGAGCAGCTCGACTTCGCCGGGCTGATCGACAAGCGGAACGAGCTCGCCGCCAACCTGGCGTTCGGCGAGCAGCGCCGCCTCGAGCTGGCCCGGGCGCTGGCGACCAAGCCGAGGCTCCTGCTGCTCGACGAGCCGGCCGCCGGCATGAACCTGGAAGAAGTACACGCGCTCGACGGCCGCCTGCGCGCGCTTCGGGAGGCGGGCATGACCATCGTCCTGGTCGAGCACGTCATGGAGCTCGTCATGGGCGTGACCGACCGCATTGCGGTGCTCAACTTCGGCCGCAAGATCGCCGAAGGCCTGCCGTCCGAGATTCAGGAGGACCAGGCGGTTCAGCAGGCCTATCTCGGCGGCAGCGTGGAGGCGGCGCATGCTTGAGATCGACGGCATTGCCGCCGCCTACGGCAACATCGAGGCCCTGCGCGGAGTCGATCTCTCGGTCGAAGAGGGCGGGATCACCTGCCTGCTCGGCCCGAACGGTGCCGGCAAGACGACGCTGATGATGACCATCGCCGGCCTCCTGAAGCCGAGGCGCGGCACGATCGGCTTCCTCGACCGCGACATCACCGGGATGAGGCCGAGCGGGATCGTGCGGCGGGGGATCGCGCTGGTGCCGGAGAACCGGCTCGTCTTCCCCGACATGAACGTGCACGAAAACCTCGTCGCCGGCGCCTATCTGCGGCTCGGCAAGCGCAAGTCGCAGGTGCAGCAGGACATCGACCACGTGTTCGAGCGCTTTCCCAGGCTACAGGAACGCTCGAAGCAGATGGCGGGCACGCTTTCCGGCGGCGAGCAGCAGATGCTGGCCGTTGCCCGCGCCCTGATGGCGCGGCCCAGGCTGTTGATGATGGACGAGCCGTCCCTGGGCCTCGCGCCCCTGGTGGTCGAGGAGATCTTCCGGATCATCAGCGATCTGAACGCGGACGGCACCACGATTTTCCTGGTCGAGCAGAACGCCCACATGGCGCTGCAGGTGGCCGATCACTTCTATCTGCTGGAGCAGGGGCAGGTGTCGTTCAGCGGCAAGCCCGGCCAGCTCTCTGAGCACGAGGTGATCCAGCGCGCCTATCTGGGGAAGGGGCAGGCTCGCAATCAACCTGCGCCGGACCAGGGCCGGCCCGACGGGACGGCGCTATAGGGCATACGACGCCGATGGCCGGACCTCCGACAGCGATGCGGGAAGAGGTCGGTGGTTGATTTCATCCAGAACTGCCTCGACGGCATCATGCTGGGCTCGTCCTATGCGCTGCTCGCCATAGGATTCACCCTGATTTTCGGCGTCATGCGCCGGCTCAATCTCTCCTACGGGCCGTCGATCATGGTCGGCGCGTTCGTCGGCACGCTGGTCTATCTCGAATTCAAGGCCAACGCCGTGGCCATTGCCGCCGCCACCGTGGTGGGCGCGGTGATTGTCGGAATCTATGTCGAGCGCCTGTGCTTCCGAGCCATTCGCCGGGGCGCGGCGGTGGCATCCATGGTCTCGAGCTTCGTCATCTGGATGCAGCTCGAAGAGATCGTGACCGTGGTGTTCCCCGACCGGACCTACTTTTTCCCGCCCATGATCGCAGCCGATCCGGTCGACCTGGGCCCGTTCTTCTTCAGGCTGGAGCACGTCGTGATGTTCGCCTGCGCGGCGGTGATGACCCTGCTGCTCCACTGGCTGCTGCAGTACACCCGCTTCGGCCTTGCGCTCCGCGCCGTCTCCGAGGACCCGCGCGCGGCGCGCTTCATGGGCATCAACGTCGGCGCGGTGATGTCTCTGGCCTTCGTCATTGCGTCCGCCTTCGGCGGCGTTGCCGCCTATCTGATCGTGAGCGCGGACGGTCAGATCACGCCGCTCTTCGGCCTATGGGCCACGTTCAAGGGGCTGATCGCCATGATGCTGGGCGGCATGGGGTCGATCCCCGGTGCGATTTTGGGCGGGCTGCTGCTCGGCATCGTCGAGGCCCAGAGCCTCTGGTACCTGGGCACCGAGTATCGCGATCTCTCCGCTTACCTCCTGCTGTTCCTGTTCCTGGTCTTCCGGCCCGGCGGCCTCATGGGCCAGCTGGCGGTCGAGCGCGAGCAGGCTGCGACGCGGCGGGTGTGAGCGATGGACAGCATCTATCTCATCGCGGTGCTCTCCAACATCGGGATGATCTCGTTCATCGCGCTCTCGGCCTATCTCCTGCTCGTGGTCGGCGAGATTTCGTTCGGCCAGCAGGCGTTCTTCGCCGTCAGCGCCTACGCCTCTGGCATCGCGACCGCGATGTGGGGCTGGCCGATCTGGCTCGGCCTGCTGTGGGGCGCGCTTCTCGCCGGAGCGGCGGGATTGGTGGTGGCGATCCCGACGGTGCGGCTGCGCGGGCTCTACTTCTCCGTGGCGACGCTCGCCTTCGCCGAGATGGTGCGGCTGATCCTCGAAATCTTCACCTACCAGGTCGAGATCGACGGCGAGCTGGTGGGACCCGACGGCTCAGACGGGTTTCGCGACATTCGGGCCATCTACGACAGCAACGTCTCGGACTTCGAGTACCTGCTGATCATCTACGGGCTGCTGGCGGTGGTCCTGATCGGCTTCCTGATCCTCGAACGCTCCCGCCTGGGCGCCATCTTCCGGATGATCGGCGAGGACCCGATGCTGACGGAGATGCAAGGGCTCAACGTCAACCTGTACAAGATTTTGGCCGTCGTCATGGCCGGTGTCGTCGCCGGCATCGGGGGCGCCCTCTACGCCCACCTCACAACCTACGTCGAGCCCAAGATCTTCAACGTGATGCTGGGCGTGCACGGCCTGGCCTACGGCTTGATCGGCGGCCTGGGAACGGCGTTCGGGCCGTTGATCGGCGTCGCCATCGATATCGGCCTGCTGGAGTCGATCCGCGCGATCTCCGGCTATCGGATGATCGTCTTCGGCGGCCTGGTCGCCGTGCTGCTCATCGTGAGGCCGCGCGGGCTGCTGGACGAGGCCGCCGTACACTGGCTACGCGGGCAGTGGCGAGGGTTTCTGCGTGCTGCGAATTGAAAGCCTGAGCCGGTCCTTCGGGGGCGTCGCGGCCCTGGAGGCGCTCGATCTCGCGATTGCCGATGGCGAGGTGGTGGGCCTCATCGGTCCCAACGGCTCGGGCAAGACGACGCTGTTCAACGTGATCACCGGAGTCCATCCGCCGGATGCCGGCCGCATTCTTCTGCGCGACGAGGACATCACCCGCAGCACGCCGACCCGGATCGTCCACCACGGCATCGCGCGGACCTTCCAGAACCTCCGCATCTACAAGCGCATGAGCGTGCGCGAGAACGTCTGGGTGGCGCAGCACAGTCTGCCCGGCGTCGGGCCCCTGGAACTGCTGTCGAACCGGTCGATGGCCGAGCGAGCGCGGAGGGAGGAGATCGATCGGCTGCTCGACGCGGTCGGCCTCGCCGATCGGCGAGACCTGCTCGCGGGCGGCCTGCCGCTGCCCGATCAGCGCCGGCTCGAGCTGGCTCGTGCGCTTGTGCGCTCTCCGGCGCTGCTGCTCCTGGATGAGCCGGCAGGCGGCATGACCCCGGCCGAGACGGCGGAGATGGCCGTGCTCATCCGCGACTTCGCGCTGCCGGGGCGCACCTGCATCGTCATCGAGCACAAGCTCGACTTGATCTCGGCGTTGTGTCAGCGCCTCTGCGTGCTCAACTTCGGCCGCAAGATCGCCGACGGCGCGCCGGACGAAGTCCTGCAGCAGGCCGAGGTGCTGGAGGCCTATCTTGGCCGGGATGCGACCCATGCTTGAGGTCAGCGACCTGCGCGTCAGCTACGGCAAGGTGCGCGCTGTTCAGGGCGTGTCGTTGGAAGTCGAGGAGGGCGAGATCGTCGCGCTGATCGGCGCCAACGGCGCCGGCAAGAGCTCGACCATGCATGCGGTGTGCGGCATCGAGCGGCCCGCCGCTGGGGAGATTCGCTTCCTGGGACAACACATCGCGCGCTTGCCGCCGCATCGGATCATGCGGCGCGGAATCGTGCAGGTGCCGGAGGGACGCCTGATCTTCGGCGGGCTCACCATCGCGCAAAACCTGCGGCTCGGTGCCTACAACGTGCCCGGTCGCGCCAGGGCCGAGGCGGACATCGACCGCGTGCTCGAATTCTTCCCGATGCTGCGCGACAGGCTCGACGAACGCGGCTCGGCGCTGAGCGGCGGGCAGGCCCAGATGCTGGCGCTGGCGCGCGGGCTGATGGCCCGACCGAAGCTGCTGATGCTGGACGAGCCTTCGCTCGGCCTCGCCCCCATCGCCGCGCAGGAGGTCTTCGCCCTGATCGCGCGGTTGCGGGATACGGGCGTGACCATCCTGCTGGTGGAGCAGAACGTCCGACAGGCGCTGGCGATCGCGGACAGGGGCTACGTGCTGGAAAGCGGGCGGATCATACTGGACGGCGAGGCTGCGGCGCTCGCCGAACACGAGCTGCTGGTCAGTGCCTATCTGGGTCTGCAAAGGGGAGGGTGAGCGATGCGTTTATCGATAGCAGCTGTGGCGCTCTCGGCGGCACTGATGGCGGGCGGCCCCGCCCTGGCGGGCGAGCGCGTGGCGGCGGACGTGAGCTGCACGCCGGCGGCGGAAAAGCTGACCTACGACTGCACGATCATGCTGAAGGGCAAGAAGAGCGGCGACCCTGTGGAGGGCGCCGAGGTCGTCGTCAAGGCCGACATGCCCTCGATGCCGCTGGCTCACAACGTGAGACCCGTGAAGGCGGCGCCCGCCTCAATGCCCGGCCACTACACCGCCACGCTGGAGCTTGAGATGCTGGGCGAGTGGGCGTTGACCCTCGACGTCAGCGGCACGACCCGCGACCGCGTCGTCAAGAAGCTCGATTTCGGTACGGCCTCCGGCGAAACCGAACACATGCACGGGGATATGAAGGACCACGGCGGCGACATGGATCACGACGAGATGAAGATGGAGGATGCGCAGTAGTCGGCTGTTATCGGCTTTTCCACCAAGCCGCTCAGAGACCGTTGGCGTCGAGGGATTTGGGAGGAGTCTCTGGATGGGCGGCCAATGCGGACGTTCGCTACGGCGGTCTCTTGTGCTATCCCGGGGTCATGGTGCGGATCAGAGCAGCGGACCTGTCGGACGCCGCCGCGATCGCCGACATCCAGGTCGAGACGTGGCGTGACACCTATGCCGGCCTGATTCCGGACCGGACGCTCCTGGGCCTGTCCCGCACGAGCCACACCGAGAGCTGGCGCCGGGTCCTGCGCGACTCACGGGATGGCACGATCACGCGGGTGGCCGAGGGACCGGACTCCCGCGTCGTCGGCTTTGCCAACGCCGGCTGCGCGCGGCCGATAAACCTGCCCTACGACGGGGAGGTCTACACGCTCTATGTCCTGCCGGAACACCAGGGCGCGGGGCACGGCCGGCGTTTGCTCGGCGCGATGTTCTCGGCACTCCGGACTGCCGGCGGCCGGAGCGCCCTGGTCTGGGTCCTGGCGGGGAACCCGGCACGCTTCTTCTACGAGGCCATGGGCGGCATCCTCGTCGCGACGCGCGAAGAGCCGTTTCACGGCGTCGTCCTCAGCGAGTGTGCCTATGGCTGGCCCGACCTCCGCCACCATGTCGAAGCGCGGACACAGGCTTCCGGCAGCAGCGGTTAGCCGGTCTCCGGCTCCTGCCGATGAACCACCCGGTCCTCGGCGAGCCGCGCGATGCCGGCTTCGTCGTAGCCGAGCTCTGCCAGGATCGCAGCGTTGTCGGCGCCGAGCCAGGGCGCAATAGACCGGATCTCGGCCGGGGTCTCGGCGAAACGGGCCGCAGGCCTTGGCTGGCGCACCGGGCCAAGCTCGGGGTCCGCGCGCACCTCGATGATGCCGTTCTCAACCACCTGGGCGTCCGCGATCACCGCGGCGCGGCTCAGCACCGGTGCGGCGGGGACGGTCTCGCGGTCGAGACGCGCGAGGATTTCCGCCGTCGGCCACCTGGCGATCTCCCGATTCATGATCGTCCGGCGCTCGGTCCGGTTGTGGCCGCGCGCGGTGGCGGTCCTGAAGCGCGGGTCTGCGATCAACTCCTCGCGGCCGAAGGCGCGGCACATCCCCGCCCATTCCGCGTCCGTGACGGCGGCTGCGGTGATGTAGCCGTCGGCGGTGCGGAAGATCAGATCGGGCCCCGCTTGCTCCTGCGCCGGGTCCTGCTCGTTGTCGAGAAAGGTCAGCGGCGAACTCGCCTCCGGCCACAGGTAGGCGACCATGGTGTCGAGCATGGCGAGGCGGACGTGCTGGCCCTTGCCGGTGCGTTCGCGCGCGAACAGCGCCGCCGTGATCGCCTGCGCTGCGGTCAACGATGTCGTCTTGTCGGGAACGATGGTGCGCACCATGTGCGGGCGGCCCGTCTCGCTATCGGTCTGAATGTCGCAGAGTCCGCAAAGCGCCTGGATGACCCCATCGTAGACCCGCTGGTGTGCATAGGGCCCCGACTCGCCGAAGCCGCTGATCGAGACGAAGATTATGTCGGGCTTGAGGTCTCGAACGATGCCCTCGCCGAGACCCATGCGCTCGATCGCGCCGGGGCGGAAGTTCTGCACCAGCACGTCGGCGGTCGCGGCGAGCTTGCGCACGATGGCGAGGCCCTCGGCGGTCTTGAGGTCGACGCAGAGCGAGCGCTTCGAGCGGTTGCAGGACAGGAAGGTGGCGGACATGCCGCGGTGGATGACACCGTACTGGCGCATGATGTCGCCGGCCGGTGCTTCGATCTTGATCACGTCGGCGCCCTGGTCGGCGAGCATCATGGTCGCCACCGGGCCGGAAACCATGGTCGTCAGGTCGAGAATGCGGACGCCGTCGAGCGGGCCGGGCATGGCTCAGACCTCCGGCGCGCTGCGCCCGCCATAGTTGCGCGGATAGGTCGCCGCGTAGGCCGGGCGCGCCCGCATGCGGATGCGGTAGTCGTGCAGCCAGTCCGGCAAGGCGAGCTCGTAGTGCTCGGCGGCGTCCAGGCAGGACATGAAAAGAATGTCGGCGACGCTGATCTTCTCCCCCATCAGGAATTGGCCGGCGCCGGCGATCCGTTCCTCCATGCATTCGAGCTGGTGGTCGAAATACTCGATCGCCGCGCGGACGGCGATCGGCGAGGAGCCGTAGATCTCGACCAGGTCGCCGTGGCGCCGGATGCTGTAGATCGCGTTGGCGTCGAGCTCGCTCATGGTGAAGAAGCACCATTCGAGCAGCCGCGCCCGCCCGAGCGCGTCGTCGGGCACATGGACGTGATCCGGCACCGGAAAGGTCTCGGTCATGTACGACATGATCGCGGCGCTCTCGGTCAGGCAGACATCGCCGTGGACCATCGCGGGGATCTTGTGCCGCGGGTTGATGGCCAGGAATTCGTCGGTTCTGGTCTCGCCGGTGCGCGGGCCGATCGGGCGGTGATCGTAGTCGAGGCCCAATTCCTCGGCGAGCCACAGGGGGCGGTGGGTCCGCATCGTGCCCGCACCCCAGAGGACGAGCGTTGGCGTCGTCATGTCATGACTTCCAGAGTGTCCAAGACTGGATGTGGTTGCGGCCCTGACGCTCCGAGCGGCAGGATAGCCTCGGTTCCGTGCCCTAGGGTAGGTGTCGAATGTGAGGAACCGTTTGATGACTAGCTGGGATTCGCGGGCGGGCGCGTTCCCTGCTCAAAACCGCATGTTGAATGTGAGGAAGAAGGTGCGCCCCCAGCCGGCTGCGGTGGGTCCGTCCGTGCTGTTGGGGTTGGCGGTGTCCGTCGTAAGCGGCGTGTCGGTGATATTGAACGCGCCGGCCGAGAACCGCGTGCCGTCAAGCCCCAGCGGATCGGCCCAGTCCAGCACCACGTCGTGACCGGTCCAGGACTCGAAGGTTCCGGTGCGCGACTCGTTCTCAAAATCCGAGCGGTAATTGGCGGTCCAGATCGCGCTCAGGCTGCCGCGCTTCACCAGGACCCCGACGCGGAAGGCATTCCGGGCGATGACGTAAGGGCTCTCCACGCCCGCGTAGCGCCGTTCGGCGTCAATGACGTACCGCCAGGCCCCGCGCATGCCGACTACGCCCCAACTCGTCCTGAAGCCCGCGCCGAAGCGGGCATTGACGCCCGAGATCTCGGACTCGGCGATATTATCGAAGCCCCGGTGGATGGTGATGTCGCCGCCCTGGCGCTCGATGCAGTTCACCATGGCGCCGTCCACACAAACAGGCAGATTCAGCATGGCCCAGGTGGCGGTGTTCAGCCCCACCCCGTCAGACGTATTCTGCCGGTACCATTCCCCGGCCAGGAAGAACGGCCCCTCGCGCGCCTCGGCACCGAAGGAGAGCCTTTCCGAGTTCACAGGATCGAGGTCGGTGTTGCCTGAGAGCTCCTGCGTCACCTGACGGGGATTCGGCGCTGCACACTCGCGGGGCGGGGGACCGGAGCCCGGATCGCACACGACGTAGGGATGGCCCTGCACCTCGGTGCTGTAGAGATACACCATTGCCGGCGACGACTCTCCCGTGATCCAGGAGCTGCGCAGAGTCACGATGTCGGTTGCCCGGTATTCGGCCCCTAGGCGCCACGTCCCCAGCCCGCCCACGTCGTCGAGCTCGACGCCGCGTCCCGCGACTCTGAGGTCCAGCCGATCGGCCACCGGAACCAGTGCTTCTCCAAACACTGCCACGGATTTGCGCTCGCCGGCGTAGCTTACCCCGCCGGCTCCAAGCACTTCGGTCACATTGTAGGTCGCGCCGTCGAGGCTGCGAAACCGAAGGAGTTGATGCGCTTCGAAACTGCCCAGCTCGATCCCTGTCGTCCATACCGCATCGCGGCCGCCGATCGCGAAGCCGGATCCCTCCAGCGCCAGCCGGGCCGAAAGGGATTCTGCACCCGAATCCTCCTCCTGCCGGACCCTGCTGTCCCTTATGGCATCCAGATGCGCCTGGTCGTCGGAAAACGGGTCTTCGAGATCGTACTCTCCCGCTCTGATTCTCTCCCTTATGGTCTTGGCATGCACCAGATTGACACCGGTCTCAAGACTGTCCCACCGATAGGCGTCGAAGCGCGCATCGTAGCCCAGAGCCTCCGACAGTCGGCCCTCGACGCCCAGTGAGATGTCGTATTGCTCTCCCTCGGTCACCCAGTGCCGGTTGCCGTGGCCGACCAGGCGGTGACCAACCGAGAACCTGTCGGTCAAGTCCGCCCGAAAGTCCGAGCCGGCCTCCGCCGCTGCGGCATTAATCGCCTCCAGCAAGTCCGGTACACCGTCGTTGTTGCTGTCCGTGCTGGGCAGATCGAAGGAGAAAACATCGACCGACGGCGCATAGCGGAGGTTCGTCTCGTATTGCGTGAAGTTCGCGTCTAGATGCAGTTCGGCATCCTCGCCGAGGGGATGGTCCAGGTCCACGATGGCGGTCTGCTGCTCTCGGCTCCTGGTGTCCCACCAGACGTTGCCATAGGCGTAACCGCAGCCCAGGTCGCCCGAGGTAATGCCGGGTGGGTTGCGGAGCCCGCGGACGTAGCCATGCTCCGGGTCGCAGTCCCCCAACGCGACCGACCTTTTCGGTAAAGGATCGCCGTTCTCGTCCAGCTCCCTCTCGCCGCTTTCATCCTGCTTGACGACGAAAACGGTGTTGCCGCTGACGCTGACATTCTTCGCCTGGCTGAATTCTTCGGCATTGTCCCATTCGGATCTGCTGTGCACCCGGCTCCAGCCGGGGATTTCCTGTCGGTCGATGACGTCCGCGCCCAGGGTCATGCGTCCCTCGCCGACCGTGCCGCCCCAGAAGACGCTGCCCTGCCGGCCGTCGCCGCCTGCCCGGCTCGGCATGCGCATGACCGCGCGCGTCTCGAAGCCGTCCAGGTCCTTCCTGAGCACGATATTGAGCGCGCCGCGCAGCGTGCCGGCGCCGAGAGTGCCCAGGCTGTCGCCGCCGAGAATCTCGATGCGCTCGACGGCCGAGAGGGGCAGGGGTTCCAGATCGCCGCCGGTAGTGGAGTACGGCCTGCCATCGACCAGGACCAGCAGCGCCTGCCCCCCGGTGAGGAAGTAGCGGGTGATGCCGGTATTCAACAGCTCTTCGAGCGTCTGTGCGCCCGAACGCTCGATAAAGCTCCGGTCGAATTCGGCGACCACGCGTGGGCCGGGCGCGAGGGAGCCGGCTTCTGCGGCACTCACCCCCAGTACGGCCAAGACGGCAAGCGAAGCGAATAGGGTCTTTACCTGACCCCTCAATCCGTTTCGGCCACAGCCTATGCTGGATGGATGCGCATGAGTCGCGTTCATACGGGTGCCCTCCCCTCCTCGCATGCCGCCGAATCGTGCGCGCGGCGCCCGGACCACGGCGCGAGCATAAGCGCGATTCGCCCTTCATCGAAGTCGCGAATTCTTATGATGCCAATAACCAATTCGAATGAACGGGAGACGACGGCTCGCGGTCGTCACAGCGTCGTGCCGGCCGTCCTCAGCGCCCGTAGTTGAAGTCGGTCTCTTCGCTGTCCTCGTAATCGGCGAGCATGTCATCCATCTCCGCGTACATCGCCTCTTCTTCTTCCTGCTTCTTGCGGCGCTTCTTCTCGACGAAACCGACCGAGATGATCGAAAGCTCGTAGAGCGCGATCAGCGGGATGCCGAGCCCGATCTGGCTGAACAGATCGGGCGGGGTGAGGATCGCCGCAGCAATGAACACGATGACGATGGCGTACTTGCGCTTGCGCTTGAGCCCGGCCGAGGTGGCCAGGCCCGCACGGCCCATCAGGGTCAACATGACCGGAAGCTGGAAGGCGATGCCGAAGGCGAAGATCAGCTTCATCACGAGCGAGAGGTACTCGCCGATCCTCGGCAACAGCTCGAGGCCGAGGCGATCGTCGGTGCTGCCTTCCTGGAAGGAGATGAAGAAGTTAAACGCCTGAGGGAAGATGAAGTAGTAAACCAGCGCGCCACCCGAGAAGAACAGGATCGGCGTTATAAACAGGAAAGGCAGGACGGCCCTCTTTTCGTTCCTGTAGAGCCCCGGCGCCACGAACATCCAGAACTGTGTGGCGATCAGCGGGAAGGAGACGAAGAAGGCGCCCCAGAAAGCGATCTTCAGCTCGGTGAAGAACGCCTCCAGCAGGTGGGTGTAGATCAGGTTGGTATCGTACCCTCCCTCGGCCAGCACGTCGCGCAAGGGCTCGACCAGGAAGGCGAAGATATCCGAGGCCACGTACCAGCAGCCGAGGAAGGCGATGACCAGCCCGATGGCCGCAAAAGCGAGACGCCGCCTGAGCTCGATCAGATGGTCGATCAGCGGCGCGCGCGATTGTTCGATACTGTCGACCACCGGCTAACCGCCAATCGGGGCAGCGCCCCACATCGTCCGGGAGAGGGCGTGCCGCCCGGCCCCCGGTTCGGGCCAGCACGGTGCTGATACACCAAGCGGGGGCCGCTGAGACATCCAGCTGTTCTACCGTGCGCCTAGGCGCTCGCGCCGCGCGCGGGAGAGCCGTCGGGAGCGTCGCCTTGAGTCTCCGATGCCGGCGTCGCAGCGGCGGTGGCAGGCTCGCTCTCGGCCTCGGATGCGGCGGCATTCTCGGCCTGGCCGCCGTCCGCGTCGGCCGTCTGACCGCTCGGCGGCTCTCCACCGTTGGGCTTGGCGGCTGCCGTCTTGGTCGACCCCATGACATCCTCGCTGAACATCTTGTTCATCGAGTCCGTGCCCTCGTTGACGTCGCGTTGCATTGCGTCCGCGCCTTCGGCCACGTCCCGCCGGGCGGTGGCGAGCTCCCGGTTGGCCTCGTCGATCTCCTTTTTGATCGAGTCGATCTCGGTCGCGTCCGCGGCCTCCTCGATGGTCCTCTGGAAGTCGCGGGCATAGCCGCGCGCCTTGCCCATCCACTGGCCTGCGGTCTTGACGATGCGCGGCAGATCCTTCGGCCCGACGACGATCAGGGCGATCAGCATCAGGATGATGATCTCTTGCCAACCGATGTCGAACATTGCTTCGCCCGCTGCAGGAGCGGGTGATCTCCCTGTTTCTGTTCAGCCGCTCGGCGACTAGCGTCTAGCTCTTGGCGGCTTCGTCCTTCTTCACGGCGCTGGCTTCGATGGTTGCGGCATCGCCCTCGATCACCTTGGGCTCCTGCGGAGCCTCAGAGGGCGTGGTTGCGCTCTGTGCCGGCGGCGGAGGCGCCTCGCCTTCCCGCATACCGGTCTTGAAGCTCTTGATGCCCTTGGCGAAGTCGCCCATCAGGCGCGGCAGCTTGCCGGCGCCGAACAGCAGCACGATCACCAGGACGATCAGAAGGATTTGCCAAATCGAGATACCCATGACACGGCTCCAGTCTCACCACGGTGGCAGCGGCGCAACGCCCGGTTGCGGGCGCTTCAACCGTCGCACGTTACCGGTCCCGCAGCCTTGTCGCCTACAGGTCCTGTGTCGCAGGGAACACAAAAGTTCGGCGTGGGTCAAGCCGAATGCGGACGACATCGTCGACGCCAGGTGCGCCGTCGTCGGCGACGTTGAGGGTCAGCGGCGCCGCGTGGCCGTCGATTGCGAGCTTCAAATGGCTGGTCGAGCCCATTGGCCGGCTGTCCAGAACACGGGCAAACGGCAGCCCGTCGGCGTCGTCCGCCGCGCCGTTCACCAGCTCCACGGCCTCGGGCCTGACGTAGACGCGCACCTTGCAGCCCTCGCCGCAGCTGGTGGGTGCGCGACCGATGGGCGTTTCCACCGCGCGCCCGCTCACCCTGCCGTCGAAGGCCGGGAGCGCGCCGAAGAAGCGCGCGACGAACGGGCTCGCCGGACTTCGGCAAAGCCGGTCCGGGCTGCCCACCTGGACCAGCACGCCGTCCCGCATCAGGGCGATCTGGTCTGCCATCTGCAGCGCTTCGCCCGCATCGTGGGTGACCAGCACAATCGGCACCCCGGCCTCGTGGAGAAAGCGCAAGGTGTCGTCGCGGACCTGTTCCCGCAGCCGCTCGTCCAGCCCGGAGAACGGCTCGTCCAGCAGCATCGCGCGGGGCGCCGGCGCAAGCGCACGGGCGAGCGCCACGCGCTGCTGCTCCCCACCGGAGAGCTCGTGCGGATAGGCATGGGCGAGGTCCGCAAGCCCGAGCCGCTCCAGCATCGCGAACGCCACGCGCCGTCGCTCCGCCCTCGGCGCTGTCGTCAGCCCGAAGCCCACGTTGTCGATGGCGCGCACGTGGGGGAAGAGCGCGTAATCCTGGAACATCAGGCCGATGCGGCGCTTCTCCGGCGTGACGAAACGGTGCGGGCCGGAGACCTCCTCACCGTCGATCAGCACGCGGCCGGCGCTCGGGCGCTCCAGGCCGGCGGCGATTCTGAGCAGGGTGGTCTTGCCGCATCCCGACGGACCCAGCAGGCACATGATCTCGCCGGGTCCGACCACCAGATCGACGCCGTTGACCACCGGCGCCGCGTCGTAGGCGTGGTGGATGCCATCCAGCACCAGCCACCTCGACGCGCCGGCCGCCTGCGCGCGCGTTCCTCCGTTGACAGCCATCGCTCTGGCCGCCCCATGCAACTGCAAGTCATTGTCAGACTAGCGCGCGGCATAACGGCTGTCCATCCCCTGCCCCGCCCCCGGCTTGAAGGCCCTTCCAAGTCCGACTACGGTGCCGCCCCGCCAGCGGGAAGCATCGGGGGTAGACATGCAGCTGCAACGGGAAGCCTTGATCGACGTGGCCATGGGCTACCAGCCGGCCGACACGGTCATCACGGGCGGCCGCGTGGTCAACGTCCACACCGGCACCATCAAGGCCGAAGGGATCGCGATCAAGGGCGAGCGTATCGCCGCCGTGGGCGACGTCGCCTACACCGTCGGCGACGACACCGAGGTCATCGATGCCGAGGGCCGCTTCCTGGTGCCGGGGCTGATCGACCCCCACTGCCACCAGTGGCACACCTACGCCAACTCGACCGTATTCGCGGCCTGCCGGCTGCTGCACGGCTCGACCACCATCGTGGACGGCTTCTACGGCCACGCCATCGTCAACGGCATGCGCGCCTCGCGCTTCTTCCTCGACGAGCTGCTGGCGACGCCGGTCAAACCAATCTTCGTCACCCCCACCATGTGTTACACCCAGAACCGGGGCATCGGCTTCCCCGCCTCGCCCAATGCGCCCAGCATCGACGACCTGCGCGATTCGCTCACCTGGCCCGAGACCAAGGGCATCGAGGAGATCAGCCCGGAGCTGATGCTCTACCAGAACCAGCGCGACCGGGCGCTGCTCAGCCTCATGGAAGAGGCGCTGGACCTGGGCAAGGTGATCCAGGGCCACTCGGCGGGCATGACCGACGAGAAGATCACCAACGCCTGGGTCGCCTCGGGGATCATGCACAACCACGAGATCGTCAACGCCTCGGAGACCCGCCGTCAGGCCGAGCTCGGCATCTGGATCGTCATCCGAGAAGGTAGCGCGTGCAAGGACATAGAGGCGTGTCTCCCAGTGATTACCGAGGAAGGCTATCACGCCCGCGCCTACCAGCTCTGCACCGACGTGATCACGCCCGACTGGATGCTGGAGCGCGGCCAGATGGACAACGCCATCCGCGTCGCCGTACAGAATGGCCTGGATCCGATGACCGCGATCCAGATGTCCACCATCCAGCCGGCGGAGTTCTACCGGGTGAACCACGACATGGGCATGATCGCGGCGGGCCGCTTCGCCGACATCGTGTTCGTCGACACTCTCGAAGGGTTCGAGATCGACCGGGTGATGGCCAACGGCAAGGTCTGGGTCGAGGGCGGCAAGCTCGTCGCGCCGCTGGAGAACCCGGACTATCCCGACTGGCTCTACGGCACCATGAACATCGACCGGGTGCTCGAGCCCGAGGACTTCCGCATCGAGGCGCCGGCCGGCGCCGATGACACCGTGAAGGTGCAATGCATCAACACGCGGGACGGCTCGCTGGAAACGCCGGGGACGGTCGAGACGCTCCCCGTGGTCGATGGCTACGTGCAGGCGGACCCCGAGAACGGCATCAACAAGATCTGCATGATCGACCGGATCATGGGCACCGGCGAGGTGGGCGTCGCCTTCGTCAAGGGCTTCGGGATCAAGGAAGGCTGCATCGGCACCACCGCCAACGTGTTCAACCAGAACATCGTCCTGGTCGGCGCCTCGGACGAGGACATGGCGGCGGCCGCCAACGAGACCATCAAGATGGACGGCGGCTTCATCGCGCTCCGCAACGGCACGGTCGAAGCTTCCCTGCCGACGCCGCTCAACGGCCTCGCCTCCGACCTCCCGTTCGATGAGCTTTTCGAGCGTCAGTACAAGCTGATAGGCGCCTGGCGTGACATGGGGTGCGAGCTGGAGACGCCGCAGATGAACCTCGAATTCGTCTCCCTCGTCACTATCCCCTACTACCGCATCAGCACCAAGGGCCTTGCCTACATGACCCAGGACCGCTTCGAGCTCGCCGAGCTCTTCGTCGACGAGGCGGCCTGAGGCGGCTGTGGCGCCCGGTACGGCGACGCGGGAGGGAGCCGCGCAGGACGGCGCTGAAGGCGCGCTCAGGCTCGGCGTGGTCGGCGCGGGCCACTTCGGGCGCTATCACGCCCAGAAGGTGGCGGCCATCGACGGCGCCACACTGGTCGCAGTCGCCGATATCGACGCGGAGCGTGCCGCCGCCGTCGCCGGCCCGCTTGGTGCCGATAGCGTGACCGACCACCGCGTGCTGATCGACCGGGTCGACGCGGCTTCGGTCGCCGTGCCCGCCGCCGCACACTACGCGGTCGTGAAGGATTTTTTGGACGCCGGCATCCACGTGCTGGTGGAGAAACCCTTTACCGAAACCGTTGCAACCGCCCGGGAGCTCACGGCGCTGGCCGAGGCCAGGGGGTTGGTGCTCCAGGTCGGCCTGATCGAGCGCTTCTCCGACGCCTTCCAGGCCATCGCCCCGCGCATCGCCCGACCGCTCTACATCGAAACGGTCCGGGTCAGCCCCTTCCCGCAGCGGAACACCGACGTGAGCGTCGTCCTCGACGTGATGATCCACGACATCGACATCGTCCTGGCTCTGGTGGACTCCCCGGTGACCGAGATCGATGCCGTCGGCACGCCGGTGTTCTCCGGCAGCGAGGACATCGCCAACGCCCGGCTCAAATTCGCGAACGGCTGCGTCGCCAACGTCACCGCGAGCCGGGTCAGCCTCAAGACCGAGCGCACGCTCCGCATCTTTCAGCCCGACACCTACATCAAGGTCGACCACGGCGCCCGCAGCGTCCGGATCGCGCGCAAGAAGGAGGGCGATGCGCCGCCCAGCATGGAGAGCGTTGCGCTGGAGCGCATGGACTTCGAGCAGGGCGATGCGCTCATGCGCGAGGTCGAGGCGTTCGTCGACACGGTGCGGACCGGCGGCGTGCCGGAAGTGACCGGCGCCGACGGCGTGCGCTCGCTGGAAGTCGCCCACCGCATCGCCGCCACCATGAGCGAGAACCGGGCGAGGCTGGACCTCTCCTGACCCGCCGCCACCTCGCTTCCCCCCGCACGTTTGATTCCGTGCGCGGACCTGTGCTTCGATGCGGCCCGCCCGCCGTCACTAACAAACGACCGTTAGGGGTTCACGTGGAATTCTGGCTGGGGCTTTACGGGATGCAGAGCCCGCGCGTCCACCCGCGCTCGTGGGCCGGGCTCTACGATGAGGTCGTCGAGCACGCGGTCTTCGCCGAGGAGGTCGGCTTCGACAGCTTCTGGCTGACCGAGCATCACTTCTGGTACGACGGCTACTGCCCCAACCTGCTGCCCGTGCTGGCCGCGATCGCGCGCCGCACGTCGCGCATCGGCATCGGCACCGGATGCTCGCTGCTCGGCCTGCACGATCCCCTGCGCGACGCCGAGGACAAGGCCTCCCTCGACGTGCTCTCCAACGGCAGGCTGTTGCTCGGGCTCGCGCCCGGCTACCGGCCGGAGGAGTTCGAAGGCCTCGACATCGAGAAGAAGACCCGGGGCAAGCGCTTCTACGAGGCCGTCGAGGTGATGAAGAAAGCCTGGACCGGCGAGACCTTCTCTCACCATGGCGAGTTCTTCCACTACGACGACCTGCGGCTCGATCCCGCCCCGCTGCAGCGGCCGCACCCGCCGATCTGGGTCGGCGCCAACCGGACCAAGCTGCAGGCGACCAACATCGGCAAGGCCGGACTGGGCTTCTGGGAAGGCCCGTCCATGAGCATCGAGCTCTTCAAGCGCAACGCCGCCATCTACAAGGAGGCCGCACGCGCCGCAGGCCACCCCGAGAGCACCATCAAGTGCGGGCTCTTCCGCGACGTCTGCATCGCCGAGACGCAGGAAGAGGCGCTCCGCATCATGGATGAAGACCTGCTGCCGATGTACGAGGAGCAGTACGTGGCTTACGGCTACGTGCCCGAGGCCACCGGCAGCCGGCGCGAGATGCTGGCGCACCCGGTGTTTCAGGAAATCATCGAAGCGTCATTCGTCGGCACGCCCGACCAGATCATCCGCAAGATCGAGACTTACCGCGAGACGGTCCACTTCGACCACTTCATGCCGCGCATCATGCACATCAGCCAGAAGAAGGAGCGCCTCTTCAGGCAGATGGAGCTGTTCGCCGAGCACGTGATCCCGCACTTCAGAGGCGCGTCGTGAGGTCCGGGCTCTACTACGGCTGGGAGTTGACCGGCGGCGGGAGCCGCACAGCCGCGGACCTCTACGGCGAGATGATGGAGCAGATCGAGCTTGCCGATCACCTCGGCTTCGACTCTGCGCTGATCGGCGAAAGCCACTTCGTGGACGGCGACCTCACCGGCTCGGTCGTGGACCTGCTGGGCGCGCTGGCTGGCTCCACCCGCTCCATTCGCCTCGGCTCGGCGGGCAGGGCGCTGGCGTTGCAGCACCCGGCGCGCGCGGCCGAGGATTTCGCCGTCATCGACCTGCTGTCGAACGGCCGCGCCATCCTGGGCGCCGGCATCGGCGACAGCGAGGCCGCGTTCGCCGCCTTCGGCGTGCCCTTCGGCGAGCGCCGCGCGCGCTTCGAGGAGGTGCTGGACTTCATCGCCAAGGCGTGGACCTCCGACGCGTTCTCCTACGGCGGGCGCTTCACGCGCTTCCCGCGCAAGACGCCGGAAAACGCCGACCGGCCCTTCACCCACGAGCCCTACGAAAAGCCCTTCAAGCTGCAGTGGCAGCGCGCCGGGCTGGAGCCGAAATACCTCGCGGTGACGCCAAGGCCGGTGCAGATCCCCCACCCGCCGATCTGGGTCGAGGCGGGGGACGGAGCGGACGTGGCGCTGGCCGCGCGCCTGGGCTACGCCATCCTGCCGGCGCCGACGGCGAGCGATGCGGAGGTGATCGCCCTTTACCGCACCTACGGCGAACGCATGGCCGGCTCCGGCCGCAGCCTCACCGAGGTCGAGCGCCCGGTCATTCGCGAGGTGTTCTGCGCGGAAACCCGGGACGAGGCCATCGCGATCGCCGGAGAGCCGTTGCAGGCGGTCTACGCTCGCCATGCCGAAGCCGGCGCCCTCGGCGACGCGGAGGCGTCGCTGGACCGGCTGATGCAGGAGCGCTTCGTCCTCGGCGATCCCGACCAGGTGTTCGAGCGCTTCAAGACCCTTCAGCAGGAGGCCGGCATCAACCACGTGATCTGCCGCTTCCGCGTGCCCGGTATCGAGCACGAGGCCGTGGTGCGCTCGCTCAGGCTCTATGCCGGCGAGGTGATCACGCGGCTCCGCTCCTGAGCGACAAACCCCGACGAGTGTGCCCATGAACGAGAAGCAGCTCGACACCGAGCTCCTGCCCTACCCCCTGCCGCCCTGGAAGCATCGCTTCCGCACCCTCAGCATCTTCTGCGAAGTGGATGAGGCGGCGCTCGGCCCCCGCGTGCCGGCGCCGCTGGAGCTCGCCACCAACATCGTGCAGATCACGGTCATGCACTTCGAGAGCACGGTGCCGACGCGGCCCTACTACGACAGCGCCGTGATCGCGCAGGTGCGCTATGGCGGCGAGATCGGCGGGCACTGGGTGTACGCCTTCACCAGCACCGACCAGGTGTGTGCAGGCACGCGCGAACTCTGGGGCTTCCGCATGAAGCTCGCGTCCATGGAGCTGCACGTGGACACGGGGAGGATCTGGGGCTTCACCGAGCGCCTGGGCCGGCGCGTGATCGAGATCGACATGACTCCCACGGGGCGAGCGTTCGAGCCGCTCAAGACCTTCCCCCGCCTCTTCGTGAAGGCGCTGCCGGAGGCGGACCGCGCGGACGCGGTGAAGCGCCAAGTGGTACAGCTCCCGGCCGAGACCGAGATCACCGAGACCGTCTGGGGCGAAGGCACGGTGCGCTTCGAGCCGAGCGACGACGACCCGACGCACCTGCTGAAACCCACCCGCATCCTCGGCGCGAGCCTGGTTTCCGGCAACCAGGTCCTGCCCTGGGGCGTCGTGCTCAGCGACTGACGTGGCGGTGCCGGGCGCGGCTCCGGCCTCACGCAGCGGCGCGCGCCGACTCCACGCTCCGGCGGATCGAGAGCGCGACCTTGTCCACGATCTCGTCGAGCTCGTCCCGCGTCGCCGTGTAGGCAGGCGTGAGGAGAGCGTAATCGCCGCGCTCACCGTCGATGATGGCGCCGCCCTGGTAGCTCAGCATGCCGTTCTCCAGCGCGGCGTCCCGGTAGCGCTTCCACACCTGGAGCGCAGGCTCGAACGGCTCCTTGGTATCGCGGTCCTTGACCAGCTCGATCCCCCACATGAGCCCGCAACCCCGGATGTCGCCGACCGCGTCGTCCTGGCCGAGCGTCCGGTCCAGCCTCTCCTTGAGGTAGATGCCGTCGCGCGCGACCTTCTCCACCAGCCCGTCGCGCTCGATGATCCCGAGCACCGCGCGCCCGGCCGCGCAGGCGGCGGTGTGGCCGGAGTAGGTGCGGGCCGCCTCGAGGTTGCCGTAGGCGCCGTCGATGGTCTCGCGCACCGCGCGCGAGAGCACGCAGGCGCTCAGCGGCATGTAGCCGCCCGAGAGCCCCTTCGCGATGGTCATGATGTCGGGCTGCACATCCTCGTGCTCCAGTGCTCGCCATTTGCCGGAGCGTCCTACGCCGCAGAAGATTTCGTCCGCGATCATGAGCACGCCGTGCTCGTCGCAGACCGCGCGCATGGCCTGGGCGTAGCCGGCGGGCGGCGGCAGGATGCCGCCGGTGCCGCCGCCGATGGGCTCGAAGATGAAGGCCGCGACATGCGCAGCGCCGACGCGCCCGATCTCGGCGTCGAGCTCGTCCGCGTAGTGCCGGGCGAGATCCTCGGGCGCGACGCCTTCGGGCGGCCGGTAGAGCATCGGCGCGGAGACATGGCTCGCGCGGCCCAGCTGATCCTCGTAGAGGCTCCGCCGCCACGGGTGATGGCCCACGTCGAGCACGCCGAGCGTCGCCCCGTGCCAGGAGAGCCTGCGCCCGATGAAGCGGGTCCGCTCGGGCTCGCCATTCGCGAGGTGGTACTGCAGCGCGGCCTTCAGCGCGTGCTCGTTGGCCTCGGACCCGCTCGACGAATAGAACACGCCGCCGAAATGATCGGCACCGGCGGCCGTCACGACCTTCTCGGAGAGCTCCTCCACCACGTCGGTGGTGAAGGTCATGCTGAAGCCGTAGGCCATCCGGTCGAGCTGGTCCTTCACCGCCGCCGTCACCTCGGGGTGGCCGTGGCCGAGGGAGAACAGCCCCGGCCCGCCGGTGCTGTCGATGTAGCACTGGCCGTCCTCGCCGTAGACGTAGAGCCCTTCGGCGTGCGTCGCCTTGGGGAGCGGCGCGCCATCGACGCTCTGGCTGATCCAGTACGACATGGGGGCTCTCCGCTGGTTGGCCGGACGGCGCGCAAGTCTAGGCCGCCGGCAAAGTCCCTGCACGCCAAAAGCCCCGGGCCGAGGGCCCGGACGGCGCGACCGCGCCGCGCGCGGAGCGCATGATCGAGCGGAGCGAGCGCCCGGCGTCTGAGGGAAATGAAAAAGCCAGCGCCCGGCGCCTGAGGGAACAGCATTAAGACTCGCGCCATGTACACCCGCCACGGCGCGGCGCTATAGTTTCCGCGACAAAAACCCAGGGGAGGTTCACATGGGTACGGACAAAGAGACTCTCTACAAGCAATCGATGGAGCACGCGCGCGACATGCGGGCGAAGATCACGCGCCGTCAAATGCTCCAGATCTCGGCAGCCATGGCTGCCGCCGCGGGCGTCGGCGTCGCGCCGAAGTGGGCGCGCGCGTCAGATACCAACGGACCCGGCTGGTACACCGACGACAGCCTGGAAGGCGACGTGGTGGCTTACACCTTCGCCGGCCAACGCTGGGGCCTGCCGCTCGAAGCCGTGGTCGCGACCTTCAAGGAGCGCTTCCCCAATGTCAACGTGAAGATCATCGCGGAGCCGGTGGGCGAGGCCTACACCAAGATGCAGGTCTATGCGGCGTCCAAGTCGGACTCCTACAACTGCGCCATCAACGACCACAACGTGATGTCCTCGATCGGCACCATCGGCACGCCGCTGAACCTCGACGAGTGGCTCGCCGAGGACCAGGGCTGGCTGGACGACTACCACGCCGATGTCCCGGCCAACGTCACCGTGGGCTACAACTTCCCGCAGACGCCGGAGGGCCACCACGCGTCCATCGCCTTCGATAGCAACACGAAGCTCATGTACTACCGCCAGGACAAATTCGACGAGGCGGGCATCACCAAGGTCCCGACGACCTGGGAAGAAACCATCGAGGTCTGCAAGGCCCTGCACGATCCTGACAACGACATATACGGCTTCGTCACCACCGGGCGTCGCGGCCTCTTCGCCGGCCTCGAGCTCTACCAGATGATCCGCTCCTACGGCGGCGTCTGGTTCGACGAGAACTGGGAGCCGCGGTTCAACACCGAGATCGGCCACAAGGCGTTCTCCATGCTGCTCAAGCTCATGGAGTATCGCCACCCGATCACGATGAACGCGACGGACGAGGAGGCGAACTCGGTGCTCGCCAAGGGCTCTGCCGTGTTCGCGCCGATGGAGTGGGGCACCTCGGTGCTGCAGGATCCGAACTTCACGGATCACCACGCGCACTTCCGTTCGGACGTCGTGCCCGGCGGCGAAACGCCGGAGAGCAAGCAGGAACCGCTGATGGGCGGCTTCGGCTTCTACGTCAACAGCTTCGGCGACGACCAGCGGGCGGCGTTCGAGTGGGTCAAGCACATGAGCTCGGGCGATTACGTCGACACCCGCATCGGCGAGGACTTCGTCAACGCGGCCGGGCAGCCGGCGCGTACATCGCTGCTGAACAAGTACGCGGACAAGCAGCCATATTTCGACGCGCTTGCGAGGTCGATCCCGATCTGCACGCCGGGCTTCGTCTGGGTGCCGCCGACCTTCACCCTCGCCGATACGCTCGGCAACGACGTCGCCGCGGTGATCGCGGGCGAGAAGGGCATGGAGGAGGCGCTCGTCGACATCGACGAGGCGCAGCGCCAGATCATGGCGGATAACGGCTACTACGACTAAGCGTTCTGCATGACTGTACCAGGGCTGGCGGGCACCCCCAGGGTGCGCCGCCAGCCTTATATTCACCTGAGCGAGAATCGGATCGCGTATCTTCTCGTTCTTCCGACTCTCCTCATTCTGATCGGGCTTGCGGTCTATCCCCTGGGGTGGACCGTGGCGACGGCGTTCCGCAGCGACAACCTGTTCAACCCGCTGGCGGCGCGCTGGGTCGGCCCGCGCAACTTCGAATTCCTCTTTTTCAACGACGACACGTTCTGGAAGACACTCCGGCTCGCCGGCATCTGGTGCGCCATCACGGTGCCGGTCCAGCTCATCCTGGGCCTCTTCCTCGCCATGCTGCTCGACACGACGATGCGCGGCATCGGCATCCTGAGAACCCTCATCGTGATCCCGGTGTTCATCACGCCGGTGGCGCTCGGGCTCTCGTGGCGGGCGATGTTCGAGCCCATCGGCGGCCTGCTCAACTACCTGCTCCAGGGCGTAGGGCTCGAGAAGAGCCTGTGGCACACCCACCCGGACACGGCCCTGCTCTCGGTGATGATCGTCGACATCTGGCAGTGGACGCCCTTCGTCACGCTCATCCTGCTCGCCGGCATGCAGGGCATTTCGCCGGAGGTGGTGGAGGCGGCGCGGCTCGACCGCGTGCGCGGGCTCACCTACCTGCGCCGCATCGTGCTGCCGCTCATTTGGCCGGTGGTGACGGTGGTGCTGCTGCTGAGGCTGGTGGATGAGATCCGCATCTTCGACGTGATCCTCATCATCACGCGGGGCGGGCCCGGTTCGTCCACGCTGCTGGCCAGCATGAACATCTACTCCATCTTCCACGCCGGCCGGCTCGGCGTCATGGCGGCATACGGCGTGCTGATGGTGATCGCCATCAACATCGTGGTGATCAGTTTCCTGCGCGTCCTGCACCGGCAGGAGAAGGCGACGCGGCAGAAAGTGAGCGCCTGATGCGCACGCCGCTCAGACGTTTCCTGGATGTCGGCGCTGTCGTGGTGGTCGCGGTCTACCTCGCGCCGCTCTACTGGATCGCGATGACCTCGGTGAAGCCCACCAACGTCATCAACGCCCCGAAGCCGCAGTTTGCCTTCGATCCCACGCTGGAGCACTACCACACCACGTTCGAGCGCTTCGACTTCGCCCAGGCCATCCTCAACAGCGGCATCATCGTCATCGTCTCCACCATCATCACGATGTTCCTGGCGCTGATCTCGGCCTACGCGCTCGCGCGGATGAAGATGCGGGGCGCCGACGGGATGTCGCTGCTGATCCTCTCGCTCCGCTTCATGCCGGGCGTGGTGATCGCGCTGCCCTATTTCCTGATGGCGCAGTGGACCGGGCTCACCGACAGCCACCTCGGCATGATCATCGTCTACGTGGCCTACGGCCTACCGTTCGCGGTATGGCTGCTGCGCGGTTTCCTGCTCGACCTGCCGCGCGAGGTCGAGGAGGCGGCGCGGCTGGACGGTCTCGGCTGGTTCTCGATCATCTGGCGGATCATGCTGCCCATGGCGACCTCGGGCATCGCGGTCACCGCGGTCTTCACCTTCGTCTTCGCCTGGAACGAGTTCCTCTTCGCGCTCTACCTGACCAGCTACAAGGCGGTCACGATCCCGGTGCAGATCGCCAAGATGATCGACCTCTACAACGTGCTCTGGGGGCCGCTCTCTGCAGCGGTGGTGATCCAGCTCGTGCCGATGCTGATCGTGGTGTTCCTGATCCAGCGGCACATGATCCGCGGCCTCGCCCTCGGCGCTGTGAAGTAGGCGGGGTCGGGACTCACCTGTCCGGGGATCACCGGTCGCGCCTGTCCTCTTCCCGGTCGTCCGACACGAAACTGAAGGACGCGGGGTCGAACACGAGGCGCCGCTGCACTGGGAAGAACCGAATATCGAAGCGCTCGGCGATGAGCCCCCAGACTCCCTGCGGCGCGCGCAGCATCATCAGCACCGCGATCCCGCCGAGCACGATCAGGTACCAGCTGCCGAAGTCCGCGAGCAGCTCGCGCAGCACGAAGAAGACGATGACGCCGATGATCGGCCCTTCGATGGTGCCGATGCCGCCGATCACGACGATGAAGATGACGTTGGCGGTCCAGTCGATCACGTTGAAGCCGGCCTCGGGCGAGATGCGGAGCTTGGTCAGGAACACCAGCGCGCCGACCATGCCGGTGCCGAACGCGGCGACGATGTAGACCCAGATCTTGGTGCGGAAGTTGTCGACGCCGAGGCTGCCGGACGCCTCCTCCGAATCGCGGATCGCGGTGAGTGCGAGGCCGTGGCGCGAGCGCAGCAGCAGGTAGACCAGGGCGATGGCGCCGACGGCGATGGCAATCCCGGTCCAGTAGATCGCCGTCTCCCGCCACATGCGTCCCGCGGCGATGCCCTTCACCACGGCTGCCGGCAGGCTCATGCCGGAGCCGCCGCCGAGCGCAGAGACCTGCGCGAAGGAGAGCATGTAAACCTCCGCCACCACCCAGGTGCCGATGGCGAAATAGGCGCCGCGCAGGCGGAACACGATGAACGCGGTCGGCACGGCGAAGACCGCGGCCGCGATGCCGGCAAGCGGGATCGCCGCAATGGGGTGGACGCCCGCATTCATCGCGAAGACGAAGAGCGCGTAGCCGCCGAGGCCCAGGAACGCCTGCTGGCCGACCGAGACCAGGCCGGCGTAGCCCGCGAGCAGGTTCCAGAGCTGCGCCAGCGCCAGGTAGTAGGCGATCTCCACGATCGTCCGCATGTCCGCGCGCCCGCCCCAGAAGGGGAGCGAGATCAGGACTACGAGTCCGACGATTGCGACCAGCGCGCCGTAGCGGCTCGCCCGCGTGCCGCGCGCGACGCGATAGCTGGCGGCGCCCTCGCTCACCGGTCCCTCGTGCGCGGGAAGAGCCCGTTGGGGCGCAGTACGAGCACGATCAGGAAGGCCACATGGCCCGCGAGGATCTGCCCGCCGGGGTGGAACTTCGCACCGATGGCCTGGGCGACGCCGAGGATCACGCCGCCCGCGAGCGTGCCCCAGAGGCTCCCCAGCCCGCCGATGATCACCGCCTCGAAGGCGTAGAGCAGCCGCGCCGGCCCGATGGCGGGCGAGAAGTTGGTGCGGATCGCCATGAAGGTACCGGCGAGCGCGACCACCGCGAGCGCCAGCGCCATTGCGAGCGCGAAGACGTGGCGGTTGTCGATGCCCATCAGCGCCGCAGTCTCGTGGTCGTCGGAGGTCGCACGGAAGGCGGTGCCCAGCCGGGTGCGGAAGAGCACAAGCTGCAGAGCCGCGATCACACCCACCGCAGACAGGAACACGATGAGCGGAAACCAGCCGATGGCGATCTGCTCGCCCACGGCGATGCTCGCGGTCTCCAGCGCGCCGGCCTTGAGCCGCTGCGTATCGGCGGAAAACACCTCCAGCAGCACGTTCTGGATGATGATCGAAAGGCCGAAGGTCACCAGCAGTGGCGGCAGGATGTCGCGGCCCAGCGTGAGGTTGAGGATGCCGCGCTGCAGCGCGTAGCCGATCGCCGCCATCACCGGCACGATGACGACCAGGCTGATGAGCGGATGCACACCTGTGCCATTGAACATCGCGAGGCCGAGGAAGGCGGAGAGCACGATCAGGTCGCCATGCGCGATGTTGACCAGGCGCATCACGCCGAAGATCAGCGAGAGCCCGGTCGCGAATAGCGCGTAGAGCCCGCCCAGCAGCACGCCCTGAATGATGGCGTCGAGCCACTCCATCGCGGATCGGGCCGCCCTACACCCCGAAGTAGGCCGTGGCGACGTCCTCGCGGGAGAGGTCGCCCGGCCTGCCCTGGAGCGAGACGCGGCCTTCCTGAAAGCAATAGACCCGGTCGGCGACGGCGAGCGCCTGGTTGATGTCCTGCTCGACCACGACGATGGTCGTCCCCTCGGAGACGATCACCGGCAGCACGGCATAGATCTGCCGGATGATGACAGGGGCCAGCCCCAGGCTGAGCTCGTCGCAGAGCAGGAGAGTCGGGTTGCTCATCAGCGCGCGGCCGATGGCGCACATCTGCTGCTCGCCGCCGCTGAGCCGGGTGCCGGGCGTCGCGCGGCGCTCCCGCAGGACCGGAAACAGCTCGTGCACGCGCTCGATCTTCCACGGCCCCGCACGCTTGCCGTAAGCGCCGAGGCGCAGGTTCTCCTCTACCGAGAGCGAGGGGAAGAGCAGACGCCCCTCGGGCACCAGCGCGATGCCTCGGCGCACGATCTCGTGGGCCTGCAGGTGGCCGATGGGCTCGCCCTCGTGGCTGACCTGCTCCCGCGCGGACGGAAGCTGCCCGACCACGCTCCTAAGGAAGGTCGACTTGCCAGCACCGTTGGCCCCGATGATGGCAACGGTCTCACCCCGGCTGACATGCACGTTGATGCCAAAGAGCGCCTGGAAATCGCCGTAGAAGGCGGTGAGCTCGTGGGTCGCCAGCACCGTCTCGGGCGCCCCGCTCATTCGGCGCCAATCCCCATGTAGACCTCTTGCACCTCGCTGCTCGCCATCACTTGATGCGGATCGCCCTCGGCGAGCTTCTGGCCGAAGTTGATCACGATCAGGCGGCTCACCACCGAGAGCAGCGCGTGGACCACGTGCTCGATCCAGACGATGGAGACTCCGGTGCGGTGGATCGTCTTGATGGTCTCGACCAGCGCGACGCACTCGTGCTCGGTCAGCCCGCCGGCGATCTCGTCCAGCAGCAGCACGCGCGGCCGGGTCGCGAGCGCGCGCGCCATCTCCAGCCGCTTGCGCTCCAGGAGCGTGAGCGCGCCGGCCAGCGCGTTCGCCTTCTCGACCAGGCCGGTGCGCTCCAGAATCTCGCAGCACTCCTCGTAGCACGCCGCCTCGGAGCGGCCGCCGCCGAAGGCCGCGCCCACCAGCAGGTTCTCGAACACGGTCATGTTCGCGAAGGGATGGGGGATCTGGTAGGAGCGCCCGATTCCCATGCGGCAACGCTCGTGTGCCGGCGTGCGCGTGATGTCGCGGCCGGCGTAGATCACGCGCCCTTCGTTCGGCCGCACCGCGCCGGTGATGATGTTGAACATGGTGCTCTTGCCGGCGCCGTTGGGGCCGATGACGCCAAGCGCCTCGCCGTCCTCAAGCTCCATGCTGAACTGGTCGGTCGCCCTGACCGAGCCGAAGCTCTTGGAGACGCCTTCCAGCGCGATCAGCGCCGCCATGCCGGCACGCGCCTGCGGAGCGGCGCCGGGGGCACCCTCCGCAGGTCTCGTTTCATGCTAGCCGATTGCCTCCATGTCGCCGCCAACGGGGACGTCCGGCGCCGTCTCGTTCGATGTGACGATGAGGTCGTGGTCGAAGGGGCCTTCCGGCGTGCGCCGCCACTGGCCGCCCACCAGCGGCATCTTGGCGACGTTCTTCACCGGGCCCGAGCCCCACGAGACCGGCCCTGCAATCGTCGAGACGTTGGTGGCGACGATGGACGCCAGCATGGCCTCGGGATCGTTGACGTCCTCGGCCCGGCTCACGACGTCGAGGGCGACCTCGAAGATCGAGTGGCCGTAGCCCACCGGCTGGCTCCACTGCTTGCCGGTGGCGGCGGTGAAGGCGGCGGCGAGCTCGCCGCAGGTCTGGCCGGTGATGCTCGAAGTGAAGGGGTGCGAGGGGCTCCACCAGATCTCGGAGCTCAGGTTGTGCCCGGCCTCGCCCAGTGCCCCGATCGCCTCGGGGAAGAGTAGCGCCTTGCCCACGGTCGCCGCCTTGGGCCGGAAGCCCTGTTGCGCGGCCTGGGTCCAGAAGGTGGTGAAGTCCGGCGGCAGCACGACCCCGGTGACGATCTCGACGCCGTTCTCCTTGAACTCGGAAATGTGGGCCGAGAAATCGTCCGTCAGGTTCTGGTAACGGCCTGGATCGATCAGGGTGTAGCCGGCGGCGGCGAGCGGCTTGGGGAAGCCAAGCTCGGGATGGCCCCAGGCGTTGCCGTCGCCGTCGTTGGGGAAGAGTCCGCCGACAACCTTGTTGGTCTCGATCTTGGCCCAGAGGTTGAGGAAGACAGCGATCACGTCCTCCAGCCCCCAGAAATAGTGGTAGGTCCACTGGAAGCCCTCCGCCGGATTGCCGCCGCGGCCGAAGAAGTAGGGCTGCCACGGGCAGAGCGTGGTGACGCAGGGGACCTCGTTGATCTCCGCCTGGTCGGCGACCGGGTTGGTGGTCTCCGGCGTGTTGCCGGCGCAGAGCAGGTGCACCTCGTCGGAGAGGATCAGCTCGCTCGCCACCTCGGCCGCGCGGTTCGGGTTCGACTGGCTGTCCTTGACGATGATCTCGACATCGAGGCTCTTGCCGCCGGATTGAACCTTGCCCCCGACAGCCTCCAGCACCGTGGCGACGTTGAACTCGTCGGAAACGGCGAAGGGCGCGAGCGGGCCGGTCCTGGGGCTGACGTAGCCGATCCGCACCGTGTCCGCAGCGCGGACGATGGAGGGGAAGCCCGCGCTCAGCGCGGCCGTGCCTACGGCGCCGGCGGCACCGGCTTTCAGGATTTCGCGACGGGTGCGCCCGGCGCCTTTCGTCGTGCGGATTTCATGTGTCATCGGCGTGCCTCCTCTCGCGCTGACGGTGGTCATGAGCGTTGGCCGGACCCTAGCAGACCTTCCCGGCCCCTGCGAGACAGGCATATCCCGATAGCTCCCTACGGTGTCGGCGGTTCGGCCGATGCGGCCTCCATGCGCCGGCGCACTTCCGCAGCGATGCGCGGCGTCTCGTTGATCGGCTCGTAGCGCCACTCGGCCAGCCGGCCGTCGAAGGGGCGGACGATGCCGTCTACCCTGAGCGAGGCGTGGAAGCGCGCGAGCCGGCGGCTGCCGCCCGCCATCCCGGCAACGTAGACGGGCTTTCCCGTCGATATCGCCTCGCTGACCATGGAGACCGAGTCCTCCGTGACCACGATGTGCCGCGCCAGCGCCAACATGCCGAGATAAGGGTTGGGGCCGGCGCCGTCCCAGAACCAGGCCCCCGGCAGACGGGCCTTGAGCGCCGCGACAACGCCCGGTTCGGTGCGCCTCGATGCCGTCACCGCGAGCGGCCCGCCGAGGCGCGCGAGGCCGTCGGCCAGCTCGCTCACCGTCTCCCGCGCGAAGCGGTACGACCGCGTGCGTCCGCCGAGCAACACGGCGACATTGAGCTCGCCGAGCTCGCCCCGCCAGTCGGCGCCGGCGGCTGCGAGCTTCTCCGGCGTTACCGGGTGCAGCGCGGCCCGCGTCGCCACCGCGTTCGGCCCGGCAAGCCCGTCATGCTCCAGCGGGACCACCAGGTCGAAGCAGCGCAGGGGTGCTCGCGGGTTCTGGATGTGCACGGCGAAGGTTCGCCCGCCGGCGGCGCGCCTCACCGCTGCCGCAACCGCTGCGCTGCGCCGGCCGCAGCTGATCAGCAGGTCGGGCCAAGGCTGCGGGAGTCTTTCCTCCAACCCGTGGCGCAGGAGACCCCAAGGCTGCCGATGCGCCGGCAGCCACGACCACGGTCGGCGCAACCGCACGGCGACACTCTCGAACGGCCAGCCGAGCGGTTCGGCCAGGCCCTCCGCCTGAGACACCATGCCGGCCTCGCCGGTGGTGAGAACCCAGACGCGTCTAGCCGACCGGCGTGTCGGGATAGGCACATTCGTGACGGTTACGCCACTCGCTCGTGACGAAGTTGACGATTAACGTTCGGCGCACGCCGTCGATTCTTCGGGGTCGAAAGCCGTGCCACGTGTTCCCGCCGGGAACGAACATCATGCCCGCGTTATCGACGAAATGGAGCCGCTTTGCGTGTCTGTACTGGCCAGAATAAAGGTCCGTTCCCCAATCGTGCAACTCCTCTTCATCGTTCAAATAAATGAACATGGTAAGGGCCTTCACGCCGATGTCGGTGTGCGGCTCCAGCCAAAACCCTTCCGTGTCCTGGGCATATTCGATCCGGAGGTTGGTGCCGGCGAGGCTGGCTCCGCACCGCGCCTCAAGGGCGGAGACGACGCGAGTGTCCTGAAACGCTTCGGCGAGCGCTCTGGCGGGTCCAAAGCGGGCAATCCTGTTGGCGTCTAGGAACCGCCGCGCTCCGTTCTTTTCCTCCCTCCGACCGAGGCTGTATCGGACGTTGGGCACCTCGTGCGGCCACGCCTTGAGCCCCGCGAGCGTGTCGGGATCGAGCACGTCCTGAAGCAGCCAGTGCCGATACGGCCACACCTCTTCGGACGCACGGTCCAGCGCCGATACAACCGCCGCCCTGGTAGCCGAATTGAGCATGGAAATAACGCAAACATAACTTCGCATAATTTGTCAAGTTAACTGTAGAAAATCTCCATAATGTCTCCTTATATATCTCAAATTACTCGATACAAAAATTGCTATTTGTAGAGCGTATGTTTCGATTTCGAGTCAGTATGTCTGTCAACAATTTTGATGATTTATTCGGGATATGGACCGGCATCTGCGGTCAGCCGACATGACGCAATCTGTTTCGAATGATCTGCGCCGCCGGGCAAGGGCGGCAAACGGCGCGAGCCCGCGTGCCAGCTAAGCCGCCAAATCCTCGCCGGCAAGCGCGCGGTCGATCAGTGCGACAGTCTCCGTGAGCCCGTAGAGCGCGATGAACGAGCCCATGCGCGGGCCCTGGCTCTGGCCCAGGAGAGTCTCGTAGAGCGCGCGGAACCAGTCCCGCAGGGAGTCGAACGGGTGGCGCTTGCCCACCTCGTAGACCTCGGTCTGGATGTCCTCCGCGCTCGCGTCCGCCGGCAGCGCGGCTAGCACGGCGCGCAGGTCGCCGAGCGCCGCCCGCTCCTCCGCCAGCGGCGCCCGGTAGGCCTTCGTCGGCTTCACCCTGTCGCGGTAGTAGCCGATGGCGTGGCCCACCAGCGCGTCCAAGATGGGCGCGGTCTCTGGCGACGCGCCCGGCACGTAGCGCGCGATGAAGCCCCAGAGCACGGCGGGGTCCTCGGTGTTGCAGACGCTCGCGAGGTTCAGAAGGATGCCGTAGCTGAGCCCGGTCTCGGGCGCGGGCGGATGGCCCGCGTGAATGTGCCAGGCCGGGCTCTCCAGCCGCTCGGCCTCCCCCTGCTCCGGGTACTTCGCGAGGTGGGTCAGGTAATCGTCGACATGACGCGGGATCACGTCGAAGTAGAGCCGCTTGGCCCGCCTCGGCGCGTTGTACATGTAGAGCGAGAGCGAATCGCGCGGCCCGTAGGTGAGCCATTCCTCGATGGCGAGCCCGTTGCCGCGCGACTTCGAAATCTTCTCGCCATTCTCGTCGAGGAAAAGCTCGTAGATGAAGCCGGCGGGCGGGCGGGAGCCCAGCGCGCGGCAGACCTTGCCCGAAAGCTCGACCGAGCTGATCAGGTCCTTCCCCGCCATCTCGTAGTCGACGCCGAGCGCGTGCCAGCGCATGGCCCAGTCGGCCTTCCACTGCAGCTTGCAGCGGCCGCCCGTGACCGGGACCGTCATGGTCTCGCCGTCCTCGTCGACGTAGCTCACGGCGCCGGCGTCCTCGTCGCGGGCCGTGATGGGCACCTGCAGCACGCGGCCGGTCTTCGGGCAAAGCGGCAGGAAGGGGCTGTAGGTCGCCTGCCGCTCCGCGCCCAGCGTCGGCAGGATGATCCGCATGATCTCGTCGTAGTGGCGCAGCACGTCCATGAGTGCGCCGTCGAACTCGCCTGATCGGTAAGACTCGCTTGAGCTCTTGAAGCTGTAGTCGAAGCCGAAGTCGTCGAGGAAGGCCCGCAGTCGCGCGTTGTTATGCGCCCCGAAACTCTCGTGCGTGCCGAAGGGGTCCGGGATCTGCGTCAGCGGCTTGCCGAGGTGCTGCTCGACCATCGCCCGCTCGGGGATGTTGTCCGGCACCTTGCGCAGCGCGTCCATGTCGTCCGAGAAGGCCACGAGCCGCGTGGGGATGTCGCAGAGCGTCGCGAAGGCGTGGCGCACCATGGTCGTGCGCGCGACCTCGGCGAAGGTGCCGATGTGGGGCAGGCCCGAGGGGCCGTACCCGGTCTCGAACAGCGCGTAACCCTTCACCGGCGTCTTGCCGCCGATGCGCTTCAGGAGCGCCGTCGCCTCCTTGAAAGGCCAAGCCTTGGCGTCCTGGGCCAGCGCCCGCAGCTCGTGTGAGGTCTCGTTCATCGTCCCGGTCCGGAAGCGGGCGGAACATGCGCCGGGCCGCCGCCGCACGTCAACCGCTATACTCCCGCCCCATGCCGGCGCCTCTCGAGTCACGCAGGTCTTCCCCAGCGCCATCCGCGCCGCCGCTGCTGCCGCGCGCACCGGTGCTCGCGGTGGCACCGCGCCACGCGGCCTGGCTCGACGAGCACGGCACGCTCGCACGGCTCACCCACGGCGAGGCCGCGGAACGGCTGGCCGCCGACGGCCGCCCGCCCTACGTCTGCCATGCCAAGGCGACCGCCCGCCGGCTCGGCCTGCACACGCTGGCGGCGCTCGACGTGCTGGAGCTCTTCGCCTTCGTGCATCCGGCGCGGCCGGCGGTGCCCACGGTGCGCGGGCTCGCGCGCGCGCTCGGGCTCGCGCTGCCCGCCAGTATCGAGGAGGAGGCATCGACCCTGCTCAAGGCCGCCGAGACCCTCCTCGCCGCGCTCTCGGCACCGGGACTCACCGGCGAGAAAGACGCGCCCGCCATCGCGCGCACCATGGCCCGCGCCGGCTGGCTCTGGGGCGATGCGGCGGTGGCGGCCTTGGCGGCAGGCGGACGCTCGGCGCCGGGCGCAGGCCGTACCGGCGACGGCGGCGCGCTCGCGGTCTGGACCCGGCTCAAAGAATGGCAGGAGAGCGCACCGCCACCCGCACCCGGCCACGACCCGGTGCCGACCGCAGCCGCGCGGCAGCGTCTCGCGCACCTGCTGGGCGAAGGCGCCGAGCCCCGGCCCGAGCAGGCGGACTATGCGTCGGCCGCGTGCGCCGCGTTCGATCCAATCGAGGCGGAGGAAGAACCCCACGTGGTGCTGGCCGAGGCCGGCACCGGGGTCGGCAAGACCCTCGGCTACATCGCGCCGGCGAGCCTCTGGGCCGAGCGCAACGAGGGCACGGTCTGGCTCTCCACCTTCACCCGCAACCTGCAGCGCCAGATCGACCAGGAGCTCGACCGGCTCTACCCGGAGCCCAGGGTCAAGGCGGAGAAGGTCGTGCTGCGCAAGGGGCGCGAGAACTACCTCTGCCTGCTCAACATGGAGGAGGCGCTGGGCCGCAGCGCGCTGATGACGGGGGACCGTATCGCTTTGGGTCTCATGGCCCGCTGGGCGGCGGCGACGCGGGACGGCGACATCACCGGCGGCGACCTGCCGGCCTGGCTCGCCGACCTGCTCGGTTACGGCCGCACCCTCGGCCTTGCGGACCGGCGCGGCGAGTGCATCCACAGCGCCTGCACCCACTACCGCCGCTGTTTCATCGAGAAGAGCCAGCGCAAGGCGCGGCGGGCGGACATGGTGATCGCCAATCACGCGCTGCTCATGGTGCAGGCGGCGCGCGCGGTCTTCGGCACCGGCGACGAGCGGAGTGTGCCGACCCGCTACGTGCTCGACGAGGGGCACCACCTCTTCGACGCGGCGGACAGCGCCTTCTCCGCCCACCTTTCCGGCAGCGAGACGCGGGAGCTGAGGCGCTGGCTGCTCGGGCCGGAATCGAGGGGCCGCGGCGATGGCGGCCGCGCGCGGGGCCTGCGCAGCCGGATCGAGGACCTGATCGCGGACCGCGAGGCGGCGCGCGAAGCCCTCGACGACGCGTTGAAGGCAGCGCACGCGCTCCCCGGCAACGAGTGGCACCAGCGGCTCGCGTCGGGCTCGGCGCAGGGGCCGTGCGAGCGCTTCCTCGCGCTGGTGCGGGACCAGGTCATGGCGCGCGCGCCGGAGCCCCGCAGCGGCTATAGCATCGAGGCGCCGGTGCAGCCGCTCATTCCCGGCATCGCCGACGCGGCGGCGGCGCTGGAGACGGCGTTGGCGGGCATCGCCCGGCCCCTCGGGAGACTCGCGGCACAGCTTGCGGCGCACCTCGACGCCGAGGCCGAAAGCCTGGAGACCGCCGAGCGCCAGCGCATCGAGGCCGTGGTGCGCGGCATCGAGCGGCGGGTGGGCGAGCAGCTCGACTCCTGGCGCGCCATGCTTGCGGACATGACGGCCGCCCCGGTCGCCGACGAGGAGCTGTCGCAGGACGCAGGCGACGCCGCGGACGCCGCGGGCTTCGTCGACTGGTTCGCGATCTCCCGTATCGACGGGCGAGACGTCGATGTCGGCATGCACCGCCACCACGTGGACCCGACGATTCCCTTCGCCGCCTTCGTCACGGGCCGCTCCCACGGCGCGCTCATCACCTCGGCGACCCTGCGGGACGGCAGCGGCGATCCGGAGCACGACTGGGCCGCGGCGGAGGCGACCACGGGCGGGCGCCACCTCAAGGCGCCGGCGATCCGTGCCGCCCTCCCCTCCCCCTTCGACTACGGCGCGCAGACCCGCGTGCTCGTGGTGACCGACGTGCGCCGCGGCGCGCCCGACCGGGTCGCGGCGGCCTACCGCGCGCTCTTCACGGCCTCCGGTGGCGGGGCGCTTGGCCTCTTCACCGCGATCGCGCGGCTGCGCGGGGTGCACGAGCGCATCGCCGGCGCCCTGGACGAGGCCAACCTCCCGCTCTGGGCCCAGCACGTGGACCCGCTCGACCCGACGACGCTGGTCGACATCTTCCGCAGCGAGACCGACGCCTGCCTGCTCGGCACCGATGCGATGCGGGACGGCATCGACGTACCGGGGCGGAGCCTCCGGCTCATCGTCTTCGACCGGGTGCCGTGGCCCCGGCCCGACATCCTGCACAAGGCGCGGCGGCGGGTCTTCAGCGGCGGGCGCTACGACGACCGGCTCACGCGCGGGCGGCTCCGGCAGGCCTACGGCCGGCTGGTGCGCCGCGCGGACGATCGCGGCGTCTTCGTCCTGCTCGACCCCGCGCTGCCGAGCCGGCTCAAGGGCGCCTTCCCGGCCGGCGTCGAGGTGGAGCGTGTCGGCCTCGCCGAGGCGGTCGAGATCACCCGCACCTTCGTCGGCCAGTCGGCTTTGCCGCCGCGACGCAGGCCGTGACATTGGGGAGACAGGCGGGCTAGGGTCCGCGCGCCTTTCAACCAGCCGGTGCACCCATGTCGGACTCGGAGTTGGCGCCCCTGCTCAAGCGGGTCGCGGAAGCGCTGGAGCGCCTCTCGCCGGCCGGGCAAGAGGACGCGGGCCTCGATGCGGCGGAAGGCTTCGTGTGGCACGCCGACGGTGCCCGCCTCGAGGCGGTGCCCCGGATCAACCGGCTGGAGCTGTCGCTGCTTAAGGGCATCGACCGGGTGCGCGACATCCTGCTCGACAACACGCGGCGCTTCGCGCGCGGCCTGCCAGCCAACAACGCCCTGCTTTGGGGCGCTCGGGGCATGGGCAAGAGCTCGCTGATCAAGGCGGTGCACGGCGTGGTGGCGGCGGACGCGGCGGGCGGCCTCAAGCTGATCGAGATCCACCGGGAGGAGATCGCCTCGCTCCCGCTCCTGCTCGGGCGCCTGCGCGGCTGTGCGCACCAGTGCCTGCTCTTCTGCGACGACCTCTCCTTCGAGTCCGAGGACACCACCTACAAGTCGCTCAAGGCGGCGCTGGAGGGCGGCATCAGCGGCCGGCCCGACAACGTCCTCTTCTACGCCACCTCGAACCGGCGCCACCTGATGCCGCGCGACATGATCGACAACGAGCGCTCGACCGCGATCCACCCCGGCGAGGCGGTGGAGGAGTCGGTCTCACTCTCGGATCGCTTCGGGCTCTGGCTCGGCTTCCATCCCTGCGACCAGGCGACCTTCTTCGCCATGGTCGAAGGCTATGCCGATCACTTCGGCCTCGCCGTCGAGCGCGAGACCCTGCATGCGGAAGCCATCGAGTGGAGCATGACCCGCGGCGCCCGGTCGGGCCGTGTGGCCTGGCAGTTCGTGCAGGACCTCGCCGGGCGGCTCGGGGTCGAGCTCGCACCGGCCGACGGGCGTTCGACCTAACCGCTCTACTTGCGGCTCAACAGGCGCAGCGGATCCTGCGGCTCGCCGTCGCGCCTGATCTCGAAATGGGCCTGCGGGCGAGAGACGCCGCCCGACCTGCCCGAGCGCGAGATCACCTGGCCGCGCCGCACGACGTCGCCCTTTCCAACCAGCAGAGTCTCGTTGTGGGCGTAGGCCGTCATCCAGCCGCCGTCGTGCCGGAGGAGCACGAGGTTGCCGTAGCCCCTGAGCTCGTTTCCGGCATAGGCCACCACCCCGTTCTGCGAGGCGCGCACTTCGCTGCCGACGGGAACGGCGATGTTGATCCCGTCGTTATGCTTGCCGCCGGGCTTGGCGCCGAAGCCGGAGATCACGCGGCCTTCGAGCGGCCAGAGGAAGGTGTTGCGCGTCGGCGGCAGCGGCACGTGTTCGGTATCCGGTTGTCGCGTCAGTGCGTACAGCGTGGGTGTGGGCGGTGTCGCTTCCGGCTCCGCTCGCGCCGTGCGCGGGCCGGGGGAGCGAGGCGGCTCCGGCGCCGCAGCCTCCGCTTGGACCGGCGGCGCGGGCTCCACGGGCTCCACGTGGACACGCGGCGCGGGCGACGCCGTCACCGTACGGGTGTGATTTACGCGCTTCACGCGGACCGGCGGCGCCGGCTCGGCCTTGGTCGCGGCGACCGTCAGGACCGGTTCGCCATTCGCGTAGTGCGACGCCTCTGCCGGCGGCTCACCGCGGCGGGCGGCGGCAAGTGTCGCGCGAGGAAGCGCGAGCCGCTGGCCCGTGTGCAGATAATAGGGGTAACGCAACCCGTTCAGCTCGATGATCGCGACTGTCGCCACGCCGTGGCGGTAGGCGATTTCGCTGAGCGTATCGCCGTACGAGACCGTCAGCACGAGCGCCGGCTTGTCCCGCGGCATCGGCGGCGCTGGCTGAGGCTCGGCTACCTGGAAGGGCGGCGGCATCCTCTCTTCCGGCGCGGGTCCGTGTTGCACCACCGCCGCAGGCGCCGGATCGGCCACGGCAGGCCTCCCGTCCGTCTGCTCGCCCGCGCTGAAGGGCAATTCCGCGCAGGCGCTCAAGCCTGCAAGCATCGTTGCCAGCAGAGCGCCGCTCGCAAGCGGCGCCGCCAGTCCAGTCTCACGGATGCAGCCGATCATTCGATGACCTCCCGCAGCCATGTCAGGGTTCTCCGGTGAGTCAGATCCATGTGAAGCGGGGTGACCGAGACGTAGCCTTCGTCGATCGCGCTCATGTCGGTGCCGCGCTGCCCGCTGCCCGCCGCAGGCAACTGCGCTCCGATCCAGTAGTAAGGCCTGCCCCGGGGGTCGATCCGCTCCTCCAGGGTGTCGTCGAGCGCGTGCAAACCCTGACGCACCACCTTGATCCCGCGCACGTCGGCAGCCGCCAGGTCAGGGAAGTTCACGTTGATGAGGACACGCTTGGGCCATCCGCGCTCGATCAACACGGGCAGGAGACGCCCGGCCCATTGCTCTGCGGTCGCCCAATGATGCTTGCGGCCGTCCCCGTAGGCCTGGCTGAGCGCCACCGCCGGCGCGCCGAACAGTGTCGCCTCCATCGCCGCCGCGATGGTGCCGGAATAGGTCACGTCCTCGCCCACGTTGGGTCCGTCGTTCACGCCGGAGAGCACCAGGTCGGGCGGGCCGTCGGCCATGATCTTGTTGAAGGCCAGGAACACGCAGTCGGTGGGCGTGCCGTTGACCGCGTGGCGGCGCTTCGAGATACGGCGGGTGCGGAGCGGCCGGTGCAGCGTGAGCGAATGGGACGCCGCGCTCTGCTGGGTCTCGGGCGCCACCACCCAGACGTCCTTGGAGAGCCCGCGTGCGATCCGCTCCAGCACCTTGATGCCGGGCGCTTCTATGCCGTCGTCGTTGGTGACGAGGATGCGCATCAGCCGATCGCCTCCAGGCCGCCGAGATAGGAGCGGAGCGCGTCGGGCACGGTCACGCCGCCGTCCTCGCGTTGGTAGTTTTCGAGCACCGCGACCAGGGTGCGGCCCACCGCGAGCGCCGAGCCATTGAGGGTGTGGACGAACTGTGTCTGCCGCTCGCCGGCCTTGCGGTAGCGCGCGTTCATCCGCCGGGCCTGAAAATCCCAGCAGTTGGAGCAGCTCGAGATCTCGCGATAGCGCCCCTGCCCCGGCAGCCAGACCTCGATGTCGTAGGTCTTGCGCGCCGAGAAGCCCATGTCGCCCGCGCTCAGCACCACCACCCGGTAGGGGAGGCCGAGACGCTTCAGCACCTCCTCGGCACAGGCGGTCATGCGCTCGTGCTCGGCTTCCGAATCCTCCGGCCGGGTCACGCTCACCAGCTCGACCTTGGAGAACTGGTGCTGGCGCAGCATGCCCCGCGTATCCTTGCCGGCGGCGCCGGCCTCGGCCCGGAAGCAGGGCGTGTAGGCGGTGAAGCGCAGCGGCAGCGCGTCCTCATCCAGAATCTCGCCGGCCACCAGATTGGTGAGCGGCATCTCGGCGGTGGGGATCAGCCAGAAGCCGTCGGCGGTGTGGAACAGGTCTTCCTCGAACTTCGGCAGGTTGCCGGTGCCGAAGGCGGCGGCATCGCGCACCAGGAGAGGCGGCGCGATCTCGGTGTAGCCGAACTCGGCGGTATGCATGTCCAGCATGAAGGCCGCCAACGCCCGCTCCAGCCGCGCCAGGGCGCCGGAGAGCACGACGAAGCGGGAGCCCGAGAGCTTGGCCGCCCGCTCGAAGTCCATGAGCCCGAGCGCCTCGCCGATCTCGAAGTGCTGGCGGGCGCCGCCGTCCGCCTGCGCGGGCTCGCCCCAGCGCCTGATCTCGAGGTTGGCGCTCTCGTCGGCGCCGTCGGGCACGTCGTCCGCCGGCAGGTTGGGGAGGCCTGAGAGCAACGCGTCGAGCTCTGCGCCCAACGTCTTTTCCTCCCGCTCCAGCGCCTGGGCTTCGTCCTTCAGCGCCGCCACCTCGGCGACCAGGGCCGAGGTGTCATCGCCGCGCGCCCGGGCAGCGCCGATCTCCTTCGACATTCGGTTGCGCGCCGTCTGGCGGTCCTGAAGCGCGGTCAGCGCCTCGCGCCGGCGTGCATCGAGCGCGATCACCCGCTCGGCATGCGGTTCCAGGCCGCGCCGGGCAAGACCTGCGTCGAACGCGGCGCCGTTCTCGCGAATCGACCGGGCGCTGAACATGACGGCCGGGCTTGTAACCCTCGGGTATCCGTTGTCAATACATCAATGCGCAGAATGGCTTCGGGCCCTGAGCTATCACCCGGTGCGCAATTGTGCAGTTATGCCCGTAAAACAAGGCAAAATGAACGCATCGGCGTCCATGGCTGCGACGGGACGACCGTTCCGGACTCTGCCGACGAATTGTCCCTTGCGGCGTCGATTCATGTACAAATCTTCGCAGGATGATCGCCGAGTCGCGGCCCGCTGCAGGCACCGCGATAGCGACGGACACAGTGGGGCGGAAGAGGAGTCAGCGCATGGCCGACGGCCGGGAAGACCGGGCGCTCTCTATCGGCGACGCCGTGCGCTTCAGCCATCGCGGGCGGACGATCCACGGCCACCTCCTCCGACGGCAGGGGCATAAGCGCTTCGCGACGGTGATCGACAGCGAAGACCAGACCTGGAAGGTATCGGAGGCGGCGCTCTCGCCCTCCGGCCGCGCCCGCCGCGCGACGATGCTGACACCCCAGGATGCAGCGCGCGCCCGCTGGCGGGTAGGCGATCGGGTGACGTTCGCAAGCTCGGACGGGGCCCTTCAGGGCAAGATCGTGAAGCTCAACCCGGCCCAGGCCAGAGTGCGCGCGGGCCGGAGCCTGTGGAACGTGCCCTACGCCGGCCTGAGCGACGCCGGCACCGGCAAGGGCCGCTTGAGGAACGGGGCGGAGCGCCTCACCCACATCGCCGCGATGGCCAGGGGCTTGATGGACGAGCACGGCCTCGACAAGTGGACCTTCGCCTTCCTCGAGGCCGAGCGGCGCCTCGGCGACTGCAACTTCCAGGACCGCGTGATCCGCATCGGCCGCGCCCACGCCCTGGATGCGAGCGAGGCCGAGATCAGGGATACGATCCTGCACGAGATCGCCCATGCGCTCGCCGGCCCCGAGGTCCGCCACGGCGCTGCGTGGAAGGCCGTCGCCAGGCGCATCGGCGCCACCCCGAGAGCGAACGTTTACGAACGCCGCGGGCGGTGAGTAAGAGCCGCTTGAATGGAGCGGCCCCTGAAGGAGCTTCTACTCCTTGGGACCGAGGAAGTATCCAAGAAAAGCGCCCTCGCTCCCGCCGGCGCTGGTCGCCTCGGCGCCGAAGGTGCCGGCCAGCAGGCGGGGGTCGCCCGCGCTGTCGGCCATGTTCGAGAACCGACCGCCCCACGCACCCTCCGTGTTCGCGATCGAAATGTCGGGGTGCTCCAGCCGCATCTGCTGGCCGAGAAACGTGCCGTCAGAGTCGAAGTTGGTGGGGTCGAGATGCAACGTGTAGCCGGAACTCGCGATTTCGACTTCAGTTTCCTCACCGGTGTCTGGGTCTTGTAGAGTCCCAAACAGCGCGACCCCATCGCGGCACCCCACACATCCGAAGATGGTGTCGGCTGCGAAATCGGCCGTGAGTTCGATAGTCGAGTGGAACATGCCGCTCTCCATCGAACCTGGAGTAACCCCAGTGTCCGTACCGTGGAGGACGCCGTAGGCGCCTGACGCCAGCCCCGAGTACGACGCCGTTCCTTGGCCAGGCAAACGCGGCGACGACGACAGGGAGAGTTCGGGACCATCGACGAACGTTCCCGTCTCCGCGCCAGTGAAGCCGAATTCGTCCACATCGACGGCGATATGCATCCAATGACCTGCGGTCAGATAGTCGGCCGCGTCGCTGTCGTTCGCAGTCACCGTTGCGACCGCGATCGACATGCCGTCGGTGGCGGGCTCAAACAGGACCCAACTCCGAGCGCTGTGGCCGGCGATGGGCGACTCGAAATTATCGGAACCCTCGGACTGATCGCTCTCGGAGTTCAGCGTCAGCGCGCTGCCATCCTCGCGCGATATCGCGATGGTCAGGTCGGTGCCGTCGAAGGTCGTGGAGACACCGGAAACACCCGCCAGGCCGCCACCTGCAGATTGAACGACGCCTCCGCTTCTGAACTGGGGCGGCGACAATGCAGCCTGGACGGTCACGTCCAGGATTTCGGCCGCGTTGGCGTCGCGCAATTCGTCGAGGGTATCCGTGGGTGCGTCCATCTCGCCGGTCGTCGGAGACGTATCGTCCTCTCCGCCATCGTGAACGCAGGCCGAGAGTGCCAGCAGGCCAATCGCCGCCAGCGCGGCTGTGTAAACGGTTGTCTTCATGGTTGCCCTCCGTGGTTGTCGTGTCTCTCAAGACGGCCCGATTCCCTAGCGCGGGAACGACGCTCCGTTGATGTCGATGACGGTGCCGGTGGCGTGGCGGGCCGCGCCCGAGGCGAGGAAGGTCACGATGTTCGCCACCTCCTCGGGCGGGATCAGCGTGCCCAGAGCGTTCTCGCCGAGCGGGCCGCGATCGCCGGTCTCGTTGATGTAGTCCCACGACATGTCGGTGCCGACCCAGCCCGGCGCCACCGCGTAGGAGAGGATGCCGCCGCCGCCGTGGGTGCGGGCGAGGGTATGGCTCAGCGCGTTGAGAGCGCCCTTGCTGGCCGCGTATGAGCCGAGCAGCGGCTTTTCGCCCCGATGCGCGGCCCGGCTCGAGAGGTGGATCAGGATGCCGCCCTCGCCGCCCTCGCGGAAGTGCGCGACGGCGCGCGTGGCAAGCTCGGCAGGTGCCAGGAGGTTGAGTTGCAGCGTGCGCTGCCAGACCGCGCGCCACGCCTCGGGCCAGGTGTCGTCTTCGGCAAAGGCGGGCTCGGCCTCATAGACCGCCGCGTTGTTGACCAGCACGTCGATCCGCCCCTGCCAGGCGAGCGCCTGCTGCCAAAGCGTCTTGGGCGCCTCCTCATCCGTCAGATCGGCACCCACTAGGTGGCAGCGCTCGGGCGCCGCTTCGGCCAGCGCCTCAGCCGCCACCCGGTTCTGGTTGTAGTGGATGACAACGGACGCGCCGCCATCGAGCAGCGCACGCACACAGCACGCGCCGATGCCGCGCGATCCCCCGGTGATCAGCACCACCTTGTCCTTCACGCCGACTGTCCCGCTTGCCGCACGATCTTCCGCCATTGCCTCCCCCGCCGGTCACCGCAACGACTCGAGGATTTCGACCATACAGAATGGGCAATCTCGCCGGCACGTCACGCGCATTTCGCCGCCGGCGCGGGCGTGCCATGCTGGTTCGCGACCCCGGAGGCGGACGCCGATGAAGAAGCGCATCCACCTCAACGCGTTCTCGATGAACTGCGTCTCCCACATCCAGCACGGCCTCTGGGTGCGGGACGACACGCGCCAGCGCGAGTTCAACCGCATCGAGCCCTGGATCGAGCTAGCCCGGTTGCTGGAGAGGGGCGGCTTCGACGCGCTCTTCCTCGCCGACGTGATCGGCACCTACGACCTCTATCGCGGCGGGCCGGAGACCGCGATCGTGGAAGCGGTGCAGATCCCGGCGAACGACCCGATGCCGCTGATCCCGGCCATGGCGATGGCGACCGAGCACCTGGGCTTCGCCTTCACCAGCTCCGTGCTCCAAGTGCCGCCCTTCACCTTCGCCCGCCAGATCTCGACGCTGGATCACCTCACGTGCGGGCGTATCGCCTGGAACATCGTGACCTCGTACCTGCCCAACGCGGGCACCAACCTCGGCCTCGGCGGGCTGCCGCCCCACGACGAGCGCTACGCCCGCGCCGAGGAGTATCTGGAGGTCGCCTACAAGCTCTGGGAGGGAAGCTGGGAGGATGGCGCGGTGCTCTGCGACACCGCGCGCGGCCGCTACGCCGACCCCGCCAGAATCCACCCCATCGACCACGCCGGCACGTATTACGAGGTCGAGGGGCCGCATCTCTCCGAGCCCTCGCCGCAGCGCACGCCGCTGCTCTTCCAGGCGGGCTCGTCGGAGCGCGGACGGGAGTTCGCCGCGACCCATGCGGAGTGCGTCTTCATGTTCGCCTCCATGCGGAGCCTCAAGGCATCCACCGGTGTGGTGCAGGACATCCGCGCCCGCGCCGCGCGCCGGGGGCGGCGGCCGGAGGACATCCTGTTCTTCCAGGGCGTGACCCCGGTGGTGGGCGGGACGGAGGCCGAAGCCGAGGCCAAGGCGGCGGACTACGTGGCGCAGTCGAGCGTCGAGGGCGGGCTTGCGCACATGAGCGGCAGCGTCGGCGTGGACCTCGGCGCAATCGACCTCGACGCGCCGCTCGCGAGCCTCGAGACCGACGCCATGCAGGGCGTGGTCCGGGGGCTGATCGAATCGGCGCCGGACAAGTCGCTCACCTTCCGCGACCTGGTGCGGTCGCGCGCCTCCGGCCAGTTTATCACCGGCACGCCCGAGCAGATCGCGGACACGTTCCAGGCCTGGCACGAGGCGGGCGTGGACGGCTTCAATATCGTCTACGCGGTGACGCCCGGCACCTTCGCGGACTTCATCGAGGGCGTGGTGCCGGAGCTGCGCCGGCGTGGACTTGTTCAGTCCGACTATGCACCGGGCACGCTTCGCGAAAAACTGTTCGGGCAAGCCCGGCTCTCGGCGCGCCACCCCGCCGCCGCCTATCGACGCTAGGGAGGAAGGACACCATGGACGCCGACCAACTCAGATCGCTGCAGGCGCCGCTCAAAGAGCGCTACCGCGAGGATGCCGACGCCGCGCTCATCGTGCTCAAGGCTTCGGGCGCGGTGGACGATTCGGAGATCGCGTGCTCGGTCGATACCGGCAAGGCGCTGGTCGAGGCCGGGCTGCACCCCTCGGGCGGCGGCACCGGGCTGCAGGCCTGCTCCGGCGACATGCTGTTGCAGGCCCTCGTCGCCTGCGCCGGTGTGACGTTGCGAGCCGTGGCGACCGCGCTCACCATCGACATCCGACACGCCAGGGTGAGCGCCGAAGGCGATCTCGACGTGCGCGGCACGCTTGGCGTTGACCGCGATGCACCGGTGGGCTTCCGGGCGATTCGCCTGCACTTCGCGCTCGAAAGCGACGCCGCGCCGGAGGACCTCGAGAAGCTATGCAAGCTCACCGAGCGCTACTGCGTGGTCTACCAGACGCTGACGGGTGGCGCCCCGGTGAGCGTCAGCCGCAGCGACCGCGCAGGCGACGGCGCCGCATCGGGCTGAGCCACGCACCGCCGTGGCGAATCCGGGGTGGGCGGGGTAGAACCCCGGCCATGGGGAGCGAGCGCGCATATCGACCCGTCGTTCTCTGCGTCCTGGACGGCTGGGGACATCGGTCGGAGACCGAGCACAACGCCATCGCGCTCGCCGAGACGCCGATGTGGGACCGACTGACCGCCGCCCGCCCCCACGGCCTGCTCGCGACATCCGGCCCTGCCGTGGGCCTGCCGGAAGGCCAGATGGGCAACTCCGAGGTCGGCCACATGACCATCGGCGCGGGCCGGGTGATCCTGCAGGACCTGCCTCGTATCGACGCGGCCGTCGCCGACGGCTCGCTCGCGCGCAACCCGGCCCTGCTCTCGCTCGTCCAGCGGCTGCAGGAGAGCGGCGGCCGTTGCCACCTGATGGGCCTGGTCTCACCCGGCGGCGTGCATTCGCACCAGGATCACATGGCGGCAATCGCTCGGATCGTGAGCGGCGCGGGCGTGCCGGTCGCGATCCACGCCTTCCTCGACGGCCGCGACGTGCCGCCGCGTTCGGCCATCGACGATTTACCGGGCTTTGAAAGCTCGCTCGGCGACCTGCCCAACGTGCGGATCGCAACCGTGGCCGGCCGCTACTACGCCATGGACCGAGACCGCCGCTGGAAGCGGACCGCGCGGGCCTACGACGCGGTGGTCTCCACGCAGGGCCGGCCGGCGGCGAGCGCGTCAGAGGCCGTCGCTGCGAGCTATGCGGAAGATGTCGGCGACGAGTTCGTCGAACCGGCCGTGATCGCTGGGTACGACGGCATGGCCGACGGCGACGGGCTGATCATGGCCAACTTCCGGGCCGACCGCGCGCGCCAGCTCGTGACGGCGTTGCTTGATCCGGCCTTCGACGGCTTCGCACGATCCCGCTGCGTGCGCTTCGCCGCCGCCTGCGCCATGTGCAGCTATTCCGAGACCCTGGATCGCCTGGCCGAGACGCTGTTCCCGCCGATGCAGGTGACGGACCATCTCGGCGAGGTCGTCTCGCGTGCCGGGCTGCGGCAGCTGCGCGTCGCCGAGACCGAGAAATACGCCCACGTCACCTTCTTCCTCAACGGCGGCGAGGAGACGGAGATGCCGGGCGAGGAGCGGGTGCTCGTGCCCTCCCCCAGGGTCGCGACCTACGACCTGCAGCCCGAGATGTCGGCCCCGGCGGTGACCGACCGCGTGGTCGAGGCAATCGCGGGCGGGCGCTTCGACCTGATCGTGGTGAACTACGCCAACACCGACATGGTGGGCCATAGCGGCAACCTCGAGGCGGCGATGGCGGCGGTCACCGCGGTGGACCGCTGCCTCGGCCGGCTCGCCAGCGCCGTGGAGCCAGCCGGCGGCGCGCTGCTCGTCACCGCCGATCACGGCAACGCCGAGCGGATGCGCGGGGCCGACGGCGCGACGCCCCACACCGCGCACACCGATGGCCCCGTCCCCGCGGTGCTGGTCGGCGTGCCCGGCATGGCGCTCGGCGACGGGACGCTAACCGACATCGCGCCGACCGTGCTCGGCCTGATGGGCCTGCCCGTCCCCGCCGCGATGACCGGGCGCTTGCTGGCCTATGCCACACCGGCAGCAGAAGCGGCGCGGGTCACGCGCCCGCAGCGGCCAGCACGGGCTCGATAGCGCTGCCCAGGCGTAGCAGGCGCTCCTCGTCGCCGGGCGGCGCCATCAGCATGAGCCCCACCGGCACGCCGTTGCCGTCCCGCCCGCAGGGGAACGTCAGCGCGCAGCACGCGAGGTAGTTGGCGAGGCGCGTGTTGCGCAGGACCGCGACGTTGGCGGTCCGGTAGACCTCGATGTCGGCTTCGAGGTCCGCGATGGGCGGCGGGCTCACCGCCACCGTGGGCATGACGAGAACGCCGTGCCGCCCGATCCGCGCGTGGAGGCGTCCGGCGATCTCGGCGAGCCCCTGCTTCGTCCGCGCGGCATCGGTAGCCGACATCGCGGCGCCCGAGCGGATGCGCTCCCGAATGGGCGTGTAGACCAGCTCGGACCGCATCTCGATCACGTCGTACCAGAGCGCGTGGCACTCGGCGGCATGATAGGGGCCGAGGCGGCCGACCAGCGCCTCGGCCTCGTCGAACTCGGGCACCGGCGTCTCGTCGATGGCGCAGCCGGCCGCGCGCAGGCGCTCCACGGCGCCGCGCGTCGCGGCCTCCACGTGGGGATCGAGCGCGCCCCAGACGACGGTGGTCGGCAGCGCAAAGCGCGTGCGGTCGAGGGTGGCGCCTTCGAGGTCGGGCGCGGGGCGGTTGCCCGCGCCGAAGCGCCCGTCGAGCACGGCGAACAGCGCGGCGGCATCGGCCACGTCGTGGGTGAGCGGCCCGACCGTGTCCATGCTGGTGCTGAGGCCGAGCACGCCATCGAGCGGCAGCAGCCCGAAGCTCGTCTTGAGGCCGACGAGGCCGTTCCACGCCGCTGGCACCCGCACGGAGCCACCGGTGTCCGAGCCGATGGCGGCGGCAGCAAGCCCGCGCGAGAGGGAGACGGCCGCGCCCGAAGACGAGCCGCCCGGCAGGCGGTCGACGGTCTCGTCGAAGGGATTGGGCGGCGTGCCCAGCTTGGGATTGAGTCCGAGGATGGAGAAGGCGAACTCGGTCTGGTTGGTCTTGCCCAGGCAGACCAGGCCCGCGCGGGTGGCGCGTGCCAGCACCGTCGCATCGCGCGCGGGGACGCGGTCGGCCAGCGCCGGCGTACCGTGGCCGGTGACGTCGCCGGCGCTGTCGTAGAGGTCCTTCCACGAAATCGGCACGCCGTCGAGCGGCGATTGCCTGAAGCCGGTCTGGGCGCGCCGGTAGGCGGCCTCGGCCTCGGCGCGGGCACGCTCGGCGGTGAGGCGCAGGTAGATCGCGCGGTCGCCGTCGGCAGCTTCGATTCGCTCGAGGAAGTGCTCGGTCAACGCACGCGGGTCGATGGTGCCGCTCTCTATCCCTGCGCCGAGCGCGAGCGCGCTCATCCGATTCCAATCTTCGCTCACGGCCATATGTCTCCCGCCGCTCCCGTCTACGCGCCCGTCTTTGTAGTCCCTCCCGCCGCCGCATGACAGCTGGTGCTGCGCAGCCGAGCGGGCCGACGCCCCGCCGCCTCCAAGCGGTGGGCTTTGCGCGCTTGCGCCGTCTGCGGCGCCCTCGCTAAACTCGCATTTACAACTTGTAGACTCGGTCGGCGCGGCGCTTCGTCCGCCGGCTGGTGTGCGACCTTCGAACCACAAGCAAGGGGAGGCGGCTCGATGGAGTGGTTTCACAAACGGAAACAGACGAAGAAGCAGAAGTTCGACGAGGAGATCAAGGCCTCTGGCGGTCTGATCGATCCGCTGAATCCGTCGCGACGGGGCTTCATGTCGATGGCCGGCACCGCGGCGATCGGCGCCATGGGCGTGGCCGGGGCCAACACCCTCATAGCCCTCAACAACGGCGCCAAGGCCGACGGCGAGCCGATCCCGGTCGGCGCCATGCTGCCGTATACGGGCTGGGGCGCGGAGGATTCGCGCAACTTCGAGGCGGGCATCACGCTCGCGGTGGAGGAGATCAACTCCTATGGCGGCATCAACGGCCGGCCTATCGAGGTCCACTACGAGGACACCAAGGAGATCACCGCCGAGACGGTGACCTCGGCCGCGCGGCGCCTGATCGACCGGCACGAAGTGCACGCCATCATCAACGGCTACAATTCGCTCTCGGTCCGAGCGGAGTACGACACCATCGCGGATGCGGGCATCCCGTACATGCACGACAACACGCAGTACGGACACCAGTTCGCGGTGAGAGACAATCCGGATCGCTACTGGTGCATCTTCCAGGACGACCCGTCGGAGTACTATTACGGCTCGGGCCTGATCTACTTCCTCGACGAGCTTGAGAAGCTCGGCAAGTGGACGCGCCCGAACAACAAGTTCGTGCTGTTCTCGGGCAGCATCGACTATGCCATCACCATCGCTGCCGCGATCCGCGACACGGCGCCGCAGTTCGGTTGGGAACTCGCGATCGACGATGTCGTGACCCAGCCGGTTGACGACTGGGGACCGGCACTGGTGCGGGCGCGTGAGGCCGACCCCGCGATTATCGCGGCGACCCACGGATTCCCGACCGATCAGACGGGCCTGGTCACCGGCTTCGCCGAGAACCCGACCAACAGCTTGGTCTACGTGCAGTATGCGCTGCAGCAGCGGGCCTTCCTCGACATCGTGAAGGAAACCGGGGAAGGCGTGTTCTGCTCGACCACGATCGGGACACTCCAGGACGAGATCGGCAACACCTTCTCGAGGAAGATCCGCGACCGCTGGGGCGAGGATATGACCCCGATGGTCGGGGGGCAGGTGTACGACTCGTACTTCCTGTGGGCGATCGCAGCCTGCCGTGCCGGCGGCTCGGGCGTGCCCTACGATGGCATAGAGCAGAACAAGAAGGTCTGCGACATCATGCGCGAATCGATCTATCGCGGCGTGGTGGGCACCATCAAATTCATGTGGGGTCAGTCTGCGCAGCCCTATCCGGCAGAGACGCCCGATCCCTCGCTCGGCATGCCGACCATCATGATGCAGTGTCAGGACTGGACCAAGGACGTGGTCTTCGTCGGGCCCGATCTCTACGCCACGGCCGACTGGATGACCCCGCCGTGGCTCACCAGTTAGGCTCCTTCGCCCCGGAAGCATAGGAACACGGTTCAATCGATGAATTCCGGGGAACGTACACCGCTGCTGGCGTGCCGTAACGTCTTCAAGTATTTCGGCGCGCTGGCAGCGGTAAACGATTTCGATCTCGACGTTTATCCGGGGGATGTGGTCGGCATCGGCGGACCCAACGGCGCCGGCAAGACCACGTTCCTCGACGTGATCTCGGGCATCAATCCCGCCACCAGCGGCGACATCGAGCTGGAGGGGCGAGACATCTCCAAGGTCCGCCCCGATCTCATCTGCCATCGGGGGATGGCCCGCACCTTCCAGCTCAACGCGGGCTTCGACTCTCTCACGATTCGCCAGAACGTGCTGATCGGCTCGGCCTTCGGGCTCGGCGATCGTGGCGTTCCCGCGGTGACCTTCTCGCGAGCCGTGCGGGAGCGAGTGGAACGCGCGCTGGAGCTTTGCCGGCTCACCGACCGCGCCGATACGGTCGCCCGCGACGTGCCCGTGCTCGAGCGCAAGCTGCTGATGCTCGCCAGCGCGGTCGCCACTGAGCCCAAGCTGCTCCTCATCGACGAGCCGGTGGGCGGCCTCAATCCGCACGAGGTCGACGACGTGATGGAGATCGTCCAGGGCCTCGCCGATGTGGGGATGACGATCATCCTGATCGAGCACGTGATGCGCTTCCTGCTCCAGGTCTCGACGCGGGTCGTCATCATGCATCACGGCGAGAAGATCTATGAAGGCGACACACAGGGGCTGCTGAGCGACCGGCGCGTCGTCGAGGTCTATCTCGGCGAAGGCACGGCTGACCGCTTGCAGCACATGCTGGCGGAACGGGCGGCCGCCGATGGCTGAGCCGCTCCTCTCCGTTCAGAACCTGTACGCAGGGTACGAAGGTCAAAGCGTCCTCAAGGACGTTTCCTTCGATGTGCCCGAAGGCGGGCTCATCACCCTCCTCGGCCCCAACGGGCACGGCAAGACCACGCTGCTGCGGTGCGTCGCCGGCCTGCTCAAGCCGACCGCCGGCCGGATCGAGCTGGCGGGGCGGAAGATCGAGGGCGCCGAGGCGGAAACGGTCGTCGGGCTCGGCGTTGTCCTGATCCCTCAGGGCGACATGCTCTTCCCGGACATGAGCGTCTACGACAACCTCAAGATGGGCGCTTACCTGCCCCGGGTGCGCAAGACCTTCGACCAGGATGTCGAGAAGATCTACGAGATCCTGCCCCGGCTGAAGGAGCGCACGACGCAGCTCGCGCGCACGCTCTCCGGCGGCGAGCGCCGCATGCTCGCCATCGGCCGCGGGCTGCTTGCCGGCGGGCGAATCCTGATGATCGACGAGCCCTCGCTCGGTCTAGCGCCCATCGTCATCGACCAGATCTACGAGATCATCACCGACCTCAAGGCCTCGGGGCGCACGATCCTGCTGGTCGAGGAGAATGCGAGCCGGATCATCGACCTCGCCGATCGTATACACCTGCTCGACACGGGCCAGATCGTCTGGGCCGGCGACGGCGAGGAGCTCCATTCCAACCAGCAAATCCTCGAGACCTACCTCGGCGGCTGACGGTATCGGCGACGCACAGTGAATTTCTTCATTCAGATCATCGTCAGCGGCCTCACCTTCGGCGCCATGTATGCGCTGGCCGCCGTTGGGCTCGCCCTCGTCTGGGGCGCGTTCAACATGCTCAACATGAGCCACGGCATCATCATGACGCTCGGCGCCTACTTCGTGCTCGTCTGGGCCGAGGGATGGGGCTTGCCTCTTTGGTTCGCGGGCCCCTTCGCGTTCCTCGCCGGCGGGCTCTTCGGTGCGGGGATCTACTTCATCTCGGCCCACTGGATGCTGCGCCAGAAGAATTTCGAGGTGACGATCATCATCGCTACCTTCGGGCTCGGCATGGCGCTGGAAGCAGGCCTGATGAAGATCCTGCGCGAATGGTTCCAGGCGGCGCCTTACGCGCAGCCGCTCTCGCTCGGCGCCGATTCGTTCCTCGTCGGCGACGTCCCGGTCAGCTATCAGCGCATCATCATATGGGCGGTTGCGGTGGTGCTCATCGTGCTCGTGGCACTCTTCCTCACGCGTACGACCATGGGCCGCGCCATCCGCGCGACTGCGCAGAACCGCGACGCCGCGCGCCTGATGGGCGTCAAGGTCAAGCGTGTCTACGTCATCGTGCTGGCGCTCGCGAGCGGGCTCGCGGGCGTCGCCGGCATCATGCTGAGCTCCTTCAAGGATGTCGTACCGCTGATGGGCCAGACGCCGATGCTCAAGGCGTTCATCGTCATCGTGCTCGCGGGCCTCGGCAATATGACGGGCGCGCTCTATGCCGCACTTTTGATCGGCATGGTGGAGGCGGCCGTCAAGGTGCTCCTCGCCGACAAGTGGGGCTTCCTCGCCATGCTCGTCGTGGTGGTCATCGCCATCATCTGGCGCCCCGCCGGGCTCTTCGGCAAACACCAGATCGCAAGGCAGTGAGGGCGGCGCGATGAAGACCCGCGATTACGTCTTCTTCGCCATCCTGCTGGCGGTGGCGGCGGCGTTCCCCTTCATGGGAATCCCCCGCTACATCATCGCGAGCGCGTTGCTGCTCTTCTGCTACGCGACCGTCGTTAGCCAGTGGAACCTGGTGTTCGGCGTCGCCGGCATCTTCTCGCTGGCGCAGCTCGCGATCTTCGCCTTCGGCGCCTACACGACGGCGCTGATGGGCCGCTACCTGGACTGGAGCCTGTGGCCTACCTTCCCTGTGGCCGGTGCTGCCGGGGTCGTCTTCAGCATTTTCATCGGCCTCGCCTGCCTCAGGATGCGGGGCATCTACGTGGCGCTGCTGACGCTTGCAATCTCGCAGACCATGTTCGTGCTGATCCAGACCGATTCCGACTGCAGCGCGCTCAACAAGGTCATCAATCCAGCGACCTGCGTCTCGTTCACCGGCGGCGCGCAGGGGCTCGGCGACTTCGGCACCTTCGGCTGGCGCGAGGTTCTGGGCGGGCGCAACTGGATGATGGGCGACTACTACACGATGCTGGGCCTCCTCATCGTCGCACTCATCTTTACCGTGGCCATGACCCAGAGCCGCATCGGGCTCGCCTTCAAGGCTCTGCGCGACAACGAGGAGCTCGCCACCTCGCGCGGCGTGAGCGTCTTCAAGTACCAGCTCATCGTCTTCGCTGCCTCGTCCTTCCTGACCGCCATGGCGGGCAGCTTCTACGCGGCGCACTTCGGCTCGGTCGGCTCCAACCTCGTGGCCTTCCCGCTCCTTCTGTTCCTAATCTCGATGCTCGTGGTCGGCGGCATCGGACGCACTTGGGGTCCTCTTCTCGGCGCGGGCCTGCTGATGGTTGCCGACGAGTTCTTCAAGGAGTTCTCCGATCTAAGGAATGTCGGCCTTGGGGTGGTGGTCCTGCTCTTCATGATCTTCCTGCCGGAAGGCGTGGCCGGCGCGATCGAATCCATTTGCAAGCGCCTGCAGCGGATTCCTCTGGTCCAACGCATCGAGCAGCAATTGGCCGAGAGACTGCGACGACGCTCGGCTGCTTCCGACTAGACTCTCCGAGGACCGAACGCGATGGCGCGGTGGCATGAGCGTGCGAGCGCAGCCATCGCGGCGGTGGCTCTGCTCGCGGTAGCTGCCGGCACGGCCGGCTCGCAGGCTGCCGACAACACCGAGCCCCAAGCGCCGCGCTTCGTCGATGTCGCTGCCACGGCCGGCATCGAGCACGCCTATACCGGCGACTGGACGCATTACGTGGGCGGCGGAGTCGCCGCCTTCGACTGCGACCTCGACGGCGACCCGGACCTCCTCTTCGCGGGCGGTGCGAGCCCGTCCGCGCTCTACCGCAACGTGAGCGCGCTGGGCACGCTGCGCTTCTCGGCAGTGGACGACAGCGAGCTCGTCGAGACCGGCGTGACCGGCGCCTATCCGCTGGATATCGACGGCGACGGCACGATGGATCTCGCCGTGCTCCGGCTGGGCGCGAACCGGCTCTACCGGGGGCTCGGCGACTGCCGATTCGCGCGGGCCGACGAGGCTTGGGGCGTTGCCGGCGGCGACGGCTGGACCACCGCCTTCAGCGCCGTCTGGGAGGGCGACAACCGGCTGCCGACCCTCGCCTTCGGCAACTACGTCGATCCCGACATGTGGGCAGCCATGCACACGCCCTTCGGCGATTCGGCGACCGGCGCGGCGCCGACCGCGGCCTGTCCGGACAATGTCCTGTTCCGCCCGGCCGGTGCGAGTGCGGCAACGTACGGGCCGGCGGTGCGCCTCAGCCCCGGCCACTGCCCGCTCTCCATGCTGTTCTCCGACTGGAGCCGCACGGGGCGCCCGGACCTGCGCGTCAGCAACGACCGCTTCTATCACGAGGACACCGGCGAGGAGCAACTCTGGCACCTAGGCGCCGAGCCCCGGCTCTACGGCAGGGCCGACGGCTGGCCGCGCCTCAGAATCTGGGGCATGGGGATCGCCAGCCACGATCTCAACGGCGACGGGTTGCCCGACTACTTCCTCTCCAACATGGGGGCAAACAGGCTGCGCACGCTCGCGCCGGGCAGCATTGCCGGACCCGAGTTCCGCGAGATCGCCTTCGAACGCGGCGTGGAGGCCAAACGCCCCCATGCGGGCGCCGACGAGCGCCCGTCGACCGCCTGGCATTCGCAGTTCGCCGACGTGAACAACGACGGCTGGATCGATCTCTTCGTCGCCAAGGGCAACGTGGAGGAGATGGAGGAGGCCGCGGCGGAGGACCCGAACAACCTGCTTCTGGGCGGCCCCGACGGGCGCTTCCGCGAGGCCTCGGTTGAGGCGGGCGCGGCCAGCATGCGGCGGAGTCGCGGCGGCGCCGTGATCGACCTCGACCTCGATGGGCTGCTCGACATCGTCGTCGTGAACCGCATGGCCAACGTCGAAATCCTGCACAATCGGAGCCGGGTCAGCAGCCACTGGCTTCAGGTCATGCTGCGGCAGGAAGAGGCCAACCGGAACGCCATCGGCGCATGGATCGAGGTGCGCGCCTCCGGCCGCATCCAGCGCCACGAGGTCGTGGTCGGCGGCGGTCATGTCAGCGGGCAGGCCGGCTGGCTTCACCTCGGCCTGGGCGCGGCCGAGACTGCCGAGATCCGCGTCCAGTGGCCGGACGGTACCTGGAGCCCCTGGCAGCACACCGCCGCAAACCGCTTTGTGGTGATCGAGCGTGGGCGTACTCTGGCCGCAGCGCACGAGACCGGGTGACGGCATGGACGACTGGATCGCCCGCAAGGACCTGATCGAGGCAAAGCGCCTCAAGGCGCTCTCGCGGCGCTCCGATCTCCTGGGCTGGCTCCAGACTCTGAGCCAGCTTGGCGCCGCGGGGCTTATCGGCTACGCCATCTATGCGCTGTGGGGCAGCTGGTGGGTGGCGCCGGCGTTCGTGGCCCAGGGCGTCATCCTCTGGGGCTTCTGCTACGCGGGCCAGCACGAGCTCGGGCATTGGACGGTCTTCCGCAACCGAACCCTCAACGACGCCTTCGGCCACCTGGCGAGCTTTCCGCGCTTCTATGCCCACAACTACCAGCGCTTCTTCCATTTCGCCCACCACCGACACACCAAGGTCGCCGGTCACGACCCGGAGCTCCTGGTCCAGAAGCCGTGGACGTTCTGGGGCTATCTCAAGTTCGTGGCCGGTCTGGCCCTCTGGATCGCGCTGATCCGCAACGTCTTGGAGCACGCCTGCGGCCATGCGCCCGAGCCCTTCCTGCGGGAGAAGGAGCGGCGCATCGTCATCCGCGAAGCCCGACTCTATCTGCTCGGCTACGCGGCGGTCGTCGCACTCTCGGCCTACTTCGAGAGCTGGGCGGCGCTGATCTGCGTGTGGGGGCCGATGATCGTCACCACGTGCTTCTATCGCTTCTACGTCGCGGCCGAGCACCACGGCCTGCCCAACGGGCGCGGCGTGATCGGGAGCACGCGCACGACCCGCGCCGGGCCGATCCTGCGCTGGCTGATGTGGCAGATGCCCTACCACACCGAGCATCACCTCTTCCCCGGCGTGCCCTTTCACAAGCTGGGCGCGCTGAACCGGGAGCTGCGCGAGCGGCCGGACTCCAAGCTCGCCGGTATCAACGAGGTCGCGCCCGGATACATCGCCGTGAACCTCGAGCTCCTCGCCATGCTCCGGCGCGGAGAGGATCCCACCGCCCTCGCCGAGGCGGCGCGGGCGTAGCGAGCGACAGGGAGACCGACCTTTGAGCGCATCGGACAGGGCGGCCGGCGTGCGCACTATCCACGCAGGCCATCAGCACATGACCTGGGACAATGCCCGCGAGCCGGCGGTGACCGTCGCGCCGGGCGAGACCGTGGCGTTCGCGGAGGTCGATGCGGTTTGTGGGCAGATCGCCCCGGATTCCACCGCAGACGCGATCGCCAACCTCGACTTCGGCCGGGTCAACCCCATCGCCGGGCCGATCTTCGTGGACGGCGCCGAGCCCGGCGACACCATCAAGGCGACCCTGGTGGACCTCACGCCGTCGGGCTGGGCCTGGACAGCGATCGTTCCGGGCTTCGGCCTGCTGGCCGACGACTTCCCGGAGCCATCGCTCAACATCTGGTCCTACGACACGAGCTTTCGCGAACCCGCCGCTTATTCCGGCATCGCCCGGGTGCCGCTCAAGCCCTTCTGCGGCACCATCGGCCTCGCCCGCGCGGAGCCCGGCGGCTTCAGCACCGTGCCGCCCTACGAGAGCGGCGGCAACATGGACATCCGCGACCTCACCATGGGGGTCGATCTCTACCTGCCGGTGCAGGTGACGGGCGGGCTCTTCTCCATCGGCGACCCGCATTGCGCGCAAGGAGACGGCGAGGTCTGCGGCACGGCCATCGAATCGCCGATGGCACCGGTCGTCCGGCTCGATCTGATCAAGGGCGAGGGGCTGCTCTTCCCGCGCTTCGAGACGCCGGGCCCGGTCTCGCGCCATCTCGACGACAAGGGTTACGAAGTCACCACGGGGATCGGCCCGGACCTGATGGAGGCGGCGCAGAACGCGGTGCGCGGCATGATCGACCGGCTCGGCGCCTCGCGCGGCCTGGCGGCAGATGAGGCCTACATGCTGTGCAGCGTCTGCGCGGACCTGCGCATCAGCGAGATCGTCGACCGGCCCAACTGGGTGGTTTCCTGCTATCTGCCGCGCATCGTCTTCGAGTGATGGAGTCCGGCGCGGCCGGGGATTTCAGCGAAGGGAGGACTACAATGAAGGTGGACGGCGCCTGCTTCTGCGGGCAGATCACCTACGAAGCGGAGCTCGACACGGACCGAATCCTCATCTGCAACTGCACGGATTGTCAGACGTTCTCGGGCTCGGCCTTCCGCACGGTCGCCTTCACGAAGGAAGACGCGTTCACCCTGCTCACCGGCGAGATCAAGGTCTACGTCAAGATCGCGGATAGCGGCAACCGGCGCCAGCAGGGCTTCTGCGGGACCTGCGGCTCGCCCATCTATGCAACCTCGGACCCCGCCGGACCCTTCTATGGTCTCCGCGTCGGTTCCATAAAGCAGCGCGATCGGCTGGTTCCGAAGGTGCACATCTACAACCGCTCGAAGCAGCACTGGCTGGACCAGATCCCGTCGCTCCCCACCATCGAAGAAATGCCGTAGAGGAAACCCTGTGCGGAACCTCTCTCGCCCACTCCGGTGCGCTGTGGGATAAGACCAATTGATGGCGTCTTCGTTCGAGGACAGCGCCTCAGCAACGCAAAGGGAAACAAGCATGATCGGCTATATCACCGTAGGCACCAACGACATGGAGCGTGCGGCGAACTTCTGGGACGCGCTGCTGGCCGATTTGGGCGCCAAGCGCGCTCTGGAATCGGACCGCTACGTCGGCTGGTCCGACGGCAAGGGCGCCATGTTCATGATCATCGAGCCCGCCGACGGCAACGACGCCCGGCCCGGCAACGGCACCATGACCGCCTTCGATGTCGGCAGCAACGACAGGGTCGATGCGCTCTACGCCAAGGCCATCTCGCTCGGCGCCACTGACGAAGGCGCGCCGGGCCCCCGCGCGGGCACGTTCTACGGCGGCTACTTCCGCGACCTGGACGGCAACAAGCACGTCTTCTTCAACTCGTGACCGCCTGCCCCGCCCGTGTAGAAAGGTCGCGGTCGGGACGGCGCTTCGAATTCCTCACCGGGTGAAGCGTTCGTCGATCACCGTGAGCGCGGCGTCGAGCGCGTCCGTGGCGGTGTCGATCTCCTCCTGGGTGATGGTGAAGGGCGGGCCCAGCTTGATAGTGTTGGGCGAGAAGCCGCCCATGAAGACGCCGCGCTTCGCGTTCTCGGCCGCGACGATGACGTTGGGGTGTTCGCTGAGATCGCCGGTGAAGGGCGAGTAGCGGTCGTCCGGCACGATAGGCTCGCCGTTCCCGTTCACGAGATCGACCGTGTAGAAGAGGCCACGCCCCGAGACGCGCCCGACGCTCGCGTGCTTCTCCTTCAGCCCGTCGAGCCGGTCCTTGAGATAGGCGCCGCGCTGGCGAACCTGCTGCATGATGTCGTTGGCCAGCAGGTATTCGAGGTTGCCGACGATGGTCGCACAGATCAGCGGGTGGCCGTCCCAGGTGCTGCCTGTCCACCAGCGGGCCTTCTCGAAGTAGTCGGCGATGGGCGCGCTGGCGATCACGGCGCCCGACGGCAGCGCCGAGCCGTTGATGCCCTTGCCGGCGGCCATCAAGTCCGGCTTCACGCCCGGCCAGTGCATGTAGCCGAACCACTCGCCGAGCCGCCCGAAGCCCGTGATCACTTCGTCGTCGATCCAGAGGAAGCCGTACTTGTCGCAGAGCGCGCGAAGCCCCGGCATGTAGTCCATGTGCGGGAAGGTGCCGCCCGCGCCGAACATCGGCTCGCTGATCACCGCCGCGATGTTTTCCGGCCCCACCGCGCGCGCAATGTGCTCCGTCGCCTCCAGCGAGGGCAGCCGCCCGTTGGCCTGCCAGTCCTCGTGCTCCGGCGGCGGGATCGGGATGAAGCCGTGCGGCGGCCAGCCCGGCACGTCGGCGACGCCCGAAAAACCTTCGTCGGCGGAGATGTTGTTGCGGTAGCCCCGCATCATGGTGGCGCCCACGGTCATGCCATGGAAGGAGTGGGCCTGAGTCAGGATCACGCTGCGCCCGGTGTAGAGCCGCGCCATGGTGATGCAGCTCTCGGTCGCCTCGGTGCCGGAGGGCAACACGCGCAGCCTGCCGGCCCAGCCCTCCTGCCCCAGGATGTCCGCGATCACCAGCTTCGCCGCCCGCGCGCGGTACTCGTTCGCGAGCGTGTAGGTGACGTGGCCGTAACGCTCCATGGCCTCGGCGAGCGCCCCGTGAATCGCGGGGTGGCGGTGGCCCAGGTTGTCGGAGATCAGCTGGCTCATGAAGTCGAGCAGCCGCGTGCCGTCGGCGAGCACGAGGTAGTTGCCGTCGGTCGCGTCGACGCCGGTGAAGCTGTGCTCGGCCTCCGCCTGCAGCCCGTGCAGGTAGTAGGCCCGGTCCCAGCGTTCGAGTTCCTCCCAATCGCGTGACATGACGCCCTCCCAAGCCGGTCGCGCAACGGTTCCGCGCTAGGTTACCTGACCCGACCGGATGTCCCTACCCGCGTAGCCGCGGCGGGAATAAAGACCACCATGGCGGTCTGTCTTGCGGGCTGACACAGATCAGTGAAATCTGGCCTCATAGCTCGTGGCAATGAGCGTTACGTGTGCTTCGAGGGGCGGGCGAAGTTCGAAGGCTCTCGGTCCCCGTGCAAAGTTCCACAATCGCACGAGACACCACTCATTAGGTCGATGCTCCGCCACAGCACGCTCATTCCGAGTGATGTGAAATGGAGTTCGCTCCCATCCGTTCGTGGTCTTGACCTCGATCAGCCGGTTCTTGCCTTCGGGCGAGAAGCTCGCGATGTCGTAACCAGCCCCGTCTCCATCCTCCTCTGATACCCATCGCACGCTCCTTGCCAAGTCCGAACGGCCGACTCCGCTGAGCATGACCCGCTCATGGGTGAGTACGCGCTCTTCGCCGGCGCGACCCAAAGCGCGGTTGCGTTCGGCCTTTCCCGCCACGTCAAACTTTCTTGCGACCGCCAGCATCTGCTCGAGTTCTTCTGGTGGGGGGCGGTTCCTGAGCGTGGGTGGGGGTTCAAATTCGAGCACCGCCGACTCTTCGAGACGATGCGGTCTCGCCGGGCGCGCTGTTGCGTACACCTGATTGCGATGCAGCCAACGCGCAACGGCGTCCGCCAAAGAAGCTTGGAAATTGAACGCAGGCTTGTAGCCAGAAATCCAGCACTCGCCCAACCCCTTCAGCACGGCACTGATATTCTGATGTTTGTACTCGATGGAACTGCGCCCGCGGTCGATCTTCGCTTGCAGTCCGCGGTTGTGTTCAGCCTTGTTGTATGGCTGCCCTCCGAGGTCGGAGACAAGCATCGCGAAATAGTCCGCGACGATGAAATCGTTCTCTTCGTCTGTCCAGGGGACCGCAGCCATGTAGACCAGGCTAGCACCGGTTGGGTTAGCGGTCAGCGTCGAGACGCGCACAAGGACATGCGGTGGCAGGTCAAGGCCACTTTGAAGAGTTGTACTAGCCCCACGCCGCCGGTTTGACCGCAGGGGCCCGCTGCCTATCATGCGCGCCGTCCGGGCGCGGCCCGGAGCAATTCAATAGGGAGATGAAGGAATGGCGAAGGGTAAGGCGGTCGTCGTCGGCGGCCTCGGCATGATCGGGCGCAACATCATCCAGGCACTCGAGGCCGAAGGCGGGTGGGAGATCGTCGGGCTGTCGCGGCGGCCCGCGAATTTCGAGACCGGAGCCACCTTCATCTCCGTCGACCTGCTGGACAACGCGCAAGCCCAGGAGAAGCTCGCCGGCCTCACCGACGTCACGCACATCTTCTACGCCGGCCTCTCCGGCGGCGTGGAGGCGGAGAACGTCGAGGGCAACCTCGCGCTGGTGGTCAACTCGGTCGGCGTGATCGAGCCGATCTCGCCCACGCTGGAGCGCGTGATCCTGGTGCAGGGCGGCAAGTACTACGGCGTCCACCTCGGCCCGCACAAGACGCCCTCGAAGGAGACCGACCCGCGCCACCTGCCGCCCAACTTCTATTACAACCAGCAGGATTTCATCACCGCGCTGCACGAGGGCAAGTCCTGGCACTACACCATGCTGAGGCCCGAGGCGGTGGTCGGCTTCGCCGAGGGCATTCCGCTCAACACCGCGTCGCTGGTGGCGGTCTATGCCAGCATCTGCAAGGAGCTGGACGTGCCGCTCAACTATCCGGGACCGGAGGCGGCGTTCACGGCCTTCAACAAATTCATCGACGCCAGGCTGCTGGGCCGCTGCGCCGCATGGGCGGCCCAGAACCCCGCCTGCGCCGGCGAGGCCTTCAACGTGACCAACGTCTCGGGCATGCGCTGGTGCAACCTGTGGCCGCTCTTCACCGAGTATTTCGGCTGCCGGCTGGGCGTCCTCGTGCCGATGAAGCTCGCGGACTTCATGGCGGACAAGGGCCCGGTCTGGGACGAGATCGCGCGCAAGCACCAGCTCAAGCCGATGGACTTCTCCGATCTCGGCGACTGGGGCTTCGCCGACTGGAACTTCGGCCGCACCTGGGACACCATCCTCGAAGACACCAAGCGCCTGCAGTACGGCTTCACCGAAGCCATCGACACCGAGCAGAACTTCATCGAGATCTTCGACGAGATGCGCGCCGCCCGGGTGATCCCCGCGGGCTGAGCGGGGAATCGCGGGGCGCACACCCCCACCTCCCCCTGTCCCTCTCCGAAGTTTTTTCGAAACCCTCAGGCACCGGGCGCTCGCGCCGTCCGGGCCTGACGGCCCGCCAGGAAGGAGAGAGAGAACTGGCGGCGCCGTCTGTGTACATACCCCAAAGCCATTGTGGGCAGCGCCCGCTCGCGCCCGTCGTCGTCGCCGTGCTCGTCGCGGCCCTCAAGGTCGACCAGGAGGAATCCGTGGAACAGGGTCTGCGAGCTTGACGCGGCGAACACGAGGTCTCCGCCTCCGAACGTCAGCTCTATCGGGAACCTGTCGAGCTTGGTGGCGGCCATCAGGCTGGCGACAACGCGTTTCCAGACGAGCGCGCAAGGTCGGCCGGCCGGATTGAGTGGGGGACCCGCAACGGAAGGTGCTGGGGTCCCGGCGACATGCAAGGATTCGGACGTGCCGTGGAGGTGGGCGGAGTGCGTTCGGCCGTGCCGTGATTGCGGAGGGCAGCGTCGGTGGTTGAGAGTTTGCTTCCTGTCACTTCTGAACGGTCGGACCTGGAAATTCTCGTCGGGCTTGGCACGTAGGCAAGACCGGAATTCGGAAAGGGAGTGACGGAGCCTCTGAGGAGCCGTGACGCCGACCGAGGCGGTTTGCGCCTGGGGTAGTATGGTGCGGGCGCTCGTCATCTGGCGGAGGTTGGGCGATGATCAACGCGTTGGAGGCCGTCGCCGGTCTGGTCAAGCTGTGGGAGGAGAACGGCGAGCGGGCCGGCGGGTCGGTGCTATACCGAGCGCAGTGAGGGTGTGAGTGAGGGACTCACTATTTCAGAGTTCCAGAAAATACTTATAAATCAATAGATTATAGATAAGAAATGGCGGAGGGAGTGGGATTCGAACCCACGGTACGGCTTGTCACCGTACAACGGTTTAGCAAACCGCCGCCTTCGACCACTCGGCCATCCCTCCGGCGGTGTCCCGCGCCGGCGCGGCCCTGCTGTTTACAGAGCCGGCCGGAACGCTGTCAACAACAGGGCGCCGCGCCTACTCCGGCGGCTCCTCGCCCGCGAACTTCCAATATGTGTCCTTGGTGACGACCTTGCCGTCGTCGTTCAGCTCCCAGATGTCGCAGCCGAGCCAGTTGATCTTGTTGCCGTTGGATTCGGTGCCGGTGACGGTCCACTCGGAGCAGCCCCGGTTGCCGCCGACCCAGTGGCTGCGAATGTGCCAGTACATGTCGGGGATGGTGCGAAAGCGCTTGTGCGCCATGGCGCGGATCTCGTCGATCCCTCTTGCGCGCCCGCCCTCCGGCGGCACGCCTCGCGAGAGCAGCCAGGACGAGTCCTCGGCGAAGTGCCGGACGATGCCCTCCACGTCGTGCCGGTTATAGGCATCGCAAACCTCGGTAATCACCGCGAGATTGCGGCGTTCGCTATCGTTCATTCTTTCTCCCTCACCGGGTGGTGGCGCCGGCGGCCGCCGGCCAGACATCGACTGGAGCGTTCTCGGGGACAGTATCGAGCAGATGGCCGTGGTGGGCCAGGAAGTCGTCGATCGCGTCGGTCAGGCCGGTGCAGTCTGCCTCGGTGATGAGCAGCGAAAGCGCCATGTACCCGCGCCGGGTCGTGAAGAACCCCTTGTCGATCAGGTAGAGGTGCAGAAGCTGGCGCAGGCGCTCGTCCCTGGGCTGAATGTCACGGATGGAGCGCAACGGCTCGCTCTGAAAGTGCATCGTCATGATCGAGCCGAGACCGGTGACCTGAAACGGCGCGCCGTGCCGGGCGCCGAGGCCGTTGAGGGAGTCGCGCAAAGCTATGCCTGACTGGTTGAGCGCGACCTGCACATCTGACGTGAAGACCTTCTCGAGGCCGGCGGCGCCGGCCCTGAGCATGAGCACATTGTTGTTGAAGGTGCCGTGGTGGACGAAGGCGCCGGGCTTCGACGGATCGTAACGCTCCATGATCTCCGCCGGTCCGCCGAAGGCGCCGCAGGAGATGCCGCCGCCGATGTACTTCCCCAGCGTCGTCATGTCGGGGGTGATCCCGAGCTGCCCCTGCCGCCCGTCGCGCGCGACCCGGGAGGTCATCACCTCGTCGAAGATCAGCAGCACGCCGTGGGCCGTGCAGGCGTCGCGCAGCGCGCGCAAGAAGTCCGCGTCCCCCGGAATTGCACCGGACGCACCCTGCATCGGCTCGACCAGCACGGCGGCAAGGCGGTCCGCATTCTCCTCGATCAGGCGGGTCGCCTCTTCCGGGTCGTTGTAGGGCGCGATGAGGAAGGGGAAGGGCATGTTTATCGGCGCGCCCTTGCGGCCGAAGTAGATGGTGCCACCGTGATAGGCGCCCTCGAACACCATGACCAGGTCCTTGCCCGACACGGCGCGGGCGGTGACCAGGGCCATGGTGTTGGCCTCGGTGCCCGAGTTGGTGAAGCGCACCTGCTCGATGGACGAGAAGCGGGCACAGACCAGCGTCGCCAGCCGCTCCTCGTAGGGGCTGGACGAGCCGTAGGCCATGCCGTCGTCGAGGGCCGCAGCCAAGGCCTCGCGGATTACCGGATGCGAATGGCCGTAGAGGCCGGCGGAGAAGTCGCCGACGAAATCGGTATAGGTGTGGCCGTCCACATCGGTGAGCGTTGCACCGGCCGCCTTCCGGATCGCGAGCGGGAAGGGCGTGTAGTACATGCCGGTCCGCGTGTTGCCGCCGGGCATGCTCTGCTTCGCCCGCTCGTACTGCGCCCGGCTGGCAGGATTGGCAGCCACATAGCGCGCCGTCACCTCATCCAGCGCGCTCTCAAGATCCAGATTTCGGCCGGCCGTGTCGGGCATCGTTGCCATAGTGCGCCTCGCTGCCGATTGCGCGGCGGACGATAGCCGCCTTGCCGGCGGCGCGGCAAGGTTGGAGCGAACGTTTGCGTGCATCCCGTGCTCCGCGCGCGTTCCGCGCATCGCGTGCTCCGCGCGCGTTCCGCGAGAGGCGTGCTCCGCGCGTGTTCCGCGCGAGGCGACGCAAACCGTGACCTTGGCGAGATAGGCGGGCTAATATCCGGCCCGCGCTCAAGCAACGGACGGAGGACGGTCTCGATGCCCGAATTGCTTCGGCCCCAGTCGATCGACGAGGCGGCCGATCTGATCGCGCGCCACGGTGCTGCGGCGGCGGTGCTCGCAGGCGGCACCAGCCTGATGCGCGAGACCTATCCGTCGGATGGCGGCTACCTGATCGGGGTGGATCGCCTCGGCCTCGACAAGGTGGTGTCGCGCGACGGCGGCTGGTCGATCGGCGCCGCGGTCCCGTTGAGCGTGCTGCGCGAGGCCGTGCCGATTGCGGTGCTCCAGGCCGCCACCCGCGAGATCGGCGGGCCTGCGGTGCAGAACATGGCGACGGTGGGCGGCAACCTGTTCGCCCGTGCGCCCTTCGGCGATCTCTCGCCCGCGCTGCTCGCCCTCGGCGCGCGGCTGGTCTTCGCGACCGCCGATGGCGAGACCACACAATCCATCGAGGACTTCTACGCCGGTTGGACGGACGGCGCACCGCCCAGCGCGGGGTTGCTGACCCGGATCGAGCTCGACCCGCCGGCAGGTGAGGCCGCCTCCATGAAGTGCGCGCGGCGGCGCTATTCCACCCCCTCGGTGGTCACGGTCGCCGCCTGCGTCGCGAAGGACGGCGGCACGGTGGCCGCAGCCCGGATCGCGCTGAGCGGCGCGCACGCGCACCCTCTTCGCTGCGCTGAAGCGGAGCAGGCGGTGATCGGCTCAAGCCTGGACGAAGCGGCCATAACGGCGGCGGCCCAGGCAGCCGAAGCCGCGGTCGCGCCCCAGACCGACGCGGTCGCGACCGACTGGTATCGTCGGCGCATGACCGGCGTCTTCGTCGGCCGGGTGCTGGCGGTGCTCGCCTGACGACGTTGAGCGGGAGGCAACGATGGAAGACAAGCTGATACGCCTCACGGTCAACGGCCGTGACGAAGCGGTAATAGTCCAGCCGCTGGCGACCCTGCAGGACGTGCTTCGCGACACCCTCGAGCTCACCGCAGTCAAGAGCGGCTGCGGTCAGGGCGGCTGCGGCAGCTGCTCGGTGCTGGTGGATGGGGAGCTCCGCCTCTCGTGCCTGACGCTCGCCGAGCGGGCCGAAGGGGCCGAGGTGACCACGCTGGAGGGCCTCAACGACACCAACGCGATCGTGCCGCTGCAGCAGGCCTTCGTCGAGAACTACGCGGCGCAATGCGGCTACTGCACCGCCGGCATGGTCATGGCGGCGAAGGCGCTGCTCGACCGCAATCCCGCGCCCAGCCGCGACGAGATCGTGGAGGGGCTCTCGGGCAATCTCTGTCGCTGTACCGGGTTCGCGCCCATCGTCCGCGCGGTGCAGCAGGCCGCGCAAGCGCTCTCGGATACCGGGGAGGAGGCGAGCTAATGTCGATGAAGGAACTCGGCGTCGTCGGCCGGAACGTCGGGCAGCGCGATCTCGAAAGCCACGCGCGCGGCCAGACCACCTACTACGAGGACGTCCACTACCCGCGCATGCTGCACCTCAAGATGCACCGGAGCGCGGAGCCCCACGCCAATATCGTGCGCGTGGACACCAGCGCGGCCGAGGCGAGCCCCGGCGTGGTCTGCGTGCTCACCCACGAGGACCTGCCCGGCAAGAAGGTGTGGAACGGGCTTGCCGCCGTCGGCGTCGGGCCCGAGGACGAGCCGATCCTCGCCTTCGACAAGGTTCGCTGGCGGGGCGAGCCTATCGTCGCCGTCATCGGTGAGAGTGCCGAGGCCGCCCGCGCCGGTGCCGCCAGGGTCGAGGTCGAGTACGACCCGCTCCCCGGCGTGTTCGACGTGGAGGAGGCGATTTCCGGATCGCTGCCGGCGCTGACTGCCCACTGGCCGAACAACCACTACATCTATCCGGACGACCACGCCGCTTCGCAGATCCGCTTCGGCGATGTGGAGCAGGGCTTCGCGGAGGCCGACCACATCGTCGAGGACAAGTACCAGACCAGCCCTATCGAGCAGGCGCCGATGGAGACCAACGGCTGCATCGCGAAACCCGGCGGGGACGGGCGCATCACGGTGCACACCAACACGCAGGCCGTGCACTTTGCCCGCGACAATACCGCCGCCATCCTGGGGCTGGCGCCTGGCAAGCTGCGCTTCCTCGGCGGCACCGTGGGCGGCGGCTTCGGCGGCAAGGTGGACGTGGCGGTCGAGCCGATCTCGGTGCTGGCCGCGATGAGGACCGGGCGCCCGGTCAAGTTCAAGTACACGCGGGAGGAGGAGATGCAGGTCAGCTCCACCCGCTCCGCCTGGCGGCTCTTCATCAAGGACGGGGTGATGAACGACGGGCGCATCGTCGCCCGCAAGATCACCTCCTATCAGGATTCCGGCGCCTACCTGCGCTTCAGCTCCTACGGCTCGATGAAGCACGCCGGCCACATGCCGGGGCCCTACACCATCCCGAACGTCTGGGTCGATGCGCGGGTGGTGTTCACCAACCGGCCGCCGTCGAGCGCCATGCGGGGCTTCGGCGTCATGGCGGCCTCTTTCGCCATCGAGCTGCAGATGGACAAGGTCGCCAAGACCATCGGCATGGACCCGTGGCAGCTCAGGCTCCTCAACGCCTACCGCAACGGCGACATGCGGGCGCACCGCAAGGTCAACGAGGACGCAGCGATGGTGGAGACCATCCAGGCGGCGGCGAAGCTTGCGGGTCACGAGCTGCCGGCGGATTACCAAGCGATGACCTCCTGGGACAGAAAGGTAAGCTGATGGCCAAGGTAAGGGGCACCGGCTTCGCGGCCGTGAACTATCCTACAGGCATGCACCTGGGCGGCGATCCCACCCAGTCGCTGATCCACATGACTCCGGCGGGCGACTTCGTCGTCACCATGGCGAGCGTCGATCTCGGCCAGGGGCTCAGGACCGTGCTGGCGCAGATCGCGGCGGAGACCCTGGGCGTCCCCTACGAGAGCATCGTGGTGGAGACCGCCGATACCGACACCGGCCCCCACTGCACCGGCACCTTCGCGAGCCGCACCACGCACCGCGCCGGCAACGCGGTGGTGATGGCGGCGCAGGAAGCGCGCAAGGCGATGCTCGAAGTGGCGGGCGAGCTGCTGGAGGCGAGCCCGGACGATCTCGAGACAGACGGCGACGGCAACATCCACATCAAGGGCGTGGCGGAGAAGTCTGTCTCGGTCGGCGAGGTCGCCGGCGCGGCCCACTTCGGCTACGGTAAGACCATTGCCGGCCGCGGCGCCTACCTCAAGCCGCCGAGCCCGATGGACCCGGAGACCGGGGAGTGCGATCCGGATTCGACCCAGGCGCACGCCTGCACCATCGTCGAGGTCGAGGTCGATACCGAGACCGGGATGGTCGAGGTGCTGGACATGAAGAGCGTCTACGAGGTGGGCCAGCAGGTGAACCCGGACCTCGTGAAGGGGCAGATCGTGGGCGGCTCCTGGATGGGCATCGGCCACGCGCTCTACGAGACCACCGCGCCCGGCTACCCGGCCATCGACCCGGCGCCGGTCGATTTCCAGAACTACCTCCAGCCCGGTGCGTCGGAGATGCCCGACGTCACTTGCGAGGTGCTGGAGTATCCGGCGGAGAGCGGCCCCTACGGCGGCAAGGGCGTGGGCGAGATGGTGACCAACGGCCCGATTCCGGCCATCGTGAACGCCATCAACAACGCCCTCGACGTCCGCATCACCGAGATCCCGGTGACGCCGGAGGTCGTCCTCCGCGCCCTCGATGAGAAGAAGGCGCAGGCCGCGGGCTGAGTGGGACCGGGCAGCCTGAGCTCGAGCCGGATTCCGGTCTGCTTCCGGTGAGGTTCTTGCTAGGCCGGGTCCTTCCGGGCCCGAGACTTGGTGTCGTGTGCGCCTTGGTGCTGTCCGTCTTCTGGTCGGGCGCGGCTGCGGCCGAAGAGGCGGGCGAACGCAGCGTCGCGACGCCGCTGCGCATCGTGAACCTGAACCCGTTTCACATGCTGTACGGGGTGCCGAGTTCCTTCGGCGCGCCGGTGCTGGCGCCGGGCTCGTCGGAACTGATCGCGTCGACGGATATCGCATCCCACTTGCGTGGGGGCGTGTCCGGTGGGGAAATCGTGGCCATCGATGGGGAGACGTACCGGCAGGCGCTCTCCCTGCGCCAGGGATTCGGGGACGGCTGGGAGTATCTGCTGGATCTTTCCCTTGTGTCGCACAGGCCCGGCAGCTTGGATAGCTTCATCGAGGAGTGGCACAGAGCCTTCGGCCTGCCTCAGGGCGATCGGCTCGAGACCCCGCGTGACCGCCTGACGCTGATCTACGCCGATAGCGACAGGACTCATGTCGATATCGACAGCACTGTTTCATCCTTTGGGGACGTGAGTCTCGGCGTGGGCTATGCGCTGCGATCGCCGCCGTTCTCGAACGACGGCATGGCGATACGTACCATGGTTAAGCTCCCCACCGGCGATGAAGACGATCTGGCCGGATCGGGAGGTTTTTCGGTTTCGGCCTGGGCCGAGACCTCGGGCGCTCTGTCAGCATCGACCACGTCGCGCGAGTGGCTCTATAGCGCGGCGCTGGGGCTCCTGGTCGGAGAGGCGCCGCCAACCCTGCCGGGAATCGGCGGCCGCTTCATCGCCTTCGGGCGTTTCGGCGTAACCTGGCAGCTATCGGCAGACTTCAACCTGACGACGCAGGTCGACGTTCATTCCTCGCCCTACGGTGCCTCAGCCGTTTCTCCGCTTTCGGACCCCGTCGTCATGATCGGGCTCGGGGGCTCGTGGCGCTTCAGCGAGGACATGACGCTGGAAATTGCGGTCACCGAGGACGATGGCACATTTCATGCTGCGCCCGACACCGGCCTGCACGTCGCCCTCCGTTGGAGACTGTAGACGCAGGCCACGACAAGGATCGGCGGCACGAAGGCCCGAGTGATGACGCACTGGGAATTCGAGGCGTCGCGAAACGGTCACACGATTGCCGGCGGGTCGTAACCGGCCGCCGTTATCCCTGCCAAGCCTGCAGAGCCGGATTGGCGGCGCAGGCCCTGGCACAGGGTTTCATTCGACCACGGGAGATGGACATGCGCGATGACGCGGTGGCCGCGCGCGACGCGGTCTCACAGGGCGATGCCGGCGACATGAACGATCCGCACGCCTCAGCCACGGACTTCGAGCGCCTCGCCGCGCGGGCGATGTCGCGGCGCGGTTTCCTGTGCGGCACCGCAGCTTGCGGCGCGACGGCGTTCGTTCTGGGCGCCGGCGGCATGGTGGGGGCTCCGGCCCGCGCCGGGACCGCAGGCCTCGATTTCACGCCGGTTGCCGCCAACGGCCTCGACACGATCACGGTGCCCGAGGGCTTCAGTTGGCACGTGGTGGTCCGCTGGGGCGATCCGCTCTGGTCGGGTGGCGCCGCCTTCGACCATGCGAAGCGGGGCACCGGCGAAAGCCAGGAGTCCGCGTTCGGCGACAACTGTGACGGCATGGCGCTCTTCGCCGACGGCGAGAAGAGCGTGCTCGCGGTGAACAACGAGTACGTGAACCTCGGCATCATGTTCGCCAACCGCGAGTCGGGGAAGCCTGAGACCGCTGACGACGTACGCAAGTGCAAGGCCGGCCACGGCGTCTCCGTCGTCGAGATCGCGCAAGCCCACGGCGTCTGGGGGAGCGTTCAGGATTCGCCCTACAACCGGCGCATCACGCCGGACACGCCGATGGAGATCACCGGGCCCGCGCGCGGCCACGACCTGATGAAGACCGCCGCCGATCCCGCCGGCACGACCGCGCTCGGCACCTGGAACAACTGCGGCAACGGGCGCACGCCCTGGGGCACCTATCTCGCCTGCGAGGAGAATTTCAACGGCTACTTCTCGTCGAGCGATCCCGACTTCGCTCTGCCCGCGGGCTTCAAGCGCTACGGCATCAAGACGGAGGACCGCGGCTATCGCTGGGCGACGACGGACGAGCGCTTCGATGTCTCCAAGCACCCCAACGAGCCGCACCGCGCTGGCTACGTGGTGGAGATCGACCCGCTTGATCCCGCATCCATGCCCAAGAAGCGCACCGCCCTCGGCCGCTTCAAGCACGAGAACGCGGAGGTGACGCTGGCCGCGGACGGGCGCGTCGTGGTCTATCTCGGCGACGACGAGCGGGGCGAGTTCCTCTATCGCTTCGTGAGCGACGGCGTCTACACGGAAGGCGGCAACAATGCCGATCTGCTGGAGAGCGGCATGCTCTCCGTCGCAAGATTCGCGGACGACGGCAGCGGTGCGTGGGTCCCGCTAACGCCGGAGACGACCGGCATGATGTCCCGGGCCGAGATCAGCATCCACACGCGCCACGCGGCATCGGCGGTGGGTGCCACGACCATGGACCGGCCCGAATGGGTGGCGGCCAACCCGAACAAGGCCGAGGCCTACTGCTGCCTCACCAACAACAAGAACCGGGGCGTCAAGCCCAACGCCGGCGGTGACCTGACGCCGGTTGGCGGCCCCAACCCTAGGGAGAAGAACAAGTACGGCCAGATCGTGCGCTGGAGGCCCGACGGCGGCGACCATGCGGCCGATACCTTCGCCTGGGATCTCTACGTCATCGCCGGCAACCCGACGGTCCACGCCGACGCGCGTGCGGGCTCAGCCAACGTGAACGCGGACAACATGTTCAACTCGCCGGACGGCCTCGCCTTCGACAGCCGAGGCCGCCTCTGGATCCAGACCGACGGCAAGTATTCCGACGAGGGCGATTTCGCCGGCCAGGGCAACAACATGATGCTGCTCGGCGATCCCGCCACCGGCGAGATTCGCCGCTTCCTCGTGGGTCCCAGGGAGTGCGAGGTCACCGGCATCACCTGGAGTGCCGATCGCAAGACCATGTTCATCGGCATCCAGCACCCAGGAGAGAGGGGCCACAGCCACTTCCCCGAGGGCGGCGATGCCGCGCCACGCTCTTCCGTGGTGGCAATCACCCGCGACGACGGTGGCCCGATCGGCTAATTCGCATTGCTAACCAGTTTCGGGGCCGTCTCTCGGGGCGGCCCCGCCCAACTTCTTCCTCTCAATGCCAATGGTCCGACCGCAGTTGACCGCCGCGGCTAAGTCAGTAGTATTGCCCCACCGGTCTTGCAGATGAACCCCGCGGGAGAGTTCGCGTGGCCCGGCCGCGCGGCGCCGAAGGAGCAAGCGTCCCGGAAACTCTCAGGCATCAGGGACCGCGGGGGGATGCAACTCTGGAAAGCAGGCGGTGTACGCCACGCCGCCTCACCGACGGGGTAAGCCGGCGCCGAGCAATCGGCCGCCCGGACAATCTCTCAGGTTCCGAGACAGAGGGGGCACCGGACGATCCCGCACGGGATCGTTGACGGTCGCCTTTTGTTTGCCTGGGAGATGCCATGAGCGACGATGCCGGCACCGACGCCCTCACCCGAACGCCGCTTTTCGTCGAACACCGTGCCCTCGGCGCCACGCTGGTGCCCTTCGCCGGCTATGCCATGCCGGTGCGCTACGGCCCCGGCATCATGGCGGAGCACACCCACACGCGCACCGCCGCCGGCCTCTTCGACGTTTCGCACATGGGTCAGCTGCGGCTTACCGGCGACGGCGCCGCCCAGGCGCTGGAACGGCTCGTGCCGGGGGATATCGCGGGCCTTGCGCCCTGGGCCATGCGCTACACCCAGCTCACCAACGAGGACGGCGGTATCCTCGACGACCTGCTCGTCACCCGCAGCGACGACGGGCTAATTCTCGTGGTAAACGCGTCCTGTAAGGACTCGGACATAGTCCATCTCGAACGCCGGCTCGATGCCGGCGTTGACATGACGGTGCTCGCGGAGCGCGGCCTCATCGCCCTGCAGGGGCCGAAGGCGGCGGCGGTGCTTGAGCGCCATGCGCCCGAATGCGCGGGGCTCGGCTTCATGACCGCAGGCCGGTTCACCATCGGCGGCGTGGACGCGCTGATCTCGCGCTCGGGCTACACCGGCGAAGACGGCTTCGAGATATCGCTGCCCGCAGACGAAACGGCGGCGTTCTGGCGACGGCTCATTGCCGAGCCCGAGGTTGAGCCGGCGGGGCTCGGCGCCCGGGATTCGCTTCGGCTGGAGGCGGGGCTCTGCCTCTACGGCCACGACATCGACGAGACCACCACGCCGGTCCAGGCCGGGCTCGCGTGGTCCATCGGCAAGCGCCGCCGGCACGAGGGCGGATTCCCCGGCGCCCCGCGCATTCAGCATGAGCTGGCAGAGGGCCCCCGGCGCCGGCGCGTCGGCATCCTGCCCGACGGCCGGGCCCCGGCGCGCGAGGGCACGAGCGTGCTGGATGCGAAGGACAACGCGATCGGCGCCGTCACCAGCGGCGGCTTCGGGCCGACCGCCGGCGGGCCGGTCGCCATGGGCTACGTCGCGGCCGAGGCCGCCGAGGTCGGCAGGCCGGTGTCTCTGCTGGTGCGGGGCAAGCCCCGGCCGGCGACCATCGTCAAGCTGCCGTTCGTCCCCCACAACTATCACCGAGGCTGAGCCGGAGGATTCCATGAGCGGGCTCAAGTATAGCAAGGACCATGAATGGGTGCGGGTCGAGGGCGACATCGGCACCGTCGGAATCTCGGACTACGCCCAAGAGCAGCTCGGCGACGTGGTCTATGTCGAGCTGCCGGAGGTGGGCAGGACCGTCGCCCAGAACGAGGAGGCGGCGGTGGTCGAATCGGTCAAGGCCGCGAGCGAGGTCTACGCGCCGGTCTCGGGCGAGGTGGTCGAGGTCAACCAGGCGCTGGAGGACGACCCCGCGCTGGTAAACAGCGACCCCATCGGCGAGGGCTGGTTCCTCGCGCTCCGGCTGAGCGCGCCCGGCGAGCTGGACGGGCTGATGGACGAGGCGGCTTACGCCGATTACGTCGCCGGCCTTGGCGACGACTAGACGCGACGGGAGAGTGTGTGCGGGACGCGGCGCCCACAAGCCGACGCCCGCTGGCGGGGAGGGAGCGATTGCGATGAAGGGACAGGACGGTTCATTGACGGCCCTGGAGCAGGCGGACGCCTTTGTCGGCCGGCACATCGGCCCGCGCGGCGAGGACGTGGCGACCATGCTCGAAGCCGTGGGCTACGAGTCCCTCGACGCCCTCATGGATGCGGCGGTGCCGGCTTCGATCCGCGCCGAGATCCCGGCGGACTTCCCGGAGAGCCGCACCGAGCGGGACGTGCTGACGGAGCTGGCGGCGCTCGCCGGACGCAATCGCGTTGCGCGCTCCATGATCGGCCTCGGCTACCACGACACCATCACGCCGCCGGTCATTCAGCGCAACATCCTGGAGAATCCAGGCTGGTACACCGCGTACACGCCTTATCAGCCGGAGATTTCCCAGGGCCGGCTGGAAGCGCTGCTCAACTTCCAGACCATGGTGATGGACCTCACCGGGCTTAGCTGCGCCAACGCCTCGCTGCTCGACGAGGGCACGGCGGCGGCCGAGGCCATGCACATGAGCCACGGCATCGCCAAGAATGGTAGCGACCGCTTCTTCGTCTCCGACGCCTGCCTGCCGCAGACCATCGCGGTGGTGCAGACCCGCGCCGAGGCTATCGGCATCGAGGTCGAGGTCGGCGATCACCGCACCGGGCTGCCGGAGGGGCCTTACTTCGGAGTCCTGCTGCAATACCCGGAGACCGGCGGCGCGGTGCCGGACTACGGCGACATCGTCGACGGGGCGCACGCGCAAGGCGCGGTGGTCACGGTCGCGGCGGACCTGCTCAGCCTCGCCCTGCTGACGCCGCCCGGCGAGTTCGGCGCCGATATCGCGGTCGGCAGCTCGCAACGCTTCGGCGTTCCCCTCGGCTACGGCGGGCCCCATGCCGCCTACTTCGCCACCCACGAGAAATATCGTCGCGCCATGCCGGGGCGGATCGTCGGCGTCTCGGTGGACGGCCGCGGGCGCCAGGCGCTCCGGCTCGCGCTCCAGACCCGCGAGCAGCACATCCGGCGCGAGAAGGCGACCAGCAACATCTGCACGGCGCAGGTGCTGCTCGGGGTCATCGCCGGCATGTACGCGGTCTACCACGGGCCGGAGGGGCTCACGCGGATCGCGCGGCGGGTCCACCGCCTCACGGATATCCTCGCGGCGGGGCTCCAGCGCCTTGGCTTCGCGATCGAGAGCGAGAGCTGGTTCGACACGCTCACGGCGCGCGCGCCCGGCCAGGCCGAAGCGATCCTGAAGCGGGCCGGAGAAGCGGGCTACAACCTCCGGCCCATCGACGGCGACCGCCTCGGCATCGCCTGCGACGAGACCACCACACGGGCCGATGTCGAGGCGGTATGGCGCGCGTTCGCCGACAACGAGCCCGGCTTCGATGCCAGCTCGCTGGACGGCGAGGCCCGGTGCGGACTGCCGCCGAACCTGGCGCGGCAGACTGCCTTCCTCGATCACCCGGTGTTCAACCTCTACCACGCCGAGACCGAGCTGCTGCGCTACATGCGCAGGCTGGAGGGGCGGGACCTCACTCTCAATCAGGCCATGATCCCGCTCGGCTCCTGCACCATGAAGCTTAACGCGACCGTCGAGATGATGCCGATCACGTGGCCGGGCTTCGGCGGCATCCACCCCTTCGCACCGGCCGGGCAGGCGGCGGGCTACCGCGAGTTGGTCGCAGGCCTGGAGCGGATGTTGAGCGCCGTCACTGGCTTCGCCGCAGTCTCGCTGCAGCCCAACGCCGGCAGCCAGGGCGAGTACGCCGGGCTCCTGGTGATCCGCCGCTATCACCAGAGCCGCGGCGAGGGCGGACGCAACGTCTGCCTGATCCCGAGCTCCGCCCACGGCACCAATCCGGCGAGCGCCGTCATGGCCGGAATGGCGGTGCAGGTGGTGGCCTGCGACGAAGACGGCAACGTCGACCTCGCCGACCTGCGCGCCAAGGCCGAGGCTCACGCCGACGATCTGGCCGCGCTGATGATCACATACCCCTCCACCCACGGGGTGTTCGAGGAATCCATCGTCGAGATCTGCGAGGTGATCCACCGCTATGGCGGCCAGGTCTACATGGACGGGGCCAACCTCAACGCCCTGTTGGGCCTGAGTCTGCCCGGACAGTTCGGCCCGGACGTAGCGCACCTCAACCTGCACAAGACCTTCTGCATCCCCCACGGCGGCGGCGGGCCGGGTGTGGGGCCCATTGGCGTCGCAGCGCATCTCGCACCCTTCTTGCCGGGCCATCCGGTGGTGCCGGAGTCGGGGCCGGAGGGCGGGATCGGCGCGATCTCGGCGGCGCCCTGGGGCTCGGCGGGGATCCTCCCGATCTCGTGGGCCTACATCGCGATGATGGGCCGCTCGGGCCTCACGCGCGCGACCCAGGTTGCCATCCTCAGCGCCAACTACATCGCGAGGCGCCTCGCGGACCATTACCCGGTGCTCTACACCGCCGCGAACGGCTTGGTCGCACACGAGTGCATCGTCGAGATGCGCCATCTCAAGAAGAACGCCGGCGTCGAGGTCGACGATGTCGCCAAGCGCCTCATGGACTATGGCTTCCACGCGCCGACCATGTCCTTTCCCGTGGCCGGCACGCTGATGATCGAGCCCACCGAGAGCGAGTCCAAGGAGGAGCTGGACCGCTTCTGCGATGCGATGATTGCGATCCGCGCCGAGATCGCCGCCATCGAGGAAGGCCGTGCGGACCCGGCCGACAACCCGCTCAAGAATGCGCCTCACACCATGGACGATATCGCCGATACGGAGTGGGGACGCGGCTACAGCCGGGCGGAAGCGGTCTTCCCCGCCGACGGCCTCAGGCAGGCCAAGTACTGGCCGCCGGTGAACCGGATCGACCAGGTCCACGGCGATCGCAACCTGATCTGCGCCTGCCCGCCCATGGAGAGCTACCAGGAGGCCGCGGAGTAGCCGACCGGCCGCGCCCTCCTAGTGCTACCGGTTGGCGCCGGGGACCCAGAGGGTGTCGGTGGCGCCGCCGTCGTTGAGGTGGCGGGCGAGCACGAACAGGTGGTCGGAAAGCCGGTTGGCGTAGATCACCGCCAGCGGATTGACCGGCTCTTGCTCCGCGAGCGCCGTTATCAGGCGCTCGGCACGGCGAACCACGGTGCGCGCGAGATGAAGGGCCGCGGCGGCGTTCCCTCCTCCTGGCAACACGAATGACTCGAGCGGCTTCAGGCGTTCGTTGAGGGCATCGATCTCGCCTTCGAGCCGGTCGATCTGGGACTGGGCGATGCGCAGCCCCTCGTCGAGCGATCCAGGCCGGCAGAGGTCCGCGCCGAGGTCGAAGAGGTCGTTCTGGATGCGCTCCAGCATCGCGTCCGCCTCGCCCTCGGTCTCCAACCGGGCGAGGCCGATCGCCGCGTTCGCCTCGTCCACCGTGCCGTAGGCCTCGACCCGCGCATCGTGCTTCTTCACCCGCGCGCCGCCGCCGAGCGAGGTCTCTCCCGCATCGCCGCCGCGGGTATAGATCTTGGTGAGGCGGACCACGCGTCTACTTCTGGACGACGAACACGAGCAGCGCGAGCAGGGCGATCGCCGCGAACTGAAGGCCGACCCGCCAGCGCATGAAGAGGTTGCTCTTGCTGTTCTTGCCGCCGGAATACATCGCGCCGAGTCCGAGAACGAGCGCGACCACGACCGCGCCCATCAGGACGTAGACGACGATTTCGAGAATCTCGGCCAGCATGGTTGTCCTCGCGGCCCGCGGGCCGGCTCGGATGCGGCCCTCGTCGGGTTATAGCGCGTCCCGCCGGTGCTGCCCACGACCTTCGCGCACGGTTGACCGTATAGTGACCGGAACCGTTATCCGAGAAAGAGAGCCGGGAAAGGAGCGGGCAAGCCATGGCGGACACGAGTTGGCGCAATCGCAAGACCCTGATTCTCAGCCGCAGCGAAATGATCGGCCTGCTTGAGCCGGAGGAGTACGTCCGCTGCGTGGAGACGGCCTTCCGGCGCATGGGCGAGGGCCGCGTCTACATGGAGCCCAAGGGACACATCGTCCTGGACCAGTATCCGGGCGAGTGGGAGATCATGCCGTCCTACATCGAGGAGCCGGAGGCTGCGCCCGCCGCTGCCGCGTGCAAGTGGGTCTCCATCCGCTTCGAGAACCGCGCAAAGTTCAATCTCCCCACGGTGTTCTCGATCCTGATCTACACCGAGCCCGAGACCGGCTTTCCGCTCGCCATCGTGGACGGCACCCATCACACGCTGATGCGGACCGGGGCCTCCGGTGCAGTCTCCGCGAAATGGATGGCGCGCGAGGACTCGTCCGTTCTGGCGCTGGTGGGGGCCGGCGACGTGAACACCGGCGCCTTCCGTACCTGCGTGGCGACCCACGACTGGAAGGAGGTTCGGGTCTGGAGCCGGACCCAGGCGACGCTGGATGCGTTCATGGCGGCCGAGCAGCCGCAGCACTCCGACCTCGCGATCAAGCCCTCGACAGTGATCGAGGACGTGGTGCCGGGCGCCGATGTCGTCGTCACCGGGACGACGGGCGAAACGCCGGTCCTCGGCAACGAGCTGATCGAGGACGGCATGCATATCGCGGCCCTCGGCGGCGGCCTCGCGGGCACACAGGAGCTCGATGTCGCGATCCTGCGCCGCTCGCGGATCATCGTCGACGACATGCGCCAGTGCATCACCGACGGCGAAATCAACGTGCCGCTGACCAGAGGCGAGCTTCAGGAGAGCGACGTGGCGGGCGATATCGGCGAGGTGATCACGGGCAAGATCCCAGGGCGAACCTCGGCGGCGGAGGTCACGTTGTTCGATTCGACCGGGATCGCGCTCCAGGATTCCGCCACGCTGCCGCTCGAATACGAACGTGCGATTGCGGCCGGCGTGGGGATCGAGAAGAAGATGATTTCGACCTGACCGGGACGGGAGCACGGGAGCGGCAGCTCGCCATATAACGGTCCAGGTCTTCTCCGCGCCGCACCGCGCCTTGTGCCCGGCCAGGGGCGCGGCCATGATCCGCGCTCCTTCCACAACCGGCAGCGGGGAGAGAGCGTGAGCGCGTTGAAGGGTCCGGAGCGGCCGCCGGCGGGCGGGGGTGCGGCGCGCAAGCTGGTTCTCCTGCTGCACGGCCTCGGCGCCGACGGCAACGATCTGATCGGCCTCGCCGAGCCCTGGGGGCGGCTCGTGCCCCATGCCTGCTTCACCGCGCCGGATGCGCCCGAGCCCTGCGACATGGCGCCCACGGGCCGCCAGTGGTTCAGCCTGAGCGACCGGTCTCCCGAACGTGTGGCCGAGGGCGTCGCCAGCGCGGCGGACGCGCTCAACGCCGATATCGACGCCAGGCTTCAGGCGCTCGGGTTGGGCGAGCAGGACCTCGCGCTGGTGGGCTTCAGCCAGGGCACGATGATGTCGCTCCACGTCGCCTATCGCCGCGCCGCGCCGTGCGCGGGCGTGTTGGGATTCTCGGGCCGACTTGTGGGTGGGGAACACTTGAAGAGCGAGCTGCGCGCGAGGCCGCCGGCCTTGCTGATTCACGGCGACGCGGACGACCTGGTGCCGGTGGGCGCGCTCTTCGAGGCGGCGACCCTGCTCGGTGCCTGCGAGGTGCCGGTGCAATGGCACGTGAGCCGGGGGATCGGCCACGGCATCGCGCCGGACGGGCTGGAGTTCGGCGGGCGCTTCCTCCGCGACGTGCTGGGCGCAGGCTGATCGCCGCACCCCGGCGTCACGCGAGGCCGGTGCCGCTCTCGCGCAGCGCCGTGACCGCCGCGTCGTCGAGGTCGAGCCAGTCGCGCAGGACGGTATCGCTGTCCTCGCCCAGCATCGGGGCCGCGCGCGGATAGTCCACCGGCGTCTCCGAAAACTTGATGGGGTTGGCGGGGTACTCCACCTCAACGCCGAGGCTGTGGGGGATGCGCACCTTCATGCCGCGCGCCTGCACCTGCGGGTTGGCGAAGACCCGGTCGAGGGTGTTGATCGGCCCGCAGGGCACGCCCACCGGCTCCAGCAGGGCGCTCCACTCGTCCATGGTCCGCTGCCGGGTGATGTCGTTCAGCGTGGCGATCAGCTCCACGCGGTTCTGCAGCCGGGCGATGTTGGTGGCGAAGCGGGGGTCATCGGGAATGTCGGGGTGGCCGGCGACATCGCAGAACTTGCGGAGCTGGCTGTTGTTGCCGATGGCGAGCGCGAAGTAGCCGTCGCGGGTTTGGAAGACCCCGTAGGGCACGATGTTCTGGTGCTCGTTGCCCGCGCGCTCCGGCGCCTCGCCCCCGATCAGGTAGTTCATGGCCTGGTTGGCGAGCCAGGCCACCTGCGTGTCGAGCAGCGCGAGGTCGATGTGCTGACCGCGCCCGGTGCGCTCGCGGCTCGAGAGCGCGGCGAGGATGGCGTTCGCCGCGTACATGCCGGTCATCAGGTCGGCAGCGGCGACGCCCACCTTTTGCGGCCCGCCGCCCGGCAGGTCGTCGCGCTCCCCGGTGATGCTCATGATGCCGCCCATGGCCTGCGCGATCAGATCGTAGCCGGTGCGGTGCGCGTAGGGTCCCGACTGGCCGAAGCCGGTGATCGAGCAGTAGATCAGGCGCGGGTTCACTTCGTTGAGTGCGGGGTAATCGAGGCCGTACTTGGCGAGGCCGCCGACCTTGTAGTTTTCGATCAGGACATCCGCACACTCGACGAGCCGTCTCACAACCGCCTGCCCCTCGGGCGCAGCGAAGTCGAGGGTGATCGAGCGCTTCCCTCGGTTGGCGGACATGTAATAGGCGGCGTTGTTGGTGGTCTCGCTGCCGCTCGCATCGCGCAGGAATGGCGGCCCCCAGCCGCGCGTATCGTCGCCCACGCCCGGCCGCTCGACCTTGACCACATCGGCGCCGAAATCGGCGAGCAGCTGGCCCGCCCACGGGCCCGCGAGAATGCGGCTCAAGTCGAGCACCTTGAGGCCCGCGAGCGGGCCGGTTCTGGCTTGGTCCATGTGTGATACCTAGGTCTGGTCCTCGGCGCCGGTGGTAATCCCCAGCGCGCGAAGGTTCTTCCGCGTGGCGTGGTCGAGGGCGATGCCGCGCGCGGTTGCCGCGCGGGCAGCGTGGCGGACGATCCTGTCAAACCCCTCGATCTGCGAATCGAGCCTGAGGCTCCGACGCCCGGCCTTCAGTGTGAGCTGCATCCAGCCGCGATCGCGTTTTCGCCTGGTGGAGTAGTAGCCGAGGGTGCAGCGGGTCAGCTCATCCCAGGGTAGCTGCCGGCGCAGGAGGCCGTGCACGGCGATGCCGTCCTCGCTCACGCCGAGCCAGGTCCGGTGGCGGATAGCGGTGCGGGCTCCGTAGACGGCGAACAGCGCTGCGAGCGCGCCCAGCACCCAGGCGGCGGGACCGCCAGACGCTGCCAACCCCAGTGGGCCGAGGGTGAAGAGCAAGCCGAGCCCCGAATAGAGATAATCGAGCAAGACCGCGCGCGGCGGGTAGCGGTGGCGGCTCTCGCCGGCCTCCGCCGCCTGAGCGCTCCCGGACGCGCTCTCGGGCAGGGCCTCGTGCACGGGCGCGCTCACCGTAACGCCCCGAGCCGCTCGCGCTGGATGCGCACGCCAGCGGCCTCGCGGTCCCAGCTATCCGCGGTGATGCCCTCGGCGCGCAACCTGTGCTTCTCGATCTTCTCGGTCGGTGTCTTGGGCAGGGCGTCCACGATGCGGACGTAGCGCGGAATCATGAAGTGGGCGAGGCGTGGCTCGAGGAATTCCAGCAGCGCGGCCGGGTCCAGTGCCTGCTCCGGCTGGAGCGCGACGACGGCCATGACCTCGTCCTCGCCGAGCTCGCTCGGCACGGGGACCACGGCGACCTCGCGCACCGCTGGATAGGCCAAGACCTCGGTCTCCACCTCCAGGGAGGAGATGTTCTCGCCGCGCCGGCGGATCGTGTCCTTCAGACGATCGACGAAATAGAGGTTGCCGTCCTCGTCCACGCGGCCGGCGTCGCCGGTGTGGAACCAGCCGTTGCGCCACGCCCGCGCGGTCGCCTCCGGCTCCTTGTAGTAGCCGTGGTTGATGGCCCAGGGCGTGTCCGCCCGCACCACGATCTCGCCGACCGCGCCCGTCGGCACCTCGCAGTCGTTGGTATCGACCACGCGAAGCTCGCAACCCGTCCGCACGCGGCCTGCGCTCCCCGGCACGGTCATGGGCACGGTCGTCATCACCGGGCAGCAAAGCTCGGTCATGTTGTAGATCGAATAGACCTCCAGGCCGAAGCGCTCCATGAACGCGTCCACGTCGTTCACCAGCGGCACCATGCCCACCGTGCGCAAGGGGTGGTCGCGGTCGTCGGACTTCGGCGGCTCCTTCTCCAGGAACTGCGCCATGACGCCGAGCAGGAACACCGAGGTGACGCCGGTGCGGCGCACGGTGTCCCAGAACGCGTGCGTCTTGAAATACTCCACCAAGGTGATCGAGGCGTGCTGGCAGAGCATGCCGTAGGCGATGGTCGCGCCGCCCAGGTGGAAGAGCGGCAGGCTGATGAGGTAGCGGTCCTCCGGCGTGATGAACTGCCAGGTGTCGGGCCCGAAATTCGAGAACGCGTGACAGTAAGAGCTGAGCACCGCCTTCGACGGGCCCGTGGTACCGGAGGTGAAGATGATCGATTGCGTGTCCCAGGGCTCGATGGGGCGCTCCAGCGGGGCGAGCGACCCACCCTCCGGGTGAAGCGCCGCCTCGTCCAGGACGGCGAGGCCTTTGATGGCGGGCGGCGGGCCGCCGACGGCCACCAGGGTCTCCAGGCTGGCGCGGCCGACGGTGGCAAGCCTCGGCGCAAGCTCCGCGTGGGCGACCATGATGCGGGCGTCGGCGCGCGCCACCACGTGCTCCAGAAGCCGGCCCTTGTAGGCGGTGTTGATGGGCACGTAGACAGCGCCCAGATAGTTCGAGCCCAGGAAGATGCGGAGCGCGTCGGCACCGTTGGGCAGCCACGATAGCACGTGATCGCCCTGGTGCACGCCGAGCGCCTGCAGGCCGATGGCAGTCTCGATCACTTCCGCGCGGGTTCGGGCGTAGCTCCACTCCGTGCCGTCCTCGAAGACGCAGAAGACCTTGTCGGGCGTGGCCGCAGCCAGCCGGTCGAGCAGGTAGCGCAGCACGCACCTGTCCGCCGCCGGGATACGCGGATCGCTATGGGACGTTGCCGCCGGGTTATCCACCGCCGTCGCTCGCTCGTTGCCTGCCGTCTCGGACGGCCCCCTTGTAGCCCGGCACCGGCTTTGGATTAACCCGGATTTCTATCGGAGGGTCAGGTGTCGCTGAGGGCGTCGTCGAGGGCGCGTTGCAGCGTTGCCGCGGCGTTCTCGATCCCATGCTGCTTCTCTGCCCGGGCCGCCGCTGCCGCGCCCATCGCCCGTCGCTTCTCGGCGCTCGCACACAGCTCGACCACCGCGCCGGCGAAGGCCACGTCGTCGTGGCGTGGGGTGAGCAGCCCGGTCTCGCCGCCCGCGACGACTGCGGCTGGCCCGGGCCAGTCCTGCGCGACCACGGGGAGGCCGGCCGCCTGCGCCTCCAGCATCGCCATGCCGAAGGTCTCCTGGTAGGCGGGCCAGACGTAGAGGTCGCAGGCGGCGTAGACTGCTGGCAGCGCATCCTCCGCACGAGCGCCGGCGAAGACCGCGAGGCCCGGCCCAAGAGGCGCCATCGCCTCCTCCACCAGCCACCGCGCTTTGCCCTTACCGACAACGAGCAGCTGCCAGGGCGGGTCCGCGATCAGGTTGAGCGAGCGCCCCAGCAGGCGCCAGGAGGCCAATGCCGCGCCGGTCTGCATGGTCGCAACCGCCAGCAGCCACGGACGCGCGGGATCGAGCGGCAGCGCGTCCGCGAGCGCCCGGCGGGCCGCGTCGGGCTCCGTTGCCCGGTAGGGCGCGAGGTCGAGGAAGGGCGCCAGCCGGTAGAGCCGCGCAGTGTTCGGCACCAGCGACCGGATGCTCTCCTCGTCCTCGGCGGTGAGCGAGAGCACCGCCTTTGCCCGCGCGATGGCGCGCGCCGTGTACGAGAGCCAGCGTGCGTGCTCGCCGCCGGCTTCCGCTCTTGCGTAGGAGGCGCCCACCAGCAGGTAGGGCATGTCGAGCGCCTCCGCCACGGCGGGGCCGATCAGGTCCGGCGCCGTGTGGCGGAGGTCGCAGGTGAGCCATGCCTCTGGCCGGGCGACGGCCGGCAGGTCGCGGTAGGCAGTGACGAGCTTGCGCGCCTGCCTCGCGGCTTTTCGTTCGAGCCTCGCCTGCTGGCGGCCGTCCTCCAGACCTTCGTCGCTGCGAAACTCGGTGGGTGCGATGGTGTGGTGACCGGCGGCCTCGAGCGCCCGTGCGAGCAGGCGCATCAGGCGCGGCCCGCCCCACGGCGCGGCAGGATCGGGACGAGCGGCGGATGTGTAGAGCGCGATGGGCATGTCAGGCGGCGCCCTCGGCGTCGGTATGCGGGGCGGGCGACGGAGCCCACGTAACGGGGTTTGCGCCCCGTGCCCTCCATCGGCGAATATCCGGCCCCATTAACAGGGAGGACCGCCGGTGACCGAGACACCCCTCAACGAAGCCGAGTTGGCTGCGCTTCGCGCGTACGACACGCCGACGATCTGCAACGCGCTCGAGATCGTCTGCCCCGAGCGGCGCACGTTCGGCTTCACGACCGAGACGCTGATCTGCGCCTTCCCGGAGCTTCAGCCGATGGTGGGCTACGCACGCACCGCCACCATCCGCTCGATGGAAAAGCCTGCGAAGGACGGCGATGCGATGACCGCCGACCGCGTGGCCTACTACGGCTACGTTGAGGCGGGCCACCGGCCCTCGATAATGGTGATCCAGGACATCGATTCCCGGCGCGGCGCCGCCTCCTGGTGGGGCGAGGTGCATTCCGCCGTGCATCAGGCCCTGGGCTGCCTCGGTGTCGTGACCGACGGCGCGGTGCGCGACCTCGACATGATCGCCGACGGCTTCCAGCTCATTTCTGGCACGGTGGTTCCCTCCCATGCCTGGGTTCACCTGGTCAGCCACGGTGAGCCCGTGGACGTCTGCGGCATGGTGACTCACTCGGGCGATCTCGTACACGCCGACCGCCACGGCGCAGTTATCATCCCGCACGAGGCGGCGCGCGAGGTGCCGGCAGCGGCCGAGCTCTGCATGCGGCGCGAAGCGCCGATCCTCGCGGCGTGCAAGGAGCCGGGGTTCTCGGCCGACGTGATGGCGCGGGTCCTGCGCGAGGCGCAGGAGGTTCACTGACACGCAGCCCTCGCCGCGGTATCGGCCCTTGACGTTGCGGCCGGCTTCGGTGGAATGGACGCGTTGAAAACGACTCGCATAGCCACTCGGCAGGCTGGCCGGGCCGCGGTATAATCGCGCGAGCGGAGGTACGCATGCGCACACGAATCATCCACCTCATCAATCCCCAGACCAACCAGTTCACGACGCGCCCGATGTACTTCAACCGGGCGCTTTACTCGCCGCTGGCTGGTCTCCTGGCGGTTGCGGCGGTGATCCCGCAGGACCGCTACGAAGTCGTGATGACCGACGAGAACATCGAGGATATCGACTTCGACCTGAAGGTCGACATGGTCGGTATCTCGGCCATGACGAGCTACGTGAAGCGCGGCTACGAGATCGCCGACCGTTATCGCGCGAAAGGCGTGCCCGTGGTCATAGGGGGCGTGCACGCGAGCTTTATGCCCCAGGAGGCGCTCCAGCACTGCGACGCAGTGGTGATCGGCGAGGCCGAGCTGGTCATGCCCAAGCTCCTGGACGACCTGGATCGCGGCGAGGTCAAGGGCATCTACCGCGCCGACACGCTGCACCCCATGGTCGACGTGCCCATTCCCCGCTACGACCTGGTGAAGAAGAACCGCTACGTCAACCGCACGTTCGTCCAAACCTCGCGCGGCTGCCACCAGGGCTGCACCTTCTGCGCCGAGCCGCTGATGAACGGGCTCAAGTTCCGCTACCGGCCGGTCGACGAGGTGATCCACGAGATCGAGAACTGCGGGCAGCGCACGATCTCCCTCAACGATGCCGACTTCTTCGGCACGGAGGAGCGGCCCAAGGAGGTGATGCGGGCGCTGAGGGGGCGCGGCATCCGCTGGCAGGCCGCCGCCACCAGCAAGCTCGCCCAGAAGGACGAGATGCTCGAGCTCGCGGCCGAGAGCGGCTGCTACATGCTGAGCATCGGCTTCGAATCGATCTCGCGGGATACGCTCAAGCGCGTCCACAAGTACGTCAACCGGCCGGAGCAGTTCGCCGCGCTGGTAGAGAAGATCCACAGCTACGGGATCATGGTCTTCGGGCTCTTCATGTTCGGCTTCGGCGGCGACGACGAGACCGTCTTCGACGAGACGACGGACTTCAACATCGACGCCAAGTACGACGCCTGCGCCTATTCGGTGCTGACCCCCTATCCCGGCACTCTCACCTGGTACGAGATGAAGAAGGCCGGGCAGATCGTCTCCTACGACTGGGACCTCTACGACCAGGGGCACATCGTCTACCGGCCGGAGAAGCTCAGCACCCAGACGCTCCGCGAAGGCCACATGCGGGCCTACAGGAACTTCTATTCGCTTCCCTCGATCGCCAAGCGCTTCCCGCTCACCGGCTCGCGCAACCGGCTGCACTGGAGCATCTACAACGGCTTCTTCCGCCGGGGCGAGGTGACGGGACGGGCGATGGAGAAGCCGATCGCGGATGCGACGCCCGAGCCCACGACCATCCCGGTGCCGCCCATCATGCCGCAGAAGCGCGAATGGCGTGAGATGGTGGCCGAGGGTATCGGCCCGATGCCGGCCCCGCAGACCGAGCGCGAGCTGCGCAGCCAGGCCTGAACGTCCGACGGGCTTTTTTGCAAAACGAACCCAATTTCGCATAACATATTGATATAGTTGAATACATTCCCGAACCGAGGGACCACCGCCCTTCTTCCGGATATCTGACCACGGCCGTGGTGAGATAGGCGGGTTAGCTCTTCTGTCCCTAACGACAATCGAGATTGTCCTTTAGGCCGATAGAGAACGATCGATTGCCACGGCCCAACCGGGCTGACTATGATCGCCACTTGGAGGAGTTCGCCGTACCGGCGAATTCTGCAATGAGCATTGCGCCGATGAATGAGCGCGATGCAACAGGGAGCAGTCCAATGTCTAGATTGTCGATGTCATTGGCGGCGGCACTCATGGTTGCCGGCGCCCTTGTCCTTGCGCGCGGGGCCGATGCGGCCTGCGGCAAGGTGACCATCGCCGAGATGACCTGGGCCTCGGCGGGTGTCGCGGCTCATGTCGAGGACATCATCCTCAAGGAAGGCTACGGCTGCGATACCGAGATCGTGCCGGGCGACACGGTGCCCACCGTCACCTCCATGACGGAGAAGGGCGAGCCGGACATCGCGCCCGAGGTCTGGATCAACTCAGCGCGCGAGATCGTAGGAAAAGCGGTGGACGAGGGCCGTCTCGTGATCGCCGGCGAGATCCTTTCCGACGGCGGTGAGGAAGGCTGGTGGGTTCCCGACTACGTGGTGGAGCAGAATCCGGAGCTCACCACCCTGCAGGAGGTCATCAAGAGGCCCGACCTCTTCCCCGACAAGGAGGAGCCGGGCAAGGGTCGCTTCTACGGCTGCCCGCCAGGCTGGGCCTGCGAGTACGTCAACGCCAACCTCTTCAAGGCCTATGGGCTCGACGACGCAGGCTTCACCATCTTCAACCCCGGCTCGGGCGAGGGGCTGGCAGGCGCTATCGCCAGCGCCTATGAGCGCGGCAACCCGATCTTCGCCTACTACTGGGCGCCGACCGCGCTGCTCGGCAACTACCCGATGGTGAAGCTCGGCGGAATGGTGCACGACCCGGAGACGTGGCCCTGCATCATCGACAAGGATTGCGCCGACCCGCAGCCAAACATGTACGCGAAGTCGGTGGTGCTCACGGTGGTGACCGCGAGCTTCGCCGAGAGCGCGCCCGACGCCTTCGGGTTCGTCTCCAGCGTCTCCTGGCCGAACAACCTGGTGAACAGCGTCCTGGCGTGGAAGGACTCGAATCAGGCGACCACGCGGGAAGCGGCGGAATACTTCCTCAAGAACCATGAGGACGTGTGGACCGCCTGGGTGACCGAAGACGTGGCGGCCAAGGTGAAGGCGGCGATGATGTAGCCCGCTTCCGGCGGGTCAGACACCGACCGGAAGAGTCCGCGCCGGCCCGCTCTCCCGCCCCGTCCCGGCGCACCGGATGGAACGCCGGGACGGGGAGCCGCGCCGGCGCGGCCCGGGTAGGAGCGGCATGTCCTCGGGGGAGCAGAACCGGGGAGCGTGAGCCGTGACCGACTGGGTCCTGAATTTTCCCACTCTCGACATTGCCACGCTGCGCGCCGTCCACAAGTCCATCGACGCAGCGTACAAGACGTTCTCGCGCAACTACGGCGACGCCATCGAAAGCGCCTTCGACCCGCTTCTCTGGCTGTTGATCAAGTTCGAGTGGATCCTGCTCAACGCCCCCTGGTGGGTGATCGTGCTCGCGATCGCAGGTATCTGCTACGCCGCAAGCCGACGCGTGCGGCTGAGCGTCGGCGTCATCGTCGCCTTCCTCATCATCGGTGTCCTCGGCATGTGGGAGGACACGATGCGCACGCTCGCCATCATCTTCGTCGCCACCCTCATCGCCATCGCCATCGGTATTCCCCTCGGCATCGCCATGTCGCGTTCCAACCGCATGCAGGCGTTCATGACGCCGATCCTCGACGTGATGCAGACGATGCCTATCTTCGTCTACCTGATTCCCGTGGTGATGCTGTTCGGCCTGGGCAAGATACCGGGGCTGATCGCGGTGGTGATCTACGCCGTGCCGCCGGTGATCCGGCTGACCAACCTCGGCATACGCCTGGTGGACCAGGAGGTGCTCGAGGCGGCGGACGCCTTCGGCGCCGGTACCTGGCGCAGACTTTTCGGAGTGCAGTTGCCGCTGGCGCTGCCCAACATCATGGCCGGCGTCAACCAGACGATCATGATGGCGCTCTCGATGGTGGTGATCGCCTCGATGATCGGTGTTAAGGGCCTCGGGATGCCCGTACTCCAGGCGGTTACCAACCAGTATTTCGCTCTCGGACTCTTCAACGGGGCGGCGGTGGTCGGGCTCGCGATCGTGTTCGACCGGGTGACCCAGAGCTACGGCCGGCGCATCCAGGCGCAGCGGCAGTCATGACCGCCGAGACCTACGAGGGCATCCACGTCGGACGCCTCTACAAGGTGTTCGGCACCGACCCGGCGTCCGTGATGTCGCTGGTGCACGAAGGCATCGGCAAGCAGGAGTTGCTGGAAGACCACGGTCACGTGCTCGGACTGCGCGATATCAATCTGGACGTGGCCCCGCGCAGCATCCAGGTCGTCATGGGACTCAGCGGCTCCGGCAAGTCCACCCTCGTCCGCCATATCAACCGTCTCATCGACCCGACCGAAGGCGAAATCCGCGTGGACGGGGAGGACATGCTCGCGCTCGACGCCGCGGCGTTGAAGCAGCTCCGGCGCTACAAGATCAGCATGGTGTTCCAGCGCTTTGCCTTGTTCCCGCACCGCACAGTGATGGACAACATCAGTTACGGCCTGGCGCTTCAGCGCCTCGCCAGGCGCGAACGCGCCGACCGCGCGGCGCGATGGATCGAGAGGGTCGGCCTGCAGGGCTACGAAAACTCCTACCCGCATCACCTCTCCGGCGGCATGCAGCAGCGCGTCGGCCTCGCCCGCGCGCTCGCGACCGATGCGGACATCCTGCTGATGGACGAGGCCTTCAGCGCGCTCGATCCATTGATCCGCTCGGACATGCGGGTGTTGCTGCTGGACCTGCAGCACGAGTTGCACAAGACCATTGTGTTCGTCACCCACGACCTTGAGGAAGCCATCGAGATCGGCGACCGTATCGCGATCCTGCGCGACGGCGAGGTCGTCCAGAACGGCGATTCGCAAGACATCGTGCTGCGCCCGGCGGACTCCTACATCGCCGACTTCACGAAGAGCATCAATCGCGGCCGCGTCATTCGGGTGGGCTCCATCATGGAGCCGCTCAGGCCGGACTTGCAGGGGCCCGATTGCCCGCACGACCTGTCGGTGGAGGAGGCGCTGCCGGTCGCGGTCGCATCGCCCGGCGGCGAGGCCCGCGTCCTGAACGGCGAGGGCGAGCCGGTCGGCGCCATATCGCTCGGCACCCTGGTCCGCGCCCTCGGCAACGACCGGGAGCGCGACGGGGCGGCGGCAGGAAACGCCGGGCAGGCGGCCGAAGCCGGTTGACGTCTACTCGGCGGCGGCGGCTTCTTTCTCTGCCTCGGCGAAGCTCGCGTCGCGGCCGTAGGCCGAGAGCCCGTTCACGCTGACGAAGCCGTCCTCCAGATCGGCGCGGAGCGCTGCGTCCGCCCGCTCGTGCGGGTCGCCGTAGCCGCCGCCGCCCGGCACGCGGACCAGGATCTGATCGCCCCGGTGGAGCCGGATGTTGACGAACTTGGTGGGGCTCACGGTGCCGTAGACCTCCTTGAAGGTGCGGAACTCCTCGTCCTCGACGCGCTTGACGAAGAAGCCGGTGGGCGCGCCGGGCGCTCCCTTCATCAGCCCGTAGGGCCCCTCGGTGATGCGGTCGGTGAGCGCGCTCACGCTGATCGCATCCGCGATCACCTCGAACTGGCGCCAGCAGCCGAGCCCACCCCGCCACTGGCCCGCGCCGCCTGAATCGGGGCGGATCTCGTACTTCATCACGCGGAGCGGGAAGCGAGTCTCGAACACCTCGATCGGCGTCGCCCGGATGGTGCTCGCGTGCGCGCAGCAGAGCGCGGTGTTGCCGTCCTTGCCGAGCCGGCCGCCCCAGCCGCCGCCTTCGAGCTGGTAGTGGGTCCAGTACTCTCCGGTATCGGGGTGGATGCCGCCCAAGAGCAGGTTGCACGCGGTGCCGCCTTCTGCGGCGCTCACCATGTCCGGCACGGCCTTGGAGAGCGCGTGCTGGACCGCTGCGATGATGCGGGGCTGGCCCTCGGTGTTGCCGGCGACGCTCGGCGCGGGGAAGACCGGGTTCGCCACGGTCCCCGGCGGTGCCACCACGCGGAGCGGCTTGAAGCAGCCGCTGTTGAGCGGCACATCGCGGGCGCAGAGCGTCTGCAGCACCGCGGTGCAGCCGGCGGCGGCGGTCGCGACATAGGTGACGTTGATCGGCCCCCGCGCCTGCTCGTCCGATTCCGAGAGGTCGACCACGATCTCCTCCTCCCGGATGTGCACGGTGGGGCGGAAGTAGAAGCGATCGGTGCTGACCCCGTCGTCCTCGAAGTAGTCCTCGGCCTTGTAGATGCCGTTGGGCAGCTTGCGGATCTCGTTCCGCATCCAGTGCTCGGCGTGGTCTACGAGCGCGTCGCAAATCTTCTCGAAGGTCTCGACGCCGAGGCGCTTCACCAGCGCGCCGAGGCGCTGCTCGGCGGTGTTGAGCGAGCCGATCATCGCGTGGAAGTCACCCCAAGTGGTGTTGGGGGTGCGGTGATTGGCAAGCGCGATGCGCCAGACGTCCTTCACGTACTCACCGCGCGAGAGCAGCTTCACCGGCGGGAGCCGGAGCCCCTCCTGAAACACCTCGGTGGCGGTGCTGGCGAAGGAGCCCACCGCCATGCCGCCGATCTCGGCGATATGGGCGATGTTGGCGGCGTAGCCGATCAACGTCCCGTCGACGAAGACCGGCTTCATCAGCAGATGCTCCGGCATGTGGCACTGGCCGCGGTAGGGATCGTTGTGGACGATCACGTCGCCGGGCTCGATCGGCTCCTCCATCTCCTTCACGCAGAGCGGCACTGTGTGCAGCCCGGCGCAGATGATCGCCGGGTTCATCTCCGCCTGGCCCACCATGCGCAGGCGACGGTCGAACAGGCAGCACGAGAAGTCCCGCGATTCGCTGAAGATCGGCGAATACGCGGTGCGCACCATGGCGCTTTCCATCTCGTTGCAGATGTTGCCGAGCGCGTTGTTGACCACCGTGAGCGTGACCGGGTCCTTCTCCGGCGCGAGCCGCCCGGTGCCGACCGCCGCGCTCGCTGCCCTCGGCAGGCTCACGATGAGGCTGCCGTCGGCGCCGATCTCCACCTCGCTCTGCGGCGGCACGAGGGTGGTGGAATCCATCTCGTCGATGATCGCGGGGCCTGCGATCACGGAGCTTGCGGGGAGTTCGGCACGGCGGTAGATCGGCGTCTCCAGCGGCCGGTCACCGTCGAAGTAGACCTCGCGGTGGGCCTGGGCCTGGCCCGAGCCCGTGGCGGGCGCGCTGAGCGTCGCGTCGGTGCGCTCCTCGCCGATGGCGATCACGCGCACCTCGGTCATTTCGGCCACCTTGTCGCGGAGCGCGTAGCCGTAAAGCTCCTCGTGCTGGCGGTGGAGTCCTTCCAGCGCTCGCGCGAAGCCGTCCTCGTCGAGCTCCAGCGTGTCGAGCTGCACCAGCTCGCCGAAGTTCTGGCCCATGTAGCGCATGCTGATGTAGCCGGTGACGCGCGCTTCGCCCTCCAGCCCGTCGCGCTTGAGTTCCTCAACTGCTTCGCGAGCGAGCGCCTGGAGCTGGTCGTTGAGGGTGGGGAGATCAACGGTGTCCGAGCGGTGGTTGACCGTGCGTGCGCGGTCGACGCGGAGGTCGGTGAGCAGCGTGCCGAGCGCCGAGCAGAGCCCCGGATGGGGCGGGACGACGACCTTCTTCATCTCCAGCGGCGCCGCGACGTCGACCGCATGGAGCGGGCCTGCGCCACCGAAGGCTATGAGCGCATAGTCACGGTGATCGATGCCGCGCTCGACCGTCATCAGACGGATCGCGTCCGCCATGTTCTCGGCCGCGGTCTCCAAGATCGCGCGCGCGGTCTCCACCGCTGTGAGCCCGAGCGTCTGGCCGAGCGCGGCCACGGCCTCGTGCGCCTTGGCGGCATCGAGGGTCATCTCCCCGCCCAGGAAGTAGTCGGGGTCGAGGCGGCCGAGCACCACGTTGGCGTCGGTGACCGTCGGCTCGGTTCCTCCCTTGCCGTAGCAGGCGGGGCCGGGGTCGGCGCCTGCGCTGCGCGGCCCGACCCTGAGCAGGCCACCGACATCGACATAGGCGATGGAGCCGCCGCCCGAGCCGATGGTGGTGTAGTCGATGAAGAGCGCGCTCACCGGCACGCCCCATTCCACCTCGTATTCGGTGGTGGAGCCGAAGGCGCCGTCAGTGACGAGGCCGACGTCGCAACTGGTGCCGCCCATGTCGAGGGTGACGCCGTTGCCGTCCGCGTGATCGCGGGCGAAGCGGGCGCCGGCGATGACCCCGCCGGCGAGGCCGGAGAGTAGAAGCTGGACCGGGGCATCGCCGGCGGATTCCGCCTGCAGATGGCCGCCATTCGACTTCATGAGCGAGAGCGGCGCCTTGATCCCCGCCTTCTGGAGGTCGGTCGAGACCTGGCCCACGAAGCGGTCGATGATGCGCTTGATGAAGGCGTCGGTGATGACCGTGGCGCTCCGCTGGTACTCCCGCCAGATCGGGCAGACGTCGCTGGAGAGCGAGACCGGCAGGTCGGGGAAGCGCTCGGCGAGATAGGTGCCGATCGCCTCCTCGTGGCTGGGGTCGACGTAGGAGAAGAGCAGGTTAACTGCGACCGCCCACTCCTGGGCCGGGTCGCTCGCGCGCCATTCGTCGATCCAGTCGCCGAGCCGCTCAAGCTCGGGCTTTTCCAGCGGGATCAGGATGTTGCCCTTGTGATCGACGCGTTCCTTGATGCCGAAGACGTGGCGGCGCAGCACGCCCGCGCTGGGCTTCTCCCACGCCGGATTGTAGGCCTCCTTGCGCGCGATCAGGCCGATGATGGGCACGTCCTGCACGCCGTCGGTGCCGACGTAGAGCACGGTCGCGCCCTTCTTCTGCAGGCGCGCGTTGGTGGCGATGGTGGTGCCGAGCACGATGCGGCCGATCTCGTCCGGCGTGAGCCGGCTCTGGTCGATGGCGTTGAGCGGCGCTGCGGCGGGCTGCTGCGGCGTGGAGGGGACCTTGACGGTGCGAATGTTACCGCTCGCGTCGTCCAGCGCGACCAGGTCCGTGAATGTGCCGCCGGTATCGATGCCGACCCTATACATCGCTTGCCTCCTCGCCATGCGTGGCTTCCTCGACGCGGCCTGCCGCCTTCGCCTCGGCGAACTCCGCGCGGACCCGCCGCTTCACGTCGGCGCACTTGTCCTCGCAGAACATCTCGCCGGGGAACTCGTCGTCCACCCAGTATTCCCGCGCCATCATGATGCCGCAGAAGGAGCAGTTGAAAATTCGCGTGTCGTACCAGGCGAGCTCAAACGGGAGCCACTTGCCGCTCATTGCACCCTGCCTCCCAGCGTGTCTCGGACGGCCGAGACACTTTCACGGCGGGCGATGCGGGTCAACCGCACGGGGCGGGCGGGTCAGGGCGGCCTACCAGCCGCGCGCCTGCTCGATGATGCGGACGTTGGCGAGCCCGTCGTGGGCCGTGACCGCGAGCGGCGTGCCGCGGGCGACCGCGCGGGTGACGCTCTCCACTTGGGCCTTGTAGGTGTCGTGGCCCGCGAGCGGGACGGTGCGCGGCTTGCCGCCCTGGCGCACCGTGGTCATGGAGCCCGGAATGCCGACAAAGCCGCCTTCGATCCGGCAATGGCTCTCGCTGCCCAGGAGCTCGAACCCGCCGCCGGTGGTGACCGCGACGGACGCCGTGATCGTGCCGAAGGCACCGTTCGCGAAGCCGATGGAGACGGAGGCGGTGTCGGCCGAGCTTCCGTAGGCCTTGTTGGAGAGGTGGGCATGCACCGTCTTCGCTTCGCCGTTGAACCAGCGCAGCATGTCGATGAAGTGGGTACCGATATCGCCCAGCACCCAGCAGCCCGACTTCGCGTCGTCGAGGCGCCACCAGTCGTCGGGCACGTGCGGATAACGGTAGCGGAATTCACAGTGCATGTGCACCGGCTCGCCGAAGCGGCCGCCTTGCCACTGCTCCCGCAGCTTGTCCAGCCTCGGGTGGTAGCGGCTGTTGTAGCCGATGGTGAGCAGGCGCCCGGCCTTCTTCGCGGCCCTCGTCATCGCCCGGCACTCGGCCTGGTTCATGGCCATGGGCTTTTCGCAGAGCACGTGCTTGCCGGCTTTGAGCGCGGCTATGGTCTGGTCCTTGTGCAGGTGGTTCGGGCTCGCGATCCACACCACGTCGATGACGGGATCGGCGAGGAAGGCCTCGAGGTCCGTGTAGCCGCGCGCCACGCCGTGGCTCGCGCAGTAGCGCTCGGCGTTCTCCTGCTTCGTAGACAGCACGGCCTTGAACCGCGCACCCCGCGCCGCGTTGATCGCCGGACCCAGGATCATGTCGCTCCAGCCCCGCGTGCCGATCATGCCCCAGCCGACCGGTTTCGCCGCCATGCTCGCCTCCCGTTGACCTGCCAACGCCCTGCGATGGTATCACGAGGCGCGCCACGCGGCCCGAGGCCGGCTGCCGCCGCGCTGACACCAGACCGATCTTGCCCCTGAGCGACGAAACCATGCGTGAATACGTGTTATTCTCTCTCCTTCCGTTCGTGTTGCAGATGGAGTCATTCCGGCGCATGACTGCAACGGAACTTGTGCCACAATGCACGAACAACTTGCGGGGAACAGCTGCCGACAGCGAAGCGTCGGCGCACTGGAATCAGCTTATGGCCGTGAGCAGCACACGGGAGCAGTGAGTAATTCGTAGAGGATTGAACTTGCTGATGTCGGACATCGGCGAACTGGGTGCTGTGTTGCTTTACCAATTCGTCGCGAGACGATTCCTTCCCATCTCTTGGTTTCGTCGGGTCGATCCCGCGCGGATTCCCAGGGCCAGACGCCAGGGCCGGCTTCGCCTGAACATCGTGAGTCACTGTTGGCGCTACAGCCATTACTTGACCTATCAGCTTAGCTCTCTCGTTATTCACCGAAGCTCAAGGCTCGATCTTACGATGACGGTGTATTACTCGCCCGAAGATGAACCAACTCAGGAGGTGCTGAGCTTCTTCGGTAAGATAGAGTTGCCAGGCATAACTTGGGATTGGCAGCCATTGCCGAAGGAATACCTGTTTCGGCGTGGCATCGGTCGAAATCTCTCGGCGAAGCGCAGCACCGCCGACTGGGTTTGGTTCACGGATGCCGACGTCGTTTTCGGAGAGGGTTGCCTGGATTCGCTGGCAGACTTACTTCAAGGCAGGGACGACATGCTCGTTTTTCCTGCGTCGATTCATGGAACCGCCCTACTGCCGGAGGAGGATCTCGTCTTGCAGCGAGGTCGAGCGGGTCCAGCGCTCATGGACCTTCCGCTGCAAGCGTTCCCGTATTGCCTGGGGCCGGCGAAGAGAGCAACGGGCCCCTATCAGATTGTCCACGGGGATGTCTCGCGCGCGTTCGGATACTGCGAGTCCATACATGCCTACCAGAAGCCGGCCAATCACTGGCGCAAGTGCTATGAAGACTCCGCGTTCCGGTGGCTACTCGGCACACATGGCGTGCCCATAGACCTTGCGGGGGTGTGTCAGATCCGGCACCTCAGCAAGGGCCGATACCGGCAAGGTGCGCTCAGCTCCATTTTCCGCATTTTTCTGCGCAAGAGACGGAGCCTGCGCCGGTGAACAGCGGGTGCTCTTGTTTCGACCGACATCGTCCGCCATCTTCACCCCCCAATTACTGTGCACCACCCCAAAATGTCCAGCACGTCTCGGGCTTGAGGAATGTGCGTTGTGGCGCTTTTCGACGGCGCGCCGCTGATCTTTGGCGGCCGGATATCGACTGCCTGACCCCCGTCGGGTGAGCAGAATGCAGCGATTTGGCGTGAGATCGGAACACTACGGGAACATGATGACAC
>JAJEEP010000093.1 GCA_022820945.1 Alphaproteobacteria bacterium | reverse complement strand
CTGTCGCCATCATCCGCGCGGAGGTGGAGGGCCCGCCAGACCGGCCGCACCCCCGCACCGTCACATCGGTGCCGGTGGACCCGTGGAACCCCGCAGAGTTCCCCTTGTCCCGCTCGTCCGACCCGATCCCAGCCGATCCCGGCGAATCCCACCAAATGGAGCCCGGCGAATCCCGCCCGGCGGACGCCCCCTCGCCCCCCTCGCCCCCCTCGTCCGACCCGATCCCGCCGAATCCCGCCGATTTCTGGCCAGAGATTAGGCCGCGGGTGTATCGCACCAGCCCCACATCGATCCTGTCACTCGGGCCGGCGGAGAAAGATGCGCGGATCAAGTCCGCGCATGACGATGTAGTCATTGGTGGAGAGGGATGCCCGGATACCCGGAACGGGTCCGGGCATGTCGGGGCATGACCATCTGAGGGATGAACCGGAAGGACTGCGCGAGACTCTTGTTTCGCGCGCACGACCCTGCGGGCGTGCGAGCCCACCTCCCCCTGTCCCCCTCCCAAGTTAATCATTTCCCTCGACGGCGGGCGCGAACTCCGTTCGCTTGCCTACGCGCCTGACGGCGCGGCGCGCAGTCGCGCGCTCCGGGCTGCTGCGCGGCCCGGTCCCGATCATGGTCGGACTCCTCGCGGGTTGCCGGGCGCCCGAACTTTTTTCGCTTCCCTCAACGGCGGGCGCTCGAGTCATGATTCCGCGCGCGTTCCCGCGCGACGCTCGCTTGGCTCCGCGCCTTCGGCGCGGCGCGCGGTCGCGCGCTACGGACCTGCGGTCCGGGCCGCGCTCAGTGCAGGAAACAGGCGACCTGGTGGCCGGGCTTCACTTCCTTGAGCGCCGGGGTCTGCTCGGAGCATTCGGGCATGCGGTGCGGGCAGCGGGTGTGGAAGGGGCAGCCGGTGGGCGGGCTGATCGGGCTCGGCACGTCGCCTTCGAGGCCGCCGAGGGAATCCGCGCGGGGCCCGTCGGGGTTGGCCTCGGGGATCGCGCTGATCAGCGCCTGGGAATAGGGGTGCAGCGGCTCGCGGTAGAGGCTCTCGCTCTCCGCAATCTCGACGATGCGGCCGAGATAGAGCACGGCGGTGCGGTTGCAGAAGCGCTTCACCACCGAGAGGTCGTGGGAGATGAAGACGTAGGTGAGCTGGAAGCGCCCCTGCAAGTCGATCAGCAGGCGCAGGATCTGGGCGCGGATCGAGACGTCGAGCGCAGACACCGGCTCGTCCAGGATCAGCAGCTTGGGCTGGAGGATGAGCGCGCGGGCGATGGCGACGCGCTGGTTCTGCCCGCCGGAGAACTCGTGCGGCAGGCGGTCGTAGTAGTCGCTGCTGAGGCCCACCACCTCCAGGAACTCGCGGGCGCGGTCGAAGCGGTCCACCTTGTCGCCGATGCCGTGGAAGCGGAGCGGCTCGGCGATCTGGTTGCCGACCGACATGCGCGGGTTGAGGGACGAGAGCGGGTCCTGGAAGACGATCTGCATCTCGCGCCGCAGCGCCAGCAGCTCCTTCTTGGAGCACGCCAGCACGTCCACGTCGTCGAGCGTCACCGAGCCTGCGGTGGGCTCGATCAGCCGCAGGACGAGGCGCGCGGTGGTGGACTTGCCGCAGCCTGATTCGCCGACGAGGCCGAGGGTCTCGCCGCGCATCACGTCGAAGTCGACGCCGTCGACCGCGCGCAGGATCGGCGGCGCGTCGAACAGGCCCTTGGGGTCGAGCTTGAAGTGCTTGACCAGCCCCTCGACCGAGAGGAGGGGGCCGTTCCCGTTGCCGCTCGCGCCGCCGCCGGCGGTGGGGTCGCTCATGGCGTGGCCTCCGCGACTGGCCCGCCCGCCTCCTCGGCCTGCACCGCGTGGCAGACTGCCGTGGAGCCGGTCGCGGTCTCGACCCAGGGCGGGTCCTGCTCGCCGCAGATGTCCGTGGCGCGCACGCAGCGGTCGCGGAAGGCGCAGCCCGGCGGCGGGTCGATGGGAATCGGCGGCAGGCCGGAGATCGAGCGCAGCTCGGACTCGCGGGAATCGTCGAGCTTGATGATCGAATCCAGCAGCCCGAGGGTGTAGGGGTGGCGGGGGTTGCGGAAGATGGTCTTCACGTCGCCGTATTCGACCATCCGCCCGGAATACATCACCAGCACATCGTCGGCCATGGCCGAGACCACGCCGAGATCGTGGGTGATGAGGATCATGGCGCTGCCGAGCTTCTTCTGGATGTCGGAGAGGAGCCGCAGGATCTGGGCCTGGATGGTGACGTCGAGCGCGGTGGTGGGCTCGTCGGCGATGAGGATGTCGGGCTCGCAGGCGATGGCGATGGCGATGAGCACGCGCTGGCGCATGCCGCCCGAGAACTGGTGCGGGTAGTCGGCAAGCCGCCCCTCGGGCTCGGGAATTCCGACGAGGCGCATCAGCTCGACCGCGCGGGCGCGGGCCTCCTCCTTGCTCGCGCCGGTGTGCGCGATGATGGTCTCGACGATCTGCTCGCCGATGGTGAAGACCGGGTTGAGCGAGGTCATCGGGTCCTGAAAGATCATGCCGATGCGGTTGCCGCGCAGGTCCTCCATCTCGTGCTCGGTGAGCGCCAGCAGGTCCTGGTCGCGGAACGAGATGTCGCCGTCGACGATGCGCCCCGGCAGCTCGATCAGGCGCATGATGGACTGCGCCGTCACGCTCTTGCCCGAGCCGGATTCGCCCACGATGCAGAGCACGCGGCCGGCCTGAAGCTCGAAGGAGAGGCCGTCGACTGCCTTGAGCGTGCCGGTGCGCAGGCGGAAGTGGGTCCTGAGACCGCGCACGCTGAGGATCGGCTCGCTCATGGCGGGGCTCCCTCAGCGCACCCTGGCGCGCGGGTCGAGCGCATCGCGCAGCCCGTCGCCGATGAAGGAGAACGCCAGCGAGACGATGACGATGATGAAGCCGGGGAAGGCGGTCGCGTGCGGCGCCCTCTTCAGCACCGCGCGGCCGTCGGAGACCATCGTGCCCCAGTCGGCGTCCGGCGGCTGGATGCCGAGGCCGAGGAAGGAGAGGCCGGAGCCCACCACCATCATGAGCCCGATCAGCGTGGTCGAGTAGACGATCACCGGCGCCAGCATGTTGGGCAGGATATAACGGGTGAGGATGGTGGGAGTCGTGGCGCCGCCGGCGCGCGCGGCCTCGATATAGGGCTCCTGCTTGACCGAGACCGTGGTCGTTCGCACCAGGCGCGCGATGTAGGGCACCAGCGCCACGGTGATGGAGAGGATCAGCGTGGCGACGCCGGGGTCCAGGATGCCGGCGATGACGATGGCCAGCAGCACCAGCGGGAAGGCGAAGAAGACATCGAGGATGCGCATCACCACCTGGTCCAACCAGCCGCCGACGTAGCCGGCGAAGAGGCCGAGCACCACGGCGATGAAGGTGGCCGCCACGGTCGGCACGACGCCGATCAGCAGCGACACGCGCCCGCCCCAGAAGAGGCGGGAGAGCATGTCGCGGCCGTCCATGTCCCCGCCGAGAACGAGGCCGTCGGTCCCCGGCAGGCCGCCGCGGGTGCCGACCGCCTCGGTCGGGTCGTGCGGGCTTATCCAGGGCGCAAAGATGGAGATCAGCACCACGATGATCATGAAGATCAGCGCGCCGACCGCCGCCTTGTCCTTGGCATAGGCGTGCCAAGCGAGCGTCAGCGTCCGCCACATGATGTGGAGGTTCTCGCGCCGGAGCTCGGCCGCTGAGCGCTGCCGCATCGACTGGCCGTGGAGGCCCGGCGCGTCGGTCATCGCGAGCGCACTCCCTCGGAGATGCGGATCTTGGGGTCGGTGTAGGCGTTGAACACGTCGACCGCGAGGTTCACCAGCACGAAGGCGACCCCGATGATCAGCGAGGCGCCCTGAATGGTGGGGATATCGCGCGCCTGGATCGCCTGCCAGAGCTGATAGCCGATGCCGGGCCAGGCGAAGATCACCTCGACGAAGAGCACGCCGCCCAGCAGGTAGCCGAGCTGCAGGCCGCAGATCGTTGCAATCGGCGGCAGCGCGTTGCGGAGCGCGTGCTTGCGCAGGATCACGCCGCGCCGGATGCCCTTGGCGCGGGCGACCTTGATGTAGTTCTGGCTCAGAATCTCCAGCATGGTCGCGCGCACGGTGCGCGCGATGATGGCCGCGGGCGCGGCGCCCGCGGCGATGGTTGGCAGGATCAGATGCAGGATCACGTCGATCGGCCCGCCGCCGCCCACGATCTTGGTCATGCCCGTCGCCGGCAGCCAGCGCCAGGTCAGCGAGAACAGCAGCACCAGCAGCAGCCCGAACCAATAGGGCGGAATGCTGCCGAACATGAGGGTGCCTGCGATGGTAAATCGGTCGAAATAGCCGTAGGGCCTGGACGCCGCGAATATGCCCGCGAAGAGCCCGATGACGTAGGCCATCGCCGCGCTGGTCAGCGCCAGGATCAGGGAGTTCGCGAACTTCGGGAAGATCAGCTCCGCGACCATGCGCCGGTTGGCGATCGACTTGCCGAACTCACCCTGGAGGATGTGGCTCAGCCACTTGCCGTACTGGACCGGGAGCGGCTCGTTGAGCCCGAGGGATTCGCGGATCTGCTCGCGCGTCTCCTCGGTGGCGTAGGGCCCCGTCAGCGTCGTGGTGACGTCGCCGGGAGCCAGATGGGCCAGGATGAAGACGAAGAACGACACCCCGAACATGATCGGGACGATCGTGAGGAGGCGCATGACGATGAACCGCGTCATGGCGCGGCGCCGCCTCCTGTCGGCAGGCGAACTGTCACGAAATCGGACTCTCGGTCGCTGCGGCGCAGACGGGCGCCGCTAAAGCAGCCGGCCGCCGGGCATTGCGCCCGGCGGCCCACTCGCTGCTATCCGCGATCCCTACTCCTCAACCCAGGGCAGGGTGTAGTCGTACCAGTTCTCCTGACCGTTCACGAAGCCCTTCACGTTGGGCGCCAGAACGATCGGATTGTGGTAGCTGAACACCGGCACGAAGGCGACGTCCTCCTCCATGATGATGCGGTTGGCCTCGCGATAGAGCTTCGTGGCCTCAGCCTGATCCTCGGTCTGGATCGCCTGCTGATAGAGCGCATCGACCGCCTCGTTGCAGTACCAGCCGCCATTGATGCCGTTCGGCGGATGATGGTCGCAACGGGTGGCGTGGGCGGTCCAGTAAGGCACCGACCAGCCCCAGCCCATGCTGTTCATCGCCACGGTCTCCGGCATGCCCTGAAGCCACTTGCCGAGATAGGTCATCCACTCCAGCTTCTCGAGCTTGAGGTCGATGCCGACCTTCTTGAGGTCGCGCTGCATCCACTTCTCCCAGGCCTCGTTCCAGCCGTAGTCGAAGATCTCGAAGGTAAGCTCCAGCCCGCCGTCCCCGTAACCGGCCTCGGCGAGCAGCGCCTTCGCGCCCTCGGGGTCGTAGGGATAGGGATTGTAGTCGGGATCGTAGGCGAAGGTGCCGGCGGAGAGCATGCCGTGCTCGGCCTTGCCGGTGCCTCTCAGCACCTCGCGGGCCACGCCTTCGCGGTCGATCGCCATGTTGATCGCCTTGCGCACGCGCACGTCCTGAAGCGCCGGGTGCTTCATGTTGAACGCGGCGTACCAGACCGAGGGCACGTTGGGCTGCAGCAGGAGCTGGAAGCCCTCGTCCACCAGGTTCTCGATCTCGTCCCATGTGGGCTCGGTGACCATGTTGATCTCGCCGGCCCGAAGCGCCGCGATGCGCGTCGCCGGATCGGTGATCTGGCGATAGACCATGTAGTCGAGCTTCGCGGGCTCGCCGTAATAGTCGTCGTTGCGCTCGAGGATGACCATCACGTCGATCTCACGCTCGACGAACTTGAACGGCCCGGTGCCGACCGGGTGCAGCGCGATGTCCTGATCGCCGTGAATTTCCCACGCGGTGGGGCTGATCATCTCCGGCTGCCCGCAGGAGGACTGGCCGATCTGCAGCCACTCGTAGTGCGGCTGCGTGAGCACGATCTCGAAGGTGTGCTCGTCGACCACGCGGGTGGACGCGATCCAGCGCGCGTAGAAGTTCAAGTAGGCATTGGCGACCGAGTTGTACTGCGGCGCGTCGGGGTTGGAGAAGCGGTCGTAGTTCCACTTCGCCACCTCGGCGTTGAACGGCGTGCCGTCGTGGAACTTCACACCCTTGCGCAGGTTGAAGGTGTAGGTCATGCCGTCCTCGGAGACGGTCCAGGACTCGGCGAGTGCCGGCCGGAGCGTCGCCCAGCCCTTCTCCGGCTTGCCGAGCTCCAGCTCGACCAGGCCGTCGAAGATCATGTGCGTGGCGTTCTTCGTGAGCCAGCCGCAGGACTGCGGTGGGTCGAACAGGCTCATCGCCGCCGGGATCGACCAGATCAGGGTGCCGCCGCCTTCGGCCTTGGCGGCTTTCGTGTCGAGAGCGCCCAGCGCCAACGCGGCGCCGGCCACCGTGGCGGCACCTGCCAGGGCCACCGTTCGCAACGATCGAAGCATGTGTGTGTCTCCCTTAGAATCGCTCATGCGCGCCGTTGGCCGGCTCCGTGGCCGCCCCAGGCCGCGGGCGCAGCGTACAACCCTAGGGCGCGCCGGCCAAATGGCGAAATTGCCGCTACGGTTGGCGCTTGCTTGCCGGTCGCAGGCGGGCGCGTATAGTCTGGACCGGGCCGGAAGAGTCCGGAAGTAGCCGGAAGAGTACGGAGAGCGCGGCTTGCGCTACATCAGCACGCGGCAGACCGGAGGGCGGACGGTCTCGTTCGAACACGCCCTGCTCCAGGGTCTCGCCCGCGACGGCGGCCTTTACCTCCCGGAGCGCTGGCCGGTGCTGGATTCCGACGCCCTCGCGGCGCTCAGCGGCAGGCCATACGCCGAGGTCGCCGCCGCCGTCATGGCCGAGTTCACCGGGCGCGCGTTCTCGCGCACGCAACTCGCGGCCATCGCGGCGGAGAGCTATGCCGGCTTCGACCACCCCGCCACGGCGCCGCTGGTGCAGCTCGGCCCGGACCGGTGGCTGCTGGAGCTGTTCCACGGCCCCACGCTCGCCTTCAAGGACTTCGCGCTCCAGATGGTGGCGCGCCTGCTGGATGCGGTGCTGGCGAGACGCGGGCGGACGGCGACGATCCTCGTCGCCACCTCGGGCGACACGGGGGCTGCGGCGATCGAGGCCTTTCGCGGCCGCGAAGCGCTCTCCGTGGTCGTGCTCCACCCGGCGGGCCGGGTCTCCGAGATGCAGCGCCGCCAGATGACCACGGCGGCCGAGCCCAACGTTCACAACGTCGCCATCGCCGGCACCTTCGACGACTGCCAGGCGCTGGTGAAGGCGCTCTTCGCGGACCTCGCGCTTCGCGACGAGATCGGGCTTGCGGCGGTCAACTCCATCAACTGGGCCCGGGTCGCGGCGCAGGCGGCATACTACGTATACGCGGCCTTGGCCCTCGGCGCGCCGGCGCGCGCGGTCTCCTTCACCGTGCCCACCGGCAACTTCGGCAACGTCTACGCGGGCTACGCCGCGCGGCAAATGGGCGTACCGATCGAGCGCCTCGTGGTGGCGACGAACCGGAACGACATCCTCGCCCAATTCTTCGAGACCGGCCTCTACCGCAAGGGGCAGGTGCACAAGACGCTGAGCCCCAGCATGGACATTCAGGTGGCGAGCAACTTCGAGCGGCTGCTGGCCGACCTCTCGGGCCGCGACGGCGCCGCCGTGTGCGCGCTGATGGCCGAGCTTGCCGAGCGCGGCGAGTTCACCCTGCGCGGCGCCCGGTTCGCGCTGGCCAAGGTCGCCTTCGCCGCCGCGCGCGCGGACGACGATGCCTGCCTCGCCACCATCGCGGACGTGTGGCGCGAGAGCGGGCGCATGATCGACCCGCACAGCGCAGCCGGCGTCCACGCGGCCCGCACCCACGGCGCCGGCGCGGGGCCCATGGTGAGCCTGGCGACCGCGCACGCCGCCAAGTTCCCCGATGCCATCGAGCGTGCCATCGGTATTCGGCCGGCCCTGCCGCCCAGGCTGGCGGCGCTCGCGGCGAAGCCCGAACGGGTCACGGAGCTGCCCGTGGATGCGGCCCAGCTCACGCGCTTCATCCGCGACCGGGTCCATGCGCGCCAGCGGGAGTGCGTGGCGTGAGCGTGCAGATCACGCCGCTCGCCAACGGGCTCCGGGTGGTCAGCGATTCCGTGAACCACGTGGAGACGGCCTCGATCGGCCTCTGGGTCGATGTCGGCGCGCGCTGCGAGACCGAAGAGACCAACGGGCTCTCGCACCTGCTGGAGCACATGGCCTTCAAGGGCACCGAGCGGCGGAGCGCCCGCGACATCGCCGAGGAGATCGAGGCGGTGGGCGGCCACCTCAACGCCTACACCTCGCGGGAGACCACGGCCTACTACGCCAAGGTGATGAAGGAGGACGTGCCGCTCGCGCTCGACCTGCTGGCCGACATCCTCCAGCACTCGACCTTCGATGCCGACGAGCTGGAGCGCGAGCGCGCGGTCGTGATCCAGGAGATCGCCCAAGTCAACGACACGCCGGACGACCTCGTCTTCGACCGGTTTCAGGAGACCGCCTACCCCGACCAGCCCATCGGCCGCACGATCCTGGGTCCGCCCGAGCGCGTTGGCTCGTACACGCGCGATGCGCTCGCAGACTACATGGGCGCGCACTACCGGGCGGCGCGCATGGTGCTGGTGGGCTCGGGCCGGGTCGATCACGACGCCCTCGTCGCAGCGGCAGAGGCCGCCTTCACGGCGCTGCCGGAAGGCTCGGTGCCGGCGCCTGCGGCCGCGGTCTATGGCGGCGGCGATTGCCGCATCGCGCGCGACCTGGAGCAGGCGCACCTGATCGTGGGCTTCGACGGCCTCGCCTATGACGACGACGATTTCTACGCGCTCCAGGTGATGTCGACGCTGCTCGGCGGCGGCATGTCGTCGCGGCTCTTCCAGGAGATCCGGGAGAAGCGCGGCCTCGCCTATTCGGTCTTCACCTTCGCCTCCAGCTACGCCGACGGCGGCATCTTCGGCGTCTATGCCGGCGCGGGCGAGGACGAGCTTGCGGAGCTGATCCCGGTGATGGCGGACGAGCTGGTCAATGCGTGCACCACGGTGGGCGACGACGAGGTCGCCCGCGCCCGCGCCCAGCTCAAGGCCGGGCTGCTGATGTCGCTGGAGAGCACGCAGGCGCGGGCGGAGCGGCTGGGCCGCCACATCCTGCTGTTCGGCCGGCCGCTCACGGTCGCCGAGCTCATCGAGCGCGTCGATGCCGTCGACTGCGAGGCGGTGCAGCGCACCGCCTGCCGCATCCTGCAGGGCGGCCGTCCCACGGTCTCCGCGCTTGGCCCCATCGCGAGGCTGGAGGATCATGACTCGATCACCGCCCGCTTCGCCTGAGCCGGTCGGCCGGCCGCCGGGTGCCGGGCCCGCCGTTGGGCCGGATGCGGACGAGACCCTCGACGTGCGCGGCCTGATGTGCCCGCTGCCGGTGCTCAAGGCGCGCAAGGCCCTCAAGCGCCTCGCCCCCGGCGCCACGCTCACGGTGCTCGCGACCGACCCGGCCGCGGTGATCGACTTCAAGCACTTCTGCGAGACCACGCCGTTCGAGCTGGAAGGCTGGGAGGAGGACGCCGGCACCTACGCGTTCAGGATCAGGGTGCCCGGCTGATGGCGTTTCTCCGTCCCACCCAGGATTCGGCGCGCGAGGCGACCGTGGAGACGCGCTCGCTCTACCTCCGGCCGCCGCAGATGCGCGACTGGCGCGCCTGGGCCGAGCTCCGGGCGGTCTCGCGCGAGTTCCTCAGCCCCTGGGAGCCGACCTGGCCGAGCGATGCGCTGACCCGCAGCGCCTTCCGCCGGCGCATCCGCCGCCAGCTGCGCGACGGTCAGGACGATCTCGGCTACGCCTTCCTCCTGTTCCGCCGCGACGACGATGCGCTGCTGGGCGGGATGACGCTGAGCAACGTGCAGCGCGGCGCGGCGCAGTCCTGCAGCGTCGGCTACTGGATCGGCCGGCCCCATGCGCGGCATGGCCACATGAGCGAGGCGCTCACCGGCCTGCTCGGCCACTGCTTCGGGCCGCTCGGCCTGCACCGGGTCGAGGCCGCCTGCATGCCGAAGAACACTGCAAGCCGGAAGCTGCTGGAGAAGGCCGGCTTCCGCTGCGAGGGGTATGCGCGCGCCTATCTCAAGATCGCGGGCACGTGGCAGGATCACCTGCTCTACGCGACCATCGCACCGCGCAAGCCGTGAGCGTGGCGGGGAGTCGGGGCTAAGCCCGGCCGGCGACGCCCGAGAGGTTACCGGGGTCGATCCCGAGCCGGCCGACGGCGCGCTCCCACTTGCCGTCCTGGGCCTGGTCGAAAACCAGCTCCTCGTCCGCCGGCACGGTGAGCCAGCCGTTCTCCTGGATCTCGCGGTCGAGCTGGCCCGGCGCCCAGCCCGCGTAGCCCAGCGCCAGCATGCTGAGGCGCGGGCCGCGGCCCTCGGCCATGGCCTTGAGCACGTCGATGGTGGCGGTGAGCGCGAAGGCGTCGTCCACCTGCATCGTGGCTTCGTGGGTGTAGTCGGTGGAATGGAGGACGAAGCCGCGCGCGGCCTCCACCGGTCCACCGAAATGCACCGGGATGGGCTTGTTCACGCTCGCGGGCTCGAGGTCGAGCTGCTCGAGCAGGTCCGAGAAGCTGAGCGATTCGAGAAGCTTGTTGACCACGAGGCCCATCGCGCCGTCTTCCGAGTGGGCGCACATGTAGATGACGCTGTGGGCGAAGCGCGGGTCGCCCATCGTCGGCATGGCGACCAGCAGCTGCCCCTCCAGGTAGGGCCCCGACGCTTGCTCGCCGCCAGTATCCATTGCACCGATTCCTTGAGCCGCTTGGCTCCCCCCGATCATTGCAAAGCGGCGCGGGGGTGACAACCAAATGTCGATCCATCGCTTCTGGCCTTGGCGCTGGAGCGCCGGTCAGGCGTGGACGTCGGCGCCGCTCAGCGAGCATCGTTGTTGGTCATCCGTGGCCGACAGAATTCGTTGTCGGACACTTTTGCGCGAAAGTGTCCAGCAAGCGCTTGAAACCCCGGCAAGGAAACGCCCCGCCCGGTTGCCCGGACGGGGCGTCGATATCACACTGAGCAGTTGAGACTGGTCGCGACGGCGACAGCTTCAGCCTGCCCGCAAAGTTCCTTCAGCGAGCGATGTACTCGTAGCGCTTGCCGAACAGCACGTCCATCGGCACCGGCTCCGAGATGGTCCAGGAGTCGACGACGGCCGGCTGGTTGTTGGTGGTTTCCACGATCAGATAGGGCGCGAAGTTCTGATGGTGGAGCTGGTCCGTGAAGGTCCGCGTGCCGACCAGCACCGGTTCCTCGCGGTAGCTCTCCAGCACCTCGACCACGGCGTCGGAATCGAAGGTGCCGGCCTTCTCGACGGCCTTGGCCCACATCTCGAAGACCACGTAGCCGGGGAAGGCGTACTGGTTGTTCACCGGCTCACCGAACTTGGCCTCGTACTTCTTGAGGAACTCCTGCACGGCCGGGCGCGGATCGTCGCCGTAGATCGAGGCCTGCTCGGGCACGAAGTGGCCGGAGAGACCCGGCACCGATTCCTGCCAGTAGGTGCCGGTCATGGAGCTGCCGCCGCCGATCGGAGCGGTGATACCGGCTGCACGGATCTGCTTGATCGCGCTCGCCCCGCCGGGGATGTAGCTGCAGTTCTCGATGATGTCAGGCTCCTCGGGCAGCGCCCGGATGCGGTCGACCTGAGCCTGGATGCTGGGATCGTCGTTCTGATAGACGTCGTGGCCGACGACCTCGCCGCCGAGCACCTCGCGCCACATCCAGTCGAAGCCGTAGCAGATGCCCTTGTTGTACTCGAGGATGTCGTCGAGAAGGATGTAGGCCGTCCGCCAGCCCTTCACCTTGTAGCCCCACTCGGCGATCGTGGCACCCTGCACGGCGGCAAGGATCGAGCTCGAGAACGAGTACTTGCCGATGCCCTGGATGCCGGCGAGCACGCTCTCCGCACACAGGAAGATCGAGATCAACCCGGCGTTCTGAGCCTGCAGCGCGGCGGGCGCGCCGAAGTCGTAGTCGCAGTCCACGGCCATGGCGACGGCACCGTCATTAATGACGGAGATCCCGGCCTTGGCGCCTTCCGCGCGCTCGGTCTTCGCATCCGCGAAGACCGGCCTGATCTGCTTGCCGAGGAGGCCGCCCTTGGCGTTCCAGTCGTCGATCGCGATCAACGCGGCGTTGGTCGAGGGCCCGCTATAGGCCTGCATCCAGCCGGAATAGGACGCGGCGAAGCCGAAGACGACCTCGTGGTCGTCCGCCACCGCCGGCGCGGCCGATACCGCGCCCAGCGCGAGCGCGCCGGCCGCAGCGATTGATGCAAGTTTTCTCATCCCAAGTGACCTCCCTCTGAATGTCCGATGGCACATGCCGAGCACTCGGCGGGGTGCCGAGCACTTAAGCCGACGCATTGTCAATGCCGCAGCGGCTTTTGCAAGCCCGATTGCAGGCCCCGATGCAGGCACGTTCGAATGTAGGCGAAAAGGTCAAGTGAAAAAGGTCGAGCGAATTAGTAGGCCCAATCGAGGAGGCTATGCGAATTCCCCGTTGATTCGCATCCCGGCGTTCGGTAGCTAACATCGAGACTGCGGCTGTGCGGACCCCCGTGCGGCCGCGTCGTCCGCACGGCGGCACGCGGAATCGGTTTGGGCAGCGGGGAGCGGCTGGTGTCAGAAGACGCCGGAGCGCACGCGAAGACGCAGAACGGCGAGACGCTGGAAGCGCGCGGCGTGACCGTCCGCTTCGAGGGCCTCACCGCCGTCGACAGCGTGGACGAGACGCTGCACCAGGGCGAGATCCTCGGCCTGATCGGCCCGAACGGCGCCGGCAAGACAACCCTGGTCAACGCCATGACCGGATTCCAGGTGCCCGCTGCCGGCGAGGTGCTGCTCGACGGCAAGGTGATCTCGAAGCTGACGCCCCACTGGATCAGGCGCCACGGCGTGGCCCGCACCTTCCAGGCCGGGCGGCTCTTCCGCGACATGCCGGTGAGCGAGAACGTCGAGGTCGCCGCCGTGAGCCTCGGCCTCTCCCGGCGCAAGGCGCACGCGCAGGCGATGGAGATCCTGGAGTGGATCGGCCTCGCCGATCAGGCGCAAGACCCCGCCGGCGTGCTGCCCTATACCGACGAGCGCCGGGTCGGCATCGCCCGCGCGCTCGCGATGAACCCCGCCTTCGTCCTGCTGGACGAGCCCGCGGCCGGGATGTCCGACCTGGAATGCGACGACGTGATGCACCTGGTGCGCGAGATTCCTGATCGCTTCGGCTGCGGCGTGCTGCTCATCGAGCACAACATGCGGGTCATCATGAGCGTTTGCGAGCGAATCCACGTGCTCGACAGCGGCCGCACCATCGCGCGCGGCACGCCTGCCGAGGTGCAAAGCAACGAGGCGGTGATCGCCGCCTACCTCGGCCACGAGTGACGCGGATGCTGCTCTCGGTCGACGACATCTACGTGCACTACGGCCGCGTTCCGGCGGTGCGGGGCGTCTCCATCGGCGTCAGCGAGGGCGAGATCGTCTGCGTCGTTGGCCCCAACGGTGCCGGCAAGTCGACGACGCTGCTCACGATCTCCGGCGTGCTGCGGCCATCGCAAGGTGCCATCACCTTCGACGGCCAGTCCATCGGCGGCCTGACGCCAGAGGCGGTCGCGCGGCGCGGCATCTCCCAGGTGCCGGAAGGCCGGCACGTCTTCACCACGCTGAGCGTCGAGGAGAATCTGCGACTCGGCACCCGGATGCGCCGCGACCGGGGCGAGGTCGAGGCCGACTTCAAGCGGGTGCTGGAGCTCTTCCCGGTGCTGGCGGAACGGCGCCGGGGCGCTGCGGGCAAGCTCTCAGGCGGCGAGCAGCAGATGCTGGTGATCGGCCGGGCGCTGCTGACCAACCCCAGAATCATGACCATCGACGAGCCCTCGCTCGGGCTCGCGCCCAACCTGGTGGACCGGGTCTACGAGGTCCTGCTGGAGCTCAGGGAATCGCGCGGGCTCACGCTGCTCATCGTCGAGCAAAGCTCCGAGCGCGCGATCAAGGCGGCGGACCGCATCTACGTGCTGCGCAGCGGCGAGATCCAGCTCGAAGGCGACGCCGCGGACCTGCAGGACGGCGAGGCGGTGCGTCAGGCCTACTTCGGCTTCACCGAAGGCGTGGAGCACGCGGGAGAGGCCACCTTCTGATGGAAGTCGTCGTCCAGGTCATCATTTCGAGCCTGAGTCTCGGGAGCTTCTATGCGCTCGGCGCGCTCGGCATCGGGCTGCTCTTCGGTGTGCTCAGGCTGATCAACTTCGCCCACGGCGACTTCATCACCGTGGGCGGGTTCTCGCTGATCGTGCCGGCGACGGCGGTGGTCGCGGTCCCGCTGATCCTCGACTTCCACCCGGTGGCGCTGATCATCTGCGTGGTGGGCGTGGTGGTCGTCTGGGCGCTCGCCTCCTACTTCCTGCTCTTCCGGCATATTCAGACGGCGCCGCCGGCGGTGCTGATGATCGCCTCGGTGGCGCTCAGCTTCTCGATCCAGAACCTGATCATCATGATCTACAGCGGCCGGCCCAAGGCGGTGGGCCTCTGGCCGGAGCTCACCGGCGTGATCCCGCTTTCGGACAAGGTGCAGGTGCCGATCTTGCAGCTCGTGATCGTGGCGGTGACCTGGATCCTGCTCATCCTGCTCACGATCTTTCTCAGGCGCACGCCCATCGGCGTGGAGATGCGGGCTGCGGCCGAGGACTTCAGGATGGCGCGGATGCTCGGCGTCAACGCGACCCGGGTGATCGCGCTCGCCTTCGTCATCTCAGGCGCGCTCGCCGGCATCATGGCGCTGATGTACCACACGCAGACGGGCATCCTGAGCTTCCGCGGCGGCGTCTTCCTGATGCTCTACGCCTTCATCGCGACGGTGATCGGCGGCATGGGCAGCCTGATCGGCGCGGTGGTCGGCGGCTACGTGGTGGGCATCTTCTCGACCGTGCTGATCGCGATCCTGCCCGAGGGCATGCGGGGCTTCCGCGACGCCTTCGTGTTCGGCCTGGTGGTGGTGATCCTGCTGGCCCGGCCGCAAGGGCTGGTGCCGACCAGGGCGTTCAAGGAACGGGTGTGATGATCGACGCCACCACACCCCTCATGCGGCGCGTCCGGCACTTCTGGCCGGTGGTCAACCTGGTCATCGGGCTGCTGATCATCACGGCGATCGTGGTGGCCCTCGACGACCGGATCCTGGCGCGGACGCTGACCGAGGGCCTGATCCGCGTCGTCATCGTGGTCGCGCTCTACATGTTCATCGGCAACTCCGGGATCATGTCGTTCGGCCACATCGGCTTCATGATGATCGGCGCCTACGCCACGGGCTGGCAGACCTGCTGCCCCTATACCCGCGAGATGTTCATGCCGGGGCTGCCGGGCTATCTGCTGGACAACAGCCACCACTTCGTGCTGGCGATCTTCCTTGCAGGGCTGCTCAGCGCCTTCGTGGCCTTCATCGCGGGCATCGCGCTGATGCGATTATCGGGAATCGCCGCATCCATCGGCACCTTCGCCTTCCTGATGATCATCTACTCGGTCTATCTGCGCTGGAGCACCTGGACCTCGGGCGCGAGCTCGGTGATCGGCCTGCCGCAGACGACGACGCCCTGGGTCGCCTATTGCTACGCGGTGGTCACGATCCTCGCGGCCTTCCTCTACTCGCGCTCGAAATTCGGCTTGGCCCTCCGCGCCTCGCGGGACGACGAGGTGGCGGCCAAGGCGGCGGGCGTGAACGTCATCGGCCAGCGACTGCTCGCCTTCGTGATCAGCGGCTTCTTCTGCGGCATGGCGGGCGGCCTGTTCGGTCACTTCCTGGGCATGCTGACGGTCGATACCTTCTTCCTCAACCTTACGCTCATCACGCTCGCGATGCTGGTGATCGGCGGCATGCAGAGCCTCTCCGGCGCCGTCGTCGGTGTCGTCGTGCTGACCGTGGTGATCGACCTGCTCAAGAATCTCGAGAGCGGGATGTTCGGCGATGACGGCTTCGTACTTCCCACCAGCAGCACCTGGGTGGTGGTGGGCGTCGTGATGATGCTGATCATCATCTTCCGCCGCAGCGGAATTACCCGGAACGCCGAGCTCTACTGGCCGTTCAAGAGCGACATCTCCGCCGAGGGCGCGCTCAAGCGCCAGTCCTGACCGCTCCTACAGTCCGGCCCACCCTGCACCGGCAACGGCGGCGCGGGCGCGCACCGCTGCGCGTCCTATAACTATCGAACAATTCAAATCTTTAGATTTATATAGCAGAATTGATGTGTACTGGTGGGCTAAAGACCTGCCGGACGACTGGAGAAGTCGATGAGCAGATGCGTCCTGGCTGCTGCTCTGAGCGGACTTCTGGTGCTTGGCGCATGTGGCGGCGGCGGTGGATCTGGCCCTACGGCGACACCACCCACGCCCGAGCCCACGCTTCCAACTCAGACATCCTCCGACCCTGCTTATCACCTTGGCACGGCCCGCTTCACGACGCACCAGCCCGACGTGCTGGAGCAAATCGGTGCGCACCATGCCTACGCCATCGGACTGACCGGCAGAGGCGTGAGGATCGGGATTCAGGACACGATCGTCGATTACACGCAGACCGCAGAGTTCGGGAGCAGGGTTAAGCTGCGGGAAGCGGACGGGGCGAACCTCTATTACGTTCGGCCGTTTGGAGACGTCGTCGGCAGCGACATTCATGTGTGTCGACTGGCCCAACTATGCGACATTCGGGAGAACGACAGTCAGGGTGAAGACGAGGCGTATAACGGTTGGGTGCGCGACATCGTGAGCCAGGATGGCTGGCCCACAAAGGATGATTCCGTGTTCATCGTTGACGAGTATTACAGCGAGAGTAGTGGGCTCGGATTGTTGTACCGATGGCGGGAAGTGCCGACACCCTACGGGGCGGTCGGAAGTCATGGCACCGTCGTCGCTTCGGTTGCGGCCGGGGAAAACCTGGGAGTCGCGCCAGAGGCCACGATTATCCCGATTGCAGAGAATCTGACGGACGATCAGAACTCTGATTCCTTCGCGTCAATTGTGTTTCAAGACGCCATTGCCTCGCTCCAGCCCGAAGAACAAAAGCAAATTGACGGTGAGCATGCCAATATATGGCGGACTCATTATGGAAATTTCGATATCATCAACCGATCTTTTGGTACGAGTTTTTTCGACTACGAGGCAGCATTCGATAGTATAGCGTATACCGTGCAATGGATGAGTACCTACTTGCCTAATACGTTGGACGCTTTTTTTCAGATCGGCACGCCCGATGACGAAAAAACCATTCTCGTTTACGCCGCCGGTAATGACGGACAGTCGTATTCGGGCGCGGAAGCAGACTTGCCCTACGCTTACCCGGAGTTGCGCGGACATTCCCTGGCCGTCGCCGCGACGGACCCGCGAACGGGCGCTATCGCGAACTATTCCAACCGATGCGGCTCTCTTCCTTCAGACTGGAATGCCGCGAGACACGGGCCGCACTACTGTCTGGCCGCGCCGGGCACCGTGCGGGGTCTCGTCCCCAATCCGGATACGCCCGGACGAGGGGATCTAAAAGACGGAATTCCCGGCACCAGCGTTGCGACTCCAGTCGTCTCGGGCTCGTTGGCGCTGCTGATGGAACACTTCCGGGGAACGCGCGGAAACACGGCGGTCGTGAAGCGCATGCTCGATACGGCGGACCGAAGCGGGCGGTACGCCGACCTGGAAACCTACGGTGCCGGACATCTCGATCTCGAGGCCGCTCTTTCGCCCGTCGGCTCGTTGAATGCCGGACAATCGGCAGAGGCCCTCAGCCGCACCACGCTACAGGTGCCGGCGGCTTACGGCTCGGTCGCGGGGCACGTCGCAGGCCTGGAACTTGCCACGTTTGACGAGCAGGATTTCCCCTTCTGGGTTCCCATGACAACGCTGATCTCCACCCGCCCGGCCGGCCGCTCACCGATCCCTCAGCTCACGGGAGCCGTCGAGGACCCGCTGGCGACCGACCCCGATGCGTTCGGGCTGCACTGGATGCCCGCTGCAGATGACGACAGCTTGTGGCTGGCGGACGGACACGGATGGGTCACAGGGTTCGGTCCTACATCCGCCAGTCTTGCACGCCTGCCGCACGACGGCGGGTGGGGATACGGCCTGAGCTTCGATGACGCGGGATACCTGGGGTCCCGGACATCCGGCGCGTTCGGATCGGACCCTCGCTCCGGCATGATCTGGACGTCTCATGCGCTCAAGCACGATCTCGACGGTGGGTGGAGTCTGGACGTCGTGGGCACGTTGGCCCTCGGGTTGCCGCAATACGAAGACGACGCAATCTTCCAGGCTTCCGCTTCCGTGCTGTCGGCAATGTCGATGAGGGTGGGAACGGACGGTTGGGGTCTCACGGTCGAGCAGCCGTTGCGCGCCGAGTCCGGCACCGGCTCCTTCCGAATCGAGAACGGTCACATGGAGGGCGGGCGACGCCTCCATGATGTGTATCGGGTCCCGCTTGCGCCGGATGCACGTGAGATCAGGGTGACGCTTCGACACGATCGGGAAGCTCTGGGTGGCGACGTGGCACTCGAGGTCAGCGGGGCCGCGGATACCGGTCACGTTTCGGGAGAACGCGACGCGAGTATCGGCCTAGCGTACCGGACGACTTGGTAGGCCGATGAACGGCTCTTGCGCCCTGGCACTTGCCGGTGCGGCCGTCCTCTGCGTCGCGTGCGCAGGTCCGCCTGCGAAAGACAAGGCACCTGGTCCGACAGAAATGGGCCCTTCGATCGAGCAGGACGGCGCCGTTTATACGCCTGTCAGCCGAAGCGAGGAAGGGTGCTTGCTTTACAAGATCCGCATTCCGGGCGGACAAGCACCGGCCGCTTTGGTTTACCGAAGCGAGAAAGGGGAATTCAGCTTCGCTCGCCCGGCTCGATGCGTCGGCTCTGCCGGGAGAATGTGAGCGAATATCGCCCGACTTCGAGGCCGGGTGGATAGCAATTCATCCTGCCGTCCCTAATTGCGGTGGGAGCGCCGGCCTAAGTCTCGACCCAGCCGTCCTTGTGCGGGGTGAAGAACTTCAGGTCGATGCGCAGGTGCTTGTAGTACCAGGTGCCGTCGACCCGGACGTAGTCGTCGTCGTATTCCGCGAGCAGCCAGCGCGCCTCCTTCGGCCCCCCGCCCAGCTCCGTGGTGCACGGCATGATCAGCCACCACTTGCCGTTGGCGCTGTCGCCATCGACCGTGATGATCGGGTTGAGCACAAGGTGGGCGGCGAAGACGATGTCGTTCGAGATGCCCGAGAAGAAGCCGTGAATCGCCGCGCGCCCCACGTGGCAGCCGAAATTCTCGCCGCCGTCCCACACGCCGTCCTCGACGAACATCGCCGCGATGCCGTCGGGGTCGTAGCCGGCGTCGCAGAGCTGGCAGTAGCGCGCCTTGAGCTGCTTGATGTCCTCGATCGCGCTGAGGCGCTCGACCTTCTCCTCGAACGTCATCGCTCCCTCCTCTCGCTCACTCGCGGGCGCCCGCACCGGCGCGCCACTCTCCCGGCTAGGTAGCACGGAGGCGCCCGATTCGGGCAGAGGCCGAGGGGCCTCCACTGGCCGGCGGCTCCTCACCGACTGCGCCGGATGACGCCTTTCGCGTTGTTCCCTATCATGCCCGCACGAGACGGTGGGAGGGAGCGATGGCACGGTTCGGGGTCGGCCAGTCGGCACCGCGCAAGGAAGACGACGTTCTGCTCAGGGGCCGCGGGCGGTTCCAGGACGACGTTTCGCTCGAGGGCGAGGTGCATGCCTGCTTCGTGCGCTCGCCGCTGGCCCATGCCGACATCACGGCGATCGACACCGCGGCGGCCGCGGCAGCCGATGGCGTGCTTGCCGTCTATACCGGGGCGGACGTGGCGGCGGCCGGTCTCGGCACGTTGCCCTGCATCGCCGACGCCTTCGTGCCGCTCACGCGCCCGGACGGCAGCTCCGCCTGCTACCCGCCCAACCCGATGCTGCCGGCGGATCGCGTGCGCCACGTCGGCGAGGCGGTGGCCATGGTCGTGGCCGAGACCCTCGCCGCCGCGCAGGATGCCGCGGAGCTGGTGAGCGTGGACTACGAACCGCTGCCGGCGGTGGTCGACGCCGAGAAGGCGCGCGAGGCGGACGCGCCGCAGATCTGGCCGGAGGCGCCGGGCAACCTCTCCCTCGTGTGGGCGCAGGGCGACGCAGACGCCACGGCAGCCGCCTTCGAGGCTGCGGCCCACACGGTGGAGATCGAGCTGGTCAACAACCGCGTGGTGGTGAGCACCATCGAGCCGCGCGGGGCGCTCGGCATCTACGACCCGGCGAGCGAGCGCTACACCCTCCACATCAACAGCCAGCACGTCCACGGCGCGCGCGCCATCATCGCCGGCATTCTCGGCATCGAGGAAGACCGCCTGCGCATCCTCGCCCACGATCTCGGCGGCGGTTTCGGCATGAAGTACTTCTCCTATCCCGAGCAGGTCCTGGTGGCCTGGGCCGCGCGCAAGCTGGGGCGGCCGGTGCGCTGGCTCTGCGGGCGCATCGAGGGCTTCCAGAGCGATACCCAGGCGCGCGACCACATCACCCGGGCGGCGCTGGCGCTCGATACCGACGGGCAGTTCCTCGGGCTCCGGGTGCGCACCCTCGCCAACCTCGGCGCCTACGTTTCCAATCTCGGCCCGATCTCGCCCACACTGCTCTACACGCGCATGCTGGCGAACGCCTACCGCACGCCCGCAATCCATGCCGAGGTCGAAGGCGTGCTCACGAACACCGTCTTCACCGATGCCTATCGCGGCGCCGGCATCCCGGAATCGAATTACGTGGTCGAGCGACTGGTGGAGAAGGCCGCGGCAACCCTCGGCCTCGCGCCCGACGAGATCCGCCGGCGCAACCTGATTCCGGCGGCCGAGATGCCGTACCAGGTGCCGCTCGACGTCACCTACGATTCGGGCGACTACGCCCGCAACCTGGACGACAGCCTGACGCTCGCCGGCTGGTCGGGCTTCGCCGAGCGGCGCGCTGAAGCGGCGGCGCGGGGCAAGCTGCGCGGCATCGGCATGGCGGTCTACGTCGAATCGACCATCGGCGATCCGTCGGAGCACGTCGCGATCCGTTTCCGCGACGACGGCGGGGTCAGCCTCAGCGCCGGCACGGGTGCGTCGGGCCAGGGTCACGAAACCACCTACGCCCAGCTCCTGAGCGAGAGCCTGGGCATCCCCTTCGAGGCGGTCACGCTCGTCGAAGGAGACAGCGACGACCTGCCGGGCGGCGGTGGCAGCGGCGGCTCGCGCTCCACCTACATGGTAGCGCTCGCGATCGAGGACGGCGCCGCCAAGGTGATCGACAAGGGCACCCAGGTCGCCGCCAACCTGCTGGAAGTCGCGCCGGCGGACATCCGCTTCGCCGACGGCGATTTCTCCATCGCCGGCACCGACCGCGCCATCGACATCATGACGCTGGCGGCGCAGGCCAAGGACCCCGCCAACCTGCCGGAAGGCGTGGAGCCGGGGCTGGATGCGAACGGCCGGACGGAGACCTTCGAGGGCACCTTCCCCAACGGCTGCCATATCTGCGAAGTCGAGGTCGATCCCGAGACCGGGGCGATGGATCTGGTCAACTATGCCGCGGCCAACGATTTCGGCCGCATCGTCAATCCCGTGCTGGTGGACGGCCAGGTGCACGGCGGGGTGGCCCAGGGGCTGGGCCAGGCGGTGTTCGAGAACTGCGTCTACGACGAGCAGTCCGGGCAGCTGCTCTCCGGCTCCTTCATGGACTATTGCCTGCCGCGCGCCGACGACATGCCGCCCTTCGCGCTGGCTTCCAACGGCGTGCCGACCAGCCAGAACCCGCTCGGCATCAAGGGCTGCGGCGAGGCCGGAGCGATCCCGGCGCCGGCGGCCGTGGTGAATGCCGTTCTCGATGCGCTCAAGGAGCGCGGTGTCACCGATATCGACATGCCGCTCACCCCGGAGCGCGTCTGGCGCGCGCTAGCGACGGTTTAATCATGTTCCCTCAAGCGCCGGGCGCTCGCTCCGCTCGATCGTGCGCTCCGCGCGCGTGGACGCGCGACGCTACGCGCCTTCGGCGCGGCGCGCGGTCGCGCGCTCCGACCGGCCGCTAGCGGCCGGTCGGCACCCACACCCAACCGCGATACGAGGAACACCCATGGCCGTCTCGCCCGACCACGTCTTTACCGACCTGCCCAACAGCCTCATCGGCCAGACCCGGCAGATCTGCATCGTCACCCGCGACCTCGACGCCTGCATCCGCAACTATGCCGACCGCATGGGGATCGGCCCCTGGTGGGTGCAGGAATATGCGCCGCCCGAGCTGACCGATGGCTACTTTCGCGGCGGGCCCGGCAAGTTCTCCATGCGCCTCGCGCTGGCCTGGACCGGCGATCTCAACTGGGAGGTGATCGAGCCGCTGGAGGGGCCCAGCATCTATCACGAGTTCCTGGAGGAGCACGGCGAGGGGCTGCAGCACGTGGGCTTTCTGCTGCAGGACACGGGGCTCGACTGGGACGGCTGCATCGCCGACATGGAGGCGCGCGGCTTCGAGCGGGTCATGAGCGGCGGCTGGCGCGGCGTGCGCTTCTGCTACTTCCAGACCGAGGACGCGCTCAAGACCACTCTGGAGCTGATCTTCCGCCCCGAGGACTACCGGCGCCCGGACCCGCTCTACTGGTATCCGTCACGGGATTAGAGAGAACCAAATTAGCTGCAACATACATACCCAATTGCGCAGAATCCCGAGATGAGACGGGCGGCCACACCAGTATTTTAAGAGGGTATATTGAATAAGAGTGAAGAGCGCTTTTACGTTGAGCGGGCGGCTGAAATGCTCGATGTTCTGTGGACCGTTGGAGAGGACAGAGAATGTCCAGATTATGTCGTAACCGAAGGAGATCATCAGTTCGGTCTTGAGGTTTCGGAACTGTTCATCGGTCACGAGGGGAAGAAGGGTGCGGACAAGAAGGCAAAGGAATCAATCCACCAAAAGAAGATCGATTGCTATCGCGAGATGTATGCGACCGAGAAAGACATTCCCCTGTTTATCAGAATATTGGGGACTGTGAACGATGAGAATATGGAAGAACTACTTCTCCAGCTCTTTCAGCATGATTTTGAGTCAATGTGTCCGGGCGATCAAATCGTGTTCCAGCCAAACGACCAGTTCAAAGCCTATGTGACCAAGGCACTCAGACCATGGTGGTTCCGGGTAGATGACCGCGTGGGAACAGTTAATGTCAATCCCATGCCGATCATACAGAAAAGGGTGGCGATGAAATCGGCGCGTCTCACAAAATATCAAGAGGCTATTGGAGAGGACGTGCGCCTGCTCCTCGTTGCAAATCGAATAATGAATAGCGGTAAGTTGAAACTCGTTGAAAAATCAACAATTGATACCCGCGGATTTCGGGCCGTGTATTTCTTATCGTACCCGGAGAATGTCACTGTATTCCCAGAACACCCAAACAAATAATACGGCCTCAGGAATCGTGCCTGACCGGCTCCCACCTTTCCAAGATGGCCTTGATTCCTTCGCTCACCCCTGAATCCTTCGCTCGTCCGGTATGCGGAGGACCTTTTATCCACCCAAGGGGCAATTGGGGCGCTGAGATGTGCGGCGACTTGACGCAGCATTGACGGTGACGCCTACCTCGCAGCACGATCATCATCGACGATCAGGGTAAAGGCCATGGAACAGCTCAAGACGATACGGAACGGCGAGAAGGTCAAGCCGACATTCTCCGCGAACGAGATGAACCGGCGGCTCGCGGCTTTGCGCGCCCACATGGCCGAGAAGCAAATCGATGCCTGCCTGTTCACGTCCTATCACAACATCAACTACTTCAGCGACTTCCTCTACTGCTCCTTCGGCCGCAACTACGGCCTGGTGGTCACGCAGGAGGGCCAGACCACGATCTCGGCCAACATCGATGCGGGCCAGCCCTGGCGGCGCACCTTCGGCGACAACCTCGTCTACACCGATTGGCACCGGGACAACTACTTCGTGGCCGTGAAGCAGCTGATCCAGGACGGCGGGCGTGTCGGCGTCGAGTACGATCACATCACCGCCGAGAACCTGCGCAAGCTGCAGGGAGCGCTGCCCACCGCCGATCTGGTCGACGTGAGCAAGCCCACCATGCGCATGCGCATGGTCAAGTCCGACGAGGAGATCGCCTGGATTCGAGAGAGCGCGCGCATCGCCGACGTCGGCGGCGCCGCCTGCGTGGAGGCGATTGCCGTTGGCGTGCCCGAATACGAGGTAGCGCTCCACGCGACCCAGGCGATGGTGCGCGAGATCGGCCAGCACCAGCCCCATGTAGAGCTGATGGACACCTGGACCTGGTTCCAGTCGGGGATCAACACCGACGGAGCCCATAATCCCGTGACCTCACGCCGTATCGAACGCGGCGACATCCTGAGTCTTAATTGCTTCCCCATGCCGGCGGGCTATTACACGGCGCTGGAGCGGACGCTCTTCGCCGAGGAGTGCGCGGACGAGCACCTGCGGCTCTGGAACATAAACGTCGAGGTGCACGAGGCGGGAATCGCGCTGATCAAGCCCGGAGCGCGCTGTTGCGACATCGCCGCCGAGCTCAACACGATCTACGAGCGTAACGGCCTGCTCCGGAACCGCACCTTCGGCTACGGCCACAGCTTCGGCGTGCTCTGCCACTACCACGGCCGCGAGGCGGGGCTGGAGCTACGCGAGGACGTGCCGACCGTGCTTCAGCCCAACATGGTGGTCTCCATGGAGCCGATGATCATGATCCCCGACGGTGAGCCCGGCGCCGGCGGTTACCGCGAGCACGACATCCTGGTGGTGACCGAGGACGGCGCTGAGGACATCACCGGATTCCCCTACGGGCCAGCGCACAACATCGTGCGCAACTGACGGGCTCGACCGCACAGCCGGTGCGCCTGGAGCGCCGCCGGTCGCCGGGCCGGATCGATTCGTGCTAAGACGCGAGGGCTGAGGTGGACGCATAATTCCGCGCGGCGCCGAGAAGGGAGGCGATGGACGACATCTTGCGCACGCTTGAGGAGCGCCGCACCCGCGCCCGGCTGGGCGGTGGCGAGGCGCGGATCGAGCGACAACATGCCAAGGGCAAGCTCACCGCCCGCGAGCGCCTGGAACTGTTGCTCGACGACGGCTCGTTCGAGGAATTCGACATGTTCGTCGAGCATCGCTCTTCGGACTTCGGGATGGCCGAGCAGCGCGTGCCGGGCGATGGAGTCGTCACGGGGCGCGGCACCATCAACGGGCGGCTGCTCTTCGTTTTCAGCCAGGACTTCACCGTCTTCGGCGGCTCGCTGAGCGAGGCGCACGCGGAGAAGATTTGCAAGATCATGGACCACGCCATGCGGGTGGGCGCGCCGGTGGTGGGGCTCAACGATTCAGGCGGCGCGCGCATTCACGAAGGCGTGGCCTCGCTCGCAGGCTACGCCGAGGTGTTTCAGCGCAACGTCCTGGCGTCGGGCGTGGTGCCGCAGGTCTCGGTCATCATGGGCCCCTGCGCCGGCGGCGCGGTCTATTCTCCGGCCATGACCGATGCGATCTTCATGGTTGCGGACAGCGCCTACATGTTCGTGACCGGGCCGGACGTGGTGAAGACAGTCACCCACGAGGTGGTGACCCATGAGGAACTCGGCGGCGCGGGCACTCACACCGGCCGCTCAGGCGTCGCCGACCAATCCTTCGAGAACGATGTCGAGGCGCTGGCCGAGACCCGGCGCTTCATCGACTTTCTGCCTGCCAACAATCGCGAGCGGCCGCCCAATTGGCCGACCACGGACCCCGCGACCCGCGTGGAACCTTCGCTCGACAGGCTGGTCCCGGCCAATCCGAACCAGCCCTACGACATGAAGGAGCTGATCGCGAAGGTGGTCGACGAGGGCGATTTCTTCGAGCTGAAGCCGGCGTATGCGCAGAACATCATCACCGGCTTCGGCCGCGTCGGCGGAAGCACCATCGGCATCGTCGCCAATCAGCCGACGGTGCTCGCCGGCTGCCTCGACATCGCATCTTCGCGCAAGGCGGGGCGCTTCGTCCGGTTCTGCGATTGTTTCAACATTCCGCTGCTTACGTTCGTCGACGTGCCCGGCTTTCTGCCCGGCACCGACCAGGAGTACGGTGGCATCATCACTCACGGCTCCAAGCTGCTCTACGCCTACGCCGAGGCGACGGTGCCCAAGGTCACGGTCATCACGCGCAAGGCCTACGGCGGCGCCTACGACGTGATGGCGTCGAAGCACCTGCGTGGCGACCTGAACTATGCGTGGCCCACTGCCGAGATCGCAGTCATGGGACCAAAGGGTGCGGTGGAGATCATCTTCCGCGGCTCGCTGGACGACCCCGCCGCCGTCGACGCCAAGACCGAGGAATACCGCCGCACCTTCGCCAACCCCTTCGTCGCCGCAAGCCGCGGCTTCATTGATGACGTGATTCGCCCGCAGGAGACCCGTGCCCGCGTCGCGCGCGCCTTCGAGACGCTGCGCACCAAGCGGCTGGAGAACCCGTGGAAGAAGCACGGGAACATTCCGCTCTAAGGGACGAGGCGCGGCGTTGTTCTCCAAGATCCTCGTAGCCAATCGCGGCGAGATCGCCTGCCGGGTGATCCGCTCCGCGAAGGGGTTGGGGATCGGCACCGTCGCGGTCTATTCGGAGGCCGACGAGGGAGCGCTGCATGCGCGCATGGCGGATGAGGCCGTACTCATCGGCCCCGCCGCCGCTGCCGAGAGCTATCTGAACATCGATGCCCTCCTGGCCGCGATCACCGAGACCGGCGCCGAGGCGGTGCATCCGGGGTACGGCTTCCTCTCCGAGAGCGCGGCGTTTGCCGAGGCGCTGTCCGAGGCGGGCGTCACCTTCATCGGCCCGCCAGCGGACGCAATCGCCGCGATGGGGGACAAGCTCGCCGCCCGCAGGATCGCTGCCGACGCCCGTGTCGCGACCATTCCCGGCACGGAGGATGCGGTCGACGATGCCGATGCGGCGATCACTGCGGCGCGCGAGATCGGCTATCCGGTGATGATCAAGGCGTCGGCCGGTGGCGGCGGCAAGGGCATGCGGCTGGTCTGGGACGAGGGGGGCCTGCGCGAGGGCATGTCGTCCGCCGTCAACGAGGCGGTGTCGGCCTTCGGCGACGGGCGGGTCTTCGTGGAGCGCTTCATCGAGGACCCCCGCCATATCGAGATTCAGGTGCTCGCCGATAACGCGGGCACGGTCGTCCACCTCGGCGAGCGGGAGTGCTCGATCCAGCGCCGCCACCAGAAGGTGATCGAGGAGGCGCCGAGCCCCCTGCTCGACGAAGCGACGCGGGCGGCGATGGGCGCCCAGGCCTGTGCGCTCGCCGCCGCCGTGGGCTACCGCTCCGCTGGCACGGTGGAATTCGTCGCCGACCAGCAGCGGAACTTCTACTTCCTGGAGATGAACACCCGGCTCCAGGTCGAGCATCCGATCACCGAGTTGGTCACCGGTATCGACCTGGTGGAACAGCAGATCAGGATCGCCGCCGGCGAGCCCCTGTCATTCCGCCAGGAGGATATCGGGCGGAACGGCTGGGCAATGGAATGCCGCATTTACGCCGAGGATCCGGCGCGGGGCTTCGTTCCCTCCATCGGGCGCCTTGCGCGCTACCGCGAGCCCGCGGCGAGCGAGACCTGCCGCGTCGATGCCGGTGTGGACGAGGGTTCCGAGATTTCGATGTTCTACGATCCCATGATCGCGAAGCTCGTCACCCATGGCCCCGACCGGCCCGCGGCGATCGCCGCCATGCAGGATGCGCTCGACCGCTACGAGATTCGCGGCGTCGCCCACAATGCTGGCTTCCTCAGCGCCGTGCTCGGCCGCCTGCGCTTTGCCGAGGGGCGGCTTTCCACCGCCTTCATCGAGGAGGAGTTCGGCGAGCGCTTCGACCCAGCGGTGCTCACGGGCGCGGCGCGCGCCGTGCTCGTCCCGGTTGCGGCGGTTGTGCACGCCCGCCTCGCGGCCCGCGCAGGGCGCATCTCGGGCCAGATCGAAGGCCTCCCGCCTGTCCGGCACACCGGGGAGTGGGTGGTTGACCTCGGCACGAGCCGTCACGAGGTGCGGATCGACGAAGACGTCGACGGGATCGCAGTCGTCGATGGCGCGCGGACGGTACCGGTGGCGAGCGACTGGCAGCCCCACGAGAGCGTCTTCACCGGCACCGTGGACGGTGCGCCGGTCGCAATTCAGGTTCAGCGCCGGGGCACGGCGCTCACGCTCCGCTGGCGGGGCTGCGAGGTCACAGCACATGTGCGAACGCCGCGGGCTGCGGAACTCGCCGCCACGATGCCGGCGAAGGAGGCGCTCGATCTCTCGCGCTTCCTGCTCTCGCCGATGCCGGGGCTGGTGGTGGCTCTCCCCGCGTCCGAAGGCGACACGGTGCGGGCGGGGCAGCCGCTGGCCATCGTGGACGCGATGAAAATGGAGAACGTGCTCCGCGCCCAGCGCGACGGGCGCGTCGTCGCCGTTCACACCAAGGTCGGCGATAGCCTCGTCGCCGACCAGGTCATCATGGAGTTCGCCGCAGACGAGTGACGCCTGGCCACTGCCATGCGGCCGGCAGTAGAGAGGATGCGGCGGCGCTACTTGTTTGGCGCAGCGATGCGGTGGCCGAAGCCGATCATTTCCACCTCGCCGTCGATCATGTGGGCCGTCCGCTCCATCTGGCGCTTGAGCCAGGGCGTCTCACAATGGGCGTCGAAATCGGCCTCTTCGACATAGACCTCGTAGAAGATGAAGCGGCGCGGGTCGTCGCGGTCGACGCTTACTTCGAAGCTGATGCATCCCGGCTCCTTGGTAACGGTGTTGTTGGCGTGCCGCTTCACCAGCCGGGTGAACTCGGCGACGTGCTTCTTTTTGATCCTGAGCGTGGCGGCGAGAGTAAAGGGCATTAGAATCCTCCCTGGCTCGACGGATGCCGTCTCGGCGCTCAGGCGGAAGCTGGGATCAGTTCTGCCGCGCGCTCGCCGATCATAATGCAGGTGGCGTTGAGGTTGGCACTGACGACCGTGGGCATGATCGAGGCGTCGGCGACGAAGAGCCCCTCCAACCCGTGCACCTTGAGGCTGTCGTTTACCACCGCCATGGGGTCATGCCCCATCTTGCAGGTGCCGGCGGGGTGATAGACGCCCATGGCGTGGGCGCGGATGTAGTCGGTCCACTCATCGTCGCTCTGCACGTCTTTGCCGGGCAGGTGCTCGCCCACGATGTAGCCCGCGATGGGCTCGCTCTCTAGCACCGTGCGGAAGAAGCGAGATCCCAAAATCAGGGTCTCGATGTCGCGTTCGTCGGCGAAGAGGTTGGGCTGGATCGCAGGCTGCTTGAGCGGATCGGCCGAGGCGAGGCGCACCGTACCGGCCGAATAGGGCCGATGCAGATTGGTGAGGCCCGTGATCGCGGGCTTTTCGAAGACCTCCGGCCCGTCTTCGGTCAAATCGTAGCCCGCCGGCGAGAAGAGATACTGCACGTGGCTGCGCGACTTGCTCGGGTCGCAGCGTCTGTAGCCGCAGACCTGGGCGATCGGCGTCGATCCGGGCCCGGTGCCAGTCAGCAGCCACTGGGCGCCGTAGACCATTGCGCTGAGCGGTCCGGTCTGCACGTTGTAGGTCGTGTGGTTCACCCACATGGTCTGGCTGATCCCGGCATGGTCCTGCATGTTCTCGCCGACGCCGGGGAGATCGTGGCGGACCTCGATGCCGTGCTCGCGCAGGTGCGCCGCGGGCCCGACGCCGGAGAGCATCAGAAGCTGCGGTGAACCGAAGCTGCCCGCGCAGAGCACAACAGCTTTGGCAGCGGTTGCGCGCCTGCGCCTGCCCCGCCGCAGATACTCGACGCCTGTGGCGCGGGCGCCCTCGAACGTGAGGCCCAGCGCCTGCGCGTGGGTCACGATGCGCAGGTTGTCGCGGCCCTTCGCCGGCCAGAGATAGGCGCGAGACGCGCTGTGCCGCCAGCCCTTGCGCTGGCTGGCCTGCATGTAGCCCACGCCCATTTGCGGCGGCAGGTTGATATCTTCCCGGAACGTCATGCCCGCCTTGACGCAGCTCTCAATCAAGGCGCGGGAGAGTGGATGCACCGAGCGGATGTGGGAAACCGAAAGCGGCCCACCGGCGCCCCGGTACTCGTTGGCGCCGCCCTCGTAATCCTCCAGCCGGCGGAAGTAGGGAAGCACGGTCTCGAAGTCCCAGCCGCGGCAGCCGAGCGCCGCCCAGCCGTTGTAATCCTCCGGCGCGCCCCGAATGAACGAGGTGGCGTTAATCGAGCTGGTACCGCCCAGCACCTTGCCGCGCGGCATATAGTCTTCGCGGCCATCGCGGGTGGGGTCGGGCTCGGCCATGAAGCGCCAGTCGTAGCGCGGGTTGGTGATCGCCAGCAGCATGGTCGCCGCCGGCATGAGGATCGCGAGCCGGCGGTCCGAACCGCCCGCTTCCAACAGCAACACCCGGTTCCGTCCATTTTCCGAGAGTCGCGCGGCGACCACGCTCCCGGCAGAGCCGGCGCCGACGACGATGTAGTCCGCTTGATGGTCGGCCTGCATCGCCCGGACCGCTGGTCGGGGTTCAGCGCTTAGCGGTCAGGAGTCGGGTCCCGCCGTCACTTTCTCGATGACCACGGCCTCTTTCGGCACATCGCTCGGGAACGGGCCGCCGGGTCCGGTCTGAAGTGCGGCGATACGGTCCACCGTCTCCATGCCGTCGACCACCCGGCCGAACGCGGCATAGCCCCAGCCCTGCGGGTTCTTGCCGCGAAAGTTGAGGAAGTCGTTGTCGACCACGTTGATGAAGAACTGCGCCGTGGCGGAGTGCGGGTCGGCCGTGCGCGCCATGGCGATGGTTCCCCGGTCGTTGCCGGGCGCGTCCGGCGCTTCGTTCTCGATAGGCGCGCGGGTCGGCAGCTGCTCGAAGCGCTGGGTGAAGCCGCCGCCCTGGATCATGAAGCCCGCGATGATGCGGTGAAAGATGGTCCCGTCGTAGTGCCCCGCCCGGACGTAGGCGAGGAAGTTCTCGACCGACTTGGGCGCGGACTCGGGCTCCAGCGCGACGGCGAACGAGCCGTGTGTGGTCTCGAAGGTGACGAGTGGGCCTGCGCCCTCGTCGGCTTGGGTCTCGGTCTGGTCAGTCATCATGCTCCCCGCCGCGACGGCAAGCGCGAGAAAGACCGAGAGCCGCCGCAATCTGAATTTGAACAAGGCCTTGCTCCCGAATCGTGAAGGTGCGTGCCGGCGCGCAGTCTACACACCGCGTGCGGAAAGGACAGATGTGCCTGGATGCCGACGCGGGCCGTGACCGTGGCGAGGCATCCGTGCTAGCGTTTTTGCAGATGGGGAGGCTTCCATCTGCCCGACGCAGACACCCTAGGGGAGGCGCATATGCGGAATTCAGACAACGATATCCGGGCCTACGACAGCGCGATGAAGCGCATCAAGCACTTTCGCGAGCGGGAGCTGACTCGCCGCCAGGTGCTCAAGGCTTCGGCCGCGACTGCGCTCGGCGCGACGCTCGCGGCGCAGTTCGTGCCCAGCGAAGTGCATGCCGACGTGGGCGGCACCATCGTTCACTTCGCGTCGTCCGGTAAGCGGCTCGCGAACTCGCTCAGAGCGGTCAAGCCGCTCTTCGACCAAGTCTTCCCGAACGTCGAGCTGGAGGTCGTCTCCAAGCCGATGAGCGAGGCCCTGACGCAGATCAACACCTACATGCGGTCCAAGAGCGACGCCTTCGACGTCATCACTCAGGACCATGCCCAGTTTGCGGCGCTCGACGCGATGGGTGCGCTGACCGACCTCGGCCCCTACCTGGAGCCGTTCCCGGACTGGCTTGCGGACTACGAGCAGGATGTGCCGGAGGCCTACCGGCACATGTGGAACCTGCCCAAGGGGCCGGCACCGCCAGGCTACATTGCAGCGCTGGCACCGGACGGCAATGCGATGATGACCTTCTATCGCAAGGACGTCTTCGAGAGCGCCGGCATCCCGGTGCCCGAGACCTGGGACGACGTGATCGACGCCTGCAAGGAGATCCACGACCCGGCCAACGAGCGCTACGCCTATTGCGCGGCGATGGCGCGCAATTTCTGGGCCGGCTACCAGTATTACGGATCTCTGCGCAGCATGGGCGGCGACGTCTTCGTGGACGAGGTCGCCGAGGACTGGACGGTGGCGATCAACACCGAAGAGGGCTACCAAGCGCTCAAGGTGCTGGTCGATCTCCAGAAGTACGCCCATCCGGTCTCCGCCAACGCCGGCGAGGACGAGGTGAACCTGGTGTTCGCCCAGGGCACGGCGCTCTACAGCCCCCTTACCTGGGGCACCGCGGTGCTCAACGATCCGACCTACACGGACCTGCACGAGCACTGGCACATGGACCTTTCGCCCAGGGGCACTGGGGAAAAGGGCGGGCACCGCGCGCTTACCGGCGGCTTCGGCCAGTTCATGCCGACCTGGGGCAGCAATCGGGAGACCGCGTTCGCCTGGATCAAGTTCCTCAACTCGGGCGACAACGAGGATCTGGGCGGCAGTCCCCTCATCGCCGATGCGATCGTGGGCGCCGGCGGTCAGCTGTCGCGGCGTTCCACGCTCGGTCGCTGGTCCGACCGCAAGCCCTTCTTCGTGGGCCTGATGAAGGCCTATCCGGTCTGCGTGGTGAACGCGCCGGTGATACCGGAGGCCTACGCCATCATGGGCGCGATGGGCGAGGAAGTGGCCGACGCGGTCAACGAGGAGCAGAGCATCGAGGATGCGCTCGCCGCAATGGAGAAGCGGACCCAGCGCATCATGGAGGACAGCGGCTACGTCTAGCCGCAGCGTGTAGGGCCAGGGGCTCCTCGGAGCCTCGGGCATGACCGCTCTTACCGTCGAGGCCCGGCCGTCCCGAGCGGCCGGGCCGCCCCGACAGGGGCGACCGGGCGCCGTCGCTCGGCAGCAGCGGCGCACGGCCTACCTGCTGCTCGCGCCTTGCGTCATTGTCCTGCTGGCGCTCGCGATCTTCCCGCTGATCTTCTCGGGCACGCTCTCTTTCAAGGTCGACCCGCTCTACAACCCGGACGTGGCGCGCTTCGTAGGCTGGCGCAATTACAACGACCTGTTCGAGGACCGCCGGTTCTGGAACAGCATCGAGCTCACGGTCATATGGGCCCTCGTTGTCGTCTCGATTCAGATGGTCCTCGGCTTCTTCCTCGCCGTGCTGCTCGACCGCAAGATGCAGGGAGCCGGGCTCCTGCGTACGCTCATCATCATCCCGGTGTTCATCTCGCCAATCGCCATGGGTCTCACCTGGCGCTTCATCTTCGAGCCGGTCTCGGGCCTCGCCAACTGGATCCTCAACACCGGCTTCGGCCTCGAGAAGTGGAGCTGGCTCTCGCACAAGGACACCGCGCTCGCGACGCTCATGCTCGTCGACTGCTGGCAGTGGACGCCCTTCATCGCGCTGATTCTGCTCGCCGGCATGCAGAGCATCTCGCCGGAGATCACGGAGGCCGCCCGGCTCGACCGGGTGCGCGGCGTCACCTTCTACACGCGCATCGTGATCCCGCTGATCCGCCCGGTCATCATGGTGGTGATCCTGATCCGTCTCGTGGATTCGATCCGCATCTTCGATCTCAACTTCATCATGACAAAGGGCGGGCCGGGGTCGTCGACGCTGATGGCGAGCGTCTATGACTACACCATCTTCGAGCAGGGCCATCTCGGCTTGATGGCGGCCTACGGCTTCCTCATCCTGATCCTGATCAACATCGTCGTGCTTGCATTCCTCAACACGCTCTACCGAACGGAGAAGGCGGCGCGCGCCGCTGACCAACCCTGATGTCGTCGATCTACACGCGCGCGATCAATATCCTCGCGGTGCTCGTCGTCATCGTCTGGTTGATCCCGGTGCTGTGGGTGGCGCTCACCTCGGTGAAGCCCACCAACGTCATCAATGCCCCGACGCCCACCTTCTACTCGTTCGAGCCGACCGGCGAGCACTACGTCGAGATCTTCGATCGCTTCCTCTTCGACCGGGCGATCGTGAACAGCCTGGTCACGGTCGGCGTCTCCACACTGATCGTGATGATATTGGCGCTGCCTGCGGCATACGCCGTGGCGCGCATGGGGCTCATGGGGGGCGATACCTGGGCCCTTGTCATACTCTCATTGCGATTTATGCCCGGGGTGGTCGTCGTCCTCCCCTACTTCAAGATGGCCAACTGGTTCGGTTTGATCGATACGCAAATCGTGCTCATCGTCGTCTATGTCGCCTTCGGACTGCCGTTCGCTGTCTGGATTCTGCGCGGATTCCTGCTCGATTTGCCGAAAGAGGTGGAGGAGGCAGCGCGGCTCGACGGGCTGAGCTGGCTGCAGATTATCTTCCGCCTCATCCTGCCGATGGCCGCACCCGGCATCGCAGTCACGGCCATCTTCACCTTCGTCTTCAGTTGGAATGAGTATCTCTATGCGCTGTTCCTCACCTACGACAAGGCGACGACGATGCCGGTCGCGCTGCAAAAGACTATCGACCTCTACAACGTATTGTGGGGTTCGCTCAGCGCCGGCGCGGTGATACAGCTATTGCCCATGATCGCCGTCGTGTTCCTCCTCCAGCGACACATCGCGCGCGGCCTTGCGCTCGGCGCGGTGAAATAGGGCCGCCATGAACGTCACGCTCAGGGGATTGGTAAAGCGGTTTCGCGACGGCACCGAGGCCGTCAAGGGAATCGACCTCGACATTGCCAAGGGCGAGTTCCTGACCCTGCTCGGGCCGTCCGGCTGCGGCAAGACCACGACGCTACGCCTGATCGCAGGGCTGGAGGAGCCGACCGAGGGTTCCATCGCGATCGGCGAGCGCGATGTCACCCACGTCAATCCGGGCGACCGCGACGTGGCGATGGTCTTCCAGACCTACGCCCTCTATCCCCACATGACCGCACTGCAGAACATGACGCTCGGCCTCACGGTCGCTGGCATGTCCAAGGCCGAGGCGAATGAGAAGGCGCGGGAGACGGCAGAGCTGCTTAACATCGAGCGCCTGCTCGACCGCAAGCCGGCCAAGCTTTCCGGCGGCGAGCGCCAGCGCGTCGCCCTCGGCCGCGCCATGGTGCGGAGCCCCGCCTGCTACCTGATGGACGAGCCGCTCTCCAACCTCGACCTCAAGCTGCGCGAGCACATGCGGACCGAGCTCAAGCGCCTCCATCAGGCCTACAAGGTGACGACGATCTACGTGACCCACGATCAGGCCGAGGCGCTGATCCTTTCCGACCGCGTGGCCGTGCTCGACAAGGGCGAGGTCCAGCAGGTGGCCGATCCGGTCACGATCTACGAGCGCCCCGCCAACATGTTCGTCGCCGATTTCATCGGCAGTCCGGGAATCAACTTCCTAAAGGGCGAGCTCGGCGAGAGTGGAGTCACCGTTGCCGGTCGCGCGCTCGAAGGCGCAGGCGCGGAGGGCAGCGGTTCCATCGTGCTCGGCGTCCGGCCGGAGGACGTGATCCTGCATCCACCGGGCGACGGCATCGTCGACGGGACGATTGAATTCACGGAGTCCTACGGCGGCGTCATCATCGCATTCATCGCGATTGACGGCGCAGACGACCTGCTGGTCAACCGGGAGTACGTGGCGGCAAGCATGGACGTGCACGAGCCGGTCTCGATCGGTGCCCGGATCAGTCTCGTGCTTCGCGCGAACCGCATCACGCTGTTCGACGCCGAATCCGGGCTCTCGCTCAATTGAGCCGGGTGAGCGCGGCTCGGCGGCAAGCGCTCCGACCCTCATAACAGCACCGCAAGGGCGCGATGACGCGGCGCGAGCGACGGCGAGTCAAGGGGCTGGCCGCCGGTACGGGTCCGGTCGAGGATATGCTTCGCGCCGGGCTCGCACATCATCGCGCGGGCCGCGCAGAGGCAGCGGCGGCGCTCTACCAGCGGGTGTTGCGCCAGAGTCCCGGTCATGCGGATGCGTTGCACCTCTTCGGCGTGCTCCATGCCCAGGCAGGCAGGCTTGAGGAGGCGCTACCGCTGTTGACGAAGGCCGCGCGCCGGGCGCCGCGCAACGCCGGCTTCCTTAACGACCTGGCCAACGTCTTCAACGGCCTGGGACGCTTCGACGAGGCCGAAGCGCACTACCGACGCGCCGCCGCTTTCGACAAGAGCAATGCCGACATCCGCTACAACTTCGGTCACGCGTTGCGCGCCGCAGGGCGCCCGTCCGAGGCGGTCGAGTGGTTCGAGAAGGCGCTAGCGATTCGGCCCAAACACGGGCCGGCGCAGTCGGAGCTCGGCCTCGCGCTGTTGGAGCTCGGCCGGGCCGAGGACGCAGTGGCTGCGCTGCGGCAAGCGGTCGCGTTCGACGAGGGCGCAGCGGGCGCGCATTCTGACCTCGGCAACGCGCTCCAAGAGGTGGGCGCACTGGAGGAGTCCGAGGCCAGCCTCCGCCGTGCCATCGACCTCGACCCGCAGCTTGCGGCGGCGCACGCCAACCTCGGCAACGTGCTGCAGGACCTCCACCGCGCGGCGGAGGCGGAGGCTGCCTACAGCGAGGCCATCGCCCTCGATGCCGCGCACGCGGCGGCGCACGCCAATCTTGGCAACGTCCTCAAGCGGCTCGGCCGTGAAGACGAGGCGGTCGAGAGCCTGGAGCGCTCGCTTGAGTTGAAGCCGGAGAACGCGACCTATCGCGCCAATCTCGGCATGGTCCACGTGGCCCGCGGCGACGCTGACGCGGCGCTCGCGTGCTTCGGCCGCGCGGCCGAGCGCCGCCACGGTGCAGTGCTTTCGCCCGACACGTTGAACCGCCGGAAGGAGCAGCCCCCGGCGATCCCTGTGGCGCCCTTCAAGCTGCAGCACGATGCCGAGCAGATTCGCCGACTCTGCTGCAATGGCCGCATCGATGCGTCGTTCAACAAGATTGCCGATACCTACGAGCAGGCTCTCGCCGCACTGCCCTCAGATGCCCCGCCTGACGAACCGATCACCCTCGACGATCGGGAGTGGCGCCGTATCGCACCGGCCTACAACCGCCCGCTTCATCTCCCCGAGGCCCCGGCCGGGGCGGAAGCCGCGGTCAACCCGGACCTGGATAAGGACGAAATCGAGCGCACCTATCGCGAGAGCGCGCCCAATCTGGTGGTCGTCGATGACTTCCTGGCCACGGAGGCATTAGAGCGGCTGTGGCACTTCTGCCTGGATGCAACGGTCTGGTATCAGGTCAAGCGCGGCTACCTCGGCGCCTATCTGGTGGACGGCTTCGGCACCGCGCTCGCGCTCCAGATCGCAGACGAGCTGCGCGCGCGGCTCCCCGGCATCTTCGGGCCGCATCGGCTGGAGCAGCTTTGGGCCTACAAGTACGATTCCAGGTTGCAGGGGATCGCCACCCACGCCGATTTCGCCGCAGTCAACGTCAACTTCTGGGTGACTCCCGATGAGGCGAACCGCGATCCGGCATCGGGTGGACTGGTGGTCCACAAGGCATACGCGCCGTCGGACTGGGCCTTCCGCAGCTACAACGCAGACAGCACCCGCATGGCGCAGTTCCTAAAGGAGGCCGGCGACGAACCGGTGACGGTGCCCTACCGGCGGAACCGCGTGGTCATCTTCGATTCCGATCTCTTCCACCGCACCGACGATCTCGACTTCCGCCCCGGCTACGAGAACCGGCGCATCAACGTCACGATGCTCTTCGGCAATCGCGGCGAGCGCTAGAAATTAGCCCTTCGCGAGCCAATATGGGGGTCGGAGAGGACGCATGAGCGACGGACACCGGGCGATCGAGGCCTGGCTCAAAGAGCGGAACATTGTCGAGGTCGAGTGCATCGTGCCTGACCTCGCGGGCGTGCCGCGCGGCAAGATTCTGCCCATGGACAAGTTCATCGAGGGGCTCGCCGGCGGCCAGCACCGGCTGCCCAAGAACGTCCTCGTCCACACGCTCACCGGCGACTTCCCGCCGCCGGGCGCCGTCTCCATCGACGTGAGCGACGGCGACTTCGTGCTGGAGCCGGACCCCGCGACGCTCACCCTGGTGCCCTGGTACGACGAGCCCACGGCGCAGATTATTGCGGATTGCGTGCTGCGCGACGGTGGACACTCGCCGTTCTACTCCCGCCGCGTGCTCGCGAGCCTGCTGGAGCGCTTCGCGGAGCGCGGCTGGCACCCGGTCATCGCGCCGGAGATCGAGTTCTATCTGGTGGAGAGGAACACTGATCCTGACCAACCGCTCAAGCCTCCCATCGGCGCCTCCGGCCGGCGCGAGGCAGGGCGGCAGGAGTTCGGCATCGACGCGGTCAACGAGTTCGACCCCTTCTTCGTGGACCTCTACGACTACTGCGAGGAACAGGAGCTTGACATCGACACGCTCAATCACGAGAGCGGGGCCGGGCAGGTCGAGATCAACTTCCGCCACGGCGAGGCGCTGCGGCTTGCCGACCAGGTGTTCGTCTTCAAGCGCACGGTGCGCCAGACGGCTCAGCGCCACGGCTTCTACGCGACCTTCATGGCGAAGCCGATGCAGAGCGAGCCGGGCAGCGCCATGCACGTGCACCAGTCGGTCTACGAGGGCGCGGAGCGCAGGCCGCTGTTCTCGGACGAGGACGGGGCGGAGTCGGCGGCATTCCGCCACTACCTCGGCGGTCTGCAGCGCTTCCTGCCCGCGTTCACGCCGCTCATGGCACCCAACGTCAACTCCTTCCGCAGGCTCCGCTTCGGCGCGAGCAAGCCGTTCAACGTCGGCTGGGGCTACGACAACCGCATCGCCGGGCTGCGCGTGCCGGATGCGCCGCCTCGGAACCGCCGGGTCGAGAACCGCCTGCCCGGCTCCGACACGAACCCCTACCTCACCATCGCCGCCACGCTGGCTGCCGGTTATCTGGGCATGACACAAGGGCTGGAACCCTCTCCGCCCGTGGAGGGCGAAGAGACCAGTGAGTTCGAGACCCTGCCGCTCGACCTCAGGACCGCGCTCGAACAGTTCGAGGCCTCGGAAGAGGCTCACGCCTCGTTCGGCGATCTCTTCGTCAAGGGATTCAGCGAGGTGGTGCGGGCGGAATACGACGCCTACCTGCGCGTCGTGAGCTCCTGGGAGCGCAAGTTCCTCTTGCTCGCCGTGTGATGGGCGCTGCGGGACGGGACAGCCGCTACGCCCAGCACGACGGCGAAGCGCCCACCTGGTACGAGGCAAGCGCGCGGACGCACCCGACATGGCCTGTGCTCAAGGATGACCTGCGTACGGACGTCTGCGTCATCGGTGGCGGCTATACTGGGCTTTCCTGCGCGCTTCACCTTGCCGAGCGCGGCCACCGCGTGGTCCTGCTTGAGGCGCGGCGCGTCGGCAACGGCGCCTCCGGCCGCAACGGCGGACAGCTCGGCAGCGGGCACCGACGCGATCAGCCCACGTTGGAGCGCGAGCTTGGCGGGGAGCGGGCGCGACTTCTCTGGTTGCTTGCCGAGGAGGCGAAGGCGCTCGTGCGCGATCGCATCGCCCGCCACGGAATCGAATGCGACCTGAAGCCCGGCATCGCCATCGCCGCCCACCGGCCCCGCCACGCTCGCGCGCTCGCGCACGAAGCCGCCCACCTCAACGCCCGCTACGGTTACGACCGGATCGAGGTTCTGGATCGCGCCGCCCTCCGTACCGAGGTGGCGTCGGAGGATTTCCACGGAGGCCTTCTGGATCGGGGCGCGGGCCACCTGCACCCCCTCGATTATGCGCGGGGCCTCGCCCGTGCGGCGTCCGAAGCGGGAGTCGATATCCACGAGGGGACGCCGGTCACCGGGCTTGCGCCGGGCGCGCCCTGCACGGTCACAGCCGGGCCGCACACGGTCACGGCGGATGCGGCGGTGCTCGCCTGCAACGGCTATCTCGATGCACTGGACCCCGGCTTTGGCCACCGCGTCATGCCGATCAACAATTTCATCCTGGCGACGGAGCCGCTCGGCGAAGAGCGTGCCCGCGCCTTGATCCCCAATGACGTTGCCGTGGTGGATACGCGCTTCGTGGTGAACTACTTTCGCCTCTCGGCCGATGGGCGGCTCCTCTTCGGCGGCGGGGAAACCGCGAGCAGTCGCCTCCCTGCCGACCCCGGCCCGCTCGTGCGGCGGTGCATGTTGCGCATCTTTCCCCAGCTCGCCGATGTGAGCGTCGATCACGTGTGGGGCGGCACGCTCGCCATCACGCGGACCCGGATGCCGAGCATCGGCCGGCTCGCTGGCGGGCTCTACTACGGGCAGGGATACTCCGGCCACGGCGTGGCGCTGGCAACGCTGGGTGGCGCGCTCATCGCCGAGGCCATCGCCGGCACGTTCGAGCGCTTCGATGTCTTCGCGCGGCTGCCGCAGCCGCCTTTCCCCGGCGGCCGCTTCCTGCGCTGGCCGACGCTCGCGCTCGCGCTCGCGTACGGCGCGCTCCGCGACCGCCTTTAAGCAGCTAGCGCAGCAGACCCACTTACAGAGAGGTGCATCAATTGCGCTTTTTCTTGATGTCCTGTTCCAAATGGGGCTTAGACTTGGGCTGCGTCGCTTCAAAGGCGCTCCGTTTTCCGAATAGAAGTACATCCTGATTCACTGCACATAGTGTTTCGCTCGCGGACACACGAGAAGGATTCTTCCCATAGGACTGTAGAATTTTTTCCTGCTGGAATTCTGAAATCTGCGAGTATGTGTTTGCAACAGACTTAGCACGATTGAAGATGTAGCTCAACAGTTCAGGCGGTAGTGATTTGTCACCTTCTCCAAGTAACCCATTCTTGGAATTCAGTTTAGTTCCCTCCCAAAGGTGAGCATCGTCCATGTCAACAAAGCTGAAAAGCATGAATCGACCCATCTTTGTATACGCAAATGCAGATTCGCCATTATGTGCTACATCGCAGTCTATTGTGCGAGTAAGATATCGGTTGATGTTGTGCGGAACGTTGGCAATGGTGGCGCAGTCTAGCAAGTCAACCAACAGCATGTGTTGCCCGAAGCGATCCGTGCATTGCTGGTCATTCAATAGAAATCGTTTCCATTCATCAAGGGCGGCTACGACCTCCTCACGAACTGCTGTGGGAAACTCTGAGAGTTCATTAATGGCGTCGAACGCAAACAAGACTCGCCATGAAATTGACGTTGTAGCTTTTAGCATCCAAGCTGTATACTGTATCTCATGTGCACGTCCATCACAAATCGGCTCAAAGCATTTCTCGGCAAATTCTTTCTCCCAATTCGAAAATAATTGTTCGCACTCCTGACACAACATGCGAGCCTTAGGGCCGTCTTGAACACGAACGTTAGGATTCTCGCCGAACCGAATATGACCGGTGGCAGAGCTATCCTTAAACCATCGGATCATAAAGCTGGGAATAATATGACTGATCTGAAGTTCGGATAAACAGCCATATAGTGCGCACTTGTCAAGATTAATTTCTGAAAAGATGGCTTTAGGCATGGTTTTTTTCGTCAGAATTTTACGATCACCCAAAGATGATACAGAATTGAAATCCAAATGGCCATAAGAGTGACGAATTCAATGCGTAGTTGTCTTTGCAACGTCTCCTTGGTCGCAATTTGGGCATTGAGGAACAGTAGGCACCCGTGGTGGAACTCCGCCAAACCCTATGAGGATACTCTAACTGAAGATGCGCTCTACGTGGCAGCCTGCGCCTCCCGCTCGCGAATCACCATGGCGCGCTTGTTGATGAGGCTAGCGGCGATGACGCCGGTGGCGACGATCCCCACCAGCACCGTGGAGACCGCGTTGATCTCCGGCGTCACGCCCAAGCGCACCTGGGAATAAATCTTCATCGGCAGCGTCGTCGAGCCGGGACCGCTGGTGAACGACGCGATCACGAGGTCGTCGAGGGAGAGCGTGAACGCCAGCAGCCAGCCGGCTACCAGCGCCGGGCTGATGATCGGCAGCGTCACCGCGAAGAAGGTCTTGACCGGCGGCGCACCCAGGTCCATCGCCGCTTCCTCCAGCGAGCGGTCCATGGTGAGCAGCCGCGACTGCACCACCACCGCCACATAGGCCATCGAGAAGGTGATGTGGGCGATCGTCACGGTCCAGTAGCCGCGCGCCCAGGAGAGCGCGACGAAGAGCAGCAGCATGGAGAGGCCGGTGATGACCTCCGGCATGACCAGCGGCGCGTAGACCATCCCTGAGAACAGCGTGCGGCCGGGGAAGCGCCCGAGCCGGGCCAGCGCAAGCCCTGCAAACGTGCCGAGCACCAGCGCCACGCTGGAAGAGACGAAGGCGACCTTCAGTGTCATCCAGGCAGCGTCGAGCAGCAGCTCGTTCTGCACCATCGCGGCGTACCACTTGGTGGAGAACCCGGCCCAGACGGTCACGAGCTTGGATTCGTTGAAGGAGTAGACGATGAGCAGAAGGATCGGGATGTAGAGGAAGGCGAAGCCCAGAGTGAGCGCCACCAGGTTGACCCCGCTGAGCCCCCGCCGCATCAGGCGTCCGCCTCGCGCTGGCGTTGCTGGTGGCGCTGGAACAGTACGATGGGCACGATCAGCACCAAGAGCAGGATCACGGCGACCGCCGAGGCCACCGGCCAGTCGCGGTTGCTGAAGAACTCGGTCCAGAGGACACGCCCGATCATCAGAGTGCCGGAGCCGCCGAGCAGGTCGGGAATCACGAACTCGCCGACCGCCGGGATGAACACCAAGAAGCAGCCGGCGACGATACCGGGCCGCGCCAGCGGCACCGTGATCTTCCAGAACGCACCGGCCGGGCGGCAGCCGAGGTCGGCCGCGGCCTCCAGCAGCGAGCGGTCCATCCGCACCAGGTTGGCGTAGAGCGGCAGGACCATGAACGGCAGGTAGGAGTAAACGATGCCGATGTAGACCGCGATGTCGGTGTTCAGAATCACCAGCGGCTTGTCGATCACGCCGATCCAGCGAAGCACCCCGTTCAGCATCCCCTCGTTCTTGAGGATGCCGATCCAGGCGTAGACCCGGATCAGGAACGAGGTCCAGAACGGCAGGATCACCATCATCACCAGGGTCGCCTGCCAGGCGCGGGGGGCGCGGGCCATGGCATAGGCGATGGGGAAGCCCACCAGCAGCGCGAGCGCGGTGGAGATCGCCGCGATCTTCAAACTGTTCGCGTAGGCGCGGATGTAGAGGCTGTCCTCGATCAGGAGCAGGTAGTTGTCGCCGATCGCGAAGAGCTCCAGGGAGCCGCCCTCGGGCCAGGCGAAGAGCGGCGTGTAGGGCGGGATCGCCAGCTGGACCTCGGCCACGCTGATCTTGAGCACGATGGCGAACGGCACGAGGAAGAAGAAGAGCAACCAGAGATAGGGGCTCGCGATCACCGAGCCGCGCCCGAGCAGCCCCCGGCCCGTACGCTGCCGGCGGGGATTCGGCTCGCTCTTGGCGCTCATGAGCGGAGCAGGATGCTCGCCTCGACCGGCCAGGAGAGATGAACCCGCGTGCCCCGGTCGATGGCCGCGCCGCCGTCGCGGAGGCGGTTGGTGTGGGTCGAGACCACCGTCTTGCCGCTGTCGAGGCGCACGCGATAGGTGGAGACGCTGCCGAGATAGGCGATCTCGGTCACCTCGCCCGCCATCGCGTTGGCGGTGCCGGGCGGCAGCGGCTCCGGTGCGATTTCGATCTTCTCCGGCCGCACCGCGAGCAGCACGGGATCGCCGGCCGCGGGGCCGTCAGCGCGCGCCGGCGCCGCAAGGTCGTCCGGTGCGTCCGCGAGCTCGACCGCCAGATCGTTGCCGTTCACGGCCTTGGCGCGGCCTTCGAAGATGTTCACGTCGCCGATGAACTCGGCCACGTAGCGCGAGCGGGGCGCCTCGTAAATCGCCGACGGCGTGTCGACCTGGGCGATGCGCCCCTCCTCCATCACCGCGATGCGGTCGGCGACCGTCATCGCCTCGTCCTGATCGTGGGTCACGATCACGAAGGTGATGCCGACGCGCTGCTGGATCGCCATCAGCTCGAACTGGGTCTGCTCGCGGAGCTTCTTGTCGAGCGCGGCGAGCGGCTCGTCTAGCAGCAGGAGCTTGGGCCGCTTGACCAGGCTGCGGGCGAGCGCCACGCGCTGGCGCTGGCCGCCGGAGAGCTGATGCGGCCTGCGGCGCGCGAGCGGCGAGAGCTCGACCAGCGCCAGCGCCTCCTCGACCCGCGCCGCGATCTCGGCCCTGGGCATCCGGTCCTGGCGCAGCCCGAAGGCGACGTTGCCGGCGACGCTCATGTGGGGGAAGAGCGCGTAGGACTGGAACATCATGTTGACCGGCCGCCGGTAAGGCGGCAGCGCGGCGAGGTCCACGCCGTCGAGTAGCAGGGCGCCGGCGCTCGGGGTCTCGAAGCCTGCGAGCATGCGCAGCAGCGTGGTCTTGCCGCAGCCGGAGGGCCCGAGCAGGGCGAAAAACTCGCCCCGCGCGACGTCGAGCGAGACGTCGTCGACGGCGGTGACGCTACCGAACCTCTTGCTGACGCCCTCGATGCGGAGGAAGGCGGCCTCGCCGCCGGGGTTAACCCGCATTTCTCACCACGGTCGCGGCCTGCGTCGCGACCAGGCGTTCTATCCGCCAGGAGCGGGCCGAAAAGCGCATCAGGGAATACGGTTGAGGCCCACGACGCCGCGGGCGGGCACCTGGGCACGACCCGAAGGGCAGCGCTGTCCGGCCGACAGAGCGCGTCACGGCGCTTGCCCGATGCCCCACATCGCGCTGCGCGCCGTTCCTACCCTCTCAGCCGGACAGCGCCGCGCAGACCATGACCGTAGTGAGAAAGGCGGGTTAGTCGAAGCCTCTCCCTCGGCGTGCTCAGGCCGCCGGCTCACGGGCGCCGTGCCCGTGCGGTGTGCGCGTCGTGCCTACTCCGCGCCCTTGATGCGGGTCCACATCCGCGTGATGAAGCGCGACACCTTCTGCGGATAGGGGTTGGTCACGTAGAGCCCCTTTCGCGCTTCCTCGGTCGGGTAGATGCCAGGGTCCTCGGTGATCTCGGCATCCAGCAGCGGTGTCGAGGCGGCGTTGCCGTTGGCGTAGTAGACGTAGTTGGACGCCTTGGCGATCACCTCGGGCCGCATGATGTAGTCGAGGAAGGTGTGCGCGTTGCCGGGATGCGGCGCGTCCGCCGGGATCGCCATCATGTCGAACCACGACAGCGCGCCCTCGTCCGGGATCACATAGGCGATCTCGACGTTGTTCTCGGCCTCCCAGGCGCGGTCGCGGGCCTGCAGCATGTCGCCCGACCAGCCCATGGTGAGGCAGATGTCGCCGTTGGCGAGATCGTTGATCTGGGCCGAGTTGTGGAAGCGGCGGATGTGCGGCCGGATCGCCAGCATCACCGGCTCGACCTTGGCGATCACGTCGGTGTCGTGGCTGTTGGGGTCCTCGCCGATGTAGTTGAGCACGGCCGGGACCACCTCGTCCGGCTCGTCCATCATGTAGACGCCGCAATCGGCGAACTGCGAGACCACGTCCGGGTCGAAGAGCATGCCCCAGGAGCTCGTGGCGGCATCGGGCGCGCGTTCGGCGATCTTGTCGATGTTGTAGCCGAAGCCCGTGGTGCCCCACATGTAATTGATGGCGTACTGGTTGTCCGGGTCCCACTGGCTCACGACCGACATGATGGTCTCGTCCAGGTTGCCGAGGTTCGCGAGCTGGCTCTTGTCGAGCGGCTGGAAGATGCCCGCCTGAATCTGGCGCGCCAGGAAGGTTCCGCTCGGCACCACCACGTCGTAGCCGGTGCTGCCGGTGAGCAGCTTGGTCTCGAGGATGTTGTTGGAATCGAAGACGTCGTAGACGACCTTGATCCCGGTCTCGGCCTCGAACTCGGTCAGGATCTCCTCGTCGATGTAGTCCGACCAGTTGTAGACGTTGACGACGGCCTCCTCCTCGGCAAAGGCCGTGGTCGCGGCCAGAAGCGCCGCAGCGGCGGCGGCGGTCAGCGGCAGCTTGATCATGGGATTCGTCCTCTCTTGCCCGGCCTCGTCTCGCGGGCCGTGGTGGCGGTGGACCGATTCAGGCCCTTCATGGCGCCCCTGTCAACGCGCCTGCCCCGCTTATCGCGCAAACGTGACGCTGGCCTCGCCCAGGCCCTCGATTTCGACGCGGACCGTATCGCCGGGCTCGACCCACTTGGTCTCGACCACGCTGCCGGTCAGCACCACGTCGCCGGCCCGAAGCGGCCGCTCGCCTGAGGCGGCGTGGTTCGCAAGCCAGGTCAGCGCCTCGAAGGGATGGCCCATCACGTCGGCCCCGGTGCCGGCGCCCACGGATGCGCCGTTGATCGCCATGGCGCCCCCGGCCGCCGCGAGGTCGACGGCGCGCCAGCCGGCGACGGGCGGGCCGAGCACGGCGCCGGCGCTGAAGAAGTCGTCGGCGATCAGCGTCGGCGTGTCGAGGGCCCGAAAATCGTCGTAGCGGTCGTCCACGATCTCGATGGCCGCCATGCAGGCCTCGACCGCAGCGGCGACCGAGGCACGGTCGAACGGCGCCGCGCCCGCCGGCAGCGCTTGCCCGAGCCGCACCGCGATCTCGCACTCCACGCCCGGCCGCCAGTGGTCGGCATATTTCACCGTCGCGGGCGCGCGGTGAGTCCGGCGCTCGTAGAGGGCGCCGGTGCAGGGATGCTCGATCTCCAGGTAGCGCTGCATCACCGGCGTGGTGCAGCCGATCTTGCGGCCGCAGACGGCGCCGTGGGTCTCGCCCAGCCGGTCGTTGAGCACGGCCTGCACCGCGTACGCCTCGTCGAGCGAGGCCGGCCGGCAGTCCTCGGGCAGCGCGGCGATCCGCTGCCGGCGATGGCGCGCGGCGACGTAGAGCGCCACCGCCTGGTCGATGGCGAGCGGCGTCATGCGGGCGTCACGCGGCATCGACCCGCTGGTTCAGGGCCTCGACCGCCGGCTGCACCTCCTCGATCAAGCGGCGCGTCTGGTCGAGGATGTCGTCGTCGTCGCCGCCGAGCGGCCACAGCACGAACTTGGACGCGCCGGCCGCAACGAACGCCTCGATCCGGTTCATGATGGCCGCAGCATCGCCGGCGACGATGCCGCCCTGGGGATCGCGCTGGAAGCGCACCTTGTAGGTCTCCGCCACGCGCTGCATCAGGGGCTCGTCCCAGCTACCGAAGCGGAAGGAGAAGCTCGCACCGTAATGGTCCGCGTCGATGCGCCGCCCGGTCTCGGTGAGCGCCTCCTTGATGCCGGCGATGGCAGGCGCCACCTGCTCCGGCGTCTCCAGCCCTGCCAGCCAGCCAGTGCCGATGCGCGCCGTGCGCCGGATCGCAGGCTTGCTCGAGCCGCCGAGCCAGAGCGGCAGCGCTGCCTGCACCGGCTTGGGCTCGATCCTCGCGCCCGAGTAGCGGTAGAACTCGCCCTCGAAATCGACCGAGTCCTCGGTCCAGAGCCGGGCGATCAGCTCCAGCCCCTCGTCGGTGCGCCGGCCGCGGCCCTTGGTGTCCGTGCCGGTGGCGGCCCAGTCCGGTGCGCGGATCGCGCCGATGCCGAAGGCCGGCAGCAGGCGCCCCTCGCTCAGCACGTCGATGGTGGCGCACTGCTTGGCGAGCAGCAGCGGGTCGCGCAGCCCGACCGAGGCGACGTTCATGCCGAACTTGATGCGCTCGGTCCGCCCGGCGAGCGCCGCCATCACGCTCATCACCTCGAGGAAGGGCTCGTCGGAGACGAGGCGGTCGGTCTGCCACAGCGAATCGACCCCGCCCTCCTCGCAGAGATCGACCCAGCGCCAGAAGGCGCCCGCGCCCGAGAACGGAAACGTGTTCAGCCCGAGTCCGACGGCGATCGACAGCGTTGCCTCCCCTCATCGATGCGCGCGCGCTCCGCCGGGGCCGGCGGGACCCGGCCATTTCTACGCGGAGCACCGGGCAGCGTCCAGGCGGGCAATGGCAGCGACCCGACGCCAGCGCACCTACCGAGGTGCCGGCGTTGACAGGAATTCAGCCCGGTCATAGTGTGCGCGCCGCGCGTGGCGGGGAGTCCGCGTTAGCGCGCCGGCGGCCTCGCCTTGCCGCCCAGCAGGGACGCCCATGAAGGTTCTTGTCGCGGTCAAGCGCACAATCGACCCCAATGTGAAGGTGCGGGTGAAATCCGACGGGAGCGGGGTCGAGACCGCGAACGTGAAGATGGCGATGAACCCTTTCTGCGAGATCGCCGTCGAGGAAGCGGTGCGCATGAAGGAGGCGGGCCACGCCGAGGAGGTGATCGCGGTCTCCGCCGGCGCCGACAAGGCGCAGGAGACCCTGCGCACGGCGCTCGCCATGGGCGCGGACCGCGCCGTCCATATCGTGACCGAGGCGGAGCTGCAGCCGCTTGCCGTCGCGCGCCTGCTCAAGGTGGTCGCGGACGAAGAGCAGCCCGGCCTCGTCATCATGGGCAAGCAGGCCATCGACGACGACAGCAACCAGACCGGCCAGATGCTGGCGGCACTGCTCGGCTGGCCGCAGGCGACCTTCGCCTCCGAGATCGTGTTCAAGGACGGGACCGCGGACGTGACCCGCGAGATCGACGGCGGGCTCGAGACCCTCAACGTCAATCTGCCGGCGGTGGTCACCACCGATCTCAGGCTCAACGAGCCGCGCTATGCCTCGCTCCCCAACATCATGAAGGCCAAGAAGAAGCCCATCGTCCGGCGCGAGGCGGACTCGCTCGGCGTGGACGTGAGCCCCCGGCTCGCGATCCACAAGGTGGAAGAACCCCCAAAGCGCGAGGCGGGAATCAAGGTGGCGGACGTCGCAGAGCTCGTCGCGAAGCTTCGTGACGACGCCAAGGTGATCGGGTGAGGGCAAGCGCATGAGCATTCTGGTCCTCGCCGAGCACGACAACGCCGAGCTGAAGCGCCCGAGCCTCAACGCGGTTACCGCCGCGCAGGCGCTGGGCGGCGAGGTTCACGTGCTGGTCGCGGGCTCCGGCGCCGGGCCGGTCGCCGAGGCTGCGGCGCAGGCCGCAGGCGTCGCCAAGGTCCTGCACGCGGACGACCCGGCCTACGAGCACGGCATCGCCGAGAACCTGGCGCCGCTGCTGGTCGGCCTTGCGGAGGGCTACAGCCACCTGATCGCGTCGGCCACCACCTTCGGCAAGAACATCATGCCGCGCGTCGCGGCCCTGCTCGACGTGGCCCAAGTCTCCGACATCATAGAAATCGTATCGGACAGCGTCTTCGTGCGCCCGACCTACGCCGGCAACGCGCTCGCGACGGTGGAGAGCGGCGATGCCACGAAGGTGGTGACGGTGCGCACGACGGCGTTCGACGCGGCGCCCGCCGAGGGCGGGAGTGCGGAGATCGAGGCGGTCTCCGGCGCCGGCGACCAGGGCCTGGTCCGCTTCGTCAAGCACGAGCTCAGCAAGTCCGACCGCCCGGAGCTCACCAGCGCGGGCATCGTGATCTCGGGCGGGCGCGGGATGCAGAGCGGCGAGAACTTCCCGTTGATCGAGGCGGTGGCGGATCGGCTGGGTGCGGCCGTCGGCGCCTCGCGTGCTGCAGTGGACGCCGGCTACGTGCCCAACGACTTCCAGGTCGGGCAGACCGGCAAGGTGGTGGCGCCCGATCTCTACCTCGCAGTCGGCATTTCCGGTGCGATCCAGCATCTCGCCGGGATGAAGGACAGCCGGGTGATCTGCGCCATCAACAAGGACGAGGAAGCGCCGATCTTCCAGATCGCCGACTTCGGCCTCGTGGCCGACCTGTTCAAGGCCCTTCCGGAGCTCGCCGAAGAGCTCGACCGCCAGGGCATCTCCAAGGCCTGATCCGCAGCCATGGTGCAATCGATCGGGATCGTCGGAGCGGGCCGCATGGGCAGCGGCATCGCCCATGTCGCTGCGCTCGCGGGTTTCGACGTGATGCTCACCGATGTCGGGCAGGCCGAACTCGACACGGCGCTCGAGACGATCCGCACCAACCTCGGCCGCCAGGCGCGCAAGGGCCTGATCGCCGACGACCAGCCGGCGGCGGCGCTGGGCCGGATCGCAACCGCCGTCGGCCTCGACGCCATGAAGGGCGTCGACATGGTGATCGAGGCGGTCATCGAGGACGAGGCGGTCAAGAAGGAGATCTTCGTCGCGCTGCGCGGCGCGCTGCCGGAGCACACCATCATCTGCACCAACAGCTCGTCGCTGCCCGTCACGCGCCTCGCGGCGAGCACCGACCGGCCCGGCAAGTTCATGGGCATGCACTTCATGAACCCGGTGCCGATGATGGAGCTGGTAGAGCTGGTGCGCGGCATCGCTACCGAGGAGGAGACCTACGCCACCGCGCGCACGGTGACCGAGCGCATGGGCAAGACCCCGGCGATGGCCGAGGACTTCCCCGCCTTCATCGTGAACCGCATCCTCATGCCGATGGTCAACGAGGCGATCTACGCACTCTACGAAGGCGTCGGCAATGTGGAGGCCATCGACACGGCGATGAAGCTCGGCGCCCATCACCGCATGGGGCCGCTGGAGCTCGCCGACTTCATCGGTCTCGACACCTGCCACTCGATCATGCAGGTGCTCTACGAGGGTCTAGCCGACAGCAAGTACCGGCCCTGCCCGCTGCTCGCCAAGTACGTCGAGGCCGGCTGGCTCGGCCGCAAGACCGGCAAGGGCTTTTACGACTACTCCACCGGCACCCCGGTCCCGACCCGCTGAGGGGCCCTGCCGCGGCTCACCCTCGGTGATAGGGGTGGCCCGAGAGGATACTCGCCGCCCGCCACAGCTGTTCCGCCAGCATCGCGCGCACCAGCAGGTGCGGCCAGGTCATCGGCCCGAGTGAGAGCACCATGTTCGCGCGCGCCAGAACGGGGGCACCGTGCCCGTCCGCCCCGCCGATCACGAACGCCACGACAGCCGTGCCGTTGTCGCGGATGGCCGCGAGCCTTGTCGCGAATTCCATGCTGGTGAGCGCCTTCCCGCCGCCATCCAGCGCGACCACATGGGTGCCCGCCGGCAGCCCCTTCAGCAGCGCCGCTGCCTCGCGTTCGCGTCCTGCATCGCCGCCGCCGCCGGCCCGAACCTCGCGCAACTCGAGCGGCCACGGCAGGCGCTTGCGGTAATCGTCGAAGATTCTCTGGGCCGGGTCGTCCCGGCCGCGGCCCACTGCCGCCACGACAAGGCGCATCGGCTGCGGGACGTCCTCTCTTCCTGCTAGGCGGCGGCCGCGCTGCTAATCTTCACCGGCAAGCGCTTGCTCTTCAGCCGCGCCGATGGCCTCGACCGACCACATCTTCTCCAGATTGTAGAGGGCGCGAATCTCGGGCCGGAAGACGTGCACGATGATGTCGCCGGCATCGATCAGCACCCAGTCCGAGTTCTCGCGCCCCTCCGCAGCGAGCGCCGGCGTGCCGTCGTCCTTGAGCTGCTTCAGGAGTCGTTCCGCCACCGCGTTGACATGGCGTTTCGACCGTCCGCTGGCGATGACCATGAAATCGGCGATGGTGGTCTTGCCGTCGAGGTCGATGGTGACGATGTCCTCCGCCTTGGCGTCTGCAAGAGCGCCGGCGACGGCTCGGTGAAGCACCGCGGAGTCGGCCTTGCCCGACTCCCGGCGTGTGGACCTAACAGGTCGTTCAGGTACCGTTATGGTGTTCCTCCAGCCTCCCCTTATGGGCCCGCAGCACCGCTCACGGCGCGCAACGCTGTCGCCGAGGCGGGATGCAGCGGTCCATGGATGACCATCCAGGCGGGCGGCTTGCTCCGCGCGAGCCCTGTCGCTCGGCGTTCCGCCATTCTTTGGCGTGCGAATCGTTTCGCAGGCTTAACCACACTGGCGTAGCGAGAGTACGGCCAGCGGTCGATGACCGCAACGGGTAGTGCCCGGAAGAGCGCGGGCCAGCGCCGCCACTCTGCGAGCGTCGGCAGGTTGTCGGCGCCGACGATCCAGACCAGCCGGTGCCGCGGGAAGCACCGCTTGAGGCGGGCGACCGTATCGACCGAATAGCAGCAGCCGAGGCGGCGCTCGATATCGCTCACGCGGAGCCGCCGGTCGCCCGCTGCGGCCCGCGCGCTGGCGAGGCGTGCGTCGAACGCGGCCATCCCGGCGCGGGGCTTGAGCGGGTTCTGCGGCGAGACCAGCCACCAGACCTCGTGCAGGCCAAGGCGCTTGAGCGCGAGCAGGCTGATATGGCGATGCCCATCGTGGGCCGGATTGAAGGAGCCGCCGAGCAGGCCGATCTTGCGCCCCGGCGGCCGCGCATGAACGGCGCCACCCAGCAACGGCCGTGACTGCCGCCGGCGCATGGGCACGAGCGCGGTCAGGGGCGAACCTGCCCGTCGCCGTAGACCTTGTACTTGTAGGTGGTGAGCTGCTCGACGCCCACCGGCCCGCGCGCGTGCAGCTTGCCGGTGGAGATGCCGATCTCGGCCCCCATGCCGAACTCGCCGCCATCGGCGAACTGGGTGGACGCATTGTGCAGCACGATCCCGCTGTCCACCGCCTCCATGAAGCGCTCGGCGGCGGCGGCGTCCTCCGTAATGATGCTGTCGGTATGGTGGGAGCCATGCTCGTTGACGTGCGCGATCGCGGCATCGAGCCCGTCTACCACGCCGACCGAGATGATCGCGTCGAGATACTCGGTTCCCCAGTCGGCGTCGTTCACCGGCACCACTCGCGTGTCCAGCGCCTGCACGCGCGCATCGCCCCGCACCTCGCAGCCGGCGTCGAACAGCGGCTCGAGGATCGCGGGCAGCGTGTCTGCAGCGGCAGCGTCGACCAGCAGGGTCTCCGCCGCGCCGCAGATCCCGGTCCGCCGCATCTTGGCGTTGAAGGTGACGTCGCGCGCCTTCTCGGGGTCGGCGGCGGCATGCACGTAGACGTGGCAGTTGCCGTCCAGGTGCGCCATTACCGGCACCCGGCTCTCCGCCAGCACCCGCTCGATCAGCGAGCGGCCGCCGCGCGGCACGATCAGGTCGAGCGCATCGTCCATGCGGAGCAGGATGCCCACCGCGGCCCGGTCGGTCGTCGGCACGAGCTGGATGCAGCCTGCCGGCAGCCCGGTTTCGGCAAGCGCCGCGCGCAGCGACGCCGCAATGGCGCGTGAGGAGTGCCAGCTCTCGGAGCCGCCGCGCAGGATCGCCGCGTTCCCCGCCATCAGGCAAAGCGCGCCAGCGTCGGCGGTCACGTTGGGCCGCGACTCGTAGATGATCCCGATGACGCCGATCGGCACCGAGACCCGGTGGATACGAAGCCCGTTGGGCCGCTCCCACTCGCCCAGCAGGCGGCCGAGCGGGTCGTCGAGGGCGGCCACCTGCTCGACACCTGCGGCCATCGCCTCGACCCGGCCGGGATCGAGGGCGAGCCGGTCGAGCAGGGCGCCGCTGAGGCCGGACGCCTGGGCGGCCGCCATGTCCCTGGCGTTCGCTTCCAGGATCGCCGCCTCGTCGCGCCGGATCGCCACCGCCGCCGCTTTGAGCGCACGGCGTCTCGCCTCGGCCGAGCTTGCCGCCAGCACCTGCGCCGCCGCGCGCGCCTCGGCCCCGAGCGCAGCCATCTCGGCGGCGATGTCCTGTTCGGTCTCGCGGCTTCGCGCCGCCTCGGCCATGCTCACGGTCCTTGCTCCTCGTCGAGCACGAGATCGTCGCGGTGGATCATCTCGGCGCGGCCACGGTAGCCGAGGATCCGTTCTATTTCACGGGATTTGTGGCCGACGATACGGCGCGCGTCGGCGGCGGAATAGGCCACCAGGCCGCGGCCGGACTCGCGCCCCTGCTCGACCCTGACCGCCACCGCGTCGCCGCGCTCGAAGGTGCCTTCCACCGCCTTCACGCCGGCGGGCAGCAGGCTCCGACCCTTGAGCAGCGCACGCCAGGCGCCGTCGTCGATCACGAGGGCGCCGCGCGGCTCGAGCGCGCTCGCAATCCAGCTCTTGCGGGCCGCGCGCGGCGTCGCGGTGGAGACGAACCAGGTCGAGCGCGCCCCGTCTTCCAGCGCCGTGAGCGGGCGGTCCACCCCACCCTTCGCGATCGCCATATGGCAGCCCGCCGCCATCGCGTGCTTGGCCGCGGCGATCTTGGTCACCATGCCGCCGGCGGCGCTCGGCGTTCCGATGTCGCCCGCCATCGCCTCGACCTGGGGCGTGATGCGCTCGACCCTGGGGATCCAGCGCGCCTCCGCGTCGTGGCGCGGGTCGCTCTCGTAGAGGCCGTCGACATCCGAGAGCAGGACCAGCAGATCGGCGCTCATCATCACCGCGACCCGCGCCGCGAGCCGGTCGTTGTCGCCGAAGCGGATCTCGTTGGTGGCGACGGTGTCGTTCTCGTTGATCACCGGCACGGTGCCGAGCGAGAGCAGCGTGTTGATGGTGCTGCGCGCGTTCAGGTAGCGCCGGCGCGCCTCGGTGTCCTCGTGAGTCAGGAGGATTTGCGCGACGCCGATGCCGTGGCGGGCGAGCGCCGACTGATACGCGTGCGCCAGCCTGATCTGCCCGCAGGCCGCCGCTGCCTGCATCTCCTCCAGCTTCAACGCGCCTTGCGCGAGACCGAGGTGACGGCGCCCGATGGCGATCGCGCCCGACGAGACGATCAGCACGTCCTTGCCGCGTTCGCGAAGCTGGGCCACGTCCCGCGCGAGGCCATCGAGCCAGGCCTCGTTGAGGGCGCCGGTCTCCGGGTCGGCGAGCAGCGCCGAGCCGATCTTGACCACGGCGCGTGACGCGTTAGCGAGCGAGGGTTGCATTATTCGAGTTCCTGGCCGGCGGGAGCGCCGGAGACGCGGTGAGCAGCGGCGAGGAGCTCGCGCACGCCCTCGCCCGCAACGCCCGAGAGGAGATGGACGGCCGCGCCCGACACAGCGGCGAGACTCTCATGCTGCGTTGCGCGTTGGTCCTCCGCGAGCGCATCCACCTTGTTGAGGCAGACGATCTCGGGCTTCGCCGCGAGGCCGTGGCCGTAAGCCTCAAGCTCGGCGCGCACGGTCCGGTACGCCTGGGCCACGTCGTCCTGCGTGCCGTCGACCAGGTGAATTAGCACGCCGCAACGCTCGATATGGCCGAGGAATCGGTCGCCCAGACCCGCGCCGCCATGGGCGCCCTCGATCAGGCCAGGAATGTCCGCCAGCACCAGCTCCTCGTCGCCCACGGCCGCAACGCCGAGGTGAGGCACGAGGGTGGTGAAGGGATAATCGGCGATCTTGGGCCGCGCCCGGCTGACGGCGGCAAGTAGCGTCGACTTGCCGGCATTGGGCAGACCAACCAGGCCGACATCGGCCAGCAGCTTGAGGTGCAGCCTGATCCAGTATTCCTCGCCCTCGCCCCCCGAATCGGCGCGGCGCGGCGCGCGATTGGTCGACGACTTGAATTGCACGTTGCCGCGTCCGCCGGTGCCGCCGCGCGCGAGCAGGGCGCGGGCGCCGGCCTCGGTGAGATCGGCGACCGGCGCAGTGCCGGGTTCGACGAATATCTCGGTCCCGACCGGCACGGCGAGCACCACGTCGTCACCGCGGGCGCCGGCCCGGCATGCGCCCTGGCCATGCTCGCCCCGGCCCGCCTTCACGTGCTGGCGAAAGCGGAAATCGATGAGGGTGTTGAGCCCTTCCACGGCCTCGGCGAAGACCGAGCCCCCGTCCCCGCCATCGCCGCCGTCGGGCCCGCCGCGCGGCTCGTTCTTGGCGCGACGAAAGCTGACGCAGCCGCTGCCGCCTGCGCCGCTCTGCACATGAATCTTGGCTTGATCGAGAAACCGCATGACGCGGGTCCCTCGCGCGGTACGCGCCCGCGGCCGGGCGCGCGGGTGAGCGCGGCGTTACGCGCTCGGCTCGACCGAGACGACCGTCTTTCCGCCGCTGCGCCGGGCGAACCGCACATGGCCGTCGGTCAGCGCGAAGAGCGTGTGATCGCGCCCGATCCCGACGTTCTCACCGGGGTGCCACTTGGTGCCCCGCTGGCGCGCGATGATGTTGCCGGGAATCACGGCCTCGCCGCCGAACTTCTTGATGCCGAGGCGTCGGCCCGCCGTGTCCCGGCCGTTGCGCGAACTGCCGCCTGCCTTCTTGTGCGCCATCAGCTTTTCTCCTCCGCCGGTTCGTCCTCGGAAGCCTCTGCGGTCTCTTCGGCCGTCGTGTCGGCCGTCTCGTCTACCTGGGACTCATCGGCCGGCGTATCGGTCATTTCTTCTGCCTGGGGCTCAGCCGCCTCGCCAGCTGGCGCCTCGGCTGCCGCATCGGCCGCATCGTCTGCTGGCGGCGTAGCGGCTTCCTCGACCGGCGGCTCGGCCGGCTCCGGGGTCGCCGCTTCGGCAGGCGGGGGTGCGGACTCCTCGGCCGGCTCTGCCTTGGCGGCCGGCTTCTTCCGGGGCCTCGGCTTGGCAGCGGCCTTCGCCTTCGTCGACCTCTTGGTCTTTGCCCCGGTTGCCTCTTCGCCTTCCGCCGGCGCGGCCTTCTTCTTCCGGCGCACGCGCCGCTTCTGGCCCGCCGCCAGAATTTCGTCGATGCGGAGAACGGTCAGCTCCTGTCGGTGCCCGCGCTTGCGGCGATGGTTCTTCCGCCGTTTCTTGCGGAAGACGATGATCTTCTCGCCGCGCGTGTGCTCGACGACCGTGGCCGCCACCCGCGCGCCCTCGACCAGCGGCTGGCCGAGCGAGACCGTCTCGCCGTCGCTCATCGCCAGAACCTCGCCGAGCTCGATCGTCGCGCCGGCCTCGGCCTTGAGCCGTTCCACCCGGATAACGTCCTCCGGCGCGACGCGGTATTGCTTCCCGCCAGAGCGAACCACAGCGAACATGACAACCATCCGTGTTGGGGGGAGCGGGGCGCTCCCCGCAGCGGGCGCACTATAGGCCGGGCGTCCCCGGTGTCAATCGGCGGTGGTGGCGGCGTTCCTCAATCTGGCCAGCGCCGGTGCAGCCACAGCCACTGCTCGGGCCGTTCGCGGATCCAGTCTTCAAGAACCTGATTGATGGCGATCGTGATCGCGCGGATGCGTTCCTCCCGCGTCCCCTCCTCAGGCATGGCGAGCTTGGGATACGCGGTGACCCGGAAGGTCGCACCGTCAAGCCGTTCCACCCTGATCGGCCACACCGGGCAGTCGTAGCGCAGCGCAAACGTCGCCACGGCAGGCGCGGTCATGGCATCGCGGCCGAAGAAGGGGACCGGGATGCCGGTGTTAAGCTTCTGATCCACCAGGAGAGCAACATGCTTGCCAGCGCCCAGCGTGCGTACCAGTTCCCGCGTGCCATCGTGGCCCTTGGGCACGAGGTGCTGCATGACCGCACCCCTGATCCGCGAGATCATGCGGTCGACGATCGGGTTGTTTGCCGCCCTGTAGACGACGGTTGCCGGGATTCCACCTTGCTCCAGCGTGAGCGCGGCGATCTCCCAGTTGCCGATGTGGCCCGAAAAGAAGATCCCACCGGAATCGGAGCGCTTGGCCTCGTCCAGGTGGACGCGACCGACGAGTTCGACCCGCCCGCCGGGCGCATCGACGGAAAAGCGGTGGAGATGCGGGTATTCCGCAGCGACACGGCCGAGATGACGCCACATGCGGCGGGCACAGTGCTGGATATCGGCCGGCGAAAGTTCAGGCAGTGCCCGGGTGAGATTGTTCAGGCCCTGCTTGTGGACCGGGAGCATGGGTCCGATGGAACCGCCCAGAACGGCTCCCAGGGCCGACGCCCACCCCACAGGCAGCGCGCCGAGCAGCCCGAAAAGGAGATGGGCGGCGGCGGCCTCACCCATGTGCCTTGCGGCGCGTGCCGGCCCTCTCTTAGCCACTGCGGCAGCGCTCCACGAGCGGCGCTAGCAGTTCGCGCGGCTCCGATGGACTACGCCAAGTCAGAGTCACGGGCAGGGTGCGAACCATCGCTTTCGCGTCCGGCGGCAGCCGCACATGGTCTTTCTCGGTCGTCACCGTCACGGCGTCCCGCTCATTCGCGTAATCGACGATAGCCGCGATCTCTCCCGGCTTGTAGCGGTGGTGATCCGGGAAAGCATGGCGCGCGATCACGTTGCAGCCGCTTTCTACCAGCGTCTCGAAAAACTTCTCCGGCCGCCCGATCCCGGCGAAGGCAACGACCGGCCGTTCGCGGAGCGCCCTAACCTCGTTGCCGGGCACCAGCGAAGCCTCGATCACCGGCAGGTCGTGCGACCCAAGAGTCGCGAGTGCGCCCTCTCGATCGACGCCGATCAGAACCAACGCATGCGCGCGGCCAAGCCCGCTGGCGAGCGGCTCGCGCAACGGCCCGGCGGGTAACAGGCGGCCATTGCCGAAGCCAGCGCCGCCATCCACGACCGCGATGCAACAGTCCTTCGCCAAGCCCGGCGTCTGCATGCCGTCGTCCATAAGCAGCAAGTCCGCGCCTGCGGACACCGCGGCGGCGGCTCCCGCCGGCCGGTCGCGGCAAAGCCAGGTCGGCGCCGCCCGCGCCAGCAACAACGCCTCGTCGCCGACCGCATCAGCGCCGTGCTGGGCTGGATCGACCCTGAGCGGGCCCCGCTGGCTACCGCCATAGCCGCGCGTGAGGATATGCGGGCGGATACCCTCCTCCGCCAACAGCGCGGCGAGGGCGAGAACGGTGGGGGTCTTGCCTGCACCACCCACGGTGAAATTACCGACGCAAATTACCGGACGCTCGACTCTCGACGGTCGAGCCAGAGCGGCGTGGCTCCTTGCGCCGAGGCGGTAGAGCCAGGAGAAGGGCGTCAGCGCGGCGGCGGCGACACCGCCGCGCTCAGCCGCCCAGAACGCGGGCGCGCGCATCGTCGCCGCTGGGTTCAAGGTGGTCGCGGATCAGGCCGAGCGCTGCCTCGGCCGCACCGCCGAGCGCCGCCGCGGCCTCGCGCGCGGTGGTCGAGTAGGTGGACTGCGCGCGCTCGTCTTCCAGCAAGGCGCGCACGGCGCCGGCGAGAGCATCCGCGTCGTTCACCCGGTTGAGCGCACCGGCGTGCTCCAGCGCGGCGTACGCCTCCGCAAAATTCTCCGTGTGCGGGCCCGCAATGAGCGCGCAGTCGAGCCGCGCCGGCTCCAGCGGGTTGTGCCCGCCATGGGGCGCAAGCGAGCCGCCGACGAAGGCGATGTCGGCGAGGCGATAGACCAAGCCGAGCTCACCCAGCGTATCGATGAGATAGACGGCGGTCGCCGACGCGATCGCACTGTTCGCCGAGCGCCTGGCTGTGACGAGGCCTCGGCGCTCCAGCATCTCGGTCACGGCCGCGCCCCGCTCCGGGTGACGCGGCGCGAGGATCGTAAGCAGATTGGGAAAGACTTGACTTAAGGCGCGAGCCGCCTCGGCAACGGCCGCCTCCTCGCCCTCGTGGGTGCTGGCCGCGATCCAGCGAGGCCGGCCGCCGATGGCCCGTCTGAGGTCTTCAACGGCATGGTCATCCGCCGGCAGGGGTCGCGCGTCGTTCTTGAGGTTGCCGCGAACCGCGACGTTTCGCGCACCGAGCGCGCGAAAGCGCGCCGCGTCCGCCTCAGTCTGCGCCAAGACGCCGGTGAAGGCTGCGAGCAGGGGCTGGCACAAGTGCGGCGCTCGTCGCCAACGTTCGCCGGAACGGGCGGACATGCGCGCGTTGACCAACAGCAAGGGGATGCCGCGGCCGGCGGTCTCCAGGACGAGGTTGGGCCAAAGCTCCGATTCTACCCAGACCGCAAGATCCGGTCGCCAGTGCCCGGCAAATCGTCGCACCGCACTAGGCCGGTCCACCGGGGCAAATTGATGGAGAACGCCGGCCGGAAGTCTCTCGCGCAGCAGCTGCGCGGACGTGACGGTGCCGGAGGTGATCAGCACATGAACGTCAGGGAACGCGTCGCGCACACGCTCGACTAGAGGCAGCAGGGACAGGCTCTCGCCAACGCTCACTGCATGCATCCAGAGCAGCCGCCCCTCGGGCCGGGGCAGACCGGGCCGCCCCAACCTCTCGCCGAAGCGCGCCTCGTCCTCTTTGCCCCGACGGCGGCGGTGGGCGAGCCAGGCATTGACCACCGGCGTGGCCAACAAACTAGCGCAGCGGTAGCTACGCGGCGTGATCAGGGCTTCGATCATGGACGCGCAGAACCCGTCGCAGCGCCGGTGCGGCTTTGGCCCGCTTGTGCGGCGTCCCCGGCCGGCTCGATCGGCTCCGCGCCCACCATGCGGTCGGCTTCGGCAGTCAGAGCATTGAGCCGCTCCTCCAGGGTCAAGCGCGCGCGCTCCCTCGCGATCTCGTCGGCATCCGCAGCGACATGGAGCGGCGGCCCCCACAGATAGACGCCGCGGCCGAAGGGCAGCGCGATCAAGAAGCGATCCCAGCTGTTCGCCGCCGCGCGCCGCGAGACTGCATAGGTGTATGGCACGATCGGCACACCGGAAAGACGCGCCAACGTAATAATCCCGGGTTGCACGCGCATCCGGGGGCCGCGCGGCCCGTCCGGGCTGATGGCAACATAGCCACCCCCTTTCAGCACGCGGAGCGCAGCGCGGCCGGCCGCCACGCCACCGCGCGTGCGCGAGCCGCGGACCGGCACCACGCCCAGGTGCCGCGTCGCCCGCGCGATATTCTCGCCGTCGCGGTGGCGGGAGATCATGACGTGGATCGGCGTACCCCTGGGCCAGCCATGCGGTCCCAGCATCAGCCGGCCGTGCCAAAAAGCGCAGATGAAGGGTTGGCCCGCGCCCATTAGCGCCTCGGCGTCCTCGCGGCCGTGAATCCGCCAGCGGGTCGTGGCGAAGACGAAGCTCGCAAAGCGCGCGTAGAGCCAGACGAGCACGGCGCGCCCGAGCCGGCTGCGCGTGACGCGCTTGCCGAGAGCCATGCCTACTCGGCGGCCATGCCCGCGGCGAACTGCACGGCATGAAGCCGCGCATAGACCCCGCTCGCTGCCAGCAGCGAGCGATGCGTACCCGTTTCCGCGAGCCTACCGCGCTCCAGGACGTAAATCCGGTCAGCCTCTTGGACCGTGGAGAGACGGTGGGCAATGACCAGGGTCGTGCGGCCTCGCATCAGGCTGCGCAACGCCTCCTGCACCTGCCGCTCGGATTCGGCGTCGAGCGCGCTTGTTGCCTCGTCGAGCAGCAGGATGGGCGCATCCTTGAGCATGGCGCGGGCAATGGAGAGCCGCTGCCGCTGCCCGCCGGAGAGCTTGACCCCATGCTCGCCGATGATCGTGTCGTAGCCATCGGGCAGTTCCCGGATGAAGCGATCGGCACCTGCCGTTTGCGCAGCCGCCACGATGTCATCGTCGCTGGCGTCGATGCGCCCGTAGGCGATGTTGGCGCGGACGCTGTCATCGAACAGAACCGCCTCCTGGCTCACCAGCGCCACCGCGTCGCGCACGCTCTCGATCGTCGCCGCGCGGACGTCGGTTCCGTCGATGCTGACCGTTCCCTCGTCCACGTCGTAGAACCGAGGGATCAGGTTCAGCACCGTGGACTTCCCTGCGCCAGAAGGGCCGACGAGCGCGACCGTCTCTCCTGCCGGGATATCGAGGCGCACATCGTGGAGGGCCCGCGTGCCGTTCGGGTAGGAGAAGCTCACACTCTCCAGCGCGATGGCGCCTCCCGTGACCTTGAGAGGGCGCGCATCCGGGGCTTCGGCGATGCGGGGCTCGGTGTCCAGCAGGTCGAACACGCGCTGGCTGGCGGCGAGGCCTTCCTGCAGGCTGGTGTTGAGGTTGGCGAGCGCCTTGAGCGGCCGATAGGCGAGCAGCATGGCGGTGACGAAGGCGAAGAATGCGCCGGGCGTGAGCGCGCCCCCGATCACTTGCCAGCCGCCATAGAGGATCAGCAGCGCGATGAACAGACCGCCGAGTGTTTCCATGATCGGTGTCGCGGCGGCCCGCACGCGCTGCTGCTTGAAGATCAGGCGGAAGACACTCTCGATCAGGAGGTCGGTGCGCGCGGATTCGAAGCGCTCGCGGTTGTACGCCTTGACGTGGCGCGCGCCCTGAAATGTCTCGTTGAGCCGCGCGGTGAAGAGGCCGAGTTCGTTGAGCGCCGAGGTCGAGACCTTGCGCATGCGCCGGCCGATCTTCGAGATCGGGTAGATCGCGATGGGGAAGACCACACAGGCGATCAGCGCAAGCTTCCAGTCCTTCTCGAACATCACGCCGATCAGGAACAGGAGGGTCAGCGAATCCTTGACCATACCGGTGAGCGCGTTCGAGACGGCGTTGCGCATCATGTTGACGTCGTTGGTGAGCCGAGAAACCAACCGGCCGGATGCCGTGTCCTGGAAGAAGGCGAGGTCGAATCGAAGGATGTGAGCGAAGACCCGGCTCTGCAGATCGGCGATGACGCGCTGCCCGACGAAGGCCATTAGCACCGCCTGCCCGTAAGTGGCGGCACCCCGGATCAGCGTGATCCCGATCACCGCGACGGGCACCACGATCAGCAGCGTGCGGTCCTTCTCCAGAAAGATCTGGTCCAGAACGGGCTCCATGAGATAAGCGAGCGCCGCCGTGGAGCCGGCGGCGAAGGCCATGCAGAGCACGGCGAGCGCCAACCGGCCCACGTAGGGGCGCACGTGGTCGCGCACGAGGCGGACCAAGAGGTGCCTCGTCGAGCCTGGTCGAGGGGGTGGGTCGGATCGCTCCACGGCTTTCGCCCGGTTCAGGCGCCAGCGCCTAAACGCTTGAAATCAACCCCATAGCACGGCCGGTGCATGGGCTCCAACCGTAGCATACCAGGCGAAAAAGCGCCGGCGGAGCTCAGCGCCCGGCGACCGTCATGCCGTCGATGCGCACGGTGGGGCTGTCGACCCCATAGCGAAACACGAGATCGCTGGCCGGGGTAAGCTGGCGGAACATCTCCTTGAGACTGCCGGCGACGGTGACCTCGCTCACCGGGTAGGCGATTTCGCCCTTCTCGATCCAGAACCCGGCAGCGCCCCGACTGTAATCGCCGGTTACCTGGTTCACGCCCATGCCGATCAGCTCGGTGACGTAGAGGCCGCTCTCCACGCCGCCGATGAGCGCCTCGGCGCTGTCCACGCCCGGTTCCAGCCACAGGTTGGAACAGGTGGGCGAGGGGGGGCCGCCGGTGCCGCGCGTCGCATGGCCAGTGCTGGCGAGCCCGAGCTGGCGGGCCGAGCGGCTGTCGAGGAGCCAGGTTTGCAGCACACCGTCGGCGACGATCGCACGCCGCTCCGTGGCCACACCCTCGCCGTCGAACGGGCGCGAGCGCAGCCCCCGCGTCCGGTGCGGGTCGTCCACGACGGTGATGCCGGGCGCGAACACTGCAGTTTCCAGCGCGTCCTTCAGAAAGCTCGTTCCGCGCGAGATGGACGGGCCGGAGATCGCGCCTGCGAGGTGGGAGAGCAGCCCGCCGGCGACACGAGGATCGTAGAGCACGGGCACCTGGCCCGATTGCGCCTTGCGAGCGCCGAGGCGGCGCACCGCGCGCTCTCCGGCGCGACGGCCGACCGCCGCGGGGTCCTCCAGGTCGGCTTCGTGCACTGCCGACGACCACCAGTAGTCGCGCTCCATCGCGGTGCCTTCGCCGGCCAACGCCGCGGCACTCACCGAATACCGACTGCTCGCGTAACCGCCGGCGAAGCCGTCGCTGGTCACGAGCATCGCCTCCGACCGGCCCCAGCCGGCTCCGGCGCCTTCGGAGTTGGAGACTCCGGCGACGGCGCGGGCCGCGTCCTCGGCCGCCAGCGCGCGCTCCATCAGGTCGTCCGGGCCGGGCTCCCCTGCATCGGCGAGGTCAAGGGAGGGCCAGTCCCGTGCGAGCCGCGCCGGGTCGGCGAGTCCGGCGTAGGGATCCTCCGGGACCGCGCGCGCCATGGCGATTGCCCGCTCGGCAAGAGGCGCGAGCGCGCTTTCAGAGAGGTCGGTGGTGGAAACGTTGGCCTGCCGGGCGCCGACAAAGACACGCAAGCCGAGGTCACGGCTCTCCGCCCGGGTGAGCTCCTCGGGCTCGCCCAGGCGGCATCCGGCGTCGAGCGCGCTGCTCTTCAGGAGCACTGCGTCGGCGGCGTCGGCGCCGAGGCGCCGGGCGCGGGCGATCAGCCCCTCCAGCAGGTTCAGGGGCTCAGCAGCCCCGGTGGTTGCCATCAGCGCAAGGGTACGGCCGCAGGCACTCTTGGAGAGGCGGCGATGCCGGTCAAACGCGGAAGAGGCCGGAGCGGATGCGCCGGTTCTTCTCGAAATACTGCTGGTGGTAATCCTCGGCCATCCAGAATTCGGCCGACGGCTCGATCAGGGTCGCGATGGGATGCCCCGCCGCCACGAGTTTCGACTTGCTCGCTTTTGCGGCCTCTTTCTGTGCTTCCGAGCCATAAAATATGACCGTGCGATACTGGGTGCCGATGTCGGGCCCCTGGCGGTTCACCTGGGTCGGGTCGTGGACCTGCCAGAAGAGCTCCAGCAGCTCCTCGTAGCTCACCCGCGCGGGATCGAAGACCACCTGCACCACCTCCGCATGGCCGGTCTGGCCACTGCACACGTCGTAGTAGCCTGGCTCGGCCGTGTGGCCGCCCGCGTATCCGACCGCAGTCTCGACGACGCCATCGACCCGGCGAAACGCGGCCTCGACGCCCCAGAAGCAGCCCGCTCCGAAAATCGCCGTTTCAGTCATCTCGCCCTCATACCCGTCTCTTCCTTGTGTGTTAGATAGCACCTCGTGGAGATGCGGCAAACAAAAGCGGCAGGAGTCACGGCATGGTGAACGGACTTGAGACGGCGAGCGACTACGAGGCCTACCGCAAGCGGGTCTTCGACTTCCTCTGGCGGGAGGTCGAGCCGCGGGCGAGCGAGATGGAGCGCACGGGCCAGTTCCCGCAGGACGCGCTCTTTCCGCAGTTCCGCGATCACGGCCTCTTCGGCGCGGTGATCCCGGAGGAATACGGCGGCATCGCGCTTAGCTGCTCCCAGTACCTGCCGCTGCTTGCCGAGTTCTCGAAGGTCTCGGGCGTCGTCCGCGTGCTACTGCACGTCCACAACACGAGCGCGCGCGCCATCGTCGCCTACGGCACCGAGGCGCAGAAGCAGGCGCTGCTGCCGGCGCTCGCGACCGGCGAGCAGTCGCTCACCTTCGCCATCACCGAGCCCAATTCCGGCAGCGGCATGGACGTCGGCACGTATGCGAGACGCGAGGGCGACCACTGGATCGTCAACGGCGCGAAGCACTACATCACCAACGCCGACTTCGCGACAGGCCACCTGATCTGCTGCCGCACCGGCGCCCGCGGCGACCGGCGCGGGCTCACGGCGCTGGTGGTGCCCACCGACGCGCCCGGTTTCACCATCGAGCCGATGCCCGACATGATGGGCAACAACGGCCCGCCCCACGGCATCCTGCGCTTCAAGGACACGCCGGTGCCGGTGGACAGCATAGTCGGCACCGAGGGCGACGGCCTCGACGTCTTCCTCGGCGAGCTGGAGCCGAGCCGCGTCTTCGTCGCCGCAAGCTCGCTGGGCACCGCCGAGCGCGCGCTGGAGATTGCCCTCCACTTCGCCGGCGAGCGCATCACGTTCGGCCGGCCCATCGCCGCGCGCCCCTCGGTGCAGTCCGAGCTCGCCGACATGGCCCGCGACGTCTATGCGCTCCGCCTCATCCTGGAGGACGTGGCCGCCAAGATCGACCGCGAGCAACCGTGCGCGGTAGAGGCCTCCATCGCCAAGCTCTTCGGGCTCGAGACCGTGATGCGGGTGACCGACAAGGCGATGGACGTGGTCGGCGGGCGCGCCTACTTCACCGATTACCCCTATCCGCTGGAGCGGCTCTACCGCGAATGCCGCATCAACATGCTGGAGGAGGGCACGCCCTCGATCCAGCGGCTGGTCATCGCGCGCAGCCTGCTCAAGCAGCCGGTCCCCCTCGATATCGGCACGCTGGGCGCGCCCTACCAGCCGGCGGGCACCGAACCGGCCCTCGGCGACCGGCCGCCGCACGACCTTACCTACGCCCACGCGGAGGAATAAACGCGTCGCGCCGGTAGGCGCGCGGAATCGCGGAACGGCCGGCTGCCGTGAGCGATAGAGACGCTAGAGCGCCGAGCCCCGCTCCGCGATCAGGCGCTCTGCCTCCGCCAGGTCGTCCTCGCGGTTGGCGTTGAAGAACGGGTCCACGGGATCGCAGGGGAAGGCGACCTCCACCAGCCTGTGGCTCGCGGTCCAGCGGTCGATCTTGCGCTCGCCCTGCTCGACGAGGGCGTCTCGCAGGTCGGCGCGGAGCTCCACCGGCCAGAGTCCGAACACCGGATGCGCCCGGCCGCCTGAGGCGGCACAGGCTAGATCGGCGCCCGCAAGGTCGCGGGCCTCCATCATGGTCGCGACCAGATCGCGCGGCAGGAACGGCGCATCGGTGGCGAAGCTCGCCACCAGCGGGTGGTGGGGCGCGTGTTCCGCCGCCCAGTCCAGCGCGGTCAGGATGCCGGCGAGCGGCCCGGCGTGGCCCTCCACCACATCGGCCACCACCGGCAGGCCGAAAGGCGCGAAACGCGCGGGGTCGCCGTTGGCATTCAGGATCAGCGGGCCGACCTGCGGCGCTGCGCGCGCGATCACCCGCGCCAGCAGGGTCTCGCCGGCGAGCGGGCGCAAGCACTTGTCGCCGCCTCCCATGCGTCGCGCGAGCCCGCCCGCAAGCAGCACGCCCGCGACCGCCGTCATGACGGGCGCGCTCCCCTCTGTCGTCTCACGGGTTCTGCCATGGGCCGATGGTGTCTGGTTTGATCCTGCTTGAAAAGCGCTCAGGCTCGTCTCATCTCACGCTACAGGCAGCGCCCGCCGCCATGGCATACTGGCGCTGCGCCGAGGGAGACCGCCGATGCAGACCGACAGCCACATTCTCGACGACGTGGCCCGCGTCGCCACCGGAGCCATGGGAGCCGCGAGCGGCCTCAAGGGCGAGCTCGACGCCATGGTCAAGCGCCGCCTCGAAGGCATTCTGGCTCAGATGGACCTGGTGCCGCGGGACGAGTTCGACGCGGTCAAGGAGACGGCAGCGCGCGCAAGAAGCGAAGCGGAAGCGCTGGCCGAGCGCGTCGCACAACTGGAGGCGAGGCTGGCAGCAGCCGAAAGCGAGCCACAGGCCGGGGCCGGGGAGGCAGACGATGGACGATAAGACCCGGATCGAGCTGGAGGCTGCCGCCTTCCGCACCCTCGTCGCGCATCTGCGCAAGCGCACGGACGTGCAGAACATCGAGCTGATGAACCTCGCCGGCTTCTGCCGCAACTGCCTCTCCAAGTGGTATCGCGCCGCCGCCGAGGAGAAGGGGCTCGACATGGACCTGGAGGAGGCGCGCCAGCTGGTCTACGGCATGACCTACGCGGAGTGGAAGGAGCACTTCCAGACCGAGGCAACGCCCGAGCAGAAGCGCAAGTACGCCGAGGAGGCCGCAAAGCACGGCTTCTGATTGGTCTGGTCTTTATCCCTCGGGCGCCGGGTCAGCCCGAAGCCCGCATCCGGTCGCTGTCATGCAACGAGGGCAGACGGGCTATTTCTGCGCCATTCTTCTGCTCGGCGCGCCTCAGCTCGTAGAGCTTTTGAAGGTTGAGCCAGAATTCCCCTGACGTCCCGAAGAAATGCCCCAGCCGCAGTGCCGTATCGCCGGTGACAGAGCGGCGGCCATTGAGAATTTCGGTGATGCGGTTCACCGGAACGTCGATCCGCCGCGCGAGTTCCGCGGCGCTCATTCCGAGGGCGTCGAGATCCTCGCGCAGCGTCTCACCTGGATGGATTGCTTCGCGCGACATGTCGTGCGTCCTTCTCAATGATAGTCGACGATTTCAACCCTGGCCGGGCCAGGGCTTCCCTCCGGCCATTCGAAACAAATGCGCCACTGGTCGTTGATCCTGATGCTCCACTGCCCCTTGCGGCGGCCCTTCAGCGCTTCCAGCCGATTGCCGGGGCGCATCAGGTCTCGAAGACCCGTGGCCGCGTCGAGCTGGTCCAGCTTGCGCGACGCAGTGCGCGCGAATCCAGAAAAGGCTGCAACCCTGCGGCCACGATAGAAGTCCTCAGTTCTCCTGTTCGCAAAGTCGATAATCAACGTGCTTCTGAACGTGCGTGGCCACCGTCTCGAACGTAGGCAACCGATACGCGTTACGTCAAGCATAATGCAAGCAGTGGGGCTACAGTGCCTTGCTACTCAAGTCCCAAGGCCCGTCGTCTGCCGGTTGCGGATGTGCGTCCGGCGCCTGTAGTAAGAACGCCAACGGGGGCATGACGCCCCGCGCGACTTCCAGCAAGAGCGAGGCCGTCGATGACGAAACCGGTCGGTGTCGGGTTCCTGGGTTCGCAGTTCGTGAGCGGGATCCATGCCCGCGCGCTGGTGCGCAACCCCAATGCGAAACTCGTCGGCGTGGCGTCGCCGACGCCCGGCAACGCCGAGGCCTTCGCCCGGACCTACGGCCTGCCCCACCACTGGACCGACCACCGCCCGCTGCTGGAGCGCGACGACATCGACATGGTGGCCATCGGCACGCCCAACGACACCCACTGCGCACTGGTGCTGGACTGCGCCGCCGCAGGCAAGCATGTCGTGCTGGAAAAGCCGATGTGCCTGAGCATGGCCGAGGCCGACAGCATGGTCGCCGCCTGCAAGGACGCCGGCGTGCTCTTCATGTACGCCGAGGAGGTGTGCTTCGCGCCCAAGTACGTGCGCATGAAGTCCCTGCTCGACGCCGGTGCGCTCGGCCGCCCCACCCTCGTCAAGCAGTCCGAGAAGCACGACGGCCCCCACGCGCCGCACTTTTGGGACGTGGATCGCGCCGGCGGCGGCGTGGTCGCGGACATGGGCTGCCACGGCATCGCCTTCGCCCGCTGGATGCTCGACCGGGCGCCGATCGTCTCGGTCTACGCCCAGCTTTCGACCCAAGTGCACGGCGACAAGACCAGGGGCGAGGACAACGCGCTGCTGATCCTCGAGTTCGAAGGCGGCTGCCTCTTCCTCAACGAGACCAGCTGGACCAAGCCCGGCGGCATGGACGACCGGGCCGAGGTGCACGGCTCCGAAGGCGTGGCCTACGCCGACCTGCTCCACGGCAACTCCATCGAGACCTACAGCCGCAGCGGCTACGACTACGCCGTGGAGAAGGGCGGCGAGACCTCGGGGTGGAGCTTCACCATCTACGAGGAGGAGTGGAACTACGGCTTCTGGGCCGAGTTCGATCACTTCGTGGATTGCGTGCAGAACGGCACGGCACCGCTGGTGACCGGGGAGGATGCGCGCGCCGTGCAGGAGGTGCTGTTCGCGGCCTACGAGTCCGCCCGCACCGGCGCCAAGGTCGCGCTGCCGTTCAGGAGCGACGCAGCCAAGCCCTGGGACCTCTGGCAGGGCGGCGCGGGCTGAGGAGGTGCGGTTCACCATCCTGCCCGACCGTGGCACGCTGGATCGGGCGGCGGCGGAAATCATCTGGGAGGCGGCCCGCGCCAAGCCCGACCTGTTGATCTGCCTCGCCAGTGGGGGAACGCCGACCGGCATGTATGCGCTGCTGACCGGCGCGCCCGCGCGGCTCGAGAATGCACGCTACGTCCAGCTCGATGAGTGGGCGGGCGTCGGCCCCGACGATCCGGCGAGCTGCGCCGCCTATCTGCAGCGCACGATGCTTGGACCCCTCGCCGTGCCGCCGGAGCGATGCATCGACTTCCGCGGCGACGCGCCGGATGCCGCCGCAGAGTGCCGACGGGTGGCAGAGGCGCTGGAGGCAGCCGGGCGCATCGACCTCTGCATCCTCGGGCTCGGGCTGAACGGGCACCTGGCGCTGAACGAGCCGGCGGAGAGCTTCGATCCTTTCTGCCATATCGCCACCCTTGCCGAGCGATCGCGCGGCCACCCGATGCTGGCCGAGGCCGCCGTCCCGGTCCGCCAAGGCCTGACCCTCGGTTTGGGCGATATCCTGCGCGCGCGCCGCATCCTGCTCATGGTCTCCGGCGCGGCCAAGCGTGCACCGCTCGCCCAGCTTGCGGCTCGTCGCGTCACGCCGGCGCTGCCCGCGTCCTTCCTGTGGCTTCACGGCGACGCCGTCTGCCTCTGCGACCGGGACGCTGCGGCCGACATCGCGCGCGACGACACCGAACCATGAGCCGCTTCGCGCTGGGCGTCGATATCGGCGGCACCAAGATCGCTGTCGGCGCGGTCGATGCGGCCGGCGCGGTGCATACGCGGCGAACCATCGCGACCGACGCCGAAGCGGGCTTCGACGCCGGGATCGCCCGGCTCACCCGTGCCATCGACGAGACCCTGGCGGAGGCCTGTGTCGAGGCGGCGGCGCTTGCGGGCATCGGCCTCGGTTGCCCCGGCCCCTTCGACGAGGCGAGCGGGCGGATCGAAAATTTCTACACCCTCCCCGGTTGGGAGGGGAACGACATCGTGACCCCGCTTGCCGACCGCTTCGGCACGCCGGTGCGGCTCATCAACGACGCGGACGCCGCATTGCTGGGCGAGGCGCTGGCCGGCGCGGCGCAAGGCGCGCGTGTCGCGCTGATGCTGACCGTCGGCACCGGCCTCGGCGGGGCGGCGCTGATCGACGGCGTCATTCTGCGCGGCGCCGCGAACGAGCATCCCGAGATCGGCCACCTGATCGTCGACCCGACCGGGCCGGAGTGTTACTGCGGCGGCCGCGGCTGCCTCGAATCCCTCGCCGCCGGGCCGGCGCTCGCGCGCGCGGGCGCCGAATTCGGCTATGCTGATGCCGAAGCCGTCTTCGCCGCCGCCGAGGCCGGCGCGGCACCCGCGCAGGCCATCGTCGGCCGCAGCGCGGACGCGATGGAGACGGCGGTCTGGAGCCTCATCCACAGCTTCCTGCCCGAGGTAATCCTCATCGGCGGCGGCATGGGCGAGCGCCACTTCGCGCTCTATCGCGAGGCTGCGGAGCGCGCCATCGCACGCGCCGTGCTCGCGCCCGCCGGCGCGATCCGCGTGGTCAAGGCTGCGCTCGGCAACGATGCGGGCATGGTGGGTGCGGCGGCGCTGATGCTCGACGATGCCTGAGCCCAGCATGTTGCGCGCCACGCCTGCGCCGGACTTCGATGCGATTGTGGTGGGCGCGGGCTTCGCCGGGCTCTACATGCTCCACCGGCTGCGCTCGATGGGACTCTCGGCTCGCGTCCTGGAGCAGGGCGGCGGCGTGGGCGGCACTTGGTACTGGAACCGCTATCCCGGCGCCCGCTGCGATCTCGACAGCGTCGAGTATTCCTACCAGTTCTCCGACGACCTCCAGCAGGAGTGGCGGTGGAGCGAGCGCTTCGCCGCCCAACCCGAGATCCTGCGCTACCTGGAGCATGTGGCGGACCGGTTCGATCTCCGCCGCGATATCCGGTTCGGGAAGACCGTCACCGAGGCGGCCTTTGACGAGGCAGCAGGATGCTGGCGGATCGCCACCGCCGACGGCGCGCGCCTCTCCGCCACCTATTGCATCATGGCGACCGGGTGCCTCTCCGTCCCCAACCGGCCGGCCTTCGACGGTTTGGACCGCTTCCAGGGCGAGTGGTACCACACCGGCGCCTGGCCCCATGAGGCGGTCTCGTTCGCCGGCAAGCGCGTGGGCATCGTCGGGACCGGCTCATCGGCGGTTCAGGCGATTCCGGTAATCGCAGCCGAAGCGCGCCACCTCACCGTCTTTCAGCGCCAGGCGAGCTACAGCATCCCCGCCCGCAATGCGCCGCTGGGCGATGCGGAATACGCCGCAATCAGAGCGCGGTACGGGGAGATGCGCCGCCGGGCGCGGGAGACGCCAAGCGGCTGCTGGTGGTCAGCGAACCTCGTCGCTGCCGCGGAGATGAGCGCAGAGGAGCGCGAGCGCGAGCTCGAGGCTCGCTGGCAGACGGGCGGCCTCTGCTTCTACGGCGTCTTCAAGGATGTGCTGGTCAATCCCGAGGCGAACGAAATCGCGGCCGAGTTCCTCCGCAGCAAGATCCGCGCGCAGGTCCTCGATCCCGAGGTGGCGGCCCTGCTGACCCCGCGCTCCGTCGTTGGTTGCAAGCGCATCTGCCTCGATACAGACTATTTCGCGACCTTCAACCGGCCCGATGTCACGCTGGTCGATATCAGCGATGCACCCATCGAGGAGATCACGCGCACCGGCCTGCGCACCCGCCGCGACCACTACGAGCTGGATACGATGGTCTTCGCCATTGGCTTCGACGCGATGACCGGGCCGTTGCTGCGCATCGACATTCGCGGCAGAGGCGGGCGGACGCTGCAGGCGAAGTGGGCCGACGGCCCGCGCACCTACCTTGGCCTGGCGGTCGAGGGGTTCCCCAACCTGTTCACGATCACGGGGCCGACCAGTCCCTCGGTGCTCGCCAGCATGGTTCCCGCCATCGAGCAGCACGCGGAGTGGGTCGCCGACTGCATCGCCCATGCGCGTGCCAGCGCTCGCCCGCGCATCGAGGCGACGCGCGCAGCGGAGGCCGCATGGATCGCCCATCACGAGGAAGCGGCCGGCGGCACGCTCTTCCCCGCCTGCAACTCCTGGTACGTCGGCGCCAATGTCGACGGCAAGCCGCGCCGGGTGATGCCCTACACGGCCGGGTTCGCGGCTTACGTGGAGAAGTGCGATGCCGTTGCGGCCAGCGACTACGAGGGGTTCTCGCTAAGCGCCGCGTGAGTTGCGCTCCTACCCTACCTGATACCCTGATGGCCGGATGCGAAGCCTCGTCAATCTGCGTTAGACTAGGGCCACGCAGGCAAGCCGCCACGGGTCATGGGCACTTCTGCGACAGGGAGAAAGACCGGGAACGGCGGGCGCGCCGCGGGCGTGCCGGACGTGGACGCGGTCGTCGTCGGCGCAGGCTTCGCGGGCCTCTACATGCTCCATCGGCTGCGCACGATGGGGCTCTCGGTGCGTGTCTTCGAAAAGGGCAGCGGGGTCGGCGGCACTTGGTACTGGAATCGCTATCCCGGCGCCCGCTGCGATACCGACAGTGTTGAGTACTCGTACCAGTTCTCCGACGCGCTCCAGCAGGAGTGGCGGTGGACCGAGCGCTTCGCTACTCAGCCGGAGATCCTGCGCTACCTGGAGCATGTCGCGGACCGGTTCGACCTGCGCCGCGATATCCGGTTCGAGACGACCGTCACCGAGGCGGCCTACGACGAGGCGGCGGGATGCTGGCGCATTGCCACCGATGACGGCGCCCGGCTCTCCGCCACCTATTGCATCATGGCCACGGGCTGTCTCTCGGCCGTCAACCGGCCGGAGTTTGACGGTTTGGACCGTTTTGAGGGCGAGTGGTACCACACCGGCGCTTGGCCCCATGAGGCGGTCTCTTTCGCCGGCAAGCGAGTCGGCGTCATCGGCACTGGCTCCTCCGCCATCCAGTCCATTCCGCTGATCGCTGCGGAGGCAGGCCATCTCACCGTCTTCCAGCGCCAGGCGAACTACAGCGTTCCGGCCCGCAACGCGCCGCTTGACCCGGGGGAATACGCCGAAATCAGGGAGAATTACGGGGAGCTGAGGAAAGAGGCGAAAAAGACCCCGACAGGCTGCTGGTGGACCGTGAATCCGGCCACTGCCGACGAGATGGGTGCCCACGAGCGTCGGCGCGAGCTGGAAGCCCGCTGGCAGAAGGGCGGGCTCTGCATGTACAGCGTCTTCGCGGACGTGCTGATGAATGACGAGGCCAATGAGATCGCGGCGGACTTCGTCCGCGAAAAAATCAGTGAGTTGGTGCACGATCCCAAGGTAGCGGCGCTGCTCTCACCGCAGTCCTTCATCGGCTGCAAGCGGATCTGCCTCGATACCGACTACTACGCGACCTTCAACCGGCCCAATGTGACACTGGTCGATGTTAGCGACGCGCCCATCGAGGAGATCACACGGACCGGCCTACGCACCGGCGGCGAGGACCACACTCTGGACACCATCGTCTTTGCCATCGGCTTCGACGCGATGACCGGGCCGCTGCTCCGCATCGACATTCGCGGCAAAGGCGGGCGGACGCTGACGGCGAAGTGGGCCGATGGCCCGCGCGCCTATCTCGGGCTTGCGATCGAGGGCTTTCCCAACCTGTTCACGATTACGGGGCCTGCCAGTCCCTCCGTGCTGACGAACATGGTCCCCGCCATCGAGCAGCACGTGGAATGGATCGCCGACTTCATCGCGCACGCGCGCGCCTGCGGGCGGCCTCACATCGAAGCGAGCTTGGCGGCGGAGGATGCGTGGCTTGCCCATCACGACGAGGTCGCGAACGGCACGGTCTTCCCCGGCTGCAACTCCTGGTACGTCGGCGCCAATGTCGCCGGCAAGCCGCGACGCGTGATGCCCTACACCGGCGGCTTCCCCGCCTACATCGAGAGGTGCGAGGCGGTCGTCGCCAACGGTTATGAGGGGTTCACGCTGACCGCCGTCTGAGTCGCCGGCGCCTGACAGGTCGCGGGCGGGACAAGAAACCCCGCTGAGGCAGGCACCCTAAGCGTCTTCACGCCATCCCGGCGGCGGGTCGCAGGGCTTGGTGCCCATGTCTGCGGGCATGGAGATTTCGATCAGGTCGAAGGTGTCCGAGGTGGCGATCTCGTTATGTGGGGTGCCGCCGGGGATGTAGAGCGAATCCCCTTCCTCGATGCGGATGGTCTCGGTCTCGAAGGCGAGGTCGATCCAGCCGTTCAGCATGTAGACGATCTGCCCCTCGCAGATATGCGTATGCCAGCCGGTCGGTCGCGTGAGCCCGGCCTTGGCCGTGGTGATCTGGGCGCGGATGCGGCCCGCGCTCGCCGCCGTGACGCCGAGGTCGCGGTAGGTCATGAAGTCGCGACGCCCCGGCACGAAAGTCGGATCGTCCTTTCGGACCAGGGTGAACGGCGACTCTGGCGTGGCCGGGCTTGCAGCCGCAGCAGTCTGGGCCTTGGTCATGGCGTGGGCTCCTCTCCGCCGGGCGGTTGCTGGCATGGTAGGAAGCGACGGCTGACGTGACAAGGCGATCGCCGTCGTGCGGCGTGCCTGCGATGACTCGGAACCTGTCAAATCGTGCGGTGCTTGTGTCACTGCGCCTTGGGGTTTCGCGACTCCTCGAGCTGGGCGGGGGTAAGCTGGAAGCCGACCAGCGTCTCGTAGCCTACCCCGAACTCCCCCGGCCCGAGGGGAATCCATTGCTCGATCTCCTCCACCGTCCGCGCGCTCGCGCTATCAGCCTCGAAGGCGATCTCCGCCGTGAAGACCTCCTTGGCGACGATCTGCCGGTTCGGGTCGGTGAGCACGACGAAGAAGGGCACGCTCACCCGGTCGCTTTCCGCTGCGGGCCCGCGCGTCGCACGGATGGGGAGTGCGAACGTCACCTCCACGCCGCCGCCACGGTCGCCAAGGTCGTAGTCGCAGTCCGTCGCCACATTGCGGAGCTCCAAGTCGAAGGCCACGTCGGACGCTTCGTGTCCCGGCCCGTCACCGTAGAGAGTAAGCAGGCGCGCCTCCTTCAGGATGCTGACCCTGGGGCAGGGTGGCGGCTCGTCGGCGAACGGGTTGCAGCCGGCGAGCGCGATCAGCAGACCGGCGGCCAGGAGTGCCCCGCCCGCACACACAGGGGCGCGGCGCCAAGTTTCAGGCCCGCTGCCCACAGCCTGTCCGGCGCGCAGGGCCGCGTTCAGAGCGTGTTGTGGGTGCCGTCGCAGTGCGGCTTGCTTCCGGTCTGCTTGCAGCCGCAGAGCCACGCGGTCTCGCTTTCCTCGGCGGTGAAGACGATCGGGCGGATATCGGTGACCTTGTGCGAGCCGTCGCAGAAGGGCTGGGTGGCGCTCAGGCCGCACGCGCACCAAAAATACTTTTCTCCGGCAACGAGCTCGGTTTCGTAGGGTTCCGCCTGGGCGACGACGGGTTCGCTCATGGTAGGCTGCCTCGACAGTCTCAGGGTTGGATCAAGCGGAACTGTAGCCGCGCGCCCTGCGGCGAACAAGGCTGACCCGGGGCGCCGCTTGATCCGGGCGGGAGTCGCAAGCTAGTGTGCGCCGCTTTCGTTCAGAGGCGTGGAGTGCCATGACAGCCGTACCTGGTTTCGTCGAATTGATCGGCAACACGCCGCTGATCCGGCTGCACGGCCCCTCCGAGGCCACTGGCTGCGAGATCCTCGGCAAGTGCGAGTTCCTGAACCCCGGAGGTTCGGTCAAGGACCGCGCCGCGCTCTTCATCGTACGGGATGCCGAGCGACGGGGCGTGCTGAAGCCCGGTGGAACCATCGTTGAGGGCACCGCCGGCAACACCGGCATCGGGCTCGCGCTGGTGGGCAACGCGCTCGGTTACCGCTCGGTGATCGTGATTCCGGAGACCCAGAGTCAGGAAAAGAAGGACATGTTGCGGCTCTGCGGCGCGGAGCTGATTCAGGTGCCCGCGGTCCCCTACCGAGATCCCAACAACTACGTGAAGTATTCGGGGCGCCTTGCCGACGAGCTCGCCGCCAAGGAGCCGAACGGCGCGATCTGGGCCAACCAGTTCGACAACGTGGCCAACCGCCAGGCCCATGTCGAGACCACCGGCCCCGAGATCTGGGAGCAGACCAGGGGCAAGATCGACGGCTTCATCTGCGCGGTCGGTACTGGCGGCACGCTCGCCGGGGTCGGTATGGCGCTGAAGGAGCACAATCCGTCGGTGACTATCGGCCTCGCCGACCCCATGGGTGCCGCGCTCTACAACCACTACGCCCATGGCGAGCTCAAGGCGGAGGGCAGCTCGATCACGGAGGGGATCGGCCAGGGCAGGATCACGGCTAACCTCGAAGACGCGCCCATCGACGTCCCGTTCCAAATCCCGGATGCAGAGGCGCTGCCCGTGATTTTCGATCTGGCGCAGAACGAAGGCCACATTATGGGCGGCTCCACCGGGATCAACGTGGCCGGCGCGATCCGGCTGGCCAGGGAGATGGGCCCCGGTCACACCATCGTCACCGTGCTCTGCGACTACGGTACCCGCTATTTCAGCAAGCTCTTCAACGCAGGGTTCCTGCGTGAGCGGGATCTGCCGGTGCCGCCCTGGCTCGACGATGCACCCGATGCCGCCGACTGAGCCGCTGTTTCGCGCGGAGCCCTACGCGCGCACCTGCGAGGCACAAGTCAGCGCGGTTGACGGCGATGCGGTGCGGCTCGACCGCACGATCTTCTACCCCGCAGGCGGCGGCCAGCCCGGCGATACGGGAATCCTGCGCGCGGACGACGGCACCGAATTCGCTGTACGCGACACGCGCAAGGGTACAAACGCCGACGACATCCTCCATCTGATCGATCCCGACTCCCCTGCGCCGGCGCCGAGAAGCCGCGTGGTTGCCGAGCTTGACTGGGAACGCCGCTATCGCCACATGCGCATGCATACCTGCCTGCATCTGCTGAGCGCGGTGATCGATGCACCGGTGACCGGCGGGCAGCTCTCGGCAGACAAGGGCCGCCTCGACTTCGACGTCGACAGGAAGCTGGAAAAGCTGGCGGTCCAGGACGAGCTCAATGCGCTGATCGCGCGGGATCTCCCGGTTGCCGCGCGCTGGATCAGCGACGAGGCGCTCGCGGTGCAGCCGGAACTGGTGAAGACCATGCGGGTGAAGCCTCCCACTGGCCAGGGTCGGGTCAGAGTGATCGATGTGGAAGACATCGATCTGCAGCCCTGCGGCGGCACCCATGTCGCGCGAACCGGCGAGATCGGGCCGGTGATCGTCCGCAAGATCGAGAACAAGGGCCGGCACAACCGACGCGTCACGCTGACGTTCGGAGACCCCTCGTGAGCAAGGACGAAACGCCGCTGGTCGTGACACCGGCCTGGCTCGCCGCCAATCTGGGAGCGGATGACGCCGTTCGGGTGCTTGACGGCTCGTGGCACCTGCCGCCGCTGGGACGGGATCCGGCCGCCGAGTTCCTGGAAGCGCACATTCCGGGCGCGGCCTTCTTCGATATCGACGGGATCTGCGATCCGGACTCGTCACTGCCCCACATGCTGCCGTCGCCGAGGCTCTTCGGGCGTAGCGTCTCGGCGCTGGGCGTCGGCAATGACTCGCACGTCGTGGCCTACGACACGGTGGGCCTCTACAGCGTCGCTCGGGTCTGGTGGATGTTCCGCGTGTTCGGGCATGAGCGCGTCTCGATCCTCGCCGGCGGACTGCCGCGCTGGCGGGCGGAGGGCCACCCGGTTGAGAGCGGGGAGCCCGCGATCGCGCCGGGATCGTTCACGGCGGGGGCCGCTGACGACACATTGGTTCGCTCGTTCGAGCAGGTCCGCGCGACCTTGGGTACGGACAGCGCGCAGATTGTGGACGCACGCGCTGCCGCGCGCTTCACGGGCGAGGATCCGGGGCCGAGGCCGGACCTTCCGCGCGGTCATATTCCAGGCTCCCGCAACGTGCCCTTCGATGCCGTCCTCGACGATGACGACGCTACGCTGGGCGATGCAGCGGCAATTCGACGCGCCTTCGCCGATGCCGGCGTCGATCCTGCCCGGCCGGTCATCGCTACCTGCGGGTCGGGCATCACCGCGTGCACACTCGCGCTCGCGCTCGCCGCAATCGGCGCCGAGGAGGTCGCCGTCTACGACGGCTCCTGGAGCGATTGGGGCAGCCGCGCGGACGCGCCGGTCGAAAGCGGCGGCCCCGCCTAGGCGCGATAATCGATGAAGCGGCGACAGACCACTCTCTTCATCGCAGCCGCAATGGCGGCGGCTCTGATGTGGGCATCAGCGAGCGGGGCCGAAGAGCCGGAGCCCGCGGCCGGCGGAGAAGCGGCGCTCGAAACCGAGAGCGAAACCCGGTCGGATGACATGGTCGGCGCGCTGCGCCATGTCGTCACCGCCTACGAAGACACATTGCTCGACCTCGCGCGCGCCAACGGCCTCGGCTACGTCGAGATGATCGCGGCCAACCAGGGCATCGACCCTTGGGTTCCCGGCGAAAACACGCCGATCGTGTTGCCGACCGCGCACATCCTGCCGGATGCTGAACGGCAGGGCCTCGTCGTCAACCTGGCGGAACACCGCCTCTATTACTTTGGGCCGGGAGGCACCGAGCCGGAGACTTTCCCCCTCGGGGTGGGGAAGGAGGGTTGGGACACGCCTCTCGGCACCACTGAGATCGTCCGCAAGAAGGAAAGGCCGATCTGGTTCCCGCCTGACTCGATCCGCGAACTCAAGCCGCAGTTGCCGAAAGTTGTGCCGCCGGGCCCGCACAATCCGCTCGGCAGCCATGCGCTCTACTTCGACTGGCCCACCTATCTCATCCACGGCACGAACATGCCGTGGGGAGTAGGGCGGCGCGTGAGCCACGGATGCATTCGTCTCTATCCCGAGGACATCGCGCGGCTGTTCGAGCTCGTGCCGATCGGCACGCAGGTTCAGGTTATCAGCCAGGCGGTCAAGATTGGCTGGTACGACGGCGAGCTCTACGTGGAGGCGCACCCCGAGGCCGAGCAGGCGGACGAGCTGGAGTGGACCGGGCAAATTAAGAGCGTCGACGCGCGCTCTCGCGCCGACGCGCTATTCCGGATCAAAACTCTAGCCGGTGCCGCCCAGGATCGGCTGGACTGGCACCTCATTCGCAAGGCTCTCGAAGGGCGGTCCGGCGTCCCTGTCCAAGTCACCGTGGACCGCTCTGCGACTCCAAGTTAGCCAATTCTTGACGGCCTGAGAGGGCCGCCAGCCGGCCCTACTTGCGCATACCCTTCTGGAAAATGCGGTCAGCCTTGTCCGCGGCCGCCTGCGCTGCCTCGGCCGCTGCTTCTGCTGCTGCTGCTGCCGCCGCCGCGCTCTGGTTGGCTTGGTCCACGGCGGCTCTCAGCTCGTCAACAGCAACCAGGGCCTGGTTGGCGGTCTGCATGGCTTCTGTGGCCATCGCCTCGGCGCCCGCTATGGCGGCGGCGGCCTGTTCCTGCTCGGCAGCGGACTGGCACCCCGCAGCGACGGCCAACGGAAGAGCGACAATCGCAATCCGCAGCGCCCACGATCTCTTGAACATAGCCTCCTCCCGGCTCCAGTAGGTCGTTGCGGAGTTGACGGCGATTCGGTCAAGTGAGTCAAGCCGCCTTGCCCCAAAGAGAGACTGTTATGCCCGTTATTCACAGCCGAAATCGCAAAATTGTCGGTCGTGCTTTACCGGCGTGCTCTGAAGCCGTTACGCTGACCCCATGAGCGCCTCCTCCCCCAACCCATCGGATGGCTCCGCTGGCGGAGACGGAACGGGCGCACCGGCCATTTTCGATGCGGAGCTTGCGCCCAATCGCTCGCTGGGGCGTGCCGGATTCATCGCGGTCATGGCCGGTGTCATCGTGGTCAGCGTCGGGCTCGGCGTCTTCTTTCTGCTCCAGGGCGCCTGGCCGGTGTTCGGCTTCTTCGGCCTCGATATCGCCCTGCTCTATCTCGCGTTCCGGCTGAGCTATCGCTCCGGCCGCCTGCGGGAGACCATCCGTGTCACCGCAGACGAGGTCGTGGTCAGGCGCATCGCGCCCAACGGCCGCACGACGGAATGGCGCTTCAATCCCTATTGGCTCCGCGTCGCCCTCGACGACCCGGTCGAGCACCATAGCCAGATCACCCTTACTTCGCATGGCCGCTCGCTCGTCATCGGGCCGTTCCTCGCGCCGGAGGAGCGCGCGAGCTTGGTAGAGGCGCTGCGTGACGCCTTGGGAGAGGCCAACCGGCGCTATGCCGGCGCCCCGCTGGAGGAGCAGGAGATCGACGCCGGCGAAGCGGCTACCCGGCAGAGCTGAGGTAGAGATTAGCCAATCGGCGGGGTGTGCACCGTCATCTTGCCGCGCATCGCCGCCGGCGTCTCGTCCTCTGAGACCTCGCCGTTCGCGCTCGACTGGTATGCGCACGCGTAGGCGATGACGTCCTCTGCATTCTCGGGCGTCAAGTGACTGAAGCGCACGTGGTGCTTGCCGGCCGAGCGGAAGCCCACGTTGCACGGGCTCTTGCAGCCGTTCAGGCAATAAACCGCGCGCAGGTTGAGCGCCTCCGGCAGCGGCTCGGCCTCGATCAGGTCGCGCACCGCCTCCAGCAAGAAGGTGCCCTGGCGCTTGCCGTCGCGCTCACGCGCGGATTCCGACCAGACGCAGGAGCGGCAGACATAAAAGGTCGCCGCCGCGGCGCCGGACGACGCCTTTGCCTGCCCACCGCGAGTGGTTCGTCTGGCGGCGGCCGGTCGAGCCTTGCCCGAACCCTTGCGGGAACGCGCCTGTGCGCTCCCCCGTTTGCCCTGCTTTCGCGTCGCCATGTTTTTGCCTAACTGAAGCTGTAATAGAGGTTTAGAATCAACCCGTTGACCTGCGCCGGCTTCTCGATCGGGGTCCAGTGACCGCAACCGGGCAGCACCGCGACCCGGGAGCCTTTGATCTTGCTGCTCAGCGCCTTCACCGCCGGTGGCGGCGAGACGCCGTCCTCATCGCCTGTGATCAGCAGGGTCGGGCAGCGGATGCTCGCGAGGTCCGCGCTCGTGGCGGCGGCAAGCGCCTCGCAGGTGCGCGCGTAGCCCTCCGCATCCTGGCCCATGAGAATCTCGCGGACGAAGGCCGCCGCCGCCGGATAGTGCGCTCTGGTGTCGGCCGAAATCGCGACCTCCACCAGAGTGTCCGCAATCGGCGTCATGCCGTTCTCCCGCGCCACGGCCGCGCGGTCACGAATCGCCTGGCGGGCCGGCCTGGGCGGCTCGGCCAGCGGACCCAGAAGCGCCAGGCTCTTCACCCGCTCGGCGTGCTCGGCGGCAATATGCTGGCAGACGATCGTGCCCATGGAGTGGCCGCAGAGGTGGGCGGTCGCTATTTCCAGCTCATCCATCACCGCGATCACGTCGGCGGCGAAGGAGGCGACGGAAAGAGCGCCCGTGGCGGGCGAGCGGCCGGAGCCCTCGAGATCGGGCCGAACCACGCGGAAGAACCGGGCGAGCGGACCCACCTGGGGGTACCAGCTGTTGCTGGTGCCGCCGAGGCCGTGGACCATCACCACTGCGTCGCCGTCGCCACTCTGCTCCACGGCGATGTTCTTGCCGTTGATTTGCATCGACCTTGCTCCCGTGGCGTGCGCTGCCTGCCGGCAGGCCCAGCACATAGCATGCGGCAGCGCCGGCCGGATAGGCGTATTCCGCCGCCGGCCCGGGGATGCGGTCAATCCGGGTGCGGCGTCTCGATCCTCTCGTATCGGGCAAGCGGTCGGAAGAACCGCTGGCCCTCGCTCTCGCCCGGCTTGGGCGGTTCCGGCGCCGCCAGCTCCTGCCCGGCGAAGAGGCGTGCGACCACAGCCTTGCGTGCATCGCCAGTGCCCCAATCGGTGGCCGCCTCCTCGACCAGAAGGGCAGCGGCCAGACCCTTGGCCATGCGGTCCATCAGCCGGTGGGCCTGGCGCTGCGCCTCGGCTTGGTCGTCACGAATCAAAGCCGTCAGCGCGGCGACCTCCCGCCGGGCCTGAAAGACCAGCGCGCGAGCCCGCACGAAGGCGGAGTGGTTGGCGGCGAAGGGCAGGTTGAGAATGGCGTCGAGCCGCGCGTGGAAGGCGGCGAGTCCCGGCGAGTCCGCGCCCGCGAGACGCAGCACCTCCAGCGCCTGGATGTTGGGCGGTCCCTCCCACACGGTCAGCACCTGGGCATCGCGGTAGAGCCTGGCCGTGGGGTACTCCTCGGTGTAGCCGTTACCGCCCAGAATTTCGATCGCGCGGCTGGTCGTGGTGATCGCCCACGCCGCCGTGAGATACTTGGCGAGCGCGGTGACAAGCCGCATCCAGGGCTGCTCCGCTGGTGTCTTCTGCGCTTCGTCGAACGCCCGCGCCGCGGCGAAGGCCAAAGCCACGCTCGCTTCCACACGCACCTGCATTTCGACCAGCTGGTCCTGCACCATCGGGTAGGCGGCGAGGCGATGGCCGAAGGCTTCGCGCGTCTCGGCGTGGGCGAGGGCCTCGGCGAACGCGCGGCGCTGAATGCCTGCCGAAGCCATCGCGTTGTGGATGCGGCTGTAACCGAGCGCCGCCATCATGGTCTTCAGCCCGTCTGGCGGCGGCGCCACCTCCACCGCGTGCGCGTCCTCCAGCTCGATTTCCCCGGTGGCGAGGCCGTGAGTGCCGAGCTTGTCCTTGAGCCGCCTGATCCGGTAGCGGTTGGGCGCCCCGTCGGGTGCTCGTGCCGGCACCAGGTAGAGGCCGAGGCCGGCGCCACCGTCCGCCGCGCCCTCCGGCCGGGCGAGGGTGAGCGCGATTCCGCCGTCGACGTTGCTGGCGAACCACTTGAGCCCGCTGAGCTGGATGCCGTCGTTGATGCGCCGCGCCGCGGTCCGGGTGGCGCCCACGTCGCTGCCGCCCTGCTTCTCGGTGACCCAGGTGCCGCCAGTCACCGCCTTGCCGTCCGTACGCACGAGTCGGGGCAGGTAGGCATTTCGCACTGGCTCCGGCGCGAAGCGGTCGAGCACGTGAGCGACGGCGCCGGTGAGCGTCACCGGGCAGTGAATCGAGATGTCGGACTGCGCAAGCAGATAGCCCATTGCAAACGTGAGTGTGTACGGGCGCCGCGCCGCGCCATGGTTGAGCCCGACGATGCCCCGCTCGTAGACCTCGCGGTGTGCCGCTGAATAGAGCGGATTGTGACGGACCGCCGTGCGGGGATGGCCGTCCTCGTCCAGGGTCTCGAGAACCGGCGGTGCGAAGCGGTTGGTGTAGTCGGCCTGTTCGTCGACGGCGGTCGCGACCCAGCCGCCGAAGCCGTCTAGCCGCTCGGCGTCGCCTTCGGTGAGCCAGGGCGCGCTGCGGCGCAGGAGGGCCTGAAGATTCCGGTCCGCCCGATAGGCGTTGCCGCCGAGAGCGCCGTTCCCGTCCGCCATGGGTGCGCGACCTTTTGGAACGCAGGCAACGCCTGCGCGGGTATAGTCTGCAATGTTACTCTCAATTCGATACGCGTCGATATGCGGGGCGCAGCACGTGCAACGCCCTTGCGGGGTATGAGGCGGGCAATGGCGAGACTGGCGGGCAAGGTGGCGATCGTGACCGGGGCGACCAGTGGGCTCGGCGCCGCATCGGCGCTGCGCATGGCCGAGGAAGGCGCGGCGGTGCTGGTGACGGGGCGGGACGAAGGCCGCGGTGCGGAAGTGGTCGAGTCCATCGCCGCGGCGGGCGGCGCGGCCCGGTTCCGGCCACTCGACGTGACCGAAGAAGCCGCCTGGCAGGCGACGGTCGAGAGCGTGGTGGCGGAGCACGGCAGGCTCGACATCCTCTTCAACAACGCCGGCATCACCCGCGCCGAGCCTATCGCCGATGTCTCGCTGGAGACCTGGCGGCAGATCATGGCGGTCAACGCCGACGGGGTCTTTCTCGGCACCCGGAGCGCGATCCCCGCGATGCGTGACTCCGGCGGCGGCTCCATCATCAACATGTCGTCGGTGCTCGGCTTGGTCGGCACGGCGAATCTCGCCGCCTACACCGCCTCCAAGGGCGCGGTTCGCTACTTTACCAAGTGCGTGGCGCTGGAATGCGCCCGCGACGGCAGCGGTGTGCGCGTCAACTCGATCCACCCCGCCTTCATCCACACGCCGATGATGGACGAGACCGCGACCCGCATGTTCGGCGACGCGGCGGCAGGACCGGAGGAGTTCGGCAAGCTGCACCCGATAGGCCGTGTCGGCGAGCCCAACGACATCGCCAACGGCGTGGTCTATCTGGCCTCGGACGAATCCAAGTTCGTCACCGGCACCGAGCTGGTGATCGATGGCGGCTACACGGCGGAATAGGCGCGAGCGCCACTCGCCGGGGAGAGCGGACATGGCAGACGACTTCAAGGTGTACTGGCAGCCGGGGTGCTCCAGCTGCCTCCGGGCCAAGGAGTTCCTGGCGACGCGCGGGATCGCCTACGAATCGATCAACGTCCGCGCCCGGCCGGAGGCGATGGAGGAGCTCGCGAGCCTCGGTGCCCGGTCGATACCGGTGGTGGTCCAGGGGCGCCGCTTCGTCTTCGCCCAGGACCTGGGCGACCTCGCGCGCTTCATCGGCGTCGAATTCGACCGGGCACAACTGCCCCCGGCTGAGCTGGTGCAGAGGATCGACCTGATCCTCGCTGCGACCCAGCGCTATCTCGGCCAGTTCCCGGCCGCCGACCTGGAAGAGGGGTTGCCCGGACGCGAGCGCACCATCCTCGACCTCGGCTACCACATCTTTGTGATCCCGGCGGCGTTCATCGACGCGGTCCAGGGCGCGCGGCTCACGTTCGACTACTTCGAGCGCATGCCCGGACCCGAGATGCGGAGCGCAGCCCAGGTCTCGGCTTACGGGCAAACCGTGCGCGACGCGCTCGCATCATGGTGGCGCGCCGCCGACGCGGGGCGCCTCGGCACCCTCGACACTTACTACGGCATCCACCCGACCGAGAGCGTGCTGGAGCGGACGGCCTGGCACGCGGCCCAGCACGCCCGCCAGCTTATGGCGCTCCTGGAGCAGCGCGGCATCGCGCCTGACGGCCCCCTCGGCGAGGCCGAACTCGAAGGCCTGCCGCTGCCGGAAGAAGTCTACGACGACGAGGTGAAGCTGGGGGCCGACGCGGCCGGCTGATCTCGGGGCGACTGCCCCTGCCGCCGGCTACCAGCCGCCGGTCTCGAGCCAGCGGTCGATCATCTCCAGCCGGTCGTGGCCCCAGAACATCTCGTCGCCGACGAAGACGGTGGGCGAGCCGAAGACGCCGCGATCGAGCGCCGCATCGTTCTCGGCACGGAGGCGGTCCTTGATCGTCTGATCCTGCACCGCCGCCACCAGCGCATCGCCGTCCACACCGAGCGCCTGCGCCGCCCCGACCACGGTCTCCGGCTGGCTCAAGTCGCGGTTCTCGACGAAGTAGCCGCGATAGAGCGCCCGGGCGAAATCGTGCGCCGTGGCGGGGTCGCCATCCGCCAGCCAGTAATAGGCGCGGCAGGCGGCGATGCTGTTGACCGGGAAGTTGTCGGGGACGTTGAAGGCAATGCCGTGCAGGCGCGCGGAGCGCAGCATGTCGTGCTGCGAGTAGGGCCCCTTCATCGGCTGGTTGACCAGGGGGCTGCCGCCGATCTTCTGGAACACCGCGCCCAGCAGCATCGGCCGCCAGGTGACGTTCCGCCCGTGCTTCGCCGCGATCCCGGCGATGCGCTCGGACGCGAGGTAGCCGTAAGGCGACGAGAAGTCGAAATAGAAGTCGAGACTGTCGCTCATCGCCTTACTCCCGCGCGAGCGCCCGGCTGATCACCAGCCGCTGCACGTCGCTCGTGCCCTCGTAGATGGTGCAGACCCGCTGGTCGCGATAGATGCGCTCCACCGGGAAGTCGCTCAGGTAGCCGTAGCCACCCAACGTCTGGATCGCCTTGGAACAGACCCGCTCGGCGGTCTCCGAGGCGAAGAGCTTGGCCATCGAGGCTTCCTTCAGGCAGGGCTCGCCGGCATCGCGCAGCCGCGCGGCCTGCAGCGTCAAGAGCCGCGACGCCTCGATCTCCGTCGCCATGTCGGCGAGCCGGAAGCCCACCGCCTGATGCTCGATCAGCGGCTTGCCGAAGCTCGTGCGCTCCCTGGCATAGTCGAGCGCAGCCTCGTAGGCCGCGCGCATGGCGCCCGTCGCCTGGGCCGCAACCCCGATGCGGCCGCCTTCGAGATTGCCGAGCGCGATGGCGTAGCCCTGCCCCGGCTCGCCCAGCATGAGGTCGGGGGTGAGGCGCACGTCCTCGAAGACGATCTGGCAGGTGTCGTGCGCCCGCTGGCCCATCTTGGTCTCGTGGCTCGCGACCGTGTAGCCCTCGGAGTCCGTCGGCACCAGGAAGCAGCTGATGCCCTTCTTGCCGGCGTCGGGGTCGGTCACGGCGAAGACCATCGCGAGGTCCGCCCTGGAGCCGCTGGAGACGAACTGCTTGGTGCCGCTCAGCCGGTAGCCGTTGCCGTCCGCCACCGCGCGGGTGCGCAGGTTGGACGCGTCGGAGCCCGCCTGTGGCTCTGTCAGGCAGAAGCAGCCGAGCATGTCGCCGCGCGCGAGCGGTCGCAGGAAGCGCTCTTTCTGCTCTTCGGAGCCGCCCCTGAGAATGCCTGCGCAGACCAGCGAGTTGTTCACGCTCATCGCCGTGGACGTGCCGACATCGCCGGCCGCGATCTCCTCCATGGCGAGCGCATAGGCCACATGGTCCGCGCCGGCGCCGTCCCACTCGGGCGGCACCAGCATGCCCATGAGCCCGAGCCGGCCCATCCTGGGCAGGATGTCGTCGGGATAGCCGCCGTTCAGGTCCCACTTGCCGGCGTGGGGGGCAAGCTCGCCCGCCGCGAAATCGCGCGCCATGTCGCGGACCATCCGCTGCTCGTCGGTGAGAAAGATGCCGTTCCCTGCCATGGCCTTGGCCCTCAGAGCTGCTCGTAGGCGGCGTCCACCGGGTTACACGCGACGCCGTTGATGGGGAGGATGTCCTGCGGGCAGCAGGAGAAGGCGAGCACCAGGTCCATCTCCGCCTGCAGCACCACGTAGTCGCCGGGGCTCGCCACGCCCGGCTCGAAGGAGACCGAGCCGCCCTCGCCCACCGGAATGTTCATCCACATGTTCCAGGGGGACGGTGTCTTCGGCGCCTTGAGGTCCAGGGCCGCGAGCGCGTCGTGGAGGTTGTCTTCGCAGTTGTCGTGATCGTCGCCTGCGCCCAGCAGGATGTAGCGCCAGCGATCGCAGGCGGCGATCAGCGTGTCGTGGATGCCGGGCGAGGTGTCCTCCACCAGGGTGAGGATGGGCCGGCGCTTGTTGGTGACCATGGTATCGCCGGGCTTGGGGAAGACGCCGCCGATGGCGACGCGCGAGTGCTCCATCGACATGCACTCGGCCATGTCGTCGGCGTTGAAGGCCCAGGTGTCCACCACCTGGGTGCCGTGGGTGTTGATGAGGCGGAGTCGCTTGCCCGCGCCGAGCCTGACCGCCCGGCCGCGCCGGGCCGGTATGGTCTCGCGCGCGCCAGTCATCGCCCGCGCCCTAGTGCAGGCGCTCCACAGCGAGCGCCGTGGCCTCGCCGCCGCCGATGCAGAGCGCCGCCGCACCCTTGTTGAGGCCGTATTTCTCCAGCGCCGCCAGCAGGGTGATGACGATGCGCGCGCCGGAGGCGCCGACCGGATGGCCGAGCGCGCAGGCACCGCCGTGCACGTTCACCTTGTCGTGGTCGAGGTCGAGATCGCGCATCGCCGCCATGGTAACGACCGCGAAGGCCTCGTTGACCTCGTAGAGGTCCACGTCATCCGCGTCCCAGTCCACCTTCTCGAACAGCTTGCGTAGTGCCGGCCCCGGCGCGGTGGTGAACCAGGCGGGCGCCTGCGCGTGCGTCGCGTGGCCGTGGATGATCGCGACCGGCGTGAGACCGCGTCGCTCGGCCTCGGAGCGCCGCATGAGCACCAGCGCCGCGCCGCCGTCCGAGATCGAGCTGGAATTCGCGGCGGTCACCGAGCCGTCCTTGGCGAAGGCCGGGCGCAGCGTCGGGATCTTGTCGAGATCGGCGGTCAGCGGCTGCTCGTCCCGGTCGACCACCGTCTCGCCCTTGCGGTGCTTCACCGTGACCGGCGTCACCTCGCCGTCGAAGGAGCCGTCCTCGATCGCGGTCTTCGCGCGGGTGAGCGAGGTGATGGCGAACTCGTCCTGCTGCTCGCGGGTGAACTGATAGGTGCGCGCCGTCTCCTCCGCGAAATGGCCCATCAGCTTGCCCTTGTCGTAGGCGTCCTCCAGCCCGTCGAGGAACATGTGGTCTTGCACCTTGCCGTGGCCCATGCGGTAGCCGCCCCGCGCGCGGTCCAGCAGATAGGGTGCGTTGGTCATGCTCTCCATGCCGCCGGCGACGACGATGTCGCCGGAGCCGGCCGCAATCAGGTCGTGGGCGAACATCGTGGCCTTCATGCCCGAGCCGCACATCTTGTTGATGGTGGTGCAGCCGACGGCCTCGGGGATTCCGGCGCCGATGGAGGCCTGGCGCGCCGGCGCCTGCCCCTGTCCGGCGGAAAGGATGTTGCCCATGATGACCTCGTCGACCTCGTCGGCACCGACGCCCGCGCGTGTCAGCGCCGCTTCGATCGCGGCGGAGCCCAGTTCGGGGGCCCGCGCGTCCTTCAGCGCTCCTTGAAACCCGCCCATGGGCGTGCGCGCCATGCCGACGATGACGATCGGATCATCCATCATGTTCTGTGTTCTCCCGGGTCCGGAAAGCGCATGCTGCGCTGCAGCACACTACATAGTCCCTGCCCCGGCGAATATCCAGACCGGGGGCGGCGCGCGCCGTTGCCTGGCCCGGCGTCAGGCGTAGATCGGGGGTCGTTCCTGGGCCCAGGGTTGCGCCTCTTCGAGCTGCGAAGCGAGGCTGATCAGCAACCCGTCGGCCGCGTAGCGGGCGACCAGCTGCGCGCCGAGCGGCACCCGGTCTTCGGTCAGCATCGCCGGCTCGATACAGCCGAGACCGACACACGGTTGTCGTCGATATATGAGCCCGGCGCATCGGGGGCTGTTATAGCGCGTTACAGCGCGTGTTTGGCGATTTCCGCGCGGCTTCTCGACCTGAAGGCCGAAGGCGGCGCGATCC
>JAJEEP010000015.1 GCA_022820945.1 Alphaproteobacteria bacterium | reverse complement strand
GCCATCCACCGCACGAGGACCCGTCTGATGAGCTGACAGAATCTCACAGAATGTGGGGCCATGTTGGAATCGACCGAGAAAAATATCATCCTGAATCAATGGGCTACGGAACACAGGAAGCGGAAAAGTGCCAACTTGGGTTGAGAACGTCATGACGCTTCGTCGCGCACTCATGCGCGCCACAGGAGATGACCGGCCTCCATATTGTGATCCGGCGCGCGTATGAGCGCGCGACCGGCTGTAGCAGAGCCGCATCTGTGCCGCCTTCACGCGGGTCGTCGCCCCTGCCAGACGCGCGTGCTCGTGGCTCCAGTCGAATTGGTAGGCTTCGCCAGGGTCGAAGCTCAGCGGCACATCCCGGTTAAGACACCACTGCGCAACGTAAGCCGTCCGGAAGCGGATTGAACGCAAGGCGCGACATAGGACAACGCGTTCCTAGCTGTCCTGCCAGACCGGGTCGCGCTTCTCAAGGAAGGCCGTGATGCCCTCGCGCGCGTCGTCCGCCTGGATGGTGCGGTAGATCACCTCGCCGGCGTAGTCGTAGGCATCGCCCCGGTCCATCTCCAGCTGGCGATAGAAGGACCGCTTGCCCTGGGCGATGGCGTAGGCCGACTTCGACGCGATATGGCGCGCGACCTCCTCCACCCGTTCGTTGAGCTTGTCGGGTTCCACGACCTCGCTGACCAGCCCCATGCGGAACGCGGTCTCGGCGTCCACCATCTGGCCGGTAAGCAGCATCTGCATCGCGTGCTTGGGCGCGATGGCGCGGCTCACCGCCACCTGCGGCGAGTGGCACCAGAAGCCGATGTTCACGCCGGGGGTAGCGAACTTGGCCTCCGCCGAGGCGTAGACCAGGTCGCAGCTCGACACCAGCTCGCAGCCGGCGGCGGTGGCGATGCTGTGGACCTTGGCGATCACCGGCTGGGGCAGGCCGATCAGGCTCTGCATCATGCGCGAGCAGGTCGCGGTGGCTTCGCGCTTGGTTTCCGGCGCCTTCATGGCCTCGACGGATTCGTTGAGGTCGTGGCCGGTGCAGAAAAGCCGCCCCGCAGCCGCCAGGATCACCACGCGGACGGAGCGGTCGTCCCTGATCTCGTCCAGGGTGTCCTGCAGCTCGTGCACCAGCCGGTGGGAGAGGCTGTTGCCCGACTTGGGCCGGTTCAGCGTGAGCGTCGTCACGCCGTCGTCGTCCTTGCGGCGCAGCGTGCGCGCGATCCCTTCCGGCAGCTCCACGATCTCGGTCGCCATCGTTTCCTCCAGCTCTCGGGCTTGCGGGCGGCATATTAGAGCGTTTCCGCTGCACGCGGAAACGCTCTCACTCTTGTCGCTCACGGCAGCCGACCTTCGGCCGGCGCCTCCGCGAGGGCGCCGCTAGCGCGGCGGGCCGCGGTCGCGGCCTGTCGCAGGGCCGTCAGAGACGGACCTGCGACAGCACTATGCACGACGAAAGGTGCGGTTGCCGAACGCAACTGGAGGGGCGGCTTGCGGCGGCGCTCGTTGTGGCCTATGTCGTGGCTCGCCGGGAGCCAGGCCGGGCTGGCACGAGCATTCGAGAGAAGCGGGAGACCCATGGCACAGCTTGAAGGGAAGGTCGCCGTCGTCACCGGTGGCGGGCGGGGCTTGGGCCGCGCCTATTGCGAGGCGCTGGCGCGCGAGGGCGCAGCGGTGGTCGCCGCCGACATTCGCGACACGGCCGGGACGGTGGAAGCCATCGGCAAGACCAACGGGCGCGTGACCGGCATCGCGCTCGACGCCGCCGACATGACGAGCTGCGAGACCATGGCCAAGCACGCGGTCGCCGAGTTCGGGCGCATCGACGTGCTGATCAACAACGCGGCACTCTACGGCGACATCCAGGGCGGACGCTTCGACAAGATCGCGCAGGACGAGTGGGACAAGACCATGGCCGTCAACGTGCGCGGTGTCTGGCAATGCACCAAGGCGTGCGTGCCGGCCATGCGCGAGGCGGGCGGCGGCTCCATCGTCAACGTCGCCTCGCTGGCTGCGGTCTACGGCATGCCCTTCGGGCTCCACTACGCGACCTCGAAGGCGGCGGTGATCGGCATGACCCGCGCGCTCGCCCGCGAGCTGGGGCGCGACTGGATCAGGGTCAACGCGATTGCACCCAGCGCGGTGCTGACCGAGGGGACCGACGAATTCTTCGGGGAGAAGAAGGACAAGCTGCTTCAGGCCGTCGCCACCGGCCAGAGCCTGCAGAAGAACCTCGAAACCGACGATCTGGTCGGCACCGTGCTCTACCTCGCCTCCGACGCGAGCAAGCTGGTCACCGGCCAGACCCTGATGGTGGACGGCGGCACGGTGTTCCTCTGAGGAGCCAAGCCGAGTAGCGGCGAACCCCTTCCAATACGCTGTTTGCGCCCACGTCCGCGCTCAAGTACGCATGGCGTGGGAGGGGCGGTGCGATCGATGAGCGTTTTCCACGTGCCTCATGCGCACAGCGTGTGTAACGATGGGCGCTGAAGCATCACATGACCATCGTGGAGTTGAGTGGCAACAGAAGGACGCGGTCGCCCGATAGAAAGGCCTGTCCCGGCGAATGGGAACACAATATGCGAGCAATGCAAACCTGCATTCCGTTGTTGGAGGTCATCTACAGAAAGGTGGAAGCAGACTCGCAGTTTTCACTGGACTATTTGCGCGCGGTGGATGCAGTTATCGATGTTGCAACTGACGTGCGCAATAACGCCGAAACCGCCCAAAAGGTATGCAGCCAAGTTCTTGCTCGCCTCACCGAGTCCGGGGGGTATGAGGAGCCGGTCGATCCGACGGGCGAATTGACGCCTAAGTCGCTTTCGGCGGAGGCCGCCGTAAAGGCGACCATTCGTGCCCTTCAAGTGTTGGACCGCTCGACGCTCCCCGCAGGGCATGCTGAGGACGTGTCCGACAGCAACGAGGAGGCAATTGCTACACTCCAGAGGCTACACAATACCCTGGTAGACCTGCGATGGGCTGTTATCGAACATGACGCGGACCTTGAAGAGCCCGAGGGCGAGGCGTTCGACAACATAGAGGAACTTGTCGCCGATCTGAGAAGCCGCTAAGCGGTGGTCCTCGGTATCACGAGAGTGAAGCGCTTACCGCGCTTCAGAAAAGCCTACAACCGACTTAACCGGCAGAATCAGAGGGCGGTTGAACACGCGCTTGCCGATCTCCTGATGCGCGACGAACTGCCTCCCGGCCGAAGACTTGAGAAAGTCAGGTCTCGCAAGAACACTTGGGCGATACGCGTCAGTAGGGGAATGCGGCTGTCGTTCGAAGTTGCGGACGGAACCTGCATCCTTCGCAACGTTGGAGAGCACGACAAGACCCTCGACGATCCGTAGGTCGGGAACTCACGACGCCAGCTCCATCCATCGACTGCTTGCCGCATGGCGGCGTCGCATTGTCAGAGCGCCGCCTCCAGCTCGTCGACGAAGCCGGCGATCACGTCGAGGCCCAGGGACCAGAACACAGGATCCGACGCATCGAGGCCGAAGGGGGCCAGAAGCTCCCGGTGCCGGAGACTGCCGCCGGCGCGCAGCATGTCGAGATACTTCTGCTCGAAGCCCGCGGGCTCGGCCCGGTAGACCGCGTAGAGCGCATTCACCAGACACTCGCCGAAGGCGTAGGCGTAGACGTAGAACGGCGCGTGGATGAAGTGCGGGATGTAGGTCCAGTAGTGCCGGTACTCGTCGTGGAAGCGGAGCGCGGGACCCAGGCTCTCGCTCTGGACCGCGAGCCAATGCTCGGAGAGGCGGTCGGGCGTGAGCTCGCCTGAGCGGCGCTCCTCGTGCACGCGCCGCTCGAAGGCGCAGAAGGCGATCTGGCGCACCACGGTGTTCAGCATGTCCTCGACCTTGCCGGCGAGCATGACCCGGCGGCGCTGAGGGTCGCTCTCGGCGTCCAGCAGAGCGCGGAAGGTGAGCTGCTCGCCGAAGACCGAGGCGGTCTCGGCCAGCGTCAGCGGGGTCTCCGCCATCAGGAGGCCCTGCCCGCCCGCCAGCACCTGATGGACCCCGTGGCCGAGCTCGTGGGCCAGGATCATCACGTCCCGCGTCTTGCCCTTGTAGTTGAGCAGCAGGTAGGGATGCGCGCCCGGCACGGTGGGATGGGCGAAGGCGCCCGGCGACTTGCCGTGGCGGACCGGCGCGTCGATCCAGTCGTTCTCGAAGAAGCGCCGGCCGACGGCCGCCAACTCGGGCGAGAAGGCGCGGTAGGCCGTGAGCACGGTCTCCGCCGCCTCGTCCCAGCCGATGAGCCGGTCGTCGTCTTCAGGCAGCGGCGCGGAGCGGTCCCAATAGTCGAGCCGGTCCACGCCCATCCAGCGCGCCTTGAGCGCGTAGTAGCGATGGGCGAGGTTGGGCGCCGAGTCCTCAACGGCCGCGATCAGCGCGTCCACCACCTCGTCCTCGACCCGATTGCCGAGATTGCGCGCGGAGATCGCCCGCTCGAAGCCGCGCCACTGGTCCTCGATCTCCTTGTCCTTGGCGAGCGTGTTGGTGATGAGCGCGAAGGTGCGCACGTTCTCGCCGAGCACGGTCCCCAACGCCTGCGCCGCCTCCTTGCGCACCGCGCGCTCCTTGTCCGAGAGCAGGTTGAGCGCATCGGCGCTGGTAAGCGCCTCGCCGCGCACGGGGAAGCGCAGCGCCGCCATGGTCTCGTCGAAGAGGCGCATCCAGGCCGCGCGGCCCGCGACCTGCTTCTCGTGCAGGAGCCGCTCCACCTCATCCGGGAGCTGGAAGGGGCGGAAGCTGCGCACGTCCCGCACCCAGGGCGCGTAGCGGGCGAGCGCGGGCGCCTGCAGCTTTGCCGCGAGTGCGTCGTCCTCGATCCGGTTGAGCTCGAGCGTGAGGAAGAGCAGCCGGCTCTCGACGGTCGTGGTCTCCTCCCGCACGGTCTGGAAGAACTGTGCCGTCTCGGCGTCATCCATCGCCGTGCAGTAGACGAGGTAGGCGTAGCTCGTGAGCCGCCCCAGAGTCTCCTGGACAGCCTCGTAGCGGGCGATCAGGACACCCAACGCCTCGCCGTCGAGATCGGCGACGCGGCCCGAAAACTCCTCGTGCAGCGCCTCGGCCGCCGCAGCCGCCTGCTGCAGATCGCGCCGCAGCTCGTCCGAATCAGGCGCAGGGTAGAGGTCGGAGAGATCCCATCCCGGTAGCGCTCCACTGTCGGCCTGCGCGGCCGTGGCACGTGTCATCGCCGTTACCGGCTCTGGTCGAAGGTGGGCTTGCGCCGCTCGCGGAAAGCCGCGAGCCCTTCGCGGTGATCGGCGGAGACGTTGGTGAGCGTTTCGTAGGCGATGGAGGCGTCCATCATCGCGTGCGCGAGCTGCTTGAGGCCCACGTTGATGGAGACCTTGGTGAGGCGGATCGCCTGGGTGGCGCCCCGCTCCAGCTTGCCCACCATGCGGTCTGTGCGGGCATCGAGCTCGTCAAGCGGCACCGCCTCGTTCACGAGCCCCATCGACGCGGCCTCGGCGCCGTCGATCAGCCGGCCGGTCATCAGGAACTCCTTGGCGCGCGGGTAACCGATGAGCTGGGGCCAGATGATCGCCCCGCCGTCGCCGGCCGAGAGCCCGATGTTGACGTGCAGATCGCCGATCCGCGCGTCTTCGAACGCGATGACGATGTCGCAGAAGAGCGCGACCGTGGCCCCTAACCCCACCGCATCGCCGTTCAGGCGGCAGATGACGGGCCTCTCCAGGTCGAGCAGGCCGAACACGATCTGCTTCGCCTCGACGGCGATCCCGTCGAAGATCGTAGGATCGTCGATTGCGGCCTGGAGCCAGTCGATGTCGCCGCCGGCGCAGAAGGCGCGGCCCGCGCCGGTGAGCACGACGATATCGGTCTCGCCGTCTGCGGCGATGTCGTAGAAGAGCCGCGCCATCTCGGCGTGCATAGCCGCGCTCACGGCGTTGAGCACGTCGGGCCGGTTGAGCGTCACGGTGAGCACGCGCCGCTCCCGCGCAAACGTCATAGTGGTGTAGCCGTCGTAACCCTTCATGCCCGCCTCCCGCCGGCGCCCAAGCCTGATTTGCGGTGCGAAAGTGTCAGCACCGAGGCGCGAACGCAATGCGATGGCACAAGCTTGTCGTTAAGTTTGGAACATTGGCCCCCTAATGCTTGGCCACCTCAACACGTTGGAACGCCGATCGGCGCCGAGGGTCGTGTCGAACCACAATCTTTCCACCATCTCGATGGAAATGACAGCCAGTCGCAATACTGAAATTGTTGCGTCGGGAAACTCTATTCATTCCTATTTCCAATAATAATGGGAACAGATTTCAATAATATTTCAAGTAATTCGTAGAATTATATTAGAAAATAAACCATCTGAAGCATTTTATTTCATGCTGCCACCTACACTATGTACTATTACTACGTCTAAAGGTGGGGCCGCAATTACTCATCGGCGACGGGATTGCGCTTCGTCTGAAACCGTCTGCTCCGGTCACGTAGGAACGAGTGGAGGAATTCATGAAGGGTACCCCAAGGTCATCAAGTATCTCAATGCGGTGCTCAAGAACGAGCTGACCGCGATCAACCAGTGTTTCCTGCACTCGCGGATGCTCGGGAACTGGGGCGTCGCGAGGCTCGCGAAGTACGAGTACGAACAATCCATCGACGAGATGAAGCACTCGGACGAGCTCATTGAGCGTATCCTGTTCCTCGAGGGCCTTCCCAACCTGCAGGACCTCGGCAAGCTCATGATCGGCGAGGACGTGAAGGAGATTCTCGACTGCGACCTCGCCCTCGAGAACGTCGCGATCCCCACCCTGCGGAAGGGCATCGCCCAATGCGAGCAGGTCGACGACTACGTGACGCGGCACCTTCTGCGAGAGATCCTGGAGAGCGAGGAGGCTGTGGCGTCACGGGCAAAGACGAAACCTGCCTCCGTACCCAGGGTCGCGGAGGAAGGCGTCGTCGTTCCCCGCATCTGGTGGTATGAGCTGCGCAACGCGCTGCTGATGAACGAGCGGCGCGGCCGCATCAGCCCGCAGCAGGTCTCGGATACCCTCGACGACAGTCTGGCGCTAGGGATTGCCATCGACGACGCGCACGATGGATCGCTGCTTATGGAGCTGGCGCGCCAACAGGCGCTCTCCGTCTACGACGCCGCCTATCTGGAGGTCGCCTTTCGCCGCAGCCTGCCGCTGGCAACGCTCGACCGGCGTCTCCACGAGGCAGCCGTGGCGATCGGGGTATCCACCGACGGCCCCCACCGCCCGCCCCCTGCCTGATGTGGCCTGAGACGGCAATCACCTGACAGTCCATCCCGCCACCGCACGCGGCAACAGACAAGGAGTTGCCCATAGGGTGGACCGGGCTGCGCAGCGGCCCGGAGCGCGCGACTGCGCGCCGCGCCGAAGGCGCGTAAGCCAAGCGAACGGAGTTCGCGCCCGGCGTCTGAGGGAAGTGAAAGAGTCAGCGCCCGCCGTTGAGGGAAATGAATAAAGCGCCCGCGCCTCACGCCGGCCCGAGGGACAGGATCGATGTGGGGCTGGTGCGATACACCCGCGGCCTAATCTCTGGCCAGCGTTCGCCGGGCTCCATTTGGTGGGATTCGGCGGGATCGGCTGGGATCGGGTCGGACGAGCGGGACAAGGGGAACTCTGCGGGGTTCCACGGGTCCACCGGCACCGATGTGACGGTGCGGGGGTGCGGCCGGTCTGGCGGGCCCTCCACCTCCGCGCGGATGATGGCGACAG
>JAJEEP010000058.1 GCA_022820945.1 Alphaproteobacteria bacterium | reverse complement strand
AAAGGGCCATGCTCTCGCAGACAGTTGCAGTGGAAGAAGCTGATGCGGTAGCGCTTGTGGTGTCGATCATGACGATCTCCTGTTGGTTCAACCTCCGGGACCCTGTGCCCCGTCGTGATGTCCTTCTTGATTCACGCGCGCGCAGTGGCAGCACCTTCCCCTAGAGCTCCTTGGACCGGTCTTGGTGCGGAAGATGCCCGATGGTGCGGAAGTCGGCGCTCTTTGATCCTGGGAGGCCCGGCGCGCCGCCTTGGAGACTGGCCGCGTTACGAGTTGGCCTTCTCAAGAACTGCTAGCGCCGGGCCGACGCGCCGGCCCCGCGAGAGGGGCCGGTGCGCCTCAGGCGAGGCGTTGGAGAGTTCAGGCGAGCCGACTTCACGGTCGGGCATCTTCACGGCCGGTCTTAGGAGGTCTTGGGGAAGGCCGGAAGGAGCGGAGCGACTGGAGGACCCGCAGGGGTTGCTGCCGCGAGCACGCGTGACATCCTCGGACATCACGACGGACGGACCCCTTGTTTCTGTTTCCTGCAAGAGCGGCGTGGCACCGTCGAGGCGATGGGAGGCGCGGTGCCGGCTGCGGGCCGGGCAACGGGATCGAGGGCGAGCCGCTCCCGGAGCTGCCGATGACACTGCCGGTGACGCTCGTCACCGCTCACAGCATCGGATGGGTGTCGAGCAGGTGCCGTGCGACCTCGCGGACGCGATGGCGCTCGTGCACCCTGACGGGACCGCGAGGATCTTCCGACAGGTGCACCACGTAGAACACTTCGCCGCGGTTGAGGATGTCGTCCTGGCGATAGACGTCACCGACGTGGTCGCCGTCCTGATAGACGCGAGCCTCGTTCTCGCCCACCCGCCGGAACCCGATGTAGCTGCTCATGGTCTTCTCCCCGTAGCGTGCTGCCGATGCGGAGAGGACTCTCTCTGCTCTCCATGCGGCTTGCCCCTTGCCCGCTTCACCCGGGCTCCCGGTCTGCGAGCGCGGCCGCCGTCCAGGCGGCGAGCGCGGCGGGACCGAAGGCGAGGAGATCCTCGTTGAAGTCAGCACCGCGAGGCACGATGACGGTGGCGGCGACGCCCGCCCGCGCGCAGCGCCGGGCGAGGCGCTCGACGGCACGCTCTCCCTCGGGGTCGTTGTCGCGCGCGATCACCAGCCGCGTGACGCCGGGCGGAGGCGCGAACGCGCCGAGGCTGCCGGCAGACAGCGCGGCGGCGGCGGTGATCTCGGGTGAGGCGGTCACCAGCGACAACACCGTCTCGATGCCCTCGCCGACGAGGAGCGAAGCTCCGTCGGCGGGGCGGCGGAAGCGGACGGCATGTCCGTAGATCCGTCCGAGGGCCTTGCGCGGCGATGAGAGATTCGCCTTCTCGGGACGCCGAGGGTCCAACCATGTGCGATGGACGCCGGTGATGATGTCGCCATCGCGAGCGGTGACGGCGGCGACCATCGCAGGCAGGCGGCGCACGCCGCCGCCGTCGCGGTAGAAGAGGCCAGGATGGAAGCGGAGAGCCGCGAAGCGGCAGCGCTCAAGACCGCGCGCCTCGAGGTAGGCCTCGGCATGGGTGCCGTCGATGGCACGGCAGCGGCGCCAGAGGCGGCGTGCCGCCTCGGTGGCGTCGTAGGCGTCGCCCGAGCCCGGAGCCGGGGCAGCCGGCCGGGCGAGGAAGGCGCGGGCCTCGTCGAGCGCCGCGCGCAGCGTCGGCGCGTTGATGCGGTGGCGGTTGATGTCGAGAAGGTCGCCATGTTCGGCCGTGGCCGCATCGCTGAATTTTCCGGGCGTACCGGGGGGCGCGAGGCGGACGTAGAGGGATCGGCCGCGCCCGCCGTCGAGGTCGCCCGCGACCCAGTACCGGCCCCGGCGTCGGCCGTAGGGCAGGTATCGGCGGCAGACCTCTTCGGCGCGCTCGGCGAGCGCGGCGGCGACGGCGGATGCGTTCATGGCGCGCACTTCGGGCAAGGGCGGGAACCGGCAAAGCCGGGACCGTGAGCGGGGATGGGGAGCATGAGGACCTCGCTGACTGCTGCGTGGGACGCGCCCCGGTCCCGGCCTCGACCGGCCTCTCGCCGGCGCCGGGACGGCAGGCGGTGCGCGAAGCGCAAGCCCCGCCGTCCGGCCAGTGGAAGACTCGGATCAGGCTGCACGAAAAAGCCCGCCCCGCGCGGGAGGAACGCGGGGCGGGCTCTGGAGCGAGAGGGCGGGGAAGGCCCGCTGCGGGGAGGGTCGCTAGAACGGAAGCGGCTCGCCGTCTGCCGTCTCGCCGGTGCCGGCTGCGGCCTCCGCCGCCTCGCCGTTCGCGGCCTGGGCGCCGTTGCCGTTGGTGCCGGCAGGCTTGTCCAAAAGCTGCACGCGCCCACCGGGAACGAGCAGGATCTCGGTCGAAAACCGATCCGAGTCCTCGCCGTCCTTGCGCCACTTCCTGGTCTGCATCTTGCCCGCGACGTAGATCAGCCGGCCCTTCTTCGCGTGCTTCGCCAGCATGTCGATCAGCCCGTCCTGGAAGGTGACGACGCGATGCCACTCTGTCTTGTCGATGCGCTCGCCGCCGGCACGCCTGTCGATGTACGACTCATCGGTCGCGATGCTCATGTTGGCGACGCGCCCGCCGGAGGCGAGGCTGTTGATGGTGACGTCCGCACCCAGGCGGCCGATGACTTCTGCGCGGTTCAGTCCGAAACTCATGATCGTGCTCCTTCACGTGCGAGTTCTGACGATGGTTGCCGAACGGGGCGATCGCTCTCTTGACCTCCTCCGTTCACCCTCCTTCAAGCTCTCCTTCCTCTCGCCTGCGGCCCGGTCCGGCGGTGGCCGGTTTCCCGAGGCCCCCGCGGACCGCACGGCCTGTGGCCGCCGCGGCGCCGAAACCGATCCTGGATCGGGAAGTTGCCGAACGACCTGGTCCACGGCCTTTCTGCGGCAAGGCCGTGCTCACGGCGGCAGGAGGGCCATCAGCGGCACGTTGGAGAGGAACTCGACCTGGTCGGGCCGCAGCTTGGCGAAGGCGAGGCAGGCGGCTGCCTCGGCCTCCGTCTCGAAGGTTCCCAGCTCCCGCGAGGTCTGCACCTCGATCACGGTGATCTGCGGCGGCCAGAGCGCCGCCAGGTGCCGCTCGGGCGCGCGGGAGTTGGACCGATATGCGCAGCGCTCACAGCGGGCTGCGCCACCCGTTTGCGCCTTGCAGTCTACGCAAATGCCCTGGGCGCGTCGCATGTTGTAGCGCCGCTTGCTGGCGGCGCTCTTTTGCTCCGAACAGACGCGCGCCTTCTCCAGCGCGAGGCATCGGCCGCAGCGCGACCGGCCTCCGACCGTGGGCTGCGTGCAGCGCACGCAGCGGCCGGCGGCTCTGCGCGCGTCATAACGCCGACGGTCGAGGACACGTCTGGCCTCGCGGCATGGCTCGCAGACGGAGCGGTTGTCCGCCGGCCGGCGGCGGCCGCATGACGTGCATAATCCCGCCTCCTGCCGCGCCCGGCGGCGGCGCCTGTCGCCGGCGCGGTCGGCTCTGCGGCACAGCTCCGGATCGCGGCCGCGGTATGGCATCCCCTGCTGCCGGGCTCTGGCACGGCGGGCGCGCTCGGCGGCGCGGCGCTTCTCGGCGCAACCTCCGCACACCTTCAGGCCAGGCTCGGGAGGAACGCGGCCGCAACGGGTGCAAGTTCCGCTCGCACTTCGTTCGGCGTGGCGCTGGCGGTGGCGGCGATCCCGCGCCTGCTTTACCTTCATCGGGTCCTTGAGCGGCATGACCGGCCACGCCGCTCAGCGCGCATGGCGCGTGGCCAGGAAGCCGACGGCGGACGCCCCCCAGTACTGGATGCCTGAGGCCTTCAGGTTCAGCGCCGTGCACACGATGATCTCGTCGCGCTCGGGCCGCAGCTTCTTCACGGCGGCCAGGCTCGCGATCGTGCGCCCTTGCTTGCGTCGGCCCTTCGTCCTGGACTGCTCCGGCTCGACGGGCTCGATCTGACCGTCGGGACGCGAGCGGTACGTCTCGACCACGTAGCGGCTGTCCTCGAGGCCTCGCCCGAACAGGTGCACCAGAAACGTCTGCGCGTCGCGATGGAACATCCGGCCGGTCCGCATGATCCCGTCTCCCCCGGTGATGGCTGCCGACGGCGGGGACACGCTCCGCAGCGCCGCCCCCGCCGCCCCGGTCCCGGCCGGCCTCACGCTCTCGGCGGCGTCCGCGCACACGGCGGCAGTCGGCGAAGGCGACGTGAGGCGAAGGCAGGCAGGCGCATGGCCGCCGGTGCCACCGCCATGCGGGGGCGTTCGAGAGAACGCTTGTTGGGTATACGGCGTCTGTCGCGCCAAGCCGGCCGTCGTTATCATCGGCGCCCGGCGGCAGTCGCAGCCGGGGCCTGGGAACGACGCAGATGTCGCCGCGGGCCGGTTCGTCAGTTCAACGAAGGCAGATTCATCAGCATGTATGAGAGCGATTCAGGGGCGATCCCCGGCGCGACGGTGATCGCATCCGTCAAGTGGTACAACCCGGCGAAGGGGTTCGGCTTCCTCACACCCGCAGACGGCTCGGGCGACATCTTCTGCCATGCGTCCGCACTGGGCCGTGCGGGTTGGGAGACGCTCCCCGTGGGCGCAACGGTTACCTGCGAGGTCGTCGAGGGCCGGCAAGGCCTGCAGGTCTGGCAGATCCAAGAGGTGGATACCTCGACCGCGTCCCCTGATCGGAGCGGGACCGGGAAGTCCGCGCATGGGGAGCGCGACCCCGAATTCGGCGAGCAGCCCCCTGCTGCCGGACGACGCCTGGTGGCGACGGTCAAGTGGTTCGTTCCAGCGAAGGGCTTCGGCTTTCTGGCGCCCGTCGACGGCTCGGCCGACGTGTTCTGCCATGCCTCGGTTGTCGAGAGCGCGGGCTACGAGACGCTTCCCACGGGCGCGAGTGTCACCTGCGAGGTGGCGGAGGAGCGGCGCGGCCCGGCGGTATCCTCCATCATCGCCGTCGACACATCGACCGCGATGTCCGTCCCGGTGGAGCACAACGCACGGAGGCACGGCGCGCCGCAGTACGGGCGGCACCACGACGCTGCGGCGGAGGAGCGGCGCGGCGTGGTCAAGTTCTACGACGCCGGCAAGGGCTTCGGCTTCGTCGTCCCCGACGACGGCGACGCGGACGTGTTCCTGCACGCGAGTGTTCTTGACCGGGCGGGTCTGGATGCGCTGGAGGAAGGCCAGCAGGTGAGCGTGATGGTAACGCAGGGCAGGCGCGGCCCCCAGGCTACGGATATCCAACTATTGTAAAGCCGGCCGGACACGGCCGCCGGTGGCGGCTCCGATCGCCTGCGCGAACTCCGCGGCGTTGCTGTCGACGAAACGTCCGCTCACCCGGATCCATGAGACGCGTCCTGATTGTCGATTCCTGTCTCGATCAACCCGCCCTTGCCGCCAATCACTCACGGTTCGTCCCAGCCGCCCGCCCGATGCTTCGAGGCCCCGGCGAAGAAGGCCAGGCACGCCCGTGCCGACGGATTCTCGCGCCCCTTCGCGGTGAGCGCGGCATGGAAGCACCTGCCGGTCTCGACGAAGCCGCCGCCCTGCATGATCAGCGTGCCGGCCTCCACATGTCGGCCGATCAGATGCCGGAAGCCGAGCACGAGGCCGCGGCCGGCAACGGCCTCCTCCAGCGCATGGGCGTGACTGCCGACGACTTCGTACCGGGGCGCGGACGCCGGACGGCCGACAGCCTCGAACCAGTGTTCCCACGTGGCCCCGCCCTCGTCGGAGACGTCGAGAGCGAGAAAGGTCAGCACTCCCCAGCCCGCGACGGGCCCGTTCAGGACTTGTGCATGAGCCGAGGCGTAGCCCGGCGAGCAGAAGGCGCCTACTGCCTCCCTGGTGATCGTCACGCGGTCCTTGGGTGTGGCGGTGTCTGCGTCCCAGGTCAGCAGCACATCGGCGGAGGGTTCGGGCGGCGGGGGCACCTGAGAATCGGCACGGGCGAGGATGCGGATCCGGACCTCATCCCCGAGCGCCGCCCCCAGCGCATCGAACCGCTGCATCGCGAAGAGGTGCGAGACCTCGTCCGGGCACGCGATCGCCACCTCCGGCGGACCGGCCCCCGAGAGGGCCGCGACTTCCGCTGCCCCGTCACGAAGAGCACCGAACCCGATCAGGACGGCTTCGTAGTAGCGCTGCCCCGCGTCCGTCAGGCTCACTCCGACACGGGAGCGGTCGAACAGCCGTTCGGACAGATGCCTCTCGAGACTCGCGATGTAGCGGCTGATCGCGGACTGCGAAGTGTGCAACTCCCGCGCCGCATGCGAGAAGTTGCCGTGCCTCGCAGCGCTCTCGAAGGCGATCAGGACGCTGGTAGATGGAACCCGGTAGGGGCCGCGATCGATCATGGTCCCGGCGGTGCGGTTACGTCCCATAGAAGCCGTCCCGGCGACGTGTCAGGCAGCGACGCCTCCGCGATGGTGACCGAGATCTCCAGGGTGTCGCCGCTCGCCGCCTCGCCCATGACGTCACCGCGGCGGCCGGCGCTCCGAGTGGCGCGCCCGCTACGGCTTCGCCGGTTCGACGATGATCCGCCCGCGTCCGCGCCTGATCCGGTAGCCCCCGCGCGGGATTGCGAGCGTGCCCTGCTGCACCAGCGGCCAGAGGGTATCCACGATCATGGTGGCGTTCGCGTCCGGCGCTGTTCCCGACGCCGGCTGCAACGCCAGCCATTCGAGGAAGGTGCGGTCGGCGATCTCGTCGCCGACGGACTTGCGCAACGCGGAAAGTTTGCGCGCCTGACCCTTGGTGAGGCTGGACTCGTCGATCTCAACCGAAGCCATGGAACACTTCCCCTCGACAATCGATCAGTCGACAGAACTTACACCAGCTTCCTCCCCCCGGCACTGCCGCGTATCGCATGTGCACGGCGCAAGGAGGCACCTTCGGCCGTTGTGGAATTCTCAAGCCGGCGTCCGCGCCCCTGACTTGTCGGGGCCTCCACCGCGACCGTCGCGGTCGGGGCGTCAAGGCGTCTCGCTGTCCGGGGGCGCCAGGGTCGCCGGCGTAAGGGCGGAGAAGCCGCCCAGGAAGCTGCCGTTGCTGCCGTCGGATTCATCGAAGCGGACGTCGGCGAGGCCCACGACCCGGCGGGGATTGCCGTCCGAATCCTGAGCGTTGGAAAACTGTCCGCCCCAAACGCCCTCGGCCTGCGTCACGTCCCGCTCCGGGTGGATCACCTCGATGTCGGTGTTCTCGAACGTGCCGTTCGCCTCGAAGGACGCGCGGCCAAGATGGATCTCGTAATCGGCGGGCAGGGCGTCCGGTGGCGGCCCCCGCCAGGCCACGATGGGATACAGGTGAAGCGTCTCTGCCGTGATGTCTCCCGCGCAGCCGATGCACCCCGCAATCGACGCGCCGGAAAAGTCCGCGGTCAATTCGACGGGAGCGCTGAACTCGACGTACTGGCTCTCCTCCTGCAACTCCTCGCGCCAGCCGCTGCCGTAGCGGTACTCGTAGAGACCGCCGATGACACCCAGGTAGGTCGCCGTTCCGCTCACCGGCAGCGCGGGGGGATTGGACAGGTCCAGCTCGGGGCCGTCCATGAACACGCCGAGTTCCCCCGCTTCCAGTTCCCGGAACGAGGTCCCGACAGGAAGGTGCATCCACCAGCCGAAGGCCATGTAGTCGTCGGGGTCGGTGTCGTCCCACTCGACCAGCGCATAGAGCAGGGTCCGTCCGTCGTGGCGGTTTTCCGAGAGCAGGAACTCCCGGCTGACGAAGCCCAGGATGGGCGGCGCCGGCGCATAAAGCCCCCACTCGGCTTCGAGATGCCGGGCGCTGGTGAGGGTCCGGGTGCTCCCGTCCCGGCGGTGCGCCTCGACCGTCAGCACCCCGTCGACGAAGCCGGTCGTGGTCTTGAAACGCTTCAGGGTGTCGTTGAGCTCGATCTCCTCCATGCGGGGAGCGTCATCCGACGTGCCGACGCAGCCGGCCGTCATCGACAGCAGTGCAGTGCCCAGGGCGACGGCGGCGGATCTCATGGTGATGTCCTCTAGAAAACGCTTGCACGATTACTGCCTGAGGGCGCTCGTCAGGCACGAAAAGGTACAACCAAGCCATTCATAGTGCTGCGAAGTTCCTGCCGCAAGAACGCCTCGATCCGCCGTATCGTCCATGAGCGTGTTGCTGGAATTCGGGCGCGGTGAAACAGCGGAAAACGTCAACTGCCCGACTGCGTGCTCGGGCGAGCCGGGCATATCCTGTGGCAGCGCCCTCGTCGGCAGGCGCCGCATCCTGGTCCTGATCGTGGAGGCGGCAACGATCGTACGACGAACGCCGCGCGGGGCCCTCAGCGCGGTAGGGCTGCCGTGTCGAGCGGGGCCCGCCGGCAGCGCGATGAGCCTCACGACCATGCGCGTCCAACCGGGGAGCATCAACCGAATCGCCGATTTGCGTATCGCAACCTGGCGGCACTCCAGGGCGTTCAAACGTGGTCGTCGTCGAATGCCCGTTTCAGTCGCTTGCTGCGCTCTTCCTCGTCTTCGTCTCTTTTCCGCCTGTTGTGCAAGAGAATGACGATCATGGCGACGACCGAGAACAGCTCCGACGAATCGTCGTCCTGCACGACTTCTATGGCATGGGTGTCCCGAAGGCTGATCAGCCGCTTGTTCGCCCGGGCCACCAACGTCTCGTCCAGAGAAATCGTGAACCTGACATCCCACAGGTTGCCCCTCACCTGAGCACCGTGGAAGGGGCCGCCCTTCACGTCGTAGACGCGGCGCAGGGAGAACGCCCTGGTTCCGATCGCAAAGTCGCCCGCCTAACCCGGCAACCGCCGTTGGACGATGGCGCTGTCGTCGCCGTCGGAACCCATGGCACGGGTGATCAGGTGGTCCGTGACGCCCTCGAAATAATCCTCCAATTCCGTGTGAAGCCGGGTGAACTCCTCCCACACCACGCGGTCGAACTCCCGCTTGCGGACGCGCACCATGACCGTCGTCCGCCGCTGCCTGGCATAGCGGTAGGGGTGCACCCCGTGCTTGCGGCAGATCGCGATGAACAGCCTCACCGACCACGTGTCCGGCAGCGAGTACTGATACTCCTCCTTCGGGTCTGGGGGCCTGTCCCGGCTGCCCAGGCGGTCATGCAGCCGGTCCATCGCGGCACCCGCCGCCGCCTTCTCTCCCGGACTGGCGGCCCGGCGGAACAGCGCCTCAACCTTGGCGAGCTTCTCTCTCAGCGCCTCGTCATCCATCATCGCAAACCATCGGATCGCATTGGGGACTTCGACGAATTCATCGACCTGCCGCCTTCCGGCCTATGCCAGGATCGCCGCGAGGCGGGCGAGCACCTCGTCCATGACCGCCTCCGGGACGGCCTCCAGCCGCCTTCCGTTCCGGGCAGCAAGATCGAGAACGCGGGGCTGGTCGCAGCGGATCACCCCTCTCGTCCGGGTACCGGCATTGTCGAGAGAAACCGCGAAACCGCGCCGGCGCGCGAAGTCCCCGCCGGTCGTGACGGGCAGCACCACCGGCGTCCCGGTCAGCGCGTTGAACGGCGCAGTAGAGACAATCACAACCGGACGCGTTCCCCGCTGCTCGTGGCCGGCCACGGGATCGAGGCTGACAAGCCATATCTCGCCCCGCCGCACTACAGAAGCTCGCCACCGACGGGCCTCGCGTCTAGCCAGGCGTGGTCTTCGGCGTCGTCAGAGGCGGTCTCGTCGCACTGCGCCAGAAGCTCTTCGAGCGTGTAGGCCGGGCGCGTCCTGGGATCGACGACCAAGCGACCGTCCATGATGCAGACGCTGACCTGGGCGCCGGCCCGCAGCTCGAGAAGATCGAGAAGCGGCGGGGGCAGCGCCAGCATGACGGAGCCGCCGACCTTGAGAAGACTCGTGGTGTGCATGTGTGCCTCCAATGTCACGATGAGATTCGCCGACCCGAAACGAACGGATGAGCGTCAGCGCTCATCGCTCAGGGCCCGGCCCGATGCCGGGCAGCCTCAACCGCCTCGCGGTGCCTGTAGAGATCCTCCCCGATGCTGGCCGCGACCTTGGCCGCCGACTCCTTGACGGAGTCCCGCGCAAGGTGCGCGTACCGCGCGGTGGTCTCGACCTGCGTGTGGCCGAGCAGTTTGCCGATCATCGGCAGGCTCTCGCCCAGCGCAAGCGCCCTGCTGGCCCAGCTGTGACGCAGGTCATGAAGCCGCACGTCCTCCAGCCCGGCGCGGCGGCGGATGACGTCCCAGGACTGGTTGAGGTTGCGCAGGTGCGTGCCGCGCTTCTTGCCCACGATCACCCAGGGATTGTCCGCGACGCGCGGCAGATCGGACAGAAGCCTTGCCGCCGCCGGCGACAGCGGAACCGCCCGCGGACCAGTCTTCGTATCCGCGAGATGCAGGACCTTCGCCTCAAGGTCCACGTCAGTCCAGCGCAGGCCCAGAATCTCGCTGCGACGGCACCCCGTCAACATCAGCAGGCGCAGCGCGGCCACCGCGTACTTCGATGCGCCCCCCTCGTCGGCGGCCTCGGCCAGCACGCGGCCGAGGCGCCGGAACTCCTCCTCGGTCAGAAACCGCTCGTGCTTGCGGGTCCTGTACTTCGGAAACGCGCGGCACGGATTGGTCCCCTCCGGCACCAGCTCCCACGCCTCCGCACGATTGAACATGCGGGAGAGAACCGCAACCACGTGGTTCGCCGTGGCCGGCCGGTCGCGCAGCCGGAAGTGAAGATCGGCCACCTGCTTGCGCTCGACGGCCTCGATGGGAACGTCGCCCAGCGCGGGGAGAATGTGGTTCTTCAGCATCAGGCGGCACAGCTCCACAGTCCTCGGCTTGCACCTGACAGCCACGTGCTCCGTCAGGTAGCGATCCGCCAGCGCTGCAACCGTCGGACCCTCCGGCCTAGGCGCTTCGGGACTCTTGGGGCTCACCTCCTCTCCCGCCTTGATACGCGTGATCGTCTGCGCCGCCCGCCGGCGCGCCTGCTCGGCCGTCAATACGCCGTGCCGGCCCACCGTGACCCGCTTCGACTTCCCCTTCGCGCGGGCCTGCACGATGTAGACCTTCTTGCCCGATGCATAGGCGCGCACCCCGAAGCCCGAAAGCTCCCGGTCCCAGAAGATCGTGTCCCTGTCCACCTCCAGCGCCTCCACCATGCGCTTCGAGA
>JAJEEP010000165.1 GCA_022820945.1 Alphaproteobacteria bacterium | reverse complement strand
GTGTCATCATGTTCCCGTAGTGTTCCGATCTCACGCCAAATCGCTGCATTCTGCTCACCCGACGGGGGTCAGGCAGTCGATATCCGGCCGCCAAAGATCAGCGGCGCGCCGTCGAAAAGCGCCACAACGCACATTCCTCGTGGCTTGACAAGACTTGTGAAAGAACAAATAGTGAACAATCATGAGCGCATCCCGCCCCATGCTCCCGGATCGAGTCCCGCGTGCGCACGCCGGCGGGGCCGGTGCGGCCGACGCCTCCCCCGATCTGGCGGCGTTGCGACGGCGCATCGCGGCGCTCGAACGCCGCCCGGCGGCGCTGGAGGGCGCCGCTAACGGAAGCCGGACGGGGCGGCCCTGGCCGCTCGGCGTGAGTGCTCTGGACGATGCCCTGCCGGAAGGCGGCCTCGCGCCTGACGGCCTGCACGAGGCCGCGGGCGCGAGTACTGCGGACGGGCCGGCGGCCGCTGCCTTTCTCGCGGCGCTGCTGGCGCGGCGCGCGGGCGCGGGCGAGCATGCCGGCAAGTGCATCGACGCGCGCGGCCCGGTGCTGGTCTGCCAGAGCCGGAGCGGGGCCGCCCGCCTCGGCCGCTTCCACGGGCCGGGCTGGCGCGATCTCGGCCTGGAGCCGGCGGACCTGCTGATCCTCCGCGCCCGCCGCGAGAAGGACGTGCCCTGGGCGATGGAGGAGGGCCTGCGCTCCCGCGCGCTCACGGCGGTGCTGGCCGAGGCCGAGGGTATCCCGTTCGTCGTCAGCCGGCGCCTCGCGCTCGCCGCGGCTGAGGGCGCGACGCCTGCGCTGCTGCTGCGCCACGACGCGCTCGGCCCGGCGAGTGCGGCGCTCACGCGCTGGCGGGTGACGACGCTGCCGGGCCGTGCCGATCCCTTCAACGAGGGCGCGCCCGGCCTGCCCCGCTGGCGCCTCGCCCTCGTGCGTGCTCGCGGCGGGCGGCCTGCGACCTGCGAGGTGGAGTGGAACCGTGAGACGGGTGATTTCCGTGTGGCTGCCGCGCTGGCCGATCGACCGGCTACGCCGCGAGCGGGCGCGGTCGAAGCCCCGCGCCGGGCCCGCGCGGTCATCGGCAGCTGAGGCGACAAAGCCGGTCCCTTTCGCGCTGATCGCGCCGGGCCGGCGCGGGCCGGTGCTGTGGGCGGTCAACCGCGAGGCCGGCGCGAAGGGGCTGAGGCCCGGCATGCGCCTCGCCGACGCCCGCGCCCTGCTCGCCGGCATCGCCACGGCACGGGCCGAGCCGGCGGCGGACCGGCGGGGGCTCGAACGGTTCGCGCTGTGGTGCAACCGCTTCACGCCCTGGTGCGCGGTGGACAACAGCAACGACGATGGCGGCGATCGCAGCGGCGACGGCGGGCTGCTGCTCGACATCTCGGGCTGCGCCCACCTCTTCGGCGGCGAGGCGGCGCTGAAGGACGAGATCGCGGCGCGGCTCGCGGGCCTCGGCATCGAAGCCCGCCTCGGGCTCGCCGATACCCCCGGCGCCGCCTGGGCGCTCGCCCGCTTCGGCCCGGCGGCGAACGGCCGTCCGGAGACAGGCATCGCCGCCCCCGGCAGCACACGCATGGCAATCGCGGCCCTCCCGGTCGAGGCGCTGCGGCTCGTGGCCGAGGACGCCCAGCTGCTGCGCCGTCTGGGTCTGACCACCATCGGCGCGGTGGACGGCCTGCCGCGCGCGTCGCTCGCCCGCCGCTTTCCCAGCCGGGAGCGGGGCAGCGCGGTGCTCGTGCGCCTCGATCAAGCGTTGGGCCGGCAGGCCGAGCCGATCATGCCCATGGCCCCGCCACCCGCCTGCCTGGAGCGCCTGGCCCTGCCGGAGCCTCTGATCGACCGGGCAGGGCTCGACGCGGTGCTAGCCCGGCTCATGCTCGAACTGGCCGCGTCCCTGGAGCGGGACGGGCTCGGCGTGCGCCGGCTCGCGCTCTGGTGCTACCGGGTCGACGGCGGGGTGGTGCGGCGCGCGGTGGCGACGGCGCGCGCGACGCGGGACGGCGATCACCTGCTGCGCCTCTTCCGGGAGACGCTGGAGACCGTCGACCCCGGCTTCGGCATCGATTGCGCAGCGCTCCACGCCGAGCGCGTCGAGCCGTTCGCGCCCGCGCAGCTTTCGCTCGCCGGGGACCGGAGAAAGCAGGGCGGCGTGGACCTGCTGGTCGATCGCCTGCTGGCGAAGCTCGGCGACGGCGCCGTCTGCCGCCTGGAGCCGGTCGCCCGCCACAGGCCGGAGGCGGCGGAACGGGCGGTGGCCCCCGGCCGGGAGCCCGTGCCTTGGCTCAAAACATCCGAGGCGCCCGCGACGCCGCAACGGCCCTTCCGCCTGTTCGACCGGCCCGAGCCGGTGGACGTGATGGCCGAGGTGCCGGACGGCCCGCCGCTGCTCTTCACCTGGCGCCGCGTGCGCCGCCGCGTCGCCCGCGCCGCCGGGCCCGAGCGCATCGAGCCGGAATGGTGGGCCGGCGCCGGCGGGCGGGACGAGACGGTGCGCGACTACTACCGCATCGAGGACGCGGACGGCCGGCGCTACTGGCTCTACCGCGCCGGGCTCTACGGTGAGGCCGGTGCCAGCACCCACACCTCGCCCCGCTGGTACGTCCACGGGCTCTATGGTTGACGGTCCGAACATCGCCTACGCCGAGTTGCAGGCGGTGAGCAACTTCAGCTTCCTGCGCGGCTCCTCCCACGCCGACGAGCTGGTGGAGCGCGCGGCGGAACTCGGCCTCGCCGCCATCGGCATCGCCGACCGCAACACCCTCGCCGGCGCGGTGCGCGCCCATGTCGCAGCGAAGGCGGCGGGCCTACGGCTCCTGACCGGCGCGCGGCTCGACCTCGCCTGCGGGCTCTCGCTTCTCTGCTATCCCCGAGATCGCGCCGCCTACGGCCGCCTCTGCCGCCTGCTCACTCTCGGTCAACGCCGCGCGGCCAAGGGCGGCTGCGTGCTCCACAGGGACGACGTGACGGCTCACGCCGAGGGCCAGGTGCTGATCGTGCTGCCGCCGGACCGCCTGGACGAGGAGGATGGCGCGCCGTTCGCGGCGGCGCTGGCCGCACTGCGCCGGCGCCACGCGGGCCCCCTCTATCTCGCCGCCCACATGCTCTACCGGGGCGACGATCGCAGCCGTCTCAACCGGCTGGCAGCGCTGGCCGAGCGCCACGAGACGCCGCTGGTTGCCACCAACGATGTCCACTACCACGCGCGCGAGCGCCGGCCGCTGCAGGACGTGCTGACCGCGATCCGCGAACGCACCACCGTGGCGCAGGCCGGCTATCGGCTCGCCGCCAACGCCGAGCGCCATCTCAAGAGCGGGGCCGAGATGGCGCGGCTCTTCCGGGGCCACGAGGAGGCCGTCGCCCGCACCCTGGAGATCGCAGACCTCTGCACCTTCAGCCTCGACGAGCTGGCCTACGAATATCCCGACGAGCCGGTGCCCGCCGGTACCACGCCGCAGCGGCACCTGGAGGCGCTGACCTGGGAGGGTGCGGCGCGGTGCTATCCCGGCGGCATCCCGGCCAAGGTGCGCCGCGCGCTGATGCACGAGCTCGCGCTCATCGCCGAGCTCGGCTACGCGCCCTACTTCCTCACCGTCTACGACATCGTGCGCTTCGCCAGGGAGAGGGGCATCCTCTGCCAGGGGCGGGGCTCGGCCGCCAACTCCGCCGTCTGCTACTGCCTCGGCATCACCGCCGTCGACCCGGCCCGGATCGACCTCCTGTTCGAGCGCTTCGTCTCCCGCGAGCGGCGCGAGCCGCCGGACATCGACGTCGACTTCGAGCATGAGCGGCGGGAGGAGGTAATCCAGTACATCTACGGCCGCTACGGCCGCGCGCGTGCCGGACTTGCCGCCACCGTCATCAGCTACCGGGGGCGGAGCGCGGCGCGGGACGTGGGCAAGGCCATGGGTCTCTCCGAGGACACCGCCGCAGCGCTCGCCGGCGCGATCCGGGACATGCACTGGGAGGGCGTCGGAGAAAGCCGCCTGCGCGAAGCCGGGCTCGACCCTGCCGATCCCTTGCTGCGCCAGACCGTCGCGCTCGCGGGCGAGCTGATCGGCTTCCCCCGCCATCTTTCTCAGCATGTCGGCGGCTTCGTGCTCACGCGCGGGCCGCTCGAGGAGATCGTGCCCATCGGCAACGGGGCGATGAAGGACCGCACCTTCGTCGAGTGGGACAAGGACGACCTCGAGGCGCTCGGCCTGATGAAGATCGACGTGCTGGGTCTCGGCATGCTGACCTGCATCCGCAAGGCTTTCGAACTGCTGGCGCGGCACAAGGGCCTGCACCTGACGCTTACCTCAGTGCCGCAGGACGATGCGGCGGTCTACGACATGCTGTGCCGGGCCGATACGGTCGGCGTCTTCCAGATCGAGAGCCGGGCGCAGATGAACATGCTGCCCAGGCTCAGGCCGCGCCGCTTCTACGATCTGGTGATCGAGGTGGCAATCGTGCGCCCCGGCCCGATCCAGGGCGACATGGTGCACCCCTACCTGCGCCGCCGCGACGGGCTGGAGGAGGTGATCTACCCCGCACCCGCGCCGGAACACGGGCCACCGGACGAGCTGCGCCGGGTACTCGAAAAAACCCTCGGCGTGCCGCTCTTCCAGGAGCAGGCGATGCGGCTCGCCATCGAGGCGGCGAAGTTCACCCCCGACGAGGCCGACGCCCTGCGCCGCGCCATGGCCACCTTCCGCCGGCGCGGCACCCTCGGCCAACTGAAGGAGAGGATGGTCGGGCGCATGGTGGCGCGCGGCTACGAGCCCGCGCTTGCGGAGCGCTGCTTCCGCCAGATCGAGGGGTTCGGGGACTACGGCTTCCCCGAATCCCACGCCGCGAGCTTTGCGCTGCTGGCCTACGTCTCCTCCTGGCTCAAGTGCCACCACCCGGACGCGTTTGCGTGCGCCCTGCTCAACGCCCAGCCCATGGGCTTCTACGCCCCCGCTCAGATCGTGCGCGACGCGCGCGAGCACGGCGTCGAGGTGCGCCCGGTGGATGTCAGCACGAGCGGATGGGACAACGGCCTGGAGGAGACGGAGGAGGGATACCATGCGCTCCGCCTCGGCCTGCGCCAGGTGGGCGGCCTGCACAAGGAGGATGCGGCGCGCATCGTGGACGCGCGCGATGCGCCCTATCCCGATATCGCCACGCTCCACCGCCGGGCCGGCATCCCGGTCTCCGCCATCGAGACCCTGGCGGCAGCGGACGCCTTTCGCTCCGCAGGGCTCGATCGCCGCCAGGCGCTGTGGCAGACCCGTGCGCTGGCCGAGGCGCCGCCGCTGCCGCTCTTCGAGGCGGCGGACCAGCGCGGCGAGAGGCCGGAGCCGGCGGTCGCGCTCCCGGCCATGGCCGACGGCGAGCAAGTGGTCGAAGACTACCGCACGCTCCGCCTCTCGCTGAGAGCCCATCCGCTCTCCTTCCTGCGCCAGCGGTTGGCGGGGCGGGGCGTGCTCCCGGCCGAGGCGCTCCTGCGCGCCCAGGACGGCGACCGCGCGGCGACGGCCGGGCTCGTGCTGGTGCGCCAGCGGCCGGGCAGCGCCAAGGGCGTGATCTTCATGACGCTGGAGGACGAGACCGGGGTGGTGAACGTCGTGGTCTGGCCCAACGTGCTGGAGCGCTACCGCCGGGCGGTGCTGGGCGCACGGCTCGCGCTGGTGCGGGGCCGGGTGCAGCGCGCCGGCGAGATCGTCCACTTGGTCGCGGCCCACCTGGAGGACCTGACCCACTGGCTCGACCTGCTGACGCCGGATCATGCGAGCGCGCGGCCGTCGGCGGAGAGCGCCGGGGCCGCTCCGCGCGGCGGCCAGCGCCTCGCTGCGTCTCCTTCGCGCCACCCGCGCAACCAGCGTGTGATCCCGAACTCCCGGGACTTCCGATGAGGGCGGACAGGACCAAGACGAACGCCCCAAACATGCACTTGACACCATATGTAGTGAAGGACATAAAATGTCGATGAGCTGGAAGGTGGAGTTCCACGACGAGTTCGTGCCGGAGTTTCGAAGTCTGCACAAACGAGTACAGGACGAGGCCTATACCATCGCTAACCTGCTGGAGCAGTTCGGACCGCAACTCGGACGCCCCTGGGTGGACACGTTGAAGGGTTCCCGACACACGAACATGAAGGAAATGCGGTTCAGCGCCGCGGATGGGGAATGGCGCATCGCCTTCGACCCCCAGCGTAAGGCCATACTTCCGATTGCGGGTGACAAGTCCGGAAGCAGCGCCAGACGATTCTACCGCGCGCTCATCCGTAAAGCGGACCGGCGCTTCAACCATCACCTCGCGCGCCTCGTGCAGGAGGGAGGATCGTGATGCCTGTAAGTCTGGAGACCATGATGGCGCAACTCGACCCCGAAAGGCGCCGCAAGATCGAAGAGCGGGCGGCCGAGCTCATCGCCGAGGAAATGACCCTGCGCGAGCTGCGCAAGGCCCGGCAGCTCACCCAGGCACGCGTCGCGGCCGAGCTCGGCATCAGCCAGGACGGTGTCTCCCGGCTCGAGCAGCGCAGCGACCTGCTGCTCTCCACCCTGCGCAAGACCGTGGAAGCCATGGGCGGCAGCCTCTCGCTCGTCGCCAAGTTCCCCGACCGGCCGCCGGTCGAGCTCTCCGGCATCGCCGAGACCGATCCGCGCGGCTGAAGGTCGGAGCGCCCGCATGCGCGAGCGGATCGAGGTCTTCGAGGGCGACATCACCACGCTCGCGGTCGATGCCATCGTCAACGCGGCCAACAACAGCCTGCAGGGCGGCGGCGGGGTCGACGGCGCCATTCATCGCGGCGCCGGCCCTCGCCTGCTCGAGGAGTGCCGCACGCTCGGCTGCTGCGAGACCGGGGATGCCAAGCTGACCGGCGCCTACGACCTGCCCGCCCGCTTCGTGATCCACACCGTGGGCCCGGTGTGGCAGGGCGGCGCGCGCGGCGAGCCCGCGCTGCTGGCCCGCTGCTACCGCCGAAGCTTCGAGATCGCAGACGCCAACGGGATCGGGTCCATCGCGTTCCCGGCCATCGGCACGGGCGTCTACGGCTATCCGCTCGACCGGGCGACGCGCATCGCCGTCACCGAGACCCGGCATCGCCTCGAAGGCGGCAGCGCGCCCAACCGGGTCGTGTTCGCCTGCTTCGGCGCAGCCTCCGCCGCCATGTACCGGACCGTCATCGAGGACGTCTTCACCGCCGGATGATCGGCGGCTGCGCACGGCGGCACCGCGCGGACGGCAACCCACCCGCCACGCCTTGCCGTCGGCGGCCCGCAGTGTTTGGTTAGGGCCCAGAGCGATCACCCAGTTACGGAAGAAGGGCCCATGAACTTCGAGATCGGCGACAAGGCGAAAGAGGTACGCGACCGCGTCGCGGCCTTCATGGCGGCGCACGTCTACCCCAACGAGGAGGAGATGCTGGCGCAGATCGACGACGGCGACCGCTGGCAGCCGATCCCGCTGCTCGAAGAGCTGAAGGCCAAGGCCAGGGCCGAGGGGCTGTGGAACCTGTTCCTGCCCGAGAGCGACTACGGCGCGGGACTCTCCAACCTCGACTACGCGCCGGCCTGCGAGGAGATGGGGCGCTCCCTCTTCGCGCCCGAGGCCTTCAATTGCTCGGCGCCCGATACCGGCAACATGGAGGTGCTGGTCCGCTACGGCACCGACGCGCAGCGCACGGCGTGGCTGGAGCCTCTGCTGGCCGGCGATATCCGCTCCTCATTCGCCATGACCGAGGTCGAGGTCGCCTCCTCCGACGCGACCAACATCGAGACCCGGATCGAGCGCGACGGCGCGGACTACGTCATCAACGGCCGCAAGTGGTGGACCTCGGGCGCGCTCGACCCCCGCTGCCGCATCCTGATCGTGATGGGCAAGACCGACCCCGACAACCCCAGCCGCCACAAGCAGCAGTCGATGATCCTCGTGCCGCTGCCGTGGCCCGGCGTCACGGTCAAGCGCATGCTGCCGGTCTTCGGCTTCGACGACGCGCCGCACGGCCACGGCGAGGTGCTGTTCGACAATGTGCGGGTGCCGGCGGAGAACATGCTGCTGGGCGAGGGCCGCGGCTTCGAGATCGCCCAGGGGCGGCTCGGGCCCGGCCGCATCCACCATTGCATGCGGCTGATCGGCGGCGCCGAGCGCGCGCTCGAGCGCATGTGCCGGCGCACGCAGATGCGCGTCGCCTTCGGCCGGCCGGTGGCGGACCAGACCGTGACGCAGGAGCGCATCGCCGAAGCCCGCATCATGATCGAGCAGTGCCGCCTGCTCACCCTCAAGGCCGCCTTCATGATGGACACGGTCGGCAACAAGGTCGCGCGCAAGGAGATCGCGATGATCAAGGTGGCCGCGCCCAACATGGCCTGCACGATCATCGACTGGGCGATGCAGGCCTTCGGCGGCGCGGGCATCACGGCCGACTACGGCCTCGCCAAGGCATACGCCAACGCGCGGCTGCTGCGCCTCGCCGACGGGCCGGACGAGGTGCACCGCAACCAGATCGCCCGCCTGGAGCTCAAGCCCTACGTGAACACGGTGAGCGAGCGCGGCGCCAACGCCTTCGTGCCCCCGCTCGACGAGGAGCCCGGCCTCAGCAAGCGGCCCCGTTTCGTGGTGTAGAGCGTGCCCGCCTTCGGTGGACACGCGACAGGCCGCGACTGCGGCCCGCCTGGGATCGAACACTAATTTGTTGGCGGGATTCGCCGAGATCGGGCGGGATAACGGGGACAAGTGGGATAAGCGGGATGTCGCCCGCGCCTGAAAGGTCGCGGAGCGAGCGGGGCGCCAACGCCTTCATGCCTCCGCTCGACGAGGAGCCGGGGCTGATCTGGCGCCCCCTCTTCATAGTCTAAGCAATGTGCGCGGGGGGTGCCGGGGGCGGCACGGGCTCGCCGCCGAGCTCGCGCAGGATGGCCGTGAGCTCGTCTGCGGCGCGGGCGATCTCGTCCTCGTCGGTCCCGCGCAGCACCAGCGTCGTGCCGAAGTTGCCGTCGCGGACGAAGGGGTAGCTGCCGATCTCCAGCGACTGGTAGCGCTCCTGCAAACCTTCGAGCCGGGCGGCCACATCGCCCTCGCCCAGCAGCACGGCGATCTCGCGCGACTTCACCGTGCGCCCGCCCTTCAGCGTCGGCGCCACGCTCTCGAACATCGCGCGCATCACCGCCGGGATGCCAGCCAGCACGTGGACGTTCTCGACCCGGAAGCCCGGCGCCCGGCTCACCGGGTTCTCGATCAGCGTGGCGCCCTCGGGCGTGTGCGCCATGCGCATCCGCGCCTCGTTCAGCTCGCGCCCGGTGTCCCTGTAGAAGTCCTCCAGGATGCGCTTCGCCTCCGGGTTGATGCGGTAGGGCAGGTTGAAGGCCCGGGCGACCGCCTCGCAGGTGATGTCGTCGTGGGTGGGGCCGATGCCGCCGGTGGTGAAGACGTAATTGTGCGACGCCCTCAGCGTGTTCACGGCGGCGATGATGGCGCGCTCCTCGTCCCGCACCATGCGGACCTCGGCGAGCTGGATGCCGAGCGCGGTCAGCTGGCGGGCGAGATAGGCGACGTTCACGTCCTTGGTGCGGCCCGAGAGGATCTCGTTGCCGATGACGATCAGGGCGGCGGTGACATGGGCTTCCGACATGGCGGCGTTGCTCGTTGGTGCGTGTGGAGGGAGACGGGACGACATCGGGGCAGAGCATAGAGCGCCGCGCACGCCGCGGCCACGGTACCATGGTCCGGGGTGTTTGCGCGGCGGCCCTTGAGCCGGGAGCCGCGCGCGGCCTATGAGACGGGATGCAATTCCCCCTGCCCCTCCGCCGCGCGACGCTGCTCAGGCGCTACAAGCGCTTCCTCAGCAACCACCGCCTCGACGACGGCAGCACCGTCACCGCCCATGTCGCCAACCCCGGCGCGATGACCGGGCTCGTGGGCGAGGGCCTGGAAACCTGGCTCTCCCCTGCCGCGAACCCGAAGCGCAAGCTGCCCTACAGCTGGGAGATGGTGCGGGCCGATGGCGGGCTCGTAGGCGTCAACACGGGCTGGCCCAACCGGCTCGCCGAAGAGGCGATCGCGGGCGGCGCCATCCCGGCCCTTGCCGGCTACGAGACCCTCCGCCGCGAGGTCGCCTACGGCGCAGGCTCGCGCGTGGACCTGCTGCTGGAGGGGCCGGGCCGGCCGCCCTGCTATGTCGAGGTCAAGAACGTCCACCTGAAGCGCGGCCCGGCCGCCGAGTTCCCTGACAGCGTGACCGCGCGCGGCACCAAGCACCTGCGCGAGCTTGCGGCGGTCGCCGAGGGCGGCGCCCGCGCCGTGATGCTCTACATCGTCCAGCGCGAGGACTGCGACCGCTTCACGCTCGCCGCCGACATCGACCCGGCCTACGCCGCGGCCTTCGCGGACGCACGGGAGCGAGGCGTCGAGGCCCTCGCCTACGCCTGCCGTCTGAGCACGGCGGGCATCGCCGTGGACCGCCCGCTCCCCGTCGTCGTCCCTGATTAGAGCGTCTCCGTTTGCACGGAAACGCTCTCAGCTCTTTATCGCTCACGGCAGCCGGCCTGCGGCCGGCGCCTGCGCGAGCGCGCCGCAGGAGCGGCGGGCCGCGGTCGCGGCCTGTCGCGCATCCGTCAATGACGGATGCGCTCCGACCCCCGCGTCTATTGAACGCCGGGCGATACCGACTAGATTGTCGGCAGCGGGCGCTTTCGGCTCGAAGCCGCGCGCGCCGCGTGTAACCAGCGAGCGAGGTCATCCGTGTCCACGGCCGGCGGCGCGCAAGTCATCGAGCGCAGCATCAAGACCCACGGCGCCGACGCCTTCGCGGCGATGCGCAGGGCCGGCACGCTCGCGGCCGAGGTGCTGGACGCGATGACGCCGATGGTCGAGCCCGGCGTCACCACCGACGCGCTCGACCGCTTCTGCCACGACTACATCGTGGACCACGGCGCGGTGCCGGCGCCGCTCGGCTATCGCGGCTACCCGAAGTCCATCTGCACCTCGGTCAATCACGTCGTCTGCCACGGCATCCCCGGCGACAAGCGGCTGCGCAAGGGCGACATGCTCAACATCGACGTGACCGTGATCCTCGACGGCTGGCACGGCGACACGAGCCGCATGTTCTACGCCGGCCAGCCGAGCGTGAAGGCGCGCCGGCTGATCGACATCACCTACGAGGCGATGATGCGCGGCATCGAGGCGGTGGGGCCCGGCGCGCGGCTCGGCGACATCGGCCACGCGATCCAGAGCTATGCCGAGGGCCAGCGCTGCGCCGTGGTGCGCGATTTCTGCGGCCACGGCATCGGACGCATCTTCCACGATGCGCCGAACGTGCTGCACTACGGCGAGCCCGGCACCGGCCCCTCGCTCAGGCCCGGCATGTTCTTCACGGTGGAGCCGATGATCAATCTCGGCGGCTGGCAGGTGAAGCTGCTCAGGGACGGCTGGACCGCCGTGACCAAGGACCGCTCGCTCTCCGCCCAGTTCGAGCACACCATTGGCGTTACAGAGGACGGTTACGAGATCTTTACCCTTTCCCCCCAGGGGCACACCAAGCCGCCCTACGATTGCTGAGGGCCCCGCTGCCATGGCGGACAAGCCCCATTTTCACGGCCATCGCGAGCGGCTGCGCAAGCGCTTCGACGAGGCCGGCGCCGATGCCCTGCCCGACTACGAGCTGCTGGAGCTGCTGCTCTGCCAGGCGCTGCCCCGGCGCGACGTCAAGCCGCTCGCCAAGAAGCTGATCGAGCGCTTCGGCACCGTCGGCGGCGTGCTCGGCGCCGAGAAGAGCGCGCTGAAGGAGGTGGCGGGCGTCGGCGACGGCGTGGTCCACACGCTCAAGCTGGTCGAGGCGCTCGGTGTGCGCACGCTGCGGGAGCCGATCATCGGCCGCCCGGTCATCGCCACCTGGCAGGCGGTGCTGGACTACTGCACCGCGCGGCTCGGCAAGGAAAAGACCGAGCACTTCCGCGTGCTCTTCCTCGACAACCACAACGCGCTGATCGCCGACGAGGAGCAGCAGCACGGCACGGTCGACCACGTGGTGCTCTATCCGCGCGAGGTGATCAAGCGGGCGCTGGAGCACGGCGCGAGCGCGGTCGTGCTGGTGCACAACCACCCTTCGGGCAACCCGAGCCCGTCACGCGCCGATATCGAGCTCACCAAGGAGGTCGCGAAGGCCGGCGCCACGCTCGGCGTGACCGTCCACGATCACCTGGTGATCGGCCGCTCCCGCCACGTCTCCTTCAAGGAGGCGGGCCTGCTTCCGGAGTGACGCCGCCGCCTCTAACCCGCCGTGCCGAAGGCCTGCCGCAGGGCGGCGCAGGCGGTCGCGTGCGCTTCGTCGGCCACGTCGAACCGCCCGGTGGCGGTCCAGAAGCCGTGGATATGGCCCTCGTAGTTGCGGTAGTCGGTGGGCACACCTGCCGCCTTGAGCCTCTCGGCGTACTCGCGGCCGTCGTCGAAAAGGGGGTCGTGGCTCGCCGTCATCACCATCGCCGGCGGCAAGCCGCTCAGGTCGTCGGCACGGATCGGCGCGGCCCGCACGTCCGAGCGCTCGGAGTCATCGTTGAAGTAGCAGTCGAAGAACCAGGTCATGGCCTCGGCGGTCAGCACGTAGCCGTCGGCGAAGGACTTGTAGGACGGGCGCTCTTCGTCCGTGTCGGTGACGGGATAGACCATGAGCTGGAAGACCAGCGGCGGCCCGCCCTCGGCCTTCGCCCGCTGCGCGGTTACGGCGGTAATGCAGCCGCCGGCGGAATCGCCGCCGATGGCGATGCGCGCCGGATCGCCGCCGATCTCCGCGCAGTTCTCGCTGACCCAGCAGAGCGACGCCCAGGCGTCCTCCGTGGGCTTCGGGAACTTGTTCTCCGGTGACTTGCAATAGTTGACCCCTACCACGATGCAGCCCGCCCCCTTGCAGAGCGCGCGGCAGACACCGTCGTGGGTGTCGATGCTGAGCACCACGTAGCCGCTGCCGTGGTAGTTGACGTAGACGGGCAGCGGATCGGCGGGGTCAGCGCCCTCGGGCCAGTAGAGGCGGATGCGGATCGGCCCGTTGGGTCCGGGAATATCGCGGTCCTCGACCCGACCGACCTCGACGCCAGGCGCCTGCAGGCCCATGACCAGATCGTGGAAGCCGTCCCGCACCTCGGCGAGCGGGCGTTCCGCGATCGGCGGCATCTCGATTGCGTTGATCTCGTCGCAGAACGCCTGAACCTGCGGATGCAGAGCCATTGTCCCTCCTCACGTGTTGCGCGGTCTCCCTGCCCTATCTTAGCGCTGGCCACCCGATTGCGGAAACCGGTGCCGGCGACCCATCCGGCGAGAGACAGGGGTTGAGCCGGGCCGTCAGGCGCGGAGCGCGCGCCCGCGCGTCAATCGAGAGTGACCACAGCGCCGCCGATCGCCGATTCATGCGCCGCGAGCACGGTCCGCACGACCTCCATCGCCTCTTCCGGCGTGATCAGCGCAGGCCGCGTGCCCTCACGGATGCAGCGCGCGAAGTAGGACCACTCCTCGCGTAATGCGCCGCCCGTGATGCCGTGCAACTCTGGCCAGTAGGTTGTGTCCGGGCTCCTGAAGCCCTCCTTCGAGCAGACGGCGATATTGGGGAAGGTATCCTGGATGTGAATGAAGCCCTCGGTGCCGATCACCGACATGCGCTCGTCGAGCTCGAAGGGCGAGGCGTCCGGCATGCACCAGGCGCCCTCGTAGAGTGCGCTCGCGCCGCTGTCGAAGCGATACATCAGCTGGGCCAGGTCATCATACTTGCAACCCAGCGTATTGACGGTCTGCGCGTAGGTGCTCACGACCTTGGCCCCGGTCAACCAGAGCATCATGTCGGTGTCGTGGGAGCAGGTGTGTAGAATGGGGCCGATCGTCTCGAGCTGATCCATCACCCACCGCGCCGGCACGTTGCGCCGGGCGTTGATCGCCACCACCTTGCCGATCCGGCCCGCATCGATCTCTCGCTTGGCCGCGATGTAGCGCGGGTTGAAACGGCAGATATGGCCCACCATCAGGATAGCGTCGCCATCCCGCGCGGCATCGCACATGCGCCGGCAGTCCTCCACAGTCGATGCCATCGGCTTTTCGACCAGGACATGCTTGCCGGCCGCGAGTCCGGCGATTGTCGGCTCTGCGTGGTGATCCCAGGGTGTCACCACGGCGAGCGCATCGATCTCCGGATCGTCCACGAGCTCCCGGTAGTCGTTGCAGGTGCGAGCAACACCGTGCTCGCGCGCCATCTCGGCGAGGCGTTCTTCCGAGTTGTCGCAAAGCGCAGCGAGCTCGAGCTGCGGATGGTCGGCGATGGCCCGGCAATGAACCGTCCCGAACCAGCCGACCCCGATGACTCCGACACGTAACCGCTCCATTGATCCCGCTCCGTCTTCTGTTCGTCGATCTGCTAACGTCGAAGCCCGCGGCGGAAATTTCCACGCGCGCCTCGGTTTTCGAGGGGACGCTAGTTCGGGTCGCTTGTCGGGGCAACGCTGAGAGCGCTCGGGCAACCGGCTCAATGATGGCCTCGCTAAGGCCGCTCGACTAGCATTTTGGCCGAAACGCACAACGCGAACGATCGGGACCGGTTTTCAGACGAACAGGTGTGGAGATGGACGAGTATCCCTTCGTCCCGCTGCTCGACTATCGGGCGTATCCCGAAGACGAGATGATGCGGCGGGCGCGCGAATTCCATGCGGATCTCAAGCGACGGCGCACCGTGCGGCAGTTCTTGAGCCGCCCGGTCCCGCGGGCGATAATCGACAACTGCCTGAGTGTTGCGGCGACGGCGCCCAGCGGCGCCAATCTCCAGCCTTGGCACTTCGTCGTCGTCAGCGATCCGGAGACGAAACGCCGCATACGCGAGGCCGCCGAGGAGGAGGAACGTCACTTCTACCGGCACCGGGCGCCTCAGGAATGGCTGGATGCACTGGCGCCGCTTGGCACCGACGAGAACAAGCCGTTCCTCGAGCAAGCCCCCTACCTGATCGCGATTTTCGCCCAGAAGTACGGCCGGCTGGCCGACGGCCGCAGGGTCAAGCACTACTACCCCACGGAATCGGTCGGGCTCGCAACCGGAATGCTGATCGCGGCTCTGCATATCGCCGGGTTGGCGACGCTGACCCACACGCCGAGCCCCATGAAGTTCCTGAACGAAATCCTGGGGCGGCCGAAGACGGCGGAGCGGCCCTTCCTGCTGCTGGTGGTCGGCTACCCAGACGAGAACGCGATGGTGCCCGACATCGGTCGCAAGCCGCTCAACGAGGTGGTCAGCTACGTCTGACAAAGGAATAGAGTGCCGCGCATCTTTTTGTACTTGGTTTGGTCCACGTGCGACCGCAGCTTTGACTCTCCCGCAACTGAACTATATAACCCTCTGTAATGGGTGCGATGTTTGATTCGGCACCGGACCTCAGCAGGAGCCCGCGTTGGTAGCGACGACCGCACGCGAAGCGCGCACGCCTCTCCTTCCCTCGGGCTCGGGGCCGTTCTTCGCCCGCCGTTTGAGCGAGCTGGCAGGGCTTGCGCTTGCCGCCCTCGCCGCCGTCATCGCGGTCGCCTTGGTCAGCTATTCGGCGGCCGACCCCTCCTTCAACAGCGCCAGCAGCAGCACACCTGCCAATCTGATCGGCCGCCCCGGTGCCTACGGCGCCGACGTTCTGCTGCAGTGGCTCGGCCTCTCCGCCGCTCTGGTGCCGGCGATCCTCGCGGCCTGGGCCTGGGCCCTGTTCGGCCACCGCGGGCTGAACCGGCGGCTAATTCGCTTCGTCCTGGCGCCTCTTTCCATTCTGCTCGCTGCCGTCGGCTGCGCGTCGCTGGGCATTGCCGACTGGCCGTCTGCGGCCGGCGCCGGTGGGGCCGTCGGCAAGATGGTGCTGTCCGCACTTGGCCCTCTCGGGCTCGACAATCTGGATTTGGGCGGCGGGTTAGGGATGGCTGCCGCCGGCGTCGGTGCAATCTTCCTGATCGCTGCCGCCGTCGCTCTGGTCTTCGCGCTCGGCGTGCCGTGGCGCGAATGGCGTCTGCTGTTTCGTGGCGTCTATTGGCTCCTGCGGCAGACCGCCGGCGGCGCGGTTTGGGTTGCCCGCGCGGGATACGGCAAGGGCGGCGATGCTGATGCGGCCGCCGAGAACGACGAGTCAGCCGCCGCTGCGCGCCGCTCACGCCGGAGCGAGCGCAGGGCCGCAAGGACCGAACGAACGCAGCGGCGCGAGCCCAGCCTGCTGCCCCTACCGCCAGGGGAGGTCGAGGAGCAGCCGGCGGAGCCCAGCATCGTCGAGAAGCCCCGGCGCAAGGTGAAGCCCGGCAAGCGGGAAAAGAAAGAGCGGCAGCCCGCCCTCGATCTCGAAGACAGCGCAGAATTCACGTTGCCGGCACTCGCACTGCTGGCCGATGCCGGTGGCGCAGGCAGGACACCCAGCGCAAGCGAAGAGGCGCTACGGCAAAACGCAGACATGCTGGTCTCCGTGCTCGAGGACTTCCGGGTCTTCGGCGAGATCACGCAGGTCAGGCCGGGGCCGGTGGTCACGCTCTACGAGCTCGAGCCACAGCCGGGCACGCGCACCTCGCGGGTAATCGGCCTCGCCGACGACATCGCGCGCTCGATGAGCGCGATTTCGGTTCGTGCAGCGACGATTCCGGGCCGCAGCGTCATCGGCATCGAGCTGCCCAACGGCGAGCGCGAGACGGTGCTGCTGCGCGAGCTGCTGGCGAGCGCCGCTTACGAAAGCACCGAGTCCAGCCTCACGCTTGCGCTCGGCAAGGACATCGGCGGCAACCCCGTGGTGGCCGATCTCGCGCGCATGCCTCACCTGCTGGTCGCCGGCACCACCGGCTCGGGCAAGTCGGTCGCGATCAACAGCATGATTCTGTCGCTGCTCTATCGGCTGCCGCCGGACCAGTGCAAGTTGATCCTGATCGACCCCAAGATGCTGGAGCTTTCGGTCTACGACGACATCCCGCACTTGCTCACGCCGGTCGTGACCGAGCCGGCGAAGGCGGTCGTCGCGCTGAAGTGGACGGTGCGGGAGATGGAGTCCCGTTACAAGGCGATGTCGAAGCTCGGAGTGCGCAATATCTCCGGCTACAACAAACGCCTCGCCGAAGCCCGCGAGAAGGGCGAGCAGCTCACCTGGCGGGTCAACGTCGGCATGGACGCCGAGACCGGGGCGCCGATCCACGAGGAATTCGAGATCGACCTCACGCCGATGCCGTTCATCGTCGTCGTCGTGGACGAGATGGCCGACCTCATGCTCGTCGCCGGCAAGGACATCGAGGGCGCGGTGCAGCGGCTGGCGCAGATGGCGCGCGCCGCCGGCATCCACCTGATCATGGCGACGCAGCGGCCCTCGGTCGATGTCATCACCGGTACGATCAAGGCCAACTTCCCGACACGAATCAGCTTCCAGGTTACGTCCAAGATCGACAGCCGTACCATCCTCGGCGAAGCGGGCGCGGAGCAGCTGCTGGGCCAGGGTGACATGCTCTATCTCGGAGCCGGCGGGCGCGTGACCCGGGTGCATGGGCCCTTCGTGAGCGACGCCGAGGTCGAGCGTGTGACCGACTTCCTGCGCGCCAACGGACAGCCCAACTACATCGAGGGAATCACCGAGGAGCCCGAGGCGACCGCTGCCGGGATCGACGAGAGCGGCGACGAGGACCCGCTCTACGACCGGGCCGTGGCGCTGGTCGCGGCCGAACGCAAGGCGTCCACCAGTTTTGTCCAGCGCCATCTCCAGATCGGCTACAACCGCGCGGCCCGGATCATCGAGCGGATGGAGAGCGAGGGCGTCATCAGCCAGGCCAACCATGTCGGCAAGCGCGAGGTGCTGGTCTCCGACCACTCGTCAGATTGACCCCTCAACGACCTGTGATTGTTCGCGCGGCCCGCGCACCCTACATTTCACACCATGCCGTTGTTGATCCGCGCCGCCGCTCTCCTTTGCCTCGCCCCGGCTCTCGCCGTGTGGCTCGCCGCCGCCCAGCCGACACAGGCTCAGCAATCTGCTTCCGCCGTCTTCGATGAGGCGGCGCAGGAGACGCTCGCCGCCGTCGAGCGCTACCTCAACGGGCTCCAGACCCTGAGGGCGGACTTCACGCAGGTGGGACCGAAGGGCGAGGTCGCCGAAGGGGTGATCCATATGCGCCGGCCGGGGCTGCTCCGCGTGGAATATGCGCCGCCGGTGCCGGTGCTCATCGTGGGCGATGGGTTATGGATCCACTATCACGACAAGGAGCTTGGCCAGGTCAACGATTGGTTCATATACGAAACCCCGCTCGGCGCGCTCACCAGGGAAGTGACGCGCTTTGGCGAGGACGTGGAAGTTACCGCAATCGAGGAGCGCGACGGGCGCATCGAGATCACCGTGGTGCACGAGGACGATCCCAGGGGCGGGAGCCTGACTCTGATCCTCGACGCCGAGCCGCTGCGCCTGACCCACTGGCGGGTGACCGACGCCCAGGGGCTCGTGACTACCGTCTCCCTGCACGGTCTCAAGACCAATATCAGGCTGCCGCGCCAGCTTTTCGTGTTCGACGACCCGCGCAGCAAGCGGCCTCAAACCCGATAAGCGAGAGCCGCGCAGCCGCCCGGCAGCTCGGAGGCGGGGCTTGATACAGCGATCGCTGCCGATGGGTGAGTGGGCCTGGCACCGCCGGGTCTGGCGCCTGGCCTGGCCGATGGTGGTCTCCAACCTGTCGATCCCGCTGCTCGGTGCGGTCGATACGGCGGTGATCGGCCATCTGCCCGAGCCCCATTTCCTCGGGGCGGTCGCGGTCGGCGCGCTGATCTTCAACACTCTCTATTTTGGCTGCAACTTCCTGCGCATGGGCACCACGGGCCTCACCGCCCAGGCCTTCGGTGCCCGTGATCGTGACGAGACGCGCGCCACGCTCGCCCGTGCGCTCCTCATCGCCCTCGCAATTGCGCTGGTGCTTCTGGCGCTGCAGGGGCCGATCGGCTGGCTCGCCTTCTATCTGGTGGAACCCAGCGAGGCGGTCGCCGGCGAGGGCATGCGCTATTTCTTTATCCGCGTCTGGGGAGCGCCCGCCACGCTCGCCAATATCGCGCTCGTTGGCTGGTTCATCGGGATGCAGAACACCCGCGCCGCGCTCGCGCTGCTGCTCACGGTGAACGGCATCAACATCGTGCTCGACCTGGTGCTGGTGCTCGTCTACGAGCTCGGCGTCGCTGGCGTCGCTTGGGCCACGGTGGCCGCCGACTATTCCGGGCTGATCCTCGGCCTCACCGTCACCGCCCGCCTCGCCCAGAGCCACGGCGGCCGCTGGCGTGCGCGCCTCGTTCTCGATGCCGCGGCCATGCGGCGCTTCCTCGGCATCAACGGCGACATCTTCCTGCGCACGATCTTCGTGATCACGGCGTTCGCGTTCTTCACGACGCTGAGCGCACGCCAGGGCGACGTGGTGCTCGCCGCCAATGCCGTGCTGCTCAACTTCGTGATCTTCCTCAATTTCGGGTTCGACGGCTTCGCCTTCGCCGTCGAGGCTCTCACCGGCCGCGCGCTCGGTGCCAGGCGGCGCGACGATCTGACCGGCGCCATACGGGCCTGCTTCGTCTGGTGCTTCGCACTCGCTCTCCTCACGGTCGCCGTCTACGGCCTCGCCGGTGCCCCGATTATCCGCGTGCTCACGGATATCGAGGAGGTGCGCGCCGTCGCCTACGACTACCTGCCCTGGTTGATCGCGCTGCCTCTGGTGGCGGTCTGGGGCATTTTCCTCGACGGCGTGTTCACTGGCACCACGCGCACCGCCCACATGCGCAATAACATGATACTGGCTTTCGCGGTCTTCACACCCTGCGCATGGCTGCTGCACGAGCCGCTGGGCAATCACGGCCTTTGGCTCGCGATGACGCTGCTCTACGTGGTGCGAGGGGCGGGGCTCGGTGCCGTCTATATGGGAATTCAGCGACGGGGCGGCTTCTTGCCCGCGAATACGCCTCGTGATAGCTGAGCCGGCATGACCGCACCGCCGGCTCCCCTGATTGGCCTGCCCGCCTGCGTGCGGGACATTGGCATCCACCCCTTCCACGTTGTCGGCGACAAGTACATGCGGGCGGTGGTCGACGCCGCCGGTGGCTTGCCCCTGGGCGTGCCCGCGCTCGGCGGGGGGCTGGATCGAGACGAGGTGCTGGATCGCTTCGACGGCCTGCTCTTCACCGGCAGCCCCTCCAACGTCGAGCCGGCCCTCTACGACGGACCGCCGAGCGCCGACGGCACGCTCCACGACCCGGAGCGGGACGCAACGACACTCCCGCTGATCCGGAGCGCGATCGACGCGGGCGTTCCCATCCTTTGCATCTGCCGCGGCTTTCAGGAGCTCAACGTCGCCCTCGGCGGCAGCCTCCATCAGGAAGTCCACAACCTGCCGGGGCGGCTCGACCATCGTTCGGACGATGACCAGCCCCGCGATGTGCAGTACGGGCCGATCCATGAAGTGGCGCTTGCCGCCGGCGGCCTGCTGGCGTCCCTCTGGCCCGCGCGCGAGGTCATGGTCAACTCGCTGCACGCGCAAGGGATCGACCGCCCCGCGTCCCGGCTCGCGATCGAAGCGGTCGCGCCCGACGGTCAGATCGAGGCCGTGCGCGTCAGCGACGCCCCCTCATTCGCCCTCGGCGTCCAATGGCACCCCGAGTGGAAGGTAACGGAAGACCCGTTCTCGATGGCGATCTTCGGCGCCTTCGGCGACGCCACGCGGGTGCGGGCCGCCTCCCGCCGAGACGCCTCTCCCCTAGACTCCCGCTCAATTCCGCCGGCTCTCGCCTCAGGCTCCTGACCGGCGCGCGGCGCGCCGGCGCCTCACGGGCGCTGGGCGCAGTGCTGGTAGGTCTCGGGTCGGCGATCGCGGAAGAACTGCCACGTGTCACGGACCGCCCGGATCTGGTCGAGGTCGAGCTCGGCGATCACCAGCTCGTCGTCCTGATCGCCGCCTTGCGCAAGGATCTCACCGCGCGGGTTGCAGAAATAGCTGGAGCCGTAGAACACGTGGTTGCCGAGGCTGGGCTCGGTGCCGACTCGGTTGTTGGTGCCGATGAAGATGCCGTTGGCGATGGCGGCCCCCACCTGCTCCAGGTTCCAGATGTGATCGCTGACGCCGCGGAAGGTCGCCGACGGGTTGAACACCAGCTCGGCGCCACCCAGCGCCAGCGCGCGCCAGCCTTCGGGAAAGTGGCGGTCGTAGCAGATATAGACCCCGACCTTGCCGACGGCGGTGTCGAACACCGGGTAGCCAAGGTCGCCGTCGGCGAAATAGTGCTTCTCGTCGAAGCCGTCGATCTTGGGAATGTGAATCTTGCGGAACTTGCCGAGGTACTCTCCGTCCGCATCGATCACCGCGGCAGTGTTGTAGAGCGTGCCGTCGCGATCCCGTTCGTAGACCGGTGAGACGATGACCATGCTGTGCTTCTTGGCCGCCGCGCACATCGCCTGGGTGGTAGGCCCCTCCGGCACCGCCTCGGCGGCTTCGAACCACCTGTCGTCGATGGTGGCGGGGAAGTAGGGCGCGCTGAAGACCTCCTGCAGGCCGAGCACCTGCACGCCTTGCCGCGCCGCCTCCTCGATCAGCGGCATATGCGCCGCGATCATGTTGTCGCGAATGGTTTCGATCGAGTCCGTCGCGGGATCGCCCTTCAGGTTCATCTGAATGAGGGCCGCCTTGACCTTGCGCATTACCGGGCCTCCTCTCGCTCGCCCGCTCAAACCTGCCAGGACGCGACCGCGCCGTAGGTATCGGGCCGACGGTCGCGATAGAAGTTCCACGCATCGCGCACCTCGCCGATCATGGCGAGGTCGAGCTCCGCGGTGACCAGCGCGTCCCGATCGTCCGGCCCCTGATTCAGGATCTCGCCGCGCGGATTGACGAAGTAGCTGGAGCCGTAGAAGTGGCCGTTGTTCCACGGCGCTTCCATGCCGACGCGGTTGTTGGCGCCGATGTAGACGATGTTCGCGACCGCGGCGGCCGGCTGCTCCAGGGTCCAGAGATGGTCGCTCAAGCCGCGAACGGTCGCCGACGGGTTGAAGATCACCTCGGCGCCGTTCATGGCGAGCTCGCGCCAGCCTTCCGGGAAGTGCCGGTCGTAGCAGATATAGACGCCGACCTTGCAGAACGCCGTCTCGAACACCGGATAGCCGATGTCGCCGGGCTTGAAATAGTACTTCTCGCAGAAGCCGACGACGTGGGGGATGTGTATCTTGCGGAACTTGCCGAGGTAGCGCCCGTCCGCGTCGATCACGGCGGCGGTGTTGTAGTAGACGCCGGCCTGGGATTCCTCATAGACCGGCACGACCATCGCCATGCCGAGGCGTGCAGCCTCCGCCTGCATGCGCTGGACCGTGGGCCCATCGGGCACCCGCTCGGCTGTGCGGTACCAGGTGTTGTCCTGCACCGCGCCGATGTAGGGCAGATTGAAGAGCTCCTGCAGGCCCAGCACCTGCACGCCTTCGCTTGCCGCCTGCTCGATGAGGGGCAGATGGGCTGCGATCATCTTTTCGCTGATTTGCTCGGGCGTGTTGTGCTCGACCTCGCCCTTGAGGCTCATCTGGATGAGCCCGGCCTTCACCACCGCCATCGCCGCCACTCCCCTGCTGCCGCCGAGGCCGGCAGCGTAGCCCGTAACGCTTATCGGGGCCACGGTTTGCCGTCCCTTACAAACTCGGGCGGTGTTGGCGCCAGGGGCGCGCCTCTTCGAGCGCGGCGCCGACGCGGAGCACCGTCAGGTCGTCGAAGCGGCGGCCGACGATCTGCAGGCCCGTGGGCAGCCCCTGCGCAGAGAAGCCTGAGGGCACCGAGAGCGACGGCAGCTTGAGCGCGTTGAACTGCATGGTCATGTCCATGCTCTGGTGTCGGCCGTCCGCGTCGTCCCCCATGGAGCCGAGCTCGTCATAGTTGACGGTGGGTGCCGGAATCGCCTCGGTCGGGCACAGCAGGGCATCACAGCGCTCGAGGATGGGGCGCAGCCTGTTCCAGGCCTCGGTGTAGACGGTCTCGGTTTTCATCAGATCGACCGCACTCATCCTTCGGCCCTCCTCCATCGCGGCGACGACGGAGGGGTGCATCTTCTCCCGCCAGCGCTCCAGGTGGTGGCCGAAATGCGTGGCCTGGAACACGCCCCAGTAGGCCCACCACGCCTCGTTGAACGCCGCGCTCCAGCCGAGCTCGACGGGCTCGATCTCCGCCCCTGCCTGCGCGAGGGCATCGGCGGCAGCGCGGGTGTTCGCCTCCACGTCCGCATCGATCCGGTAGTAGCCGAGGTCGATGGAGAGCGCGAGGCGCAGGCCGCGCACGTCGCTCGGCGGCGGCACGTCGACCGAGAGGGCGGGCGTCAACGTGTTCAGGTCTCTCTCGTCCGGCCCCTGGCAGAGCTTCAGGAACAACGCGGCATCGGCCACGGTGCGCGAGAGCGGGCCGTGGCAGCACATGTAGTCGAACTGGGTCGGCAGGAACTCGAACGGGATCCGGCCGGAACTGGGCTTCAGCCCCACGCAGCCGCTGTGAGACGCGGGGATCCGCACCGAGCCGCCGGCGTCCGAGCCTTCCGCCAGCGGCACGCAGCCGGCGACCACGGCAGCGGCGGAGCCGCCCGACGAGCCGCCCGGCGTGCGGTCGGGGTTCCACGGATTGCGAGTGATGCCCCAGAGCGGGCTATCTGTGAGGCTGGAGAAAGCGAACTCGGGCGTCGTGGTCTTGCCCACCATGATGGCGCCCGCGTCGCGCAACCGTTGCACGACGAGGGCGTCGTAGTCCGGCACCCAGTCCCTGTAGGCGTGGGAGCCGAAGGTCGTCGTCTTGCCCCTGGTGGGCGTGAGGTCCTTGATGGCGATGGGGACGCCATGCAGGGGGCCCACGTCGTCGCCCGCTGCGATGGCCCGCTCCGCCGCCCGCGCCAGCTCCATGGCTTCCGCCGGGTAGGTGAAGCAGAAGCAATTGAGCGTGGGATTGACCTCCTCGATGCGCGCGAGCGCGTTCGACACCAGCTCGACAGGCGAGAGCGAGCCGCCCTGGATGAGAGCGGCAGACTCCGTCGCCGAGAGGTAGGAGAGGTCGTCGTCGCTCATCGCTTCCCGTCCGCTCTCCTGCAGCCCTGGCCGCGGGGGCTTTACGACATCATGGGGAAGGAGAGATCGATGCCCGAGCGGATTCCGGTCGGCCAGCGGGAGGTCACGGTCTTGAGCTTGGTGTAGAAGCGCACGCCCTCCATGCCGTGCATGGCGTGGTCGCCGAAGAGCGAGCGCTTCCAGCCGCCGAAGCTGTGATAGGCGACCGGCACGGGGATCGGCACGTTGACGCCGACCATGCCGATCTCCACCTTGTTCGCGAACTCGCGTGCGGCGTCGCCGTCGCGGGTGAAGATCGCCACCCCGTTGCCGAACTCGTGCTCGTTCACCATTTGCACCGCGGCATCGTAGTCCGGTGCGCGAACCACGGAGAGCACCGGCCCGAAAATCTCCTCCTTGTAGATGCGCATGTCCGGCGTGACCCGGTCGAACAGACAAGGCCCGATGAAGTAGCCGTTCTCGTAGCCCTGAAGGGAGAGGTTGCGGCCGTCGATCACCAGATCCGCGCCTTCCTCGACCCCGATGTCGACGTAGCCCCGCACCTTGTCGTAGTGCGCCTTGGTCACCAGCGGGCCCATGTCGGCCTCGCCGTCGGTCCCCGGCCCGACCTTGATGCTCTCGATCTTGGGCTTGAGGTCCTCGATCAGCGCGTCGCCCACCTTGTCGCCGATGGCGACCGCCACCGAGACCGCCATACAGCGCTCGCCGGCGGAGCCGTAGGCCGCGCCGATGAGGGCGTCGCTCGCCATGGTGAGGTCGGCGTCCGGCATGACCACCGCGTGGTTCTTGGCGCCGCCCAGCGCCTGCACCCGCTTACCGTGAGCGCAGCCGGTGTGATAGACGTACTCGGCGATGGGCGTGGAGCCCACGAAGCTCACCGCGGCGATGTCCGGGTGGGCGAGGATCGCGTCCACCGCCTCCTTGTCGCCGTGGACCACGTTGAACACGCCGTCGGGGCAGCCGGCCTCCTTCAGCCATTCGGCGAGCATCATCGCGGCCGTGGGGTCCTTCTCCGACGGCTTGAGGATGAACGTGTTGCCGCAGGCGATGGCGACCGGGAACATCCACATCGGCACCATGGCCGGGAAGTTGAAGGGCGTGATGCCGGCGACCACGCCGAGGGGCTGACGGCTGGAGAAGCTGTCGACGCCGGTGCCCACCGACTGGGTGAAGTCGCCCCTGAGCAGGTGCGGGATGCCGCAGGCAAACTCCAGCACCTCGATCCCGCGGGAGACGGAGCCCATCGCGTCCGAGAGCACCTTGCCGTGCTCCCGCGTTATGACCCTGGCCAGATCCTCCTTGCGGCTCTCGACCAGCTCCTTGAAGGCGAAGATCACCCGCGCGCGCTGAATGGGCGGCGTCGCGGCCCAGCCGGGCGCGGCCTCCGCCGCCGCCTGCACGGCGCTCTCCACCTCGTCGGAGCTGGCGAAGGGCACCCGCGCAACCACCTCTCCGGCCGCAGGGTTGTAGACATCGCCGAAGCGCCCGGAAGCGCCGGGCTGTGTGGCACCGTTGATCCAGTGAGTGAGCGTTGCAGTCATTGCAGTCTCCCGATTCTCGTCGGTTCGTGGCGCCGGGCTATGCGGCGAGCGCGCGCTCCGGCGCGAGGTAGTCGTGGCCGAGGTCGAGCGCCACTGCCTCGTGGGTGACGCGCCCGCGGCAGACGTTGAGGCCGTTCATCAGGTGGGCGTCGTCTTGCATGGCCCGCTGCCAGCCACGCCCAGCCAGCGCGAGCACGAAGGGCAGCGTCGCGTTGCTGAGCGCGAAGGTGGAGGTGCGGGCCACGGCGCCCGGCATGTTTGTGACGCAGTAATGCAGGACATTGGCCACCTTGTAGGTGGGGTCGGCATGGGTGGTCGGCCGGCTGGTCTCGAAGCAACCGCCCTGGTCGATCGCCACGTCGACCACGACCGCGTTGCGGCGCATCTCATCCAGCATGTCGCGGCGCACAAGCTTGGGCGCAGCGGCACCGGCAATGAGCACCGCGCCGATCACCAGATCGGCGTTGTTCACCGTCTCCTCGATGGCGTAGACGGTCGAATAGACGGTGGTGGCGCTGGCCCCAAAAATCTCCTCCAGCTGGCGGAGGCGCGGGATCGAGCGGTCGATGATCGTGACCTGCGCCCCCATGCCCACGGCCATGCGGGCCGCGTGGGTGCCCACCACGCCGCCGCCCAGGATGACCACGTCGGCCGGCGGTACGCCGGGGACGCCGCCGAGCAGCACACCGCGTCCGCCCTGCTCCTTCTCGAGGCAGTGGGCGCCGGCCTGGATCGACATGCGGCCCGCGACCTCGCTCATGGGCGCGAGCAGCGGCAGGCCGCCACGCGCGTCGGTCACGGTCTCGTAGGCGATGGCGATGCTGCCGGACTCGATCAGGGCGTCGGTCTGGGCGGCATCGGCCGCGAGGTGGAGATAGGTGAAGAGCACCTGGTCGGCCCGCAGCATGGCGCACTCGTCCGGCGAGGGCTCCTTCACCTTCACGATCATCTCGGCCGTGCCGAAGATTTCCGCCACTTCGTCCACCACTTGGGCGCCGGCACGTTCGTAATGCTCGTCGAGTAGCCCGATCTCGGTCCCGGCGTCCTTCTCGACCATGACCCGATGGCCATGCTGCACGAGCTCGCGCACCCCGCCGGGCGGAACGCCGACGCGGTACTCGTGAACCTTGGTCTCCTTGGGAACGCCGATGAGCATGGCGGTTCCTTCCCCCAATAGATGATGACTCCCGCCGCGGCCGGCCTCGGGGCCGGCGCAGCGTGGTCGTCGTTGCCGGCGCTTAGTCGGCCGCTTCCGGTTGCAATACGTCCGCCGGCCCGCCGCCCTCGCCCGTCATGCCTGAATCGGACGGGTTGGCCGCGGCCGGTGGCGCGCCGTCATTTGGCTGGACCGGCGTCGCGTCAGCCTGCGGTTGCTCGGGCGACGCGTCAGGCGCTATGGCGGACGCTGCAGCAGCAGATTTCTCGGCCGCGGCTGCCTGAGCGGCCTTCTCGTCCCGCGCCGCCGCCCGTTCCGCCCTGGCGCGCGCCTTGCGCACCGCGTCGAGAAGCTCTGCCTCGGTACAAATGCCAAGCAGGATCGGGTCCTGCGGCGTGATGTTGGGCGTGTTCCAGTGGGTGCGCTCGCGCACGGCGGTGATCGTCGCCTTGGTGGTGCCGAGCAGCTTGCTGATCTGCGCGTCGCTCAGCTCGTCATAGTTCTTGAGCAGCCAGGCGATGGCGTTGGGGCGATCCTGCCGCTTGCTCACCGGCGTGTAGCGGGCGCGCCGGGTGCGCTGCGGCACCTCCGCCGCCGGGCCGATAGCCTCCAGGCGCTGGGACGAATCCTCCTCGCAGCGCCGGATTTCCTCACGGCTGACCTGCCCGTTGGCAACGGGGTCGAGGCCGCGAATTCCGACTGCGACCTCTCCATCGGCGATGCCCTGCACTTCGAGAGGGTGCAGGTCGCAGAAGGCTGCGATCTGATCGAACGTAAGCGTGGTGTTGTCGATCAGCCACACGGCCGTGGCCTTGGGCATCAGCAACTCGGCCATCTTGTTCGTTCCTTCCACTGCTGCCCACGCGTAACCACGCCACGGCCGGCGCGATCGCCCGTGGCTACGCGTGAGGCGGTCGGTATATCGTCTAGATGTGGGGAGCGCAAAGCCGCAGTTCACCCGCTACTTCTGGCGGGTGCGCTCCAGCAGGATTTTGCCGATGTGCTGACCTGCCTCCATGCGGGCGTGGGCCGCCGCCGCCTGATCGAGCGGCAGCCGGGTGTCGATGACCGGCCGCACCAACCCTGCTTCGATGAGCGGCCAGACGGTCTCCTCCAATGCGGCCGCGATCCGGGCCTTGCTCTCCACGCTCTGGGGCCTGAGCGTGGAGCCCACGATGGTGAGCCGCTTGCGCATGAGCGCGAAAAGGTCGATCCGGGATTTCGACGCCTCCTGGACGGCGATCTGCGCCAGCCGTCCCTCGGGCCGGAGGGCGGCAAGATTGCGCGGCGCGTAGCTACCGCCGATTATGTCGAGAACGACATCGACGCCCTCGCCGCCGGTGATCTCCTTCACCACGGCGACGAAATCCTCGTTGCGGTAGTCGATCGCCCGCTCGGCGCCGAGGCCCTCGCAGGCGGCGCATTTCTCGGGCGAGCCGGCGGTCGCGAAGACGCGGACCCCGAGCGCGGACGCGATCTGGATCGCGGTCGTGCCGATGCCGCTGCTGCCGCCGTGGACCAGCAACCGCTCGCCGGCGCGGAGCCGGGCGCGCTCGAAAGCATTGGTCCACACCGTAAAGCAGGTCTCGGGCAGACCGGCGGCGTCGACCGCCGAGAGCCCCGCCGGAACCGGAAGCGTCTGCGTCTCCGGCGCGACGCAGAATTCGGCATAACCGCCGCCGTGTGTGAGCGCGCAGACCGCATCGCCCGCCTCGTAGCGGTGCGCGCCGGGGCCGCTGGCCGCCACGTGGCCCGAGACTTCGAGCCCCGGGAGGTCGGAGGCGCCGGGCGGCGGCGGATAGACGCCCTGGCGCTGCATCACGTCCGGCCGGTTCACTCCGGCCCCCGCCACCTCGATCAGCACCTCGCCCAGGCCCGGCTCGGGCACCGGCCTGCGCGCAGGGCGCAGGACTTCGGGCCCGCCGGGCTCGGTGATCTCGATAGCGGTCATTTCGGTGGGCAGCTTCGCCATGACGCCTCCAAACGGATTACGCGCGCGACTATACTCACGTCGGCCCGGACGGCGCAGGAGAAATGGAATGGACGAGGACCCAATCCGCATCCCGCGCGAGCAGGAATGGACCCCGCGCGTGCTCGACGACATGTCGGTGGACGCGCTCAACCACTATGCCCAACAGCTTGAAGAGGAGCTGGAGCGGGTGCGCGGCGCCATCCACGCAAAGACGGATTACCTGAGCAAGGCGGACTCGCTCTTCAAGAGCTAGATTCGCTCCCGTCCAGCAGAGAGCGGATGGCCGCGAGGCCGATCGGCGCGCCGTCGTACTCGGCCATGGCGTCGAGCAGCGCCCCCCACAGGTAGACCGCAGAGGCGATGTCGGTGATCAGGTCGAAGGCCGGCACCTGGCCGATGTCGCCCCGGATCACGATCACGTTGAGGCGGGCGACGTTGGTCTGTGCGATGGCATCGGCCGCGAAGGCTTGTAGCCTGAGATCGACGGCGCAGACCTTGGCGAGCATCGAGGACGCGTGCGTGCCGGTGAGCAGCAGCCAGCAGCTGGTCTCGTCCCGCCTGACGCGGAAGCAGCCGTCGGCCTCCGCCATGCTCCACGCCCCGTCGAGGGTCTGGATCAAGGGCCCGGCCCCGCTACGGTCCGCAAGCACCAGCGCTTCGCCCGGCGCCAGCCGCGCGATGCGGCTGCCGTCGGCCTGTGGATAGGCCCGGTTGCTCGCCTCGCCCATCTCGGCGCCGTTACCGGCGAGCCAGGGGCCGATGTTCCAGCCCTTGAAGCCGATACGCGGAAACGGCGTGAGGTCGGCGAGGCCCAGGGATTCCGCCTGGGCCGCCTCGGCAGCAGCATCCCGCCCGAATTCCGTCGCCACTGCGAAGCCGCCCAGCGGCTCGAAGCGCGCGCCGTGCGCCTCAAGTGCGCGGTAAAGCGGCGAGCGGCGCCGCTCCTCTGCAGGAATTGCCACGATCAGAGCTCCTGCTTCGCCCCGTCGGGGTCGTAGAACGGGAGCTTCACCACGGTCGCGCTCACCATGCGCGCACCGTCAACCCTGATTTCGATCTTGGTGCCGGGCTCGCTCTGGTCGGGCGCGACGTAGGCGAGGCCCACGATCTTGTCCAGGTTGGGCGAATAGGCGACCGAGGTGACCCGTCCGGTGATCTCGTTCCCGCGGAATACCAGGTGGCACTCCTTGGGCTGCTCCGCGCCGACGCTCGGTATCTCGAAGCCCACCAGCTTGCGGCTGAGCCCCTTCGCCGCCTGCATGCGCACCGAGCGGATACCGACGTGGAAGGGCTTCTTCTTGGCGAGCGCCCAGGCCATGTCGGCCTCGTGGGGGGTGGTGAGACCGTCGGTATCCTGGCCGATGAGGATGTGACCCTTCTCCAGCCTGAGCAGGCGCTGGGCCTCGACGCCGAAGGGCCGGATGCCGTGGTCCTTGCCGGCCTCCATCAGCACGTCCCAGAGAGCTTCGCCCTGGCTCGCCGGCACGTGCAGCTCGTAGCCGAGCTCGCCCACGAAGCCGACTCTGAGAAAGATCGCGGGGATGCCGGCGACGTGGCCCTCGCGCACGCCCATGTAGGGGAAGCCCTCGGGCGAGAGATCGACGTCGTCGCAGAGCGATTCCAGCACAGGGCGGCAGTTGGGGCCCGCGATATTGACGCCCGCGAGCGCCGCGGTGACGTTGGTCACGTCGACCTTGAGCCGCCACTGGGCGTTGTACCAGAGCATCTCGCGGTAGACGTTGTCGACGCCCGAGGTCGTCGCCGTGACGTAGAAGTGGTCCTCGTGCATGCGGCAGGCGACACCGTCGTCCACCACCACGCCGCCGAGGTCGGTCATCAGCACGTAGCGGGAGCGGCCCACCGGCTGCTTCAGGTAGGCGAAGGTGTACATGCGGTTCATGAACTCGGCCGCATCGGGCCCGCGTATGTCGAGCCCGCCGAGGGTCGAGACATCGATGATGCCCACGTTGTCGCGGACGTTCTTGGCCTCCTCCCGGATCAGCGCCTGGCGCCGCGCCTTGTCGCCGTAGAACTCGGGCCGGAGCCAGAGCCCCGCCGGCATCATGGTGGCGCCGGCCTCCAGATGACGGAAGTGCATCGCCGTGTAGCGCACCGGCTCGAAGCTGCGACCCGCGAGATGGCCCATGGTGACGGGCACGATGGGCTGACGCACCGTGGTGACGCCGGTTTCGTCGACGCTCCGCGACTTGGCCCGCGCCAGAATGCGCACCGCGTTGAGCGAGGAATGGCGGCCCTGCGAGGGCCCCATGCCGTTGGTGGTGAAGCGCTTGAGCAGCTCGACGTGGTCGTAGCCCTCGGCGATCGCATCCTCCAGATCGTGGACCTGCACGTCCTCGTCCAGGTCGACGAAGGCCTTGTGATCGGGATGCGGGAAGATCGGCCACGCCGCCTGCGCTGCCGCCGGCTCCTCCTCCGCAGGGGCGTCAGGCTCGGGGCCTGCGTCGAAGCCCGCAGACTGCGCGGCCTGCCAGCCGGCGCGGCGGCCGTCCGCCGTCGCCGCATCGAGGCCGTTGGTTCCGGCTACATCGCCTGCGGCGAAGACATCGGGTGGAAAGTCTGCAATGGTCGTCGCGTGGCGCGCGCTGTCGTACGTGAAGGTGGCGCCCGCCTGGCGCAGCAGCGCCGCCGCCGGCGCATGGCCGCCCGAGACGACGAGGAGGTCGCAGGTGAAGCTGTCCACGGAGGGCGCGCAGACGCCGTCCTCCTCGATGCGGGCGACGCGAACGCGCGCGACACCCGACCCCTTGCGCTGCGCCACGGCCTCCCATGGCGCCGAAGCCGCGTGAACCGGCACCCGGCGGGCCGCGAGCGTGTCGCTCATTGCGGTGCGCGGCGCGTCCATGCGCAGATCGACCACCGCCGCCACCTCGACTCCTGCATCCAGCAGGTCGAGGGCCGCGCCATAGCCTTCGTCGTCCGCCGTCGCCACCACGGCGCGCCGGCCGGGCTTGACGCCATAGAACTTGATCAGGCGCTGGGCCGCGCTGCTCAGCATGACGCCGGGCAGGTCGTTGTTGCGGAAGACCAGCGGCTGCTCGAGCGAGCCGGTGGCGACCACCAGAGCCTTGGTCCTGAGCTTGTAGAGGCGGTTGCCGCGCACCAGCGGAAGCCAATTGTCGGCGTAGCGGCCAAGGCACGCGGTCTCGGTCATCACCGAGATGAGGTCGGATCCCTCGACATCGCCGACGAGGCGGGCGCGCTCCTCGTCCGCGCGGATGCCGCCGGCATCGGGACGGCCGTAAAGTAGACCGCCACCAAGGGCCGCGTTCTCGTCGACGAGTATCACCTGGGCGCCGGCGGCTGCCGCCTGCGATGCCGCCGCGAGCCCGGCCGCGCCCCCGCCCACCACCAGCACGTCGCAGAAGAGATACTGCTTGTCGAAGTAGCCGTGCGGGGCGTTGGTATTGACGGAGCCGAGGCCTGCGATCCGGCGGATCAACCTGGCCCAGAGCGGCCAGGTCCAACGCGGCTTGTAGAACGCCTTGTAGTAGAAGCCCACGGGGAAGAAGCGGTGCAGCAGACCGAACACAGCCAGCCGGTCGTGCCGGAGCGTCCCCATGTAGTTCTGGCCCATGACCTCCAGATTGGGGGTGAGCGGCTCGCGGTCGGCGAAGCGGTTGGGCGCGGGGCCGACCTGCACCAGCGTGTTCGCATCGAGGCCGGAGAGCGAGTGGATGCCGCGCGGGCGGTGATACTTGAAGGAGCGCGAGAGCACCGAAACGTCGTTTGCTGCCAGCGCGCTCGCCACCGTATCGCCGCGATAGCCCCGGTACTGCTTGCCCTCGAAGCGGAATGCGATCTCCTCGCTGCGATCGAGGAGCAGGCCCGCGGGCTCCGGCAGGCGCGCCATCATGCGGCGGGGTCCTTCGGCTCGCGGAACGACGCGTCGTCGGCAGGCTTACGGTCCGCCGGTGCGTCGTCTGCGGATGCCTCGTCGGTGGACGCTTCGGCTTCAACAGCTGCCTCGGCCGGTTCAGCGGCGTCATCGGGGGCGTCCGGCATTTCCGTTGCGGCCTCGGCAGGTTCGGCCTCGGCGGGTGCAGGCGGAGGTGGCGCCACCACAGGAGGAGGAGGCGCGGCCTCCTTCGGCGGCTCCGGTTTGGCCTCGGCCGCCTCGGGCGGCGGCGCCAGCGGCTCGAAATCGACGCGCTCGGAGAAGACCCGGTTGGCCGGATAAGTAGCGAGGATCTCGTCGGTCACCGTGTTGCGCTCGGCGATGAACCAGTAGGACGTGGCGACGTGGCACCACCACTCGCGCACCACGCCGTCCAGGTTCTCCTCCATCCAGACGAACTCGGTCCACTCGTCGTCCGAGCACCGGTTGGGGTCCGGGTGCGGCTCCACCGGGCCCGCGCAGATGAACTCCTGGATGTTGCGCGGCCCGTTGAGCGGGCAAGGCATGATCTTCATGGCGCGGCGGCCCTCGCCCCGCCCCTAGTGCCCGACCGAGGCCGCACCCTTCTCGCCCAGGAGCGAGAAGTCGCGGAAGCGGTCGAGGCGGAATTCCTTGATCAGGTCGGGCACGCGGCCGGTCGCGATCATCTCCGCCATGGTGGTGCCGCAGACCGGCGTCGCTTTGAAGCCCCAGGTGCCCCAGCCAGAATCGATGTAATAGTTCTCGACCGGGGTCAGCCCCATGACCGGCGCGAAGTCGGGCGTCATGTCGGTCATGCCTGCCCACTGACGCAGCACGGGCACGTCGCCCATGAAGGGGAAAAGCTCCAGGATGTGCGCCATCAGCCCCTCCATGAAGTCGAGGGTGGACGAGGTCTGATAGCGCGGATAGGGATCGGTCGCGCCGCCCATCACCAGCTCGCCCCGGTCGGACTGCGAGATGTAGACGTGCAGGCTGCCCGAGACGATGATCGGGTCGAGGAAGGGCTTGAGCGGCAGCGAGACGCAGGCCTGCAGCGGCACGGTGCGGATCGGCAGCGTGAAGCCCGCGAGCCGCGCGACCTGGCCGCTGAGCCCCGCCACCGCCTGCATCGCCTTGCCACAGGCGATCGGCCCCCGGCTGGTCTCGAGCCCGGTGACCCGCCCGTTCTCGATCTTGATGCCGGTGACCTCGGTCTCCTGGTGGATCTCGACGCCGAGCTCCTGGGCGCGGCCCGCATAGCCCCAGGCGACCGCATCGTGGCGGGCGAGCGCGCCCGGCGGATGGTAGAGGGCGCCGAGGATCGGGTGGCGGACTTCGTCGGACATGTTGAGCAGCGGCACCAGGCGGGAGAGCTCCTCCCGATCCACCACCTCGGAATCGACGCCCAGGTGCTTGTTCACCTCGGCCCGCCAGCGCGAGGTGCGCATGGCCGCATCGGAATGCGCAAGCGTGAAGTGCCCGCGCTCCGAATAGAGGATGTTGTAGTCGAGCTCCTCGCTGAGGCCGCGATAGAGCCGCATCGATTCCTCGTAGAAAGCCACGCCTTCCGGCGTCAGATAGTTCGAGCGGATGATGGCGGTGTTGCGCCCGGTGTTGCCGCCGCCGAGATAGCCCTTGTCGAACACGGCGACGTTGCGCACGCCGTGCTTCGCCGCGAGGTAGTAGGCGGCCGCAAGCCCGTGGCCGCCGCCGCCGATGATGGCCACGTCGTAGCTCGGCCTGAGCTCCGGCCGGGCGGCGAGGAAGCGCTTCACCGGCCGGCGCCGGGAGAGGCCGTATTTCAGGAGGCCGAACGCCATGGTTCGCCGTCGTCGCTCAAATGCTCGCGGTAGATAGGCCGATTTGCGTGGCGCGGCAAGAGGTTATCGCCGCTATTGGTCCGACCGCTTGGCCTCGTAGCGGGCGGCCTGCTCGCGCAGCCCCCGCGCGGTGCCGGCGTTAATCAGGACCAGACTGATCACCAGTACCGCCACCGCGGCCCAGACCCAGTGGCTTAGCGCCGCGCCGAAGAAGATGCTGGCCCAGAAGATGCCCGCGGCGACCACCACGTAGTTGAGCTGCGCGAAGAAGAGCGCGCCGGCGCGGCGCACGATCTCGAAGAAGCAGCTGTAGGTGATCGCCTGGCCGGCCGTGGCCCAGAGCAGGCCCCAGAGCCCGGAGGAGTCGGCGTCCGTCGGCAGGAACAGCTCGCCTTGGGCGAGCATCACGATGAGCAGCAGCAGAGCTGCCACCATCATCATGCCGCCGCAGAGTGCGAACGCGCTCACGCCAACCGGCGAGAAGCGGGCGCCCGCGACGTTGTTCACGGCCGCACAAAGCGGCATCAGCAGCGAGAACAGCACCCACACCCAGGCGCCCGACTCGGGCAGGCTCCCCGTGGGCACGACGATGAGCAGGATCCCGCCGAAGCCAAGCAGTACGCCGGCGACGCTGAGCCAGCGGAAGCGGTCGAACCTGAGCACGAGGGTGAGCGTGTAAGTGGCCGCCGGGATCAGCGCGGCGCAGAGCGTGAGCACCGCCGGCGGCAATCGGTCGGCGACGTAGGTGACGACCAGAAGCGGGCCCAGGAAGCCGAAGACCGCCACCAGTCCGAAGACCCGGAGGTTCTCTTTCCTGAGCGATGGCGGCTTGGAGACGATCGCGGCGAGTGCCAGCGTGACCACGCCGGCGAACAGTGCCTGCCAGAACGAATAGGCGATGAAGGGAAAGCCCGCGTCGATCGCGATCTTGTTGGCGGTAAACAGGCTGCCGTAGGAGATGCCGCCGAGCAGCAGCAGCACGGTCGGCAGCATGAGCCGGTTCTCGCGGAACTCCTCGAGCAGCCGCCTCATGGCCCTGCCCAGCGCGGCGCAGCCCGGCGCTCTCTCGGGTCAAGGCGGGCGGCAGGCATGAGGTGGGGAGGGAAGAGCGGGGCGCCGTGCGCCCGTCGCTCAGCCTTCGCTCGCCGGCGTGCGCGGCGGACTGGTGGGCGCTGCTGGATTTGAACCAGCGACCTCTTGCATGTCAAGCAAGCGCTCTCCCCCTGAGCTAAGCGCCCGTGCCGCCAACGCTCGGGCTTAGCACCGCGCGCGCGGCGTTGGCAAGACCGGCGGGGTCGTACCGGCGCCGCCTCCCCGCCCGCCCTTGACCGTACGCGGGGAATGCCCACATGGTGCGGGCGAAGCGGGCAAGGCCGGGGAACATGACCGAGGAAGAGCGGCGAGGCGAGCCGGTGTGGCACGGGACGACGATTCTCTCCGTCCGCAAGGGCGGCATGGTGGTCGTCGCGGGCGATGGCCAGGTCACACTCGGGCAGACGGTCATCAAGGCCAACGCGCGCAAGGTCCGGCGCCTCGGCGAGGGCGGAATTGTCGCGGGCTTCGCCGGCGCCACGGCCGACGCCTTCACCTTGTTCGAGCGGCTGGAGGGCAAGCTGGAGCAGCATCCGGGCCAGCTCACCCGCGCCTGTGTCGAGCTCGCCAAGGACTGGCGCACCGACCGCTACCTGCGCCGGCTGGAGGCGATGATGGCGGTGGCCGACAGCGAAGTCTCGCTCGTGCTCACCGGCACCGGCGACGTGCTGGAGCCGGCGGACGGGCTGATCGGCATCGGCTCGGGCGGCTCGTACGCGCTCGCAGCGGCCCGGGCGCTCCTCGAAATCGAAGGCCTCGACGCCGAGGAGGTCGCGCGCCGCGCCATGACCATCGCCGCCGACATCTGCATCTACACCAACACCGAGATCGTGCTGGAGAAGATCGAGCCATGACCGGCTTCAGCCCCCGCGAGATCGTCTCCGAGCTCGACCGCTTTATCATCGGCCAGGACGACGCCAAGCGCTCCGTCGCCATCGCACTCCGCAACCGCTGGCGCCGCCAGCAGCTCACGGGCGACCTCCGCGAGGAGGTGCTGCCCAAGAACATCCTGATGATCGGCCCGACGGGAGTCGGCAAGACCGAGATCGCGCGCCGTCTCGCCCGCCTCGCCCAGGCGCCCTTCATCAAGGTGGAAGCCACCAAGTTCACCGAGGTCGGCTACGTCGGCCGCGACGTGGAGCAGATCGTGCGCGACCTGGTCGAGGTCTCGATCCACATGACCCGCGAGCGTATGCGCAAGGAGGTCGCGGCCAGGGCCGAGCTCAATGCCGAGGAGCGGGTGCTGGACGCCCTGGTGGGCAAGAACGCCACCAAGGAGACCCGCGGCAAGTTCCGCAAGATGTTGCGCGACGGTTCGCTCGCCGAGAAAGAGGTGGACATCGAGGTCAGCGAATCGGCCGCCTCGTCGCTGCCGACCTTCGACATTCCCGGCATGCCCGGCGCCCAGATGGGCATGGTCAATCTCGGCGACATGCTCGGCAAGGCCTTCGGCGAGCAGAAGAAGATCAAGCGCATGAGCGTGGAGGATTCGTACGACACCCTGATGGCGGAGGAGAGCGACCGGCTGCTCGATCAGGACGTGGTCGTGCGCAGCGCGCTGGAGACCGCCGAGAACGACGGCATCGTCTTCATCGACGAGATCGACAAGATCTGCGCCCGCTCCGACCGCCTCGGCGCCGACGTGAGCCGCGAAGGCGTGCAGCGCGACCTCCTGCCGCTGATCGAGGGCACCACGGTCACCACCAAGCACGGCGCGCTCACCACCGACCATATCCTCTTCATCGCCTCCGGCGCCTTCCACCTGGCGAAGCCGGCGGACCTGCTGCCCGAGCTCCAGGGGCGGCTGCCGATTCGCGTCGAGCTGAATTCGCTCGCCCGCGACGACCTGAAGAAGATCCTGACCGAGCCCGAGAACAGCCTGATCCGCCAGTACCGCGCACTGATGGAGACCGAGAGCGTGACGCTGGAATTCAGCGACTGCGCCATCGACGCGCTCTCCGACCTCGCCGCCGAGGTCAACCGCGCGGTCGAGAACATCGGCGCGCGCCGGCTGCATACGGTGATGGAGAAGCTGCTCGAGGAGATCAGCTTCGAGGCCGCCGATCGCTCCGGCGAGACCATCACCATCGATGCGCCTTACGTCGAGGCCCATGTGGGCGACCTCGCCAAGGACGCGGACCTCAGCAAGTTCATCCTCTGAGCGACCACCCGGAGAAAAAATAATTCGCGGCCTATTCCGGCCTACTCCGGCCCAAAGCGGCCCAAAGTGGCCCAAGGCGGCTCAAGGTGGTCCAGGGCGGCGTCTCCCGATGCGGCTCGTTCCGGCCCAAGACGGTTCGGGCCTGAAAGGTCCTGCGCGGAACGGGAGTCTGGCACGTACGCTCATCCCGCCGGCCGCGGCCCGTTTGCTCTTGCAGGTCATGGCGCGATCATCGCGTGCCCGCAGCGCGCCGTGCACCGCACCATGGTCCAGGGTCTCTTGCCGGCAACGGACGAAGCGTTTGCCATGTATCGTGCCGGGCTGCGAGGCAGCCCGGAGCGCGCGACTGCGCGCCGCGCCGTTAGGCGCGTAAGCCAAGCGAACGGAGTTCGCGCCCGGCGCCTGAGGGAAATGATTAAGTCTGGCCCGCCTAGGCCGCGGCGCGAATGTCCTCCACCCGCGTACCGTGCCAGCCGTCTGCGCGCTTGCTCCAATAGCGGGACTGGATGCGGCTGGTGAGGAGCCCGGCGTGGCCGTTGCCGACGGGCTTGTCGCCGAGCCGCACGACCGGCATGACGCCGCCGGCCGTGGTGCTCGCGAACAGCTCGTCCGCCGCGCCCAGCTCCTCCGGCCCCACCCGGCGGTGGGAGAACGGAATCCGCTCCTCGTCGCAGAGCTCGGCCACCGCGCGCCGCGTGATTCCCTCCAGCACGTTGGTCTCGGGCGTCGCCACGGCGCCGTCCTTGACGACGAAGATGTTGTAGCCCGGCCCTTCGGTCAGCGAGCCGTCGGCGCCCACCAGGATCGCGTCGTCGCAGTCGTTGTCGTAGGCCTCAAAGCGGGCCTGCACGAAGTCCGCCCGGTTGTAGTTCTTGTAGCGGGCGTCGATTGCCTTCGACGAGACCCGCTCCACGCCGCTGAGATAGAGGGCAGCACCGTTGCGGCACTTCTCCTCGCCCCAGATCCAGGCGTAGGGCGTGGCGTAGGCCACGAATTGGGGCGACCCGAGGCGCGGGTCGCGGGTCTGGCTCTGGATCACGCCGCGGGTGAGCTGGATCTTCACGTAGCAGTTGTCGAGCCCGGTCCGCGCCACGCATTCGGCGAGGATCCGGCGCATCTCGTCGGCGCTGTAGGGGTTCTCCAGCCGGAAGCCTGCGCAGGAGCGCGCGAAGCGCTCCAGGTGCTTGTCCAGCATGAAGAACCAGCCGGCCCAGGTGGAGGTCACGTCGTAGACGGTATCGCTCCAGACGAAGCCTGCGTCGAAGATCGACATCCTGGCGTCCTCGGGCGCCACGTACTCGCCGCCGATGAACACGCATCCCTCGGTCATCGCTCTCTCCCTCATAGTCTCTTGGCCAGCTCGTCGAAGGCGAGCAGCCGATCCAGCAGCGCCGGCAGGGCATCCAGCGGCACCATGTTGGGGCCGTCTGAGGGCGCGTCGTCCGGCGCCGGGTGTGTCTCCATGAACACCGCGGCGACGCCCACCGCCACCGCGGCCCGCGCGAGCACGGGCACGAACTCCCGCTGCCCGCCGCTCACCGTACCCTGCCCGCCCGGCTGCTGCACCGAGTGGGTGGCATCGAACACCACCGGGCAGCCGGTCTCCGCCAGCAGCGGCAGGCTCCGCATGTCGGACACCAGCGTATTGTAGCCGAAGCTCGCGCCCCGCTCGCACACCAGCACACGGCGATTGCCGGCGCCGACGATCTTCGCCACCACGTGGCGCATGTCCCACGGCGCGAGGAACTGGCCCTTCTTCACGTTGATCGGCTTGTCCGTGGCCGCCGCTGCCAGCAGCAGGTCGGTCTGGCGACAGAGGAACGCCGGGATCTGGAGCACGTCCACCGCCTGCGCCACGCCTGCGCACTGCTCCGGCAGGTGCACGTCGGTCAGCACCGGGCAGCCGTGGCTCTCGCGCACCGCCGCCAGGATGGCGAGCCCCTCGTCGATGCCGATGCCGCGCGGGCTGCCGGCCGAGGTGCGGTTCGCCTTGTCGAATGAGCTCTTGTAGACGAACGGCATGTTCCGGGCCGCCGTCATCTCGACCAGCGCCTCCGAGACCCGGAGCGCATGGTCGCGGCTCTCGATGGCGCAGGGGCCGGCGATGAGCGCGAGCGGCAGCGCGTTGCCCACCTCGAAGTCGCCGATCGCCACCCGGCCGGAGGCGGGCATCTCGCTCACATCGCCCTCGTTTCGCTCCTAGACCAGCCGCGCCTGCTTGACCGCGGCCCCGATGAAGGAGGCGAACAGCGGATGCGGCTGGAAGGGGCGCGAGGTCAGCTCCGGGTGGAACTGGACGCCGACGAACCAGGGATGATCGGGGCGTTCGACGATCTCCGCGAGCGCCCCGTCGGGCGAGAGGCCTGCGAAGCACATGCCCGCCTCGTCCAGCCGCTCGCGGTAGGTGCTGTTCACCTCGTAGCGGTGGCGGTGGCGCTCGAAGATCCGCTCCCGGCCGTAGACCGACCGCACCCGGCTGCCTTGCTCGAGTACGGCTTCGTAGGCGCCGAGCCGCATGGTGCCGCCGAGGTTGTCGCCGGCGTTGCGGCGCTCGAGCTCGCCGTCCCGGTCCCACTCGGTCATCAGCCCGATGACCGGATCGTCGCAGGGGCCGAACTCGGTGGAATCGGCGCCGGCAATCCCGGCGACGTTGCGCGCGGTCTCGATCACCGCGAGCTGCATGCCGAAGCAGATGCCGAAGTAGGGGACGCCGCGCGTGCGCGCGTATTCCACCGCCGCGATCTTGCCCGGCACGCCGCGCTCGCCGAAGCCGCCCGGCACCAGCACGCCGTGCACGGATTCGAGGGCGCCGGCGGTGCCGTTGACCTCCAGGTCGTCGGCCTCGATCCAGCGGGTGTCGACGCGGACGCTGTTCGCGACCCCGCCGTGCGTCAGCGCCTCGAACAGCGACTTGTAGGCATCGCGCAGCCCGGTGTACTTGCCGACCACCGCGATCGCCACCTCGCCTTCCGGCGTCAGCGTGCGCTTGACGATCCTCTCCCAGCCGGAGAGGTCCGGCGCCGGCGCGTCCGCGATGCCGAAGTAGCGCATCACTTGCGTGTCGAAGCCCTGCGCGTGGTAGCTGAGCGGGACCTCGTAGATGGTCTCCACGTCGGTCGCAGCGATCACGTTGTCCTCGCGCACGTTGCAGAACTGCGCAATCTTCGCGCATTCGGCCTGCGGGATCGGGCGGTTCGCCCGGCACAGCAGCAAATCCGGCGCGATGCCGATGCTGCGCAGTTCCTTCACGGAGTGCTGGGTGGGCTTGGTCTTCAGCTCGCCGGCGGTGTCGATATAGGGCACGAGCGTCAGGTGGATGAACATCACCTTGTCCCGCCCCTGCTCGTAGGCGAACTGGCGGATCGATTCGAAGAACGGCAGGCCCTCGATGTCGCCCACCGTACCGCCGATCTCCACCAGCACGAAGTCGGCACCGTCGTTGTCGCGGACTATTGCGTCCTTGATCGCGTCGGTGACGTGGGGGATCACCTGCACGGTGCCGCCGAGGTAGTCGCCCCGCCGCTCCTTCGCGATCACGGTCTGATAGATCTGGCCGGCGGTGACGCTGTCGCTGCGCCGCGCCGGCACGCCGGTGAAGCGCTCGTAGTGCCCGAGGTCGAGGTCGGTCTCGGCGCCGTCGTCGGTGACGTAGACCTCGCCGTGCTGAAACGGGCTCATGGTGCCCGGATCGACGTTGAGGTAGGGGTCGAACTTGCGCAGCCGCACCCGGTAGCCCCGCGCCTGGAGGAGCGCGCCCAAGGCCGCCGAAGCGAGACCCTTACCGAGGGAGGACACCACGCCGCCGGTGACGAAGATGTACCGCGTCATGGACCCCTACCTTATCAAACGCGCCCGAGTCGCCACCACCCGCATGCGGATTACTTGGTTCGCCCCCGCCGGCCCCGCCGTCCCCGCCAGCGGCACTATGGCCTGAAGCGCCGTCAGGACGGCGCGAAACATCACTCCGCGCGGGGGACGGCCGGGCGGTCGTCTTCCAGCAGATCCAGCGGCTCGATATCGGTCGGCAGGTCGAGCTCGCCCGGCAGGGGCAAATCGTCCTCGATGATCAGCGGATCCTCCTCCACGGCATCCAGCACCGATTCCTTCTCGGACCAGCTGCCGGAGAGGATAGCGAGCACCAGACTCAGGATCATGAAGGCCGCTGCCAGCCCCGCCGTCGCGCGCGTCAGCAGGCTCGCGGTCCCGCGCGCCGAGAACATGGCACCGGGGCCGCCGATGCCGAGCGCACCGCCCTCGCTGCGCTGGAGCAGCACGAGACCGATCATCGCGATTGCGATGACGATCAGGACCACGAGCAGGATCGTTTCCACTGCCGCTCCTCGTCACTCGTCCCGCGTGGGCTCACCGGTGTGCCTGGCAGATCTGCCAGAACGCATCCGCAGAAAGGCTTGCTCCGCCGACCAGAACCCCGTCCACACCCGGCACGGCCAGCATCCCGCCTGCGTTCCGCGCCGTGACGGAGCCGCCATATAGCACGCGGAGCGCCTCACCGCCTCCCGAAAATCGCCGTTCCCAGCCGACCCGCACCTGTGCGTGCGCCGCCTCGATGTCGGCCGGGCCCGGTGTGCGACCGGTGCCGATGGCCCAGACCGGCTCATAGGCGATCGCGGTGTTGTCGGGCGTGGCGCTGGCGGGCAGCGAGCCCTCCACCTGGCGGCCGATCACGGCGAGCGCCCGCCCGGCGTTGCGCTCGGCCGCACTCTCGCCCACGCAGACGATCGCCGCAAGACCTGCCGCATGAGCCGCCGCCGCCTTGGCCGCCACTTCCTCATTACCCTCTCCGTGGCCGGCCCGGCGCTCGGAGTGACCGACGATGACGTGCGTGCAGCCGGCATCGACGAGCATCGGCCCACTCACGTCGCCGGTGTGAGCGCCCTCTGCTGCCGCGTGGCAATCCTGCCCGCCCAACGCAATCGCCGAGCCGGCGAACACGGCCCGGAGCGCGAAGAGCAGCGTCGCCGGCGGGCAGACGACGATATCGCCGCCGCAGTCGCCGCCAGCAGTGTGGCCCGCGAGCGCGCTGGCGCGCGCGATCCCGTCGGCATGCAGGCCGTTCATCTTCCAGTTGGCCACGAAGAGCGGCCGGCGGGGTGTCATGGGTGCAGGCTGCGGTTGTGGGTGTTTCTGCCTCGTCCCCCGTAGGTAATCACTGCCGGCGGGCGAAACCACCTTGCTCTATCACGGCCCGCGACCTCGGGCTAGGCGCAGAGGGCAGGCCGGCGTGGTCGCGGGATCGTGAACGGAGAGACAGGTTGCGTGTTGCCCCGCGTCGGCGCCCGCTCCTATTATCCGGCGCAGCGCGCGCCCCGCGTAGGCTTGGGCGCGCCTCCACCACCGGGCGGGTTCCGCAATGCTGCAATCCATGCGCCAGGCCACCAAGTCGTGGGCGAGCCGTGCCGTCATCATCGTTCTAGCCCTGAGCTTCGGCGCCTGGGGCATCAATGACGTGTTTACCGGCGGCAGCCGTTCGGCGGTGGCGACGGTTGGCGAGGTCGAGGTCCCCACGGTGCTCTTCGACCGCCAGTTTCAGCGCGCCCTGCAGCAAGAGCGGGATCGCTCCGGCCGCCCCGGTCTGACCCGCGACGAGGCCCACCAGGCCGGTCTCACGGGCCAGGTGCTCAACATCCTCGTCCGCGAGTATCTGCTGGACGCCGAGGCGGCCAGGCTCGGGCTGAGCGCGGCGGACTTCAGCGTCAGGCAGGAGCTCGAAGCCTCGCCGGCCTTCTCAAACGAGCGAGGGACCTTCGACCCCGAGCTTTACGATCTCGTCCTCGAGCGCAACAACATGACCCGGACCGAGTACGAGGATCTGATTCGCATCGACCTTCTCCGCGATCAGATCCTCACCTCCGTCGGTGGCGACCGAAACGTGCCGGAAGCGATGACCGAAGCCCTCCACCGCTACCGCGCGGAGGAGCGAAGCGCCCAGCTCGCGCTGATTCCCGCGCGCGGGATCGGCGGCCTCATCGAGCCGGACGAGGCGGCCATCCAGACGTATTACGAGGAGAATTCGACATCCTTCATGGCGCCTGAGCGGCGCAGCGCGGTGCTCGTTCACCTTACGCCCGAAGCCATGGTCTCGGAGATCGAGCTGAGCGATGAAGACGTCTATGCCGAGTATGAGGCCCGGATCGACGAGTTCGAGCTGCCGGAACGGCGCGCGGTTGTCCAGATCAACGCGCAGGACGAGGCGCTGATACGTGACGGCGCGCAGAGGATCGCGGAAGGCGAGAACTTCGACACGGTCGCCGACGACCTCGACCGGCGCGGCGCCACCGTGCAGAGGCTCCCCGAGTTCAGGGCCGACGGACCGATGAGGAACGTGAGCGAAGCGGTCTTCCGCCTCTCCGAGGGCTCGGTCAGCGATCCGGTTCAGACCTCGTTCGGCTGGCACCTCTTCAAGGTCGAGAAGGTGGAGCCGGCGCGGCGTCAGAGCTTCGAGGAAGTGAAGCAGGAGTTGCACGACGAGATGGCGCTCGACCTCGCGGGCGCGGGCCTCTTCCGCCTCTCCACCGTGCTGGAGGACGAGCTCGGCGGCGGCGCCTCGCTGGAGATGGGCGCCATGGCGGTCGGCGTCGAGCCGATCGCCCTCAACGGCATCACCCGGACCGGGCTCGACCGGGGCGGGGCCCCGGTGCTCGTCGAGCTGGCCGAGCGCGACGCCATTCTGACCCTCGTCTACGAGACGGCGGAGGGGAGCGAATCGCTCCAGACCGAGCTCGGCGATGGGAGCTTCGTCATCCTGCGGGTGGACGAGGTGGTCGAGCCCGCGCCGCGCCCCCTGGAGGAGGTGCGGGGCCAGGTGCGTTCGGCGCTGGTGCGCGAGAATGAGCAAGGAGCCGCCGAGCGCGTGGCGAATACGCTGGCCGACCGGGTCAGAGTCGGCGAGGACCTCGCCGCGGCCGCCCGAGACGCGGGCTTCAGGGTGACCACCCTCGAGAACGTGCGGCGCGACGGGCAGGGTGCGGCGCCGGACACCTCGTTTGCGTTGATCCGGAGCCTGTTCGAGAGCGACGAAGGCAGCCGGGAGCCAATCGTGGCGCCAACCGCCGACGGGTGGGCCGTCGCGCTGCTCACGCAGGTCAGCGACGCTGGCCGGGGCGCGACCGGCGAAGAGCGCGACCGGCTGCGCAACCAGCTGTCACGCGCGTGGCGCAGCGATCTGACGGACGTCTACCGCGCTTCGCTATACGGCCGGCATGACATCTCGGTCAACCAGGGCACACTCTCGGCCCTGTTCAGCCAGCAAAACCAGTAGTTTATCGCTCACGGCAGCCGGCCTGCGGCCGGCGCCTCCGCGAGGGCGCCGCAATAGCGGCGGGCCGCGGTCGCGGCCTGACGCGAGTCCGTCAAGGACGGACTCGCTCCAACCCTGACTGCTAACCAGAGTCACGGCCGGCGCGCGACGACGTACCTCACGACGTCGTCGATCAGGAAGCGATCCTCGGCGAGCACGAGACCGGCGGGCTCGACATGGCGGTGGGGCTCGCGGTCGAAGCCCGCGCCGTAGGCCCACCGCACCCAAGGCGCCCACATGCGCATGACCAGGCGCCGCCCTAGCTGTTTGGACCACGTGTAGTCGAGCAGGCGGATTTCGCCGCCGGGCCTCACGATGCGCCCGAGTTCTTCGAGCGCCGCCTGCTGTTGATTGGGTCTGAGAACGCAAAAGACGAAGCTCGCGACGACGGCGTCGAAGCTTGAGTCGGCGAAGCCGGTCCTGAGCACATCCATCGCCGCGAGCGGTGCGTCGCTGCCCAGCGCATCGCGCCGGGCGCGGGCCTGCGCGAGCATCGCCTGCGAGAGATCGACCCCGATGACCTCTGCGTCCGCCGGATAGTAGGGGATGTTGCGGCCGGTCCCGACGCCGGCGTCCAGAATCCGCCCGGAGAGCCCGGCGAACAATGTGCCCCGGATCAGCGCATAACGCTTGCGTTCGAACGACCCGTCGAGAAAGTCGTAGAATCGTGCGATGCGCCGATACGTCGGGCGCGCGTCGCCGGCAGTCACGGCCGAGGCCACGCCAGAACGAGGTCGTGCGCACTAACGCCCAACTAATTCGGCCGCGACGCGCTTCGCCCGGTCGGTAAACCCGGCGACGCTTTCGCCCTCGAAGCGCTGGCGGAAGCGCTCGGCGGCCTCAGTGATGTGGGCCTCGATTTTCTCCTGCGACGGCTTCCGCTTGGCCGGGACGAGCTCGCGCAGCACCGCCTCGGCGGCAAGCAGGCGGCAGGCCTGATCGACGACCATCATTTCCAGAGCCAGGATCAGCTCGTCCCTCTTCTCGAGCTCCTCCTGAATGTTCCGCGGGATGGGCATCGTTTCACTCCTCTGACCGCGACCGGTATCCTGCGCCTGAGAGACGGCGATCTTACTCGAAAGCGACGGAAACATCGTGGGGCGACGCCGCAAGACCGGAGCGCCAACGAAGCGGCGATGGCTTCGCTACGGCATCATCGTCGGAATTCTTCTGCTGTTCGTGATCGTCTACGAGACCGGTCAGCAGTTGCGTCGCGGAAGTACAGGAACGGAGCAACAGGCCGCAGAGTCCGGGTCCGAAGAGCCCATCGATCCCGAGGACACTGTGCGCCGGATCAAGAGCTATTACCGCTCCCACGATCTGCCGGCCGGCTGGGAGGTGGGCGACACCGTGCGGGCCGCTACGGGCGCGGTCGAGGTCGAGGTCTTCTTCTCGCCCGGCATCCGCTCGGCGCGCCACGGCGAAGCCGCGCGTCCCGGCGAAATCGGGCCGCACAACGCTTGCCCGACCGAGGAATCGGACCTCTGGAGCGAGCTCACTGAGGCGTCCTTCGAAATCGAAGTGAACGACAAGACCGGGGTGATCGACCGCTTCGCATGCACCCAACCCGCGCCGGCCGGGTGAGAATACTTCCCTACACAGGCACCGGGTCGATGAGCACGTCGGCGCCGCTCGCGGCCTTGCCGCGCCACTGGGCGACGAGACGCATGCCTTGCGCCTTCTCGTCCGACGACATCTCCTTGACCACCGCCTCCAGAGCGGTGAGGGCGGAGCCGATGCCGTGCCGGGCGGCGAGCGAAAGCCACAGGAAGGCCTGAACGCGGTCCCTCTTCACGCCCTCGCCCGCCAGGTACATGTGGCCGAGGCGGGCCTGGGACTGGTAGTGCCCGGTTTCCGCCGCCTTGCGGTACCACTCGGCGGCGCGGGTATGGTTCTGCGGCACGCCATTGCCCTGGCTGTAGAGCACGCCGAGGTTGAAGCGGGCGTTGGCATCGCCGCCGCGGGCCGCGCGCCGCAGCCAGCGCACCGCCTCCGCCATGTCCTGGGCGACGCCGTTGCCCATGGCGTACATCGCGCCGACGTTGCTCTGGGCCAGCACGTTCCGGCCCTCGGCCGACTTGAGGTACCAGGCGAACGCCGCCGCCGCATCGGCCTCGACGCCGTCTCCGTTGGCGTAGAGCGAGCCCACCCAGGCCTGCGCCTCGGCATTGCCGGCCTCGGCCAGCGGCAGCCAGAGCGCCCGCGCCCGCTCGAACTCGCGGGCCATGTAGGCGCGCCGCCCGTCCTCGATGGCGGCGGCTTCTTGGCTGACCAGCGCCGCCCGCGCTGCGTCATCGCGAGGCTTCGCCGGACGCCGCGCCTTACGGGACGGTCCGCTCGCTCTTCTTGTAGACATAGACGCAGTCCGTATCTTCGTCGCCGTTATACACCGGCTCGCCGTCGGCCTTCAGCCGCCGCAGGAAGTAGTCCTGGACCGTCTGCGCCGCGTAGAAGGTGAGCGCCTGCTTGTAGAGCCAGGGGTCGGCGTCCTTGTCCACCTTGTGAACGTCGAAGAGGGTCCTCTTCGGGTCCGCTGCGATCCCGACGTAATAGTCGCCGAACTCCCCGCCGCACTCCTTGATGTAGGCGAGGATCTCGTACTTGATCTGCTGGACGCTGAAGACCATCAGCGCACGGCGGCGACGTAGAGCGGGCCCGCCTGGTGGACCTCGTGGCGCTTCAACACCCGCCCGATCACGTAGGCCTGGAGCAGGTGGGCGGCGCGGTCCTCTTCGAGCGGGAGCGCGTCGAGGCGCGTCTGCGGCCTGGAAGGCGTCCCGAACCGCACCAGCTCCTCCTGCTGAGCCGCCGCCTCGCCACCGGCCTGTTCGAGCGCCGCACGCAACGCCTCGACGTGCGCGGCCTCGATCGGCCGTGCCGCGCTGATCCTGACCCGAGCTAGTGTTTCCTCCAGCGCGGTGGGCTGCAGCGCGATGCTCACCAGGAGGTCTTTCCCGTACACCAGGATCAGGTTGGGCAGGAGCCAGAAGACCGTCGCGGGCCCGCCCGAAAAATCTGCCCCTGTCCGGAGCACGATGGCATCGCCGCCCGCCTTCTTCGCCGCCTTGGCCTTTGGCGCGAGAGAGCGGAGCAGCGCGCGGCCGAGCAGCTTCCAGTTCGCCTCGTACTCGGCCCAGAAGCTCTCGGCATTCTCCCACGCTGCCGCCTCTTCGAGAGCAAGGGCCTCCGCAACGCCATCGAGCCGGTCGGCGAGCGGTGCAGCCTCGGGATCCAGATTGACGAAGAGGAACGGCCCCTCGCTCTCCACCGTCACCGGCAGCAGGCGCTCGGGCCGGTAGCCGAGATACTGGCGCATGGTCGGCGTGTTGTCGCCGAGCTCGTCGGCAGCGATCACCCCGCGATCGCGGCTGTAGCCGCAGGAGGTGAACGAGCACCTGGTCTTGGAGCCGGTCTGACACTGCGCCGGCACGAAGCGGCAACCGCCGTGCTGCGCCAAGTTGTAGCGCCCGATCAGCCCGTCATCGCCGCGCTGCACGTGAACGCCGTGGTTGCCGACCGTATAGGGCAGCAGGTCGCCGACATTGGGAATGTCGTGCTGCGAGCCGATACAGACCCAGCTCCGGGTCCAGATCTTCTCGTCCTCCAGGTCGGCGAAGACCTTGGAGCGGTAGGCGATGGGCGTGAGGATTCGGGCCGTGCCGAAGCGCCCGCGCGACGGCCTGTAGAGGGCGGGATCCTGAAGATCGACACCCTCGTCCACGTAGTCGAGATCGGGCCGCATCGTCATCGGGCCAGACCCTCGGCCGCGCCGGGATGGGGCGGGTGCACCACCCGCCCCGTCCGTGCCTGCGGCGAACCCCTACTTCCGCTTCTTGTTGAGCGGCGGGTCGTAATCTGCGCGGCCACGATGCTTGATTGCGCTGCGCGGCGGCGGCGGCAGCGGCCCGTCCTGCGAGAAGCGGTCGAGCACGTTCTTCACCAGCCGCGAGATGTTGTTCTTCTCGGGATCTCCGTTGTTCCACGGTAGCGACCCGCAGAAGGCGATCGAGCTGAACGCGAAGCACGCGCCGCCGTTGGGCGTCTCGTGATAGGCGATGTCCGAGCGCACGCGCGGGTGCTGGGTGCCGTCCAGGCCCTGCTGGTTGAAGCCGAAGTCCTCCATCACCAGCAGGTAGCCCTCGGTATGGCGGCCCGCCGAGGTCGCGGTGATCAGCGTGTGCGGCGGCGAGCCGAGCAGGGTATCGACGATATCGAGCTCCGTGCCGGCAGCACCGCCGCCGACCAGGCCGAAGTTGCCGATCTTCTCGTCGTAGTCGATGCCCTCGTAGGCCCACGAGACGCGCGGATCGTTACTCTCCGGCGTGCGCGAGTAGTAGCTGGAAATATCGAAGCCTTCCGACGACATGCCGGTTCCGGCGATCGAGTGCAGGTAGCGCCCGCGATAGCGCCACATGCCGCCGAGCTCGCCGGTGGACTGGTGATAGTACTCGCCGGGGTCGGCCCGCCAGGTCCGGATGCCGGACTCGCAGCGGCGCATCTCGGTGATGATGCCGCGGCCCAGATGGTCGTAGGCCGGATGGTACGAGTGAATCCAGTAGAAGCCGTCCGCGCCCATGTACATGAACCGGCCGCCACGCTGGGTGTAATCGTGAATCGCGTCGAGCTGCGGCCCGGAGTTGTGCTCGGGATGCGAGCCCGTGATCACGACGTTGTAGTTCTCCAGCCGCGCGAGGCCGTCGTAGTTCACGTCCTCGTCGGTGATGACGTCGTACTTGTAGCCCAGCTGGTTGAGCCAGTAGATCAGGTGCAGGTCGGCCGGGTATTGCCACGGCGCCTGCATCAGGAAGTGGTCGTACTGCGGCCGGATGCTGAGAATCGGCCGCAGCCTCGACGAGAGGCAAAGGCCGCTGCCGTCAGTGTGGGTGTCGTAGATCGAGCCACCGTACTCGCGGTGCTCGGCCAGGAACATGTTCTGGTGCTGCATGATCGGCACGCGGTAGACCAGCAGCTCCGCCCCGCCCGCGTTGTTGGCGAGATGCTCGTTGGCGTAGGCCATGTAGCTGATCGTCGGCATCATCACCGCGATCTTGGCCTGCTCCTCGCCGGGGCGCGGCACGACGAAGAACGGAATGTAGTCTTCGTCGCCCTCGTCCGTGGTGAGCTTCACGCAGTAGGAATCGCTCTCGTAGTTCGCGGGCACGGTCCACTCGAAGTCGACCTCCCAGCGCGCATCGTCCACGTCGTCGTCGTGGAAGTGGATCGCGCCATACTCTTGCGGCGCATGCTTCCAGTCGAAGTTGTTGCCCGAGAAGTTGTGGCCGGTCATGGCCCTCGTCGGGCAGTTGACGATCTGCGCATCGAGCAGATAGGGCCCGTGGTCCTTGCCGACGATGGTGTTGATGCCGTCGGAGAAGTCCCAGGCAGCGACGATGGTCTCGGAGAGCGCGCCGGTCGGGCCGGAGTTGCGCCGCTCGGTCATGCCGCGCTGGGCGCCGAGCTTCATGGTCTCGATCTCTTCCCGGCTCAGCGCGCGATTGCAGATCCGGGGGCTGTCGATCTTCCCGTTGTAGTGACCGTTGATGACGATGCCCGCCGGCACCGACGATTGCGCCGTGGGATCGTCGCTGTGCGCGCCGGTGTAGCCGGCGATCACCGCCGGGCTCGCGTCATGCCTCACCGGCCCTTCGATCTTGTCCCTCGCGGGCCTGATCGTCGGGTCGAGGGCGTAGACCACCTGCGGCTCATGATAGAGGATCGCCTGCCCCGTCTCGGCGTTGTATGTCGCGGCGAGGAAGTGCCAGGCGTGATCGCGCAGCGGCGCGCCGGTCGTGACCTTCTTGCCATTGATGCGGAGCTCGGCGCAACCGTCCTCGTTGATGAAGAGGCCATAGCCCTTGTTCCTGTGCCACTTGGTGACCAGACCCTGGGCGCCGTGCTTCCAGTACTTCGGATGAGTCTTGGGCGTCGTCGGCCAGACCCAACACTGCAGCGTGAAGCTCTGCACCCGGAGCTGCGCGTTGTCCTCCACGCAGCCGTAGGAGCCGCTGTGGATGACCTGACGGCGGCCCTTGTAGGAGCCGTTAAGCGATGCCCGGCGCTTGCGCTCGATCAGGCCCGGACCGCGCGGGTTGGTGTCGCCGTTGATCATCTTCACGAGCTGGGCGTCGTAGCTCTTCGGCCCGTCGCAGTTCACATAGAAGCGGATCGTGTCGCCGGGATGGACGCCGAACTTGTCCGCATATCCCGTCAGTCTCATCCAAGCCATCGGGTGTCTCTCCCCTTGATCGCGCGGGCCTGTTCAGCCGCTCGCGCGCCCTGATCTGTTGCCGCGTGGAATCCCGGAATGCGCGCCCGGACCTGAGCCCTAGGACGCGGCCCAGTTGTCGTCCCGGCGCTTCCAACCCTGATGGAAGTGCTCGGGGAAGCCGTCGGTCTCCGGGAACTCGTCGAGCCGCATCAGGAAGATGTCGTGCTGGGGGTCCTGCTCGTTGTCGTACACCTTGTCGGAGACGAACTCCGGCGGCACGCCCCGGATGCCGGAGCAGCGCGCGATGCGCCATTCCTTCTCGATCTTGGTGCAGACCACCACGAGCTTGCCCTTCGCCGGCTGGGCCCGCATCCGCAGCAGCACGCGGTTGAGCTGGAAATCCTCGTGAATGCCGCCGCTGATCTCGGTGGTGTCGCCCGGTGTCGCGCAGCGCAGGATCGAGCAACCGGCGACGCCCTTCATGGACTCGATGCACGCCTTGTGCTCCTCGATGAGACGATCCCGATCGGGACTGCCTTTCGGCGGAATACGGATCATTCTGGGTCTCCCCTCACGTCTACTGCCTCGGCCCTCTGATGCCTAGATCGTCAGGTACTTGTCGACGACCTCGTCGGTCAATCCGTCGATGGGGCCACCCTCGACGATCAGACCGTTATCCATGATGACGAACTCGTGCGAAAGCTCGCGCGCCACCTTGATGTGCTGCTCCGTGAGCACGAGCGTGAGCCCGACCTCGGTGTTGAGCCGCATGATCGTGGCTTCGAGCTCCTGCACGATGTTGGGCTGGATGCCTTCCGTCGGCTCGTCGAGCAGCAGTATCTTGGGATCGGTCGCGAGCGCGCGCGAGATCGCGAGCTGCTGCTGTTGACCGCCAGAGAGCTGCCCCGCCCGCTTGTCCAGGTTCTCGGCGAGATAGGGGAAGAGATCGAGGCACATGTCGGGAATCTTCCGCCGCTTGTCGTTGCGCGCGAAGGTTCCGAGCAGGATGTTCTCGCGCACCGAGAACTTGGGCAGGATGCCGCGCCCCTGCGGGATGTAACCGATGCCGATCTCGGAGCGCTGATGCGTGGGCATGTTGCTCGCGTCTTCGCCGGCGATCCTGAGCGTGCCTGTCATCTGCGTGGTCAGCCCCATGATGGTGCGCATCAGCGTCGTCTTGCCGACGCCGTTCCGCCCCAGCACCGCCATGCAGTGGCCGTGGGAGACACCCAGGCTTATGTTCTGGAGAATCGGCGTCTTGCCGTAGAAGGAGGTGACGTCTTCCAGCTCAAGCAGCATCGCTGATGCCCTCGGCACCGAGGTAGACCTCGCGCACCTTCGGATCGTTCTCCACCTCGTGCATGGGGCCCTCCGCCAGGGTCTTGCCCAGATGCATGAGCGTGATGATGTCGGCAATCTCGCGCACGAAGGCCATGTCGTGCTCGACCACGACCAGCGTGTGCGTGCCCTTCAGCCGGTTGAAGATTTCGGAGGTGCGGTGGGTCTCCTGCTCGGTCATGCCGGCTGTGGGCTCGTCCATGAGCAGGAGCTTGGGGTCCTGGGTGAGCACCATGCCGATCTCGAGCCACTGGGTCTCGCCGTGGCTGAGATTGCCGCCGATCTCGTCCAGCCGATCCTCCAGTCCCACCAGCTCCACGATCTCATTCAGGCGCTCGCGCCCCGCCCGCTGGCGGAACGTGATCATGTTGAAAAAGGGATTGGTGGTATGCGTGTTCGCGACCTGCAGGTTCTCGCGTACGGTGAGATCCCTGAACACCGCAGGCACCTGGAACTTGCGGCCGATCCCGTGCTTCACGATCCGGTGCTCCGGCAGGCCGGTGATGTCCCGGCCCTGGAACATGATCTTGCCCCCCGTCACCTTCTGGCGGCCGGTGATCAGGTCCATCGTCGTCGTCTTGCCGGCACCGTTCGGCCCGAGCAGGCAGCGCAGCTCGCCCTGTTCGACCTGAAAGCTGAAGCTGTCGACGACCTTGTACTCGTCGTAGGCCTTGGTCACGTCCGTGACTTCGAGAATCGCGCTCACGTCCGCGCCCTCCTAGTCCGCCGCCCGCCGGGGGTCGAGGGTCGGCTGCGTCGGGGCACGGCCGCGATAGGGAACGAGGCCCACGATCATCTCGAACAGCCCGGCAATGCCCTTCGGCAGGAAGCGCACGACGACGATGAAGATCGTGCCGAGGATCACGAACCAGGCGGCCTGGAACTCGTCGCCCACGTAGCTCTGGATCGTGTTGATGAAGATGGCGCCGAAGATCGCGCCGAACAGCGAGAGCCTGCCGCCGACGGCGGCCCAGATCACCATCGTGATGCTGAAGAAGATCTCGAGCGAGGTCGGCGAGACGTACTGGACGATCATCACCCAGACGATTCCCGCGATCGCGGCGATGAGGCCGGAGATCGTGAACACCGTCACCTGATAGAAGGCGACGTTGTAGCCGAGGAAGCGCGCTCGTTCGGGGTCGTCGCGTATCGCCTGAATTATGGTGCCGAATTTGCTCTGGAGCAGTGCCTTGGTCCCGAGCGTCAGCGCGGCCAGGACACCGAGCGCCACCCAGTAGATCATGCTGCTGTAAGGATCGACGTCGACTCCGAAGGCCTGGAACGAGTTGGGCGGGGAGATGCCGTTGAAGCCCGCCGTGAACGGCTGCATGTCGTAGGCCATGTTGTACCAGGCGCCGAGCATGGCGAGCGTCATGATGGCGACGAACGCGCCGGCCAGGCGCGCCTGGAACATCAGAATGCCGAAGATGACGAAGAAGAGCGTCGGGATTCCGAGCGCCAGGATCAGCCCGACCTCGGTATGCCAGAACGGCTCCCAGACCGTTGGCAGCTTCTCGAGCTCGTTGGTCAGCATGAAGCTCGGGATCGGGTCGTATTCCGGATCCTGGTACTGCATCTGCATGGTGGCGCCCATGCCGTAGGCCGCCATGCCGAAGGCGATGCCCTGGCCCAGGCTGAGGATACCGCCAAAGCCCCACACCAGGCTCACCGAAAGTGCCAGCATGCCGAAGACGCCGTAGCGCGCGAACTGGTTGAGCGCGAACGGGTCGTCGCCCATGAACAGCGGGATCGTGGCGAGCGCGCCGAAGGCCACAACGTACATCGCCCACTGCGCGCGCTTGTCGTGGTAGAGGTTGTGCCGCTGCGACGTCGGCTCCAGTTTCAATCTTTCCAGCAGCATGACGTTCACCCTGCCCTAGCGCCGCGCCATGCTGGGCGCGAAGATCCCCTGCGGGCGGAAGCGCAGGAAGATCACGATCAGGATGAACAGCACGAAGCGGGCGAAGGTGTCGTTCGTGAAGTAGGAGAAGATCGAGAACATCTCGCCCATGATGCCGGCGGTCGCCAGGCTGCCGAAGAGCTCGCCGCCGCCCGTCACCACCACCAGGAAGGCCTCGACCACGTAGCCCAGCCCCATATCCGGGAAGATCGTCTTCAGGCCCGCGAACATGGAGCCCGAGATACCGGCGAGGCCGGCCCCGTAGGCGAAGGTGAGGCCGTAGACCCGGCTCGAATTGATGCCGAAGGACGCCGCCATCTGCGGGTTCTGCATCACCGCGCGGACCTGGATGCCGATGTTGGTCTTGAACAGGATCGCCCAGGTGATGGCGACCAGCGCCAGCGCCGCGAAGAAGATGAAGATCCTGATCCAGGGCACATGCACGAAGTCGATCGTCATCACGCTGGTCAGCCACTCGGGCACGGCGACGTACTGCGGCTCGCCGCCGAAGATCAGCCGGATGCTCTGGATGAAGACCAAGGATACGCCCCATGTCGCGAGGAGCGTGTCCAATGGTCGGTCGTACAAGTGTCGTATGAGCCCTCGTTCGACCAGCCATCCGATGAAGCCGACGAGCACGAAGGAGATTGGCAGGCAGAGCAGCCAGGGGAGCCCGCCGAAATATTGCATCATCCAGGTGAAGTAGGCCCCCAGCATGATGAACTCGCCATGGGCCATGTTGATCACGCCCATGGTGCCGTAAATGATGGTGAGCCCGAGCGCCGCGACCAGCCAGATGCTGGCCAGGCTGAGCCCGATAATCAGCGCATTAATGAACGGTTCTGCGGCGAAGGGTGTCCAGAAATCGTGGACGCTCATGAATAGAGTCTCGCCTCTCTCCCTGTTGCGGTCCTGCCTCTCGGGTGCGTGTCCGAGAGATCAGCCTGCCAACATCCCCTGTCGGGGAGCGGCGGGGCGGAGAGAATGTCTCTCCGCCCCGAACCTACCAGATCGAACAGGTCTCTTACAGAACGTCCTTCTGCACCGTACCGTCCGGCCGGTGCAGGCCGTCGGCCTTGCAGACGCCGCGCTCGGGATAGATCGCGTAGGGATCCGGCCCGACGTGCTCGTCGGCCTGGCGCACGATGGTGAACTGTCCGTCCGCACCGCATTGGCCGATCTTGGGCTTCAGCCAGATGTTGAAATTGTCCGGATCGATCCAGACCTTGCCTTCCGGGCTTTCCTCGTCGGTCAGCCCCACCGGGCCTTGGTCGCGCCAGTTGCCGCTGACGTCGCGGATCATGCGCGGCGTGATGGCTTCCCAGTCGCCGCCCGTCTCCTCGAGCGCCCGCTCGACACCCTTCTTCCACACGTAGATCCCGAGATAGGTCTCTTCCATGTTGTAGTGGGTAACGCCGCCGCCGCCATACTGGCTTGAGAGATAACCCTCCACGAACTTCTCGTTCGTCGGGTTCTGCAGGGTCTGGAAGTAAGGCGCGGACAGGAAGTGACCGGCGCCGGCCTCGTTGCCCATGGCGCGGGTCTCGATCTCACCGGTGGTAAGCGATGCGATCGGCGTCTTGTCGGACTTGAAGCCTTCCTGCAGGAACTGCCGGTGCAGCGCGATGTCGGAGTCGCCGACCACGGTCGACATGATCCAGTCGGGCTGCTGCTGGCGGATCTTGTTGAAGACCGGCGCGAACTCGGAGCCGCCGAGGGGGATGTAGTCCTCGCCGAGCACCTCGCCGCCGGCCCGCTCCAGCCAGACCTTGACGTTCTTGTTAGACTCCTTCGGCCAGATGTAGTTGGAGCCGACCAGATAGGTCTTGGGGCCGAAGTTCTCCACCATGAACGGCACCAGGTCGTAGGAGTGCTGGTTCGCCAGCGGCCCGGTGTTGATGATGTTCTGCATGCACTCCCGGCCCTCGTAGCAGGTCGGGTAGTAGTAGAGATGATCCCACTTCATCACGATCGGCATGACCGCACGCCGGCTCGCCGAGGTGTAGCTGCCGTGCACCGACACCACGCGGTCGCGGAGAATGAGCTGCGTGATCTTCTCCGAATAGACCTTGATGTCGGACTTGGCGTCGACCACCACCGGCTCGACCTGCTTGCCCGCGATGCCGCCCGCCGCGTTGATTTCGTCGATCGCGTAGAGCGAAACCTGGGTCGAATCATTCTCGACGACCGAGAGGTTGCCGGTCTGCGACCACAGGAGCCCGACCTTGATGGGCTCGTCCTCGTAGATCCAGGGCTTCGCGCCCCAGGCCTGCCCGAAGTCCTTGACGTAGAGGTGGGGGAATCCGGCCGCGACGCCGGCCGTCCCCGCCAATGCCCCTTTAAGGATGGTCCGTCTGTTGACACGCATGTTGGAGGTCTCCCTTGCAATTCGCTGATGTTGCACCGCCCACGAGACAGTGTACGGCCCGCCGCCGCCGCGACGATAAAATGCGTCCGTGTGGGCGATAGTCTCTCTCGTTCAACGACAATGTCAACAGAGTGGCATTCGATTAACGAGTTTTACGAATCTCGGACCCTGGTACTACGAATTTCGTATCGGAGGCCATGTTTGCGGGCGGTTGCGTTCTTCTCGCTCACTTGGAATCATGGCTCCGGCCAGCGAAAGCGGCGGCAATAGGAGCACGGCCATGAACCCGAAAACCAGGCGCATCCTTCAGCTCTGCGCCGACAACGTGTTCTGGGTGTTCCTGGCCCTGATGATCATCCTTGGCTCCGCCTTGGAAACGCCGCTGATCAACGTCGGCCTGACGGCCCGCTGATCGCCGCCGGGCCACCCGAGCCCGACGTCAGGGCGGCGACCCCGCTCTAGCCGAGAGGGTATCGAACCGTCCGCACAGGGCGGCAGACACGATGAACCGGAGAGCAAGACGACGGCAATCGGCGGCCAGCGCCGTCGGCACACCCGCGGGCGCCGAGGGGATTGCACACAGGGATGTCCTCGCCCGCGCCGCGCGCCACATGAAGGAGGGCCGTCCTCACCGGGCGGACCAACTCCTTTCCAAGCTGCTGGCAGGCGACGGGGCGGAGGACCCGAGTGTCCTGCACTTTGCCGGCGTCGCCCGCTACCGCTGCAGCCGCTTCGACGAGGCGGCAGCGCTGCTGCGCCAGGCGACCGAGGCGGCGCCCACTTACGCCGAGGCGCACAACAGCTTCGGCATCCTCCTCCTCGAAACCGGACAGGCCGCCGAGGCCCGCGCCGTGCTGGAGCGCGCTGTCGCGCTCCGCCCCGATTACGCCAACGCCCACACCAATCTCGGCAACGCGCTGAGCGAGTCCAGCGAGCTGGGAGAGGCGGCGACGGCCTACCGCAAGGCCATCGCCCTTGACCCCTACGACCTGCAGGCGCACCACCGCCTGGCGCGGACCCATCTCGCCCTCGGCACGGTCGATCGCGCGCTGGCCGCCTGCGCCGCGGCGCTCGCTATCGACCCGTTCTGCCAGAACGCGCTGGCGACCCGCGCGCTCGCCGAGCAAATCGGGGGCGATGGCGACGCCGGCAGCAGCCTCTACGATTTCGACCGCTTCGTGACCCGCATCTCCCTCACGCCGCCGCCCGGCAGTGGCGACATCGACACCTTCAACGAGACGCTCGCCACCGCCGTTCGCGAAGCGCCCTCCCTGGTCTGGGAGCCGCCCAACCGTGTCACCCGCAACGGTGCCGTGACCCAGGACCTGCTGGCCGAACCGAGCCCGCCCATCCGTAACCTGGAGCGCGCCCTGCGTGCCGCCATCGACGCCTACCGGGAGACCCTGACGGCAGACTCGGAGAGCCCCTTCCTCGCCCGCATCCCCCGGCGATACCGGCTCACGCTGATCGCCTCGATCCTGACCGCCGGCGGCCGGCACCCGCCGCACATCCATGAGAGCGCGTGGCTCAGCGGGGTCTACTATGTCGCGGTGCCCGCGCAGATCGGCGCCGAGAGCTCCGACCGCGGCGGCTGGCTCGAGTTCGGTCGTCCCGACCACGCCCTGCCCGAAGGGAGCACCTTCCACTGTGTCAGCCGCCCGCCGCAGGCCGGCACCGCCCTGCTCTTCCCGTCCTACGTCTTTCACGGCACCCTGCCCTTCGACGGGCCGGGCGAGCGTATCGGCATCGCCTTCGACGCCTATCCCGAGTCCTGAGATTGCGCTGGATGCCACCTCGGCAGACATCGCCGACGCCGCATGGCGTTTCGTCGAGAACGGGCTATAACACGGAGCGCATCGGCCGGGCGGTGTCGCCCGATACCGGTGAGCGAGCGGGCTTCTGACCTCCATGACGGACTCCACCGACTTCAAGACGCTCATCGGGCGTGTCGCGACCGGCGCGTCGCTTACCGTCGAGGAATCGCGCGCCGCCTTCGACGCGATGATGGAAGGCGAGGCGACGCCGTCGCAGATGGGCGGCTTCCTCATGGCGCTCCGCGTGCGGGGCGAGACGGTGGATGAGATCACCGGCGGGGCGCAGGCCATGCGAGCCCGCGCGCTCAGCATCGACGCGCCGGAGGGCACCATCGACACCTGCGGCACGGGCGGCGACGCCAAGGGCACCTTCAACATCTCGACCGCCGCCGCGCTGGTGGCCGCCGGTTGCGGCGTGCCCGTCGCCAAGCACGGCAACCGGGCGCTTTCCTCGCGTTCGGGCTCGGCCGACCTGCTGGCGGCCCTCGGTGTCACCATCGACGCGGACATGGCGCTCGTCCGCGAAGCCCTGTGGGAGGCCGGGATCGGCTTCCTCATGGCGCCCCGGCACCACGGCGCCATGCGCCACGTGGGTCCGACCCGCGTCGAGCTTGGCACGCGGACCGTCTTCAACCTGCTGGGCCCGCTCTCGAACCCGGCGGGCGCGAAGCGCCAGGTGATCGGCGTGTTCGATCCCAAGTGGGCGGCGCCCATGGCCGAGGTGCTGCGCAATCTCGGCTCCGAGCGCGTCTGGGTCGTCCACGGCAGCGACGGCACCGACGAGCTCACCACCACGGGCCCCTCCGCCGTCGTGGAGCTCGACGGCGGCACGATCCGCCGCTTCGAGGTCGCGCCGGAGGAGGCCGGCCTGCGGCGGGCCGCACCCGAGGACCTGAAGGGCGGCGACCCGGAGACCAACGCCGGCATCGTTCGCGGGGTGCTCGCCGGCGAGCCCGGTCCCGCGCGCGACATCGTGCTGCTCAATGCCGCCGCGGCGCTCGTCGTCGCCGGCCGCGCCGACGACTTGCGGGAAGGCGTCCACATCACCGCCGACGCGATCGACAGCGGCGAGGCGCAGGCGACGCTCGGCCGCCTCGTCGAGATCAGCGGTCGCGGCACGCCGGCCGAGGCCCAGGGCGGGACCGGCCGATGAGCGACGTTCTCGCCAGGATCTGCGACGACAAGCGCCACCATGTCGCGGCCCGCAAGCGGGCCGTCTCGCAAGCAGCGCTGGCGGAACGCGCGCAGGCGGTCGAGGCACCGCGCGGTTTCGCCGCAGCGCTCGGCGCGGTCGCCGACTCAGGTCGTCCGGCGCTCATCGCCGAACTCAAGAAGGCCTCGCCGAGCAAGGGCCTGATCCGCGCCGACTTCGACCCGCCGGCGCTGGCGGCCGCCTATGCCACCGGCGGCGCGGCCTGCCTCTCGGTGCTGACCGACAGGCCCTATTTCCAGGGGGAGGACCGGTTTCTCACCGAGGCGCACGCGGCGGTCTCGCTCCCCGTGCTGCGCAAGGACTTCATGCTCGACCCCTACCAGGTGGTGGAAGCGCGGGCGCTCGGCGCGGACTGCATCCTGCTCATCATGGCCGCCCTGGAAGACGGCCAGGCCGCCGAGCTTGCGGCGGCGGCGCACGAGCTCGGCATGGACACGCTGGTGGAGGTGCATGACGAGCCCGAGCTCTGGCGCGCGCTCCGGCTCGAGGCCTCGCTGCTCGGCATCAACAACCGCAACCTCAAGACCCTGGAGGTCGATCTCGCGACCACCGAGCGCCTCGCGCCGCTCGCCGCCGGCGGGCCGCCCATCGTCTGCGAGAGCGGCCTGCATGGCCCCGACGACATCGCCCGCATGACGGCGCTCGGCGTGCGCCGCTTCCTGGTGGGCGAATCCCTCATGCGCCAGGCCGATGTCGCAGAGGCGACGGCGGCGCTGCTCGCGCCCGTCTCCGGCGCTGCATCGGGCGCTCGGGCGGCCGAGGGCTGGGCGATGGCGCGGCTCACGCACCTCGACGAAGACGGCAAGGCGCGCATGGTGGACGTGACCGAGAAGGAGGTCACCGAGCGCCGGGCCACGGCGCGGGCGCGGGTGCTGATGAAGCCCGAGACCGTGCGCCTGATCGCCGAAGGCGGCGTCGCCAAGGGAGACGTGCTGGGCGTCGCCCGCCTTGCCGGAATCATGGCCGCCAAGCGGACCGCCGACCTGATCCCGCTCTGCCATCCGCTCGCGCTCAGCGCCGTGGACGTGACCCTCGCCTGCGACGAGGCGGAAGGTGCCGTCGATATCGAGGCGAGCTGCCGCATCACCGCGCGCACCGGGGTCGAGATGGAGGCGCTGACCGCAGCCGGCGTCGCCGCGCTCACCGTCTACGACATGTGCAAGGCCGCGGATCGCGGCATGCGCATCACCGACGTGCGGCTCACCCACAAGGCGGGCGGCCGGTCCGGCGACTTCAAGGCGCCCTGACCGATGATTCCGGTCGCAGAGGCTGTCGCCCGCATCACCGCCGCCTTTTCGCCGCTGCCGGCAGAGACCGTCCCCCTTGCCGCAGCCCACGGCCGCGTGCTGGCGGCGGATGTCGTCGCCCGCCTCACGCAGCCGCCCTTCGCCGTCTCGGCGATGGACGGTTACGCGGCGCGCGCCGCCGATGTGGTGGAGGTGCCCACCACGCTGCGCCAGATCGGCAGCGTGCCGGCCGGCGCGCGCTACGAAGGCACGGTCGGCCCCGGCGAGACGGTGCGCATCTTCACCGGCGCCCCGGTGCCAGACGGTGCCGACACCATCGTGATTCAGGAGAACACCGAAGCCGACGGCGATACCGTCGCCGTGCGCGCAGGCGCGCCGGCGGGCCGCTACATCCGCCCCGCCGGGCTCGACTTTCGCGCGGGCGAGGTGGGCGTCCCGGCGGGGCGGCGGCTGGACGCGCGCGCCATCGGCCTCGCTGCCGCCATGAACCAGCCGTGGCTCACGGTCCGCCGCAAGCCGCGCATCGCCCTGCTGGCCACCGGCGACGAGATCGTCATGCCCGGCGAGCCGCTGGGCGCCAACCAGATCGTGAGTTCCAACACCCACGCGCTGCGAGCAGTGGTGGAAGGCTGCGGCGGCGAGGCCATCGACCTCGGCATCGCCCGCGACGATCCGGAGTCTCTCGTGCGCCATGCCGCCGGTGCGGGCGGCGCGGACCTGCTGGTCACCACCGGGGGCGCCTCGGTGGGCGAGCACGACCTGATCCGCGACGCGCTCAAGGACGAAGGGCTCGCCCTCGACTTCTGGAAGATCGCCATGCGGCCCGGCAAGCCACTGATGTTCGGCACCGTGGGCGGCACCCGCCTGCTCGGCCTGCCGGGCAACCCGGTCTCCTCACTCGTCTGCGCGCTGATCTTCCTCAGGCCCGCGATGGCGCGCATGCTCGGCACCGACGAGGGCGCCCATCCCATGGTTGAGCAGGCGAGCCTCGGAGCCGACGTGAGGGAGAACGACGAGCGGGAAGACTATCTGCGCGCAACGCTCTCGCGCGACGAGGGCGGCACGCTGATCGCCACGCCGTTCGCGAAGCAGGACAGCTCGATGCTCTCGCTGCTAGTGCAGGCGCAATGCCTCGTCGTCCGGCCGCCCCACGCGCCGGCGGCCGCGCGCGGCACCGCGGTGAAGATCATCCCTCTCGAAGGCGGCGTCCCCGCGCTATAGTCCGGTCCTCTCGCCGCAATCACGTTCCGCACCTCCCATGTCGGGGGTCGTTCGATGCCCGCGGGACAAGCCCGCCGATGCCAGCGATGCCGACGGCGCCGCTGCCTCGAAGCAAATTCGCGCGGGTGCGGTCGATGCCACCGAGGGCATAGACCGGAATCGGGCTCGCCTGCGCGAGCGCCGCGAAGCGCTGAAGCCCGAGGGCGCGGACATCCCGATGGCTCGGTGTGGCAAAGACCGGGGACAGCAGGGCCGCGTCCGCGCCGCACGCTGCAGCCGTGCTCAGCGCCGCGTGAGAGTGGACGGCGGCGGTGACCAGCCACTCCCGCTGCCAGCGCACCGCACCCGCCCGGCGAAGCGCGCGCTCCGGCAGATGCACCCCGCCCGCGCCGACGCGCCGCGCGAGCACGGGGTCCTCTCCCACCAGCAGGACCAGCCCGCGCCGGCGCGCAATGGCGGTCAGTTGGCGGGCGAGCGCCGCGCGCTCCGGCACGCCATAGTGGCGGAGGATGATGGCGCTCCCCGCCGGCAGCGCGCGGGCGGCCGGCAGCGGATCGGCGAGCCGCGCCTCGTCGGTCATGAGCACAAGTGCCGGCAGCGTGCTCCCCGCCGCTCGTTTGAGGCTCGCCGCCGCCTCTGCTAGCGTTCCCGTCGCTCGCATTACCTAGGTTTCCATGGCGCACGCATCTCCTGCTCCCGCCCAAGACGGCCCACCGTCCGTCGATGTCGCGGCCAATCTGGCCGCCGTCAAGGCCGAGGTCCAGGACGCGGCGGGGCACGCCGGGCGCGATGCGAGCGAGATTACGCTGATCGCGGTCTCCAAGGGACACCCCGCAAGCCGGATTCTGCCCGCGCTCGCCGCCGGTCACACGACTTTCGGCGAGAACAGAGTGCAGGAAGCAAGCCGGAAGTGGCAGGCGCTCCGCGCCGAATGGCCTAGCGCGGTGCTGCACTACATCGGCGCGCTGCAGACCAACAAAGCGCGTGACGCCGTGGCGGTCGCCGACGCCATCCACGCCGTCGACCGGCCGAAGCTGGCTGTGGCGCTGGCCCGCGAGATGGATCGTCAGGGCAAGCGCCCGGACTGCTTCGTCCAGATCAACACAGGCGCCGAGCCGCAGAAGGCCGGCGTGTTGCCGGATGACCTCGAAGCGCTGCTCGCGCAGTGCCGAGACGACCTGATGCTGCCGGTGGCCGGGCTCATGTGCCTCCCTCCCGCCGCCGAGGACCCTGCCCCCCACTTCACGCTGCTGCGGGAACTCGCCGCGCGCCACGGGCTCGAACGTCTCAGCATGGGTATGTCGGCCGATTACCGGACCGCGATCGCGCTCGGCGCCACCCACGTCAGGATCGGCACCGCAATCTTCGGGGCCCGGCCCGCGCCCTAACCCACATTTCTCAGCACGGACGTGATCCGAAGGGCGGCCCCTACCCCCCTCAGAAGTGCACGTCCTCGCGCTCGGCGGCCGTCTCTTCGAAGCCGAAATAGGCGCGCTCAAGCTCCTCGTCCGTGAGCTCGTCGCTCCGCCCCGTGAGCTCGATCTGTCCGCTGCGCAGCACGTAGACCCGGTCGGCGTTCTCCAGCGCGCGGTGGGTGCTCTGCTCCACCACCAGCAGCGTATTGCCAGCCTCGCGCAGGGACTGGAGAATTTCGTAGACCTTGTCCACGATGAGCGGGCCGAGCCCGAGCGAGGGCTCGTCCACCAGGATGATCTTGGGCGCCGTCATCAGCGCGCGCCCGATCACGAGCTGCTGCTGCTCGCCGCCCGAGAGCTTGCCCCCCGGTGTCGATAGCCGCTCGCGCATGAAGGGGAAGTAGTCGAGCACGCGCTCGAAGTCCTGTTCGATCTGCCTCTTGTCGGAGCGCATGTCGGTGCCGAGGCGGATGTTTTCCTCCACCGTGAGCCGGGTGAAGACGTGGCGGCCCTCGGGCACAAAGGAGACCCCGAGGCGGGCGATGTTCTCCGGCCCCTTGCCCACGATCACCTCGTCATTGAGCCGAACCGTGCCCTGGGTCGGCGTCAGCGCACCGGCAATGGTCATGAGCGTGGTCGACTTGCCGGCGCCATTGGGACCGACCAACGTCACGATCTCGCCCTCGTCCACGGTGAGGCTGACGCCGCGCACCGCCGGGATGCGGCCGTAGCTGACGCTGATGTTGTCGACCTCAAGCATCGCCTTGCTCCGAACGGGAGCCAAGATAGGCGCGGATTACCGCCGGATTGGCCTGAATCTCCTGCGGCGTCCCTTCGCCGATGGTCCGCCCGCTGTCGATCACGTGGATGCGGTCGCAGACCCCCATGATCACGCGCATGTTGTGCTCGATCAACAGCACCCCGCAGCCGAAATCGCCGGGAATGCGCGAGATCAGCGCCATCAGATCGTCGCACTCGGCGTCGCTCATGCCGGCGGCTGGCTCGTCCAGCAGGACGAAGTGGGGCGCCATCGCCAGCGCGCGGCCGATGCCGACCCGGCGCTCGTCGCCGTAGGGCAATGTATCCGCGTGATCGTAGGCCTTATCCGTGAAGTTCATCCATTCGAGAATGGCGCGAGCACGCCGGGACGCCTCGAGGCGACCGAGGCCCGTGCCGACCGCGGCGGCCTCCAGGTTCTCGATTACCAGCATGTCCGGGTAGAGCCGCACCGCCTGGAAGGTGCGCGCGAGGCCCCGGCGGCCGATCCGGTGCGGCGGCCAGCCGGTGACGTCGACGCCGGCGAGCACGACATTGCCATGCGTCGGCTTCTGGAAGCCCGTCAGCACGTTCACCAGTGTGGTCTTGCCCGCGCCGTTCGGCCCGATCAGCCCGAATATCTCGTGCCGTCCCATGGACACTGTGACCTCGTCGACCGCAGCCAGACCCTCGAAGTTGACCGAGATATCGTGCGCCTCCAGCCGCTCCTCCATGTCGCCGCCGGCGGCCGCGATTGCGGGCGCTGACGCTGCTTGGGCCGCCCGTGCCGACGCCACCTGGCGGACGAAGGGCCAGGGGATCTCCCGCCCCCTCGCAATGCCGCGCGGGCGGATGATGAGGATCATCAGCATCAGCAACGCGATGACGAGCTGGCTCAGCCCGTATTGCTCGATAACGACCTCGATCTGGCGCAGTACCTCCTGCAGGGCCGAGACCACGATTACGCCCACCACGGCGCCGGTGAGGCTCCGCTGACCGCCGATCATCAGCATGGCGAGCGCGATGAAGGTGGGGCCCAGCCAGAAGCCCCGCACCACGATGGAGCCGACGTAGTGGGCCTGCAGCACCCCGCCCAGCCCCATGAAGAACCCGCTGAGGACGAAGGCGATGAGCCGCTGGGTGGGCACGTTGATGCCGACGGCGCGCGCTGCCGCCTCGTTCTCGCGCGAGGCGCGGAGCGCGAGGCCGAAGCGGGATTTCTGATAGATCGTGGCGACCAGCAGCGCGACTCCGGCCCAGGCGAGCGCCACCCAGAAGTTGACGTAGATGGGGATGCCCACCAGCGTGCTCGCGCCGAAGGTCCAGGAATCCCAGTTGGAGTAGAGCGTGTAGAAGATCATCAGCACCGCGAAGGTGCCAATGCTGGCGGCTATGCCGCTCAAGCGCATCAATGGGATGCCGACGACAAGGGCGACGAGCGCCGCCAGCAGCGAGGAGATGATCGCCGACGGCAGCAGCGGCAGCGTGTTCTCGGCCAGGAATGTGGGGAGGTCGAGAGCGAAGCTCTTCTTGAACGGCGACATGGTGAACCAGGCGACGGCATAGGCGCCGATCAGCGCGAAGGCCATGTGGCCGAAGGCCAGCACGCCGGAATTGCCGATGAAGATGTAGAGGCCGATCACCATGACGGTGTTGATGAGCGCGACCGTGAGCGTGCGCTCGATGACCTTGTCGCCGCTCCCCCAAATGATCAGAGAGAGCACGAGGAGGCCCAAGCCGAGAGTCCCCGGCTCCCACAGGTAACGGCCTACGGTTACAGGGCGAATTTCGCGCAGCACGGTCAGATCCGTTCCTCGACCGCCTTCACCTTGACGATACCGCCGGGCCTGAGCAGGAGGATGACCAGGATGAGCCCGTAGACCCAGGCATCCCGGTTAAGCCGCATCTCGAGCGGCAGCACGATCTGGAAGAAGACGCTGGCGACGCCCACCACGAAGCCGCCGACCACCGCGCCCGCCAGGCTGCCCATGCCGCCGACGACGGTGCCCACGAACGCGGCAAGCACCAGCGGCACGCCCATGTCGAACTTGAGCACGCCGTTCTGCACGACGAAGAGCAGCGAGACCACAGCCGCGAGCAGGCCTGAAATTGCGAAGGCCGCGGCAATCACCCGGTTGGCGCGCACGCCCAGGAAGCGCGCCATCATGAAGTCCTCGGACGCAGCCCGCATCTGGCGCCCGATCGCCGTGCGCTTGAGGAAGGCGACGAGCAGCAGCAAGAGCGCCGCGGTCGCGGCGATCATCACGATTTGCAGGCGCGGCAGGCGAATGTCGCCGAGCAGGAAGGGATCGGTCAGCACCGGCCAGAGATCCACACCCTTGGGCCGGCCCTCATAGATGAGCAGCACCAGGTTCTGGAGAAAGAAGCTGAGCGCGAAGGAGGCGATCAGCAGCACCGAGGGGTCGGCATCGCGGAGCGGGCGGAAGGCCAGCCGCTCGCAGGCGACGGCAAAGATGATGACGATGAGAATGATCGCCGCCACCACCGCCGCCGGATGCCAGGCGCCGATAAAGAGCTGCGGCGCCACGGCGGCGGACGGCACGATCAGGGCGTAAGCGCCAATCATGATCAAGTCGCCGTGAGCGAAGTTGATCAGGCGCATGATGCCGAAGATCAGCCCGATGCCGAGGGAGGTGAGCGCGAACAGGCTCCCCAGGCTGAGAGCGTCGATGATGTTCTGAACGACCGCTTGCACCGAAGAAGGCCCCTCGAACGACTGGCGGCGTCAGGCGGCGGCCGTCGGCCGCGGCGCCGCGACCGGGAAAACGGGGGCGGCCCGCGAGACTGGGTTTCGCGGACCGCCCACCGGGTCTGTGCCTACTTGAAGATGAGCTGAAGCGGCGGCGGCTCAGGTAGCTGGATCAGGTCGACGAAGTAGCCCTTGCCGTCCTTGATCCCGATGATCGCCTGGGGCCGCTCGAGGTTGATGTGCAGGTCCTCGGTGAACGTGGTGGGACCCACCAGCAGCGGCTCCTTGTCGAACTTGTTGAGCTCGGCCAGCACCGCGTTGCTGTCGATGGTGCCCGCCCGATCGATGGCAATGGCGAGCGCCTGGATGATGCTGTAGCCCGAGAGCGCGAACGAACAGCACACGCGCTCGCCGTGCACCTCTTCGTAGCGGTCGAAGAACTCGTTGACCCGGGGCCGGGGATCGTCGCCGAACACCGAGCCGTAAGTGCCGGTGTAGTGGTCGTTGAGGTTGCCGATGGCCTCGGTCCAGTAGTCGCCGTCCATCGAATCGCCACCCGAGATCGGCGTGTCGATGCCGGCCGCCCTGATCTGGCGGATCGCGGCGTTTGCGCCAGCGCCGTAGGAGCAGACGTGAAGCAGGTCAGGCTCGCCCTTCTCCTCCGCCACCTGCTTGAAGCGTGTGATCTGCGAAGCGATGGACGCATCGTCCTGCTTGAAGGTGTCCTCGCCCAGCATGACGCCGCCCAGCTTCTCGAAGCGGGTCTTGAAGCCGGCGCAGATCGCCTTGTCGTACTCGATCGAGGTATCGAGCAGGCTGTAGGCGGTCTTCCAGCCCTTGTTGTTCCACGCCCACTCCGCAATCACAGCGCCGCTGGTGAGCGAGGAGTTGGACATGGTGAAGGCGTAGGGGCCGATGCCCTGCACGCCCATCTTCGCGTCGGAGGCGCAAAGCGAGATGACCACCATCTCGTTGCTGTTCGCCACCGTCGCGGCGGCGGCGCCCATGTCGTAGTCGCACGAGACGATCATGAAGTTGGCGCCGTCGGCGATCACCTCCTGCCCGGCCCGCGCGCCCTCGGCAGCCTCGGACTTGGTGTCGGACTGGGTGAAGCTGAAGTTGCGGCCGCCGAGCACGCCGCCGGCTTCGTTGATGTCGTTGATCGCCATCTTCGCCGAGCGCGACGGCGGGCCGTCGTACTGGTTCATCCAGCCGCTGAGCGCGATGGCGAAGCCGATGACGATATCGTCGTCGGCAGCCTGGCTCGGCGTGGCGATGCCGAGCGATAGGGCAAGCGCGGCAGCGCCCGCCAGCAACGTCATTTTCCGCATGGTGTGTTCCTCCCTGGACGGCCCGATATTGGTCTTTGCATCGCCGTCACCCGACGGCATTGCGATATCCGCCGGCAACTCTAGGCGGAATTTGCGGCGGGAGTCTACCGAGCCTCTCGGCTTCCGGCGGTACCCACGCCTGAGAACGCGGGCATGACCTCCGCGGCGAGAGCGCGCATGGAATCGCGCCACCCCTCCATGTTGTCCAGGTGATCGTAGGAGATCACCAGCAGAGTGCCGAAGCCGTCCGAGGCGTCGACCATGGCGGCGATCTTGCGCTCCACGGTGCGCGGACTGCCTACCGCCATGCAGTGCTCGGCCACGTACTCGACGGTGACGTCGGAATCGGCCACGTCGGGGTGGTGCTTGCAGGCCGAGAGCATGCCGATGCGCTTGAGCACCGGCAGCCAGAAGCTGCGATAGTGTTCGCCGATGGTGCCGTTGACCACCTTGTTCCAGGCCTCGGCGTCGGTCTCCGCCACGTAGATGTCCCGCCCGATGCGCCAGGCGCTGCGGTCCGGGGTACGGCCGGTCTCCGCCGCTCCGCGCTCGACGGAGGCCCAGTGCCCGGCGAGGTAGGCGTCGCTGTAGCTCAGGCTGAGCGGGATGAAGCCGCGGCGGCCGGCGAGCACCAGCGTAGGCGAATCCGGGCTAAAGCCGGCGATCGCAATCTGCGGGTGAGGCTTCGTGAAGGGACCGATGTGATAGTCGTAGTTGCCTCCGGCCTCGCCCTCGGGCCGGCGTGCGGTCCAGTACTTGCCGCGATACTCGAAGGGGCCGTCGCTCTCCCAAAAGCGCATCATGATGTCGAGGGATTCCTCGGTCATCTCGCGGTTCTGGCCGGCGAACCCATCGATGTCGAACATCAGCCAGTCGGTCGGGATCCCGCTTGAGCCCACCCCGATATAGCAGCGCCCGCGCCCGATATGGTCGAGCCAGGCGATCCGATGCGCCAGCTCGGCCGGGTGATGGAAGGGCAGCATATAGCCGCCCGGCGAGACCCGGATGCGTTCGGTGCGCAGCAACGCCTGGGCGACCAACAGGTCGGGCGCGGGGCATGGCTCGGTCGGCACCGTGTAGTGGCAGCCGATCCAGGCCTCGGCGAAGCCGATGCGGTCCAGGAAGGCGAGCGTGTCGAGGTCGTGCTCGTGGCCTTCGGCGAAGTCGCGGCCCGGCGGGTGGTTGGGCATCATGAACGCGCCAACATTCATGGCTCTCCTCCGTCCGTTGGCGCTCGCCGGCCGGCGCCGCGGCGCTAGAACTGCACGCGCTTGGTGAGCCCGCCGTCGACGATCAGGTTGGCGCCTGTGGTGAAGCTCGAGACCGGACTCGCGAGAAACGCCACAGCATCGGCGACCTCCTCGGGCGTGCCCATTCGGCCGGTGGGGTTGAGCGCGAGTGCAGCTTCGTAGCGCTCGGGATCCTCCCGCTGACGCTGGCCCCAAACGCCGTCCTCGAAATAGATCGTGCCCGGCGAGACGCAGTTCACGCGAATGCCGCGCTCCGCAAGCACAGTGGCCAGATTGGAGGTGTAGTTGATCAGAGCGGCCTTGATCGAGTTGTAGGGCCTGACCCCGCCGAAGCTCTCGACGCCTGCCGTGCTCGATACGGTGACGATTGCCGCAGCCTCCGATGTCTCCAGGTGCGGCATGGCCGCCTCGATCGTGCGCACGGTGCCGAGCATGTCGACCTCGAGCGCGGCCCGCCAGGAGTCTTCGTGCGGCGCTCCGGCCAGCGCGCTTACGTTGGCCACCACGATATCGACGCCGCCGAGCCGCTCCGCCATCGCTGCAGTCCATTGCCGCACGGCGTCGCCGTCCGCGACATCGCAGGCGGCGCCGACGATATTGAGACCCTCTGACGCGAACGCCGCCAACACGGTTTCTAGCTTGGCGCCGCCGCGGGCGCAGATTCCGACCCCGCAGCCTTCCAGCGCGAGCCTGCGCGCGATCGCGTGGCCGATCCCCCGCGTGCCGCCGGTGACGATGGCCTTCTTGCCGTCGAGCTTAAGGTCCATGTCCTCGTCCCTGCATGTGTTTGGCGGGGAGTGTCGGACGCCGGCACGCACTTGTCCAGCCAACGCGGCCTAGGACGTGGCGGGCAGCAGCTCCCGATAGACGTCGAGGGTCGCGCTGCACATCCCGTCCAGCGTGAAGTTGCAGCGCACATGGGCTTGGCCCGCCGCGGCCATCCTCTCACGCTCGGCCGCGCCCGCCCCTAGCGCCTCTCGCAGCGCGTCCGCCAGCGCACCCGTATCGCCCGGCGGCACCAGCCAGCCGCTCTCGCCGTCGAGGACGGTCTCCAGTGCCCCGCCGTGGGCGAACGCGATCACCGGCCGCCCCATGGCCTGCGCCTCGGCGGGGACGCGGCCGAAGGCCTCCGGCCGCAGCGAGGGCGAGACCACGACATCGGCTAGCGTGTAAGCCGCCGGCATGTCTCCGCATGGGCCGGTGAACCGAATGTCATGAGTCGTGTCGAGCGCCGCGATCCGCTGCTCGATGCGGGCGCGATAGCCCGCACGGTTGGCGTCGCCGGTGCCGACGAACAGGCAGCACACGCTCTTCTCGATCCGCGCCAGCGCGTCCAGGAGGGCCAGATGACCCTTCAGTGCGGTGAGACGCCCCGGCAGCATGACCACCGGCAGTTCGTCGGGCACGCGCCATGCGTCGCGCAGTGCGCCGACACGGTCGGGGGCTACACGCGACGGGTCGAATTCCGCGAGATCCACGCCGCGCGGGATGGTCCTGATCCTGCCGGGCTCGACGGCGTAGGTCTCGGCGATATGCCGGGCGATGAACGTCGAGACCGCGATCACCCGGTCGCCCCGCGTCATGATCGCGTTGTAGCGCCGCTTCCCCGGCCAGCCGGCCGAATAGGCGCCGTGGAATGTCGTGATGAAGGGCCGTCCGGCCCGCCGCGCCGCATAGTAGGCGAGCCAGGCCGGCCAGCGCGAGCGGGCATGAACGAGATCGACATCCTCCTCGCCGATGAGCCGCGCGAGACGCCCGATTGTACTTGGTGCCCGCATCGGGTCGCGGCGTGCGACAGAGAGCGCCACGTGGTGCGCGCCGGCGTCGGTGGCGACCTCGCGGTCTGCCACTCCCCCGCTCAAGATAACGGAGCGCCAGCCGGCGGCGGCGATGGCGCGAGAGATGTATAGCGTCTCGCGTTCGACGCCGCCCCCGCCGCCGAGGCTCGGCAGCACTTGCAGCACCGTTGGCATGAAGACCGTCCGGGACCGGGTCAGGCGCGGCCGGCGAGTATCGCAAAGCACCGAGAACGCGTCGAGATCGTGTCCCGTGTGTGATTCCGTCGGCGCAGGCGTCGATCCCTCGGTTGATGTCCCTAAGATTATCGGTGGGCGGCTTCCACGTGGCGTAGAACGCGAAGCGCCCAACGCTTGGAGAAAAATTCCAAGTGCCAAAGGGCCTTGACCGCCGGCGCGACTCCACTATATTGCACTGCAACATGATGCTGCGTTGCAATATGACGGTTCTCATAGAGCCGCGCGCATCGCCGGAAACAACCGCGAACCGATAGGGTGAACACGATGACCACCAAGACCGACACCGCGAGCAAGGCCACCGCCAACGCCAAGACTCCCTGGAACGGCGCATTCTCCTTCGACACCATGGCTGATGAGGGCCGTGCGAGCCTCGACAGCCTCGTCCAGGCCTCGACCGTCGCGTCGAAGGGCTATGGTGCCATCGGCAGCGCATGGTTCGACTTTGCCAAGGAGGCGATGGCCGCCCAGGCCGATGCTGCCGAGGCGCTTATGGGCGCGCGCAGCTGGGCCGAACTCACCGAGGCCCAGACCGGAGCCGCGAAGGGCTCGTTCGAGCGCACGATGGCTGCGGGCAACCGCATTGCCGACATGTCGGTCAAGACCGCCGGCGATGCGATGGAGCCGATCCGTGCACGCGCCGAGGATCTGGTCGAGCGCTACGGCAAGCCCGTCGCCTAACGACACCTGTCACCGCATCACAGGGCCCGGAGCCGGACGGTTTCGGGCCCTTCGCTTATGGGCCCGGCGCCGGGTTGATGAGGGTGCCGCAAGGCGCCGCCGCATCGACCACGCAACGCTCGCCTACGACCGAAACGCGTCCCTCGGCGATGAGGCGCACGGCGAGCGGCAGGCAGCGATGCTCTTCGCGAAGTACGCGGGCTGCGAGGGTATCCGCCGTGTCGTCAGCGAGCACCGGCACCGCCGCCTGAACGATGATCGGCCCGCTGTCCACCTCGGGCCGCACGAAGTGGACGGTGCAGCCGACGAGACGAACGCCGGCTTCGATGGCCCTGGCGTGGGTGTCGAGCCCCTTGAACGCCGGCAGCAGCGAGGGGTGGATGTTGATCAGCCGGTCACGCCACCGCTCGACGAAATCCGCCGTAAGCACGCGCATGAAACCAGCGAGACAGACCAGCTCGGCACCGCGCGCTTCGAGCGCCTCGGTGAGCGCCTGCTCGAACGCCTCTCGGGAGTCGTACCCCCGGTGGTCGATCGTGCGTAGGGGCAGGTCCGCGCGTTCGGCGCGCGTGAGGCCGAAGGCGTCGGCCCGGTTGGAGACAACCAGCACGATCTCGCTCCCGGCGTCGGGGCGGGTGCAATCGTCGATAAGAGCCTGAAGGTTGGTCCCACTGCCCGAGATCAGGACGCCCACTCTGAGCCGCGCCATATCGTTCCCCGACTGCTGCCAGTCGCCTCGCTTCGGACCCCATGATACCCTGCCGCCCGGGCTTCGGCCGCTGCCGGTCGCTGCCCGCCCGACCGCACGATAGGGCCAGATCTATGCGTGGCTCGCTTCGCATCGCACGTGCACACGCGTGGACGTGTGCTTCCTCCGCGCGCTGCACCGTCCTAATCTGCGCGCTGACGCTGCTCCTCGCCTGCGGCACGGCGCGCGCCGAATCGGTGTTCACCGTCGCGCACGTTCCCGTCGACGCCGAGTCCGCATCGGCGGCGGAGGCGCGGGAGCTCGCCATCGCCGCCGGCCAGCGCGCCGCGCTGGAGACCCTCTTGCGCCGGCTCACCGTCGCGGGAACGGCCCTGCCCGCACCGCCCGACGACAAGATTGCGACGATGGTGGCGGGCTTCGCCATCGACCGCGAGCTGGTCTCGACCACCCGCTACCGCGCGTCCTTGACCGTGGATTTCGACCCGGCCGAGGTGCGCCGCCTGCTGCGCGAGAACGGCGTCGCCTATGCCGAGACCGTGAGCAAGCCGGTGCTGGTGGTGGCAATACAGCGTGATCCCGACGGCATCCTCTTGTGGGAGGACGGCAATCGCTGGCGGCGGATATGGGAGGAGCGCCCGCCGCACGGCGGCCTGGTGCCGATCCTGCTGCCGCTCGGCGACATCATCGATCTCGGCACGGTGGATGCCGCGCGGGCGTTGGCATCGGATGCGGATGCGCTCACTGCGCTCGCTGCGCTCTACGGCACGAGCGAGGTCGCGGTCGCCGTCGCCGGCCTTTCCAGTTCAGCTGCCGTCGACAAGCCCACCGCGCCTGCCGCCCCGGACACGGAGAACGACGACGGCGACGCTCCGGCCGCGGGCCGCTCGCTCACGCTCTCCGTGCGCCGGATTGCCGCCGACGGGAGCCGGGCCGTACAAACGACGCTGATCGGCCGCGAGGGGGAGAGCGAACGGGCGCTGCTCAACCGCGGCACCGACAGGGTCGTCACCCTGCTGGAGGATGACTGGAAAGCCGCCAACCTGATTCGCTACGACGATCAGCGGGTGCTCCGGGCGAGGGTGCCGATCGCGAGCCTCGGCGAATGGGTGTCGATCCAGCGGCGCCTCGCGGCACTCGGAGTGGTTGCATCGGTCGAGATCGACTCCCTCTCGCTGCGCGAAGGCAGGCTCACCGTCCGCTATCACGGCACGGAGGACCAGCTCCGCCTCGCCCTGGGTCAGGACGACCTCGATCTCGCGCCCGAGGAAGATGGCTGGTGGCTGCGTCGTCGCGCCACGTCCCCGGAGCCGGGGGCACCCGACTCGCCCGCCCCGGCTGAAAGTGAGTAAGGCACCGATGGTGGCCAAGGCGGACCTCGGACGGCAGCGCACCTTCGACTGGGGCATCCGCCCCGCGCTCGGGCGGGAGGATTTTCTGGTCGCACCCTGTAACGAGGCGGCAGTCGCCTGGCTCGACCGCTGGCCGGACTGGCCGGGCCCCGCGCTCGTGATCCACGGTCCTCCCGGCTCGGGGAAGAGCCATCTCGCCGAGGTGTGGCGCAGGCGGAGCGGTGCCGACATCGTCCCGGCGGCACGCCTTGCCGACGTTGTGTCCGACGCCGCTCATGCGCCGGCGCTGGTCATCGACGGCCTCGGCGGGCCGGTCGACGAGCGCGCCCTCCTGCACACCTACAACGCTATCGCCGAGCGGGACGGCCATCTGCTGCTCACCGCCCAGGCCCCGCCGGCGCGCTGGCCGCTCACGCTCCCCGATCTCGCCTCCAGGCTCAGGCTCGGACCGGCCGCCGCGCTCGGCCTGCCGGACGATGCCCTGCTCGGCGCCCTCGTGCTCAAGCTCTTCGCCGACCGGCAGATCGCGGTGGCGCCGGAGGTGCCGGCCTATGTCGTGCCACGCATCGAGCGGACCTTCGAGGCGGTGGTCCGCTTGGTCGAGCGCCTGGATCGCGCAGCGCTCGCCGAAGGCAGGGCGGTCACCGTGCCTCTCGTGCGCGCGGTGCTGGGCGCTGAAAAGGACGAGGCCGAGGCACCTCCCGGCGCCTAATTCGCAGCGTCGCTCGCCCAGCCCTCTTTTGTCACATCGCCGCAATCGCCATATGGTAGAAGGCCGCGAATCAGGACAGAGAGGGGACGCGGGAGCAGCCAGATGGCTAGGGTCGAGCAGGCCGCCGAGGCGAAGAGCTTCGCGCCGTCCGACAAGTTCGTCAACCGAGAGCTGAGCTGGCTCGCCTTCAACGAGCGGGTGATGGAAGAGGCTGAGAACCTCGACCACCCCGTGCTCGAGCGCTTGCGCTTCCTGTCGATCTCGGGATCGAACCTCGATGAGTTCTACATGGTCCGCGTGGCCGGCCTGCACGGCCAGGTCGAGGCGGGCATCCTCGAATCGTCCCAGGACGGCTTGAGCCCCATTGCGCAAATCCGCGCCGTCAACGAGCGTGCCAATGCGCTGATGGCCCAACAGCAGGAGCGCTGGCTCGAACTCCGCGCGGAGCTGGCCGATGCGGGCATCGCAATCCTCTCGGCCGATCGACTCAGGGACGACGAACGGCGCTGGCTTGACAGCTACTTCATCGACCGGCTCTTCCCGGTGCTGACGCCGCTCGCGATCGACCCGGCCCACCCGTTTCCGTTCATTCCGAATTTGGGCTTCAGCCTGGCGCTGGAGTTGGTCGAGAAGGGCACCCGGCGTCTGGTGCCCTCCCTCGTGCGGGTCCCGAGCCAGGTGGAGCGCTTCATCCGCCTGCCCGAAGGCGAGCGGGGCGAGGTCCGCTTCATCGCGCTGGAGGACGTGGTGGAGCTTTACCTCGACCGGCTGTTCCCCGGCTTCGCACCGAACGCGGTGGGGCGCTTCCGGGTGGTCCGCGACAGCGACATCGAGCTGGAAGAAGAGGCCGAGGACCTGGTGCGCTCGTTCGAGAGCGCGCTCAAGCGGCGCCGGCGCGGCAGCGTCATCCGGCTCGAGGTGGACTCCACAATGCCCTTGAGCATGCTGGACTTCCTCGCCGACCAGCTTCATGTCGACCGGCGCGACGTCGTCAAGGTCGAAGGGATTCTGGGGCTTGCGGACACGGCCATGCTCATCAAGTGCGGCCGGGCCGATCTCGAGTTCACGCCCTACCGCGCACGCTTCCCCGAGCGCATCCGGGACTTTGGCGGCGATTGCTTCGCCGCGATCAAGGCCAAGGACATCGTCGTCCACCATCCCTACGAGAGCTTCGACGTGGTCGTGCAGTTCCTGCGCCAAGCGGCGCGCGACCCGGACGTGATCGCGATCAAGCAGACGCTCTATCGCACCAGCAACGATTCGCCCATCGTCAACGCGCTAATCGAAGCCGCGGAGGCAGGCAAATCGGTCACCGCGCTGGTCGAGCTCAAGGCTAGGTTCGACGAGGCCGCGAACATCCGCTGGGCGCGGGACCTGGAGCGCGCCGGCGCCCAGGTGGTCTATGGCTTCATGGACCTGAAGACCCACGCCAAGGCGTCGCTGGTGGCCCGCCGCGAGGCCGACGGACTGCGCAGCTACGTCCACTACGGCACCGGCAACTATCACCCGATCACCGCCGCGATTTACACGGACCTCTCGTTCTTCACCTGCGATCCGGCGCTCTGCCGCGATGCGGCGCTGCTCTTCAACTACCTGACCGGCGGCGCGTCGCCCGAACGCTACGAGAAGATCGCGGTGGCGCCGCTCGGCCTGCGTGCCGCCATCGATGAGCTGATCGAAGAAGAGATCGCCCACGCGCTCGCCGGCCGGCCGGCGGCAATCTGGGTGAAGCTCAACTCCCTGGTCGATCCCGACGTGATCGAGGCGCTCTATGCCGCCTCCGCCGCCGGGGTCTCCGTCGACCTGGTGGTGCGCGGCATCTGCTGCTTGCGCCCGGGCGTGCCCGGCCTCTCCGAGAACATCCGGGTGAAGAGCATCGTCGGGCGCTTCCTCGAGCATTCGCGCATCATGTGCTTCGGCGCCGGTCACGGCCTGCCCTCGCCCCAGGCCAAGGTGTACATCTCGTCCGCCGACTGGATGGGCCGCAACCTCGACCGGCGGGTCGAGCTCATGGTGCCGATCGAGAACCCGACGGTACACGAGCAGATCCTCGACCAGATCATGACCGCCAACTACAGGGACAACGAGCAAAGCTGGACGCTCGATACCGACGGCTCGTTCTCCCGCCTGAGTCCCGACGGCGATCCCTTCAACGCCCACCGCTTCTTCATGACCAACCCGTCGCTCTCGGGCCGCGGCACGGCACGACGCGAGCCGCTGCTCGCCGTGGCGAACACGGGCGGCGACGAGCCGGGCGACGGGTGACGGAGCAACTGGCGGAGACCCGCCACGTGGCCGACGCGGCGCCGCTCGCGGTCGAGGCCGAGCGTTTCCCCGCCGCGGCTGTAGCGGATGCGCCCTACGGCGTGCTCGACGTCGGCTCCAACTCGATCCGACTCGTGGTGTTCGAAGGGCTGACGCGGGCGCCGGCGCCGGTCTTCAACGAACGCGAGCTGTGCGGCCTCGGAGCGACGCTCGCCGAGACCGGGACGCTCGCGCCGGACGCGGTGGAGCCTGCCCTCGATGCGTTGCGCCGCTTCGCGGCCGCAGCGGACGCGCTCGGAGTCGGCCCGCTTGACGCCGTGACCACCGCAGCGGTTCGCGACGCCAGCGACGGCGAACGGTTCCGCAAGGCGGTCGCCCGCGAGACCGGCTTCTCGCTCCGCGTCCTCTCGGGCGAGGAGGAGGCCCGCTACGCGGCGCTCGGCGTGGTCTCGGCCTTCCCCGGCGCGAGCGGGCTGATGGCGGACCTGGGCGGCGGCAGTCTGGAATTGGTCCGCCTGGAGAATGGCCGGCTCGCCGAGCACGCGACGCTGCCTCTGGGTGTGCTCCGCCTCGGCAGCCTGCCGCCAAGCCGCCGCGTAGCGCTCGCGGCCGAACGGCTCAAGGCGTTGCCCTGGCTCGATCGGATGCGTGGCGAGCCGGTCTATCTCGTGGGCGGAGCGTGGCGGGCGCTGGCCCGGCTCCACATGGCGGCCGAGCGGCACCCCATCCCGGTGGTCCATCACTATCGCATGACGCCGGCCGAGGCGCGCGAGGCTACCAAGGAGCTCGCAGCCGCCGATCCCGCGACGCTGCGTCCGGGGCCGGAGGGGATGTTGCCCAGGCGGCTCGCAACCGTGCCGAGCGGCGCGTCCGCGCTCAAGGCATTGCTCAAGGTCGCTGCGCCGGGCGAGGTCCTGTTCTCCGCCTTCGGCCTGCGCGAGGGCCTGCTCTTCGACAGTCTGCCCGCAGCGGTGCGGGCGCACGATCCGCTGCACGACGCCTGCCGTTCGATCGCCCGGCGGGACGGCCGCTCGCTGGTCTATGCCGAGGCCCTCGCCTCCTGGCTGGGGCGCTCGACGCTCCCGGCGCTTGCCGGGCATCGGGAGATGCTGCCTGCGGCGGCGTTTCTCTCCGAAATCGCCTGGCGCCAGCATCCCGATCTGCGCGCGGCCGATGCGTTCGCGCGGATTTCGCGCGCCCCCTTCGTCGGCATCGATCATGCGGGCCGCGTGTTTCTGGCGCTCGCGGTGGCCACCCGCTACAAGTCGCGCCTTCCGGTCACAGCCAGCCGGACGGTGAACCGGGTGCTGCCGCAAGCGGTGCGCGCCGAGGCCAGAGCGCTCGGACTCGCGCTCAGGTTGGCGGAGCGGCTCTCCATCGGGGAGCCGGCGGTGCTCGACGGCTCTCAGATCGTAGCCGAGGAGGGCCATCTGGTGCTGAGGCTCGCGCCCGAGCACCGGCCGCTTGCGTCGGGCAAGGCGCGCACGGCCGCAGAGGCGCTCGCACGCGCGCTCGGCAGCAAGCTCTCTTTCGAAACAATCGGTTAATCTGTACTTCTCGCCGGGGTCGTGTGCCACGCGGCATGGCGCCTCCCGATGCGAAGGGCAAACAATTAACTTCAAGAGTCTTCAAGCGTTTGTTTGAGAGCGCGAACAAATGATCGCCAATTCGAAAATTTAGGAAACGGGACACTGCGGGAGCTCGTCTCGCAATTCACGCAGGGAATCGCCGGCCACATGGGCCGGCACGGTCGAAGCTCGCACCAGGGCGTCGAAGTGACGCGTGAGCACGCGTATATGCGCAATTGTGTTGAAGGCGAAAAACATCTGGCCGACATAAACCACCGCCCGCTGCGGCCCGAACACGGTGTAAGGCACGGAGAAATGGGTAAGGCCGTCGAAGAAGAACACGCGGAGCGTGGGGTAGAGCTCGTCGATCAACGCGATCATGTGATCGAGCTGCTCGCGCCTGGCCGATAACGAAAGGTCGCGCCAGATACCCTCGGCACGGGTAAAGGACTCCATGGACTGACGCGACACGCAGATCTCGATGTCCGTCTCCGGCAGCCGCACATAGGCGAGGCGGCCGTGGGAAATCGCGATCGCCCGGTCGGGCGACCTGGCGGTGAAGTCGCGATACTCGTAATCCAGCACCGCCTCGGTCTTGAGCAGGTCCGGGAGTGTGGTCGGCACGTGGCGGATCTTGTAGCCGGCCGCTTCGGCATACCAGGCGGCGAGGCTTTCATCCGCCGGCTCGTCCGCACTCGCCTTTACCTCAACCGATTCTTCCAGGATATCGGCGCCGAGCTTCGGCTGCTGACTGAGGCCGAGCAGCCAATCGAGGCTGACATGGAGGGCCTGCGCGATTGCCGCAGCAGTGTCCGCACGCGGCAGACGGTCTGTCTCGGCCGACAGAAGCTGCGACAGCGTGGAGCGGTCGATGCCGATGCGCACGGCGAGGGTCGAGCGGTTGACCTGCGCCCGCTCCATGGCCTCCTGCAGCCGCTCGCGGAAGCGTTGCGCTGTGTCACGCCGGTCCATGCGCCCTCTCTCAACATAGTGCGTTAAATCAGCAACTGTGGATTTATATCACGAACATCGCAATGTTGACGCGTAGCGTGATGAAACAAGCGAATTCCCTCGTTGTTTCACCGCCGGGCGGGCAGCAGATTGAATCGTCGTCGCCGCCGCAGCCGGGTCACCGTGGACCAAGACCTCGACAGTTCCCTCGGAAGGTCGGATCTCCCTGCCCTCTGGCGCCGGATCGAGGGGCCGACCTGGCTCGTGGCGGCGGCGGTCTATGGCGGCTGGCTGGCGCTCACCTGGTATCATCATGCGCTGCCCTGGTGGCTGGTCCTGCCGCTTGGTGGCTGGCTGGTCGGCTGGCACGGCAGCCTGCAGCACGAGATCATCCATGGCCATCCGACACGCCGGCAGGGGATCAACACCGCGCTCGCCATGGCGCCGGTCGCGCTGTGGCTGCCCTACCCCCTCTACCGCAGCCGCCACCTCAGCCATCACGCCACGCCGCACCTCACGGACCCGCGGGCCGATACCGAGAGCTTCTACGTGGAGCCAGCACACTGGCGCCGGCTCGGGGCGGGCGGGCGGTTCCTTCTCCGGGTCCACAACACCTTGGTCGGCCGGCTGCTGCTCGGCCCGGCGCTTACATATCTCGCCTTCTGGCGGGAGGAAGGCGCGCGGCTCGTCCGAGGCGAGACGGGATGCGTCCAAATCTGGACCACGCACGGGGTGCTGACGGCGCTGGTGCTGGTCTGGGTGCTGGTCGTCTGCGGCATCCCGCTCTGGGCCTACGTGATGCTCTACGTCTATCCTGGCACCGCGCTGATCCTGCTGCGCTCGTATTACGAGCATCGGCCTGCGGAGGAGCAGGCGCAGCGCACGGCTATCGTGGAGGCCGGACCGGTGATGAGACTGCTCTTCCTCGGCAACAACTTCCATGCGCTCCACCACGAGCGGCCCGGTATCGCCTGGTACGACCTGCCCCATGTCTACCGTGCGGAACGGCAGCGGGTGCTCGCTGAGAACGGCGGCTTCCTGTTCTCCGGCTACGGCGATATCGTGCGGCGCTTTCTCTGGCGGGTGAAGGATTCACCGCTGCACCCCAGCCCGGCCGGCCAGTGCCAATAGGGAGCGATACACATGACTGACGCCGCACTGTCCAGCGGAGCGGGTCTTCTCGAGCGGCTGGCGGCAGGGCCCGTCATCTGCGCCGAGGGCTATCTGTTCGAGATCGAGCGCCGCGGCTATCTCTCAGCCGGCGCCTATGTGCCGGAGGCGGTCCTGGACCATCCGGAGGTCGTTGCCCAGTTGCACCGCGACTTCCTCCACGCGGGCTCCGACGTCATGCTGGCCTTCACCTACTACGCTCACCGCGAGAAGCTCCGCGTCATCGGCAAGGAGGGTGCGCTGGAGGAGATGAACCGCACCGCGCTACGCTTGGCGCGGGAGGCCGCGGCCGGGAGCGACGCGCTGGTCGCCGGCAATGTGAGCAACTCCAACATCTACGTCGACGGCGATCCTGACTCGGCCCGCGAGGTACGCGCCATGTTCGATGAGCAGGTGGACTGGGCCGTCGACGAAGGCGTCGACTACATCGTCGCCGAGACCATCTCCTTCGTCGGTGAGGCTCTGCTCGCGCTCGAAGCGATCAAGGCAGCCGACCAATGCGCGGTAATCAACCTCGCCATCCACCGCGACCCGCTGACGCGCGATGGTTTGACACCTGCCGAGGCGGCCAAGCGCCTGGAAGACGCCGGCGCCGACGTGGTCGGCCTCAATTGCACGCGCGGCCCGGCCTCCATGCTGCCGCTGCTCGGCCCCATCCGCGAGGCGGTGAGCTGCCACGTGTCCGCGTTGCCGGTGGCCTACCGCACCACCGCCGACCAACCCTCCTTCCAGTCTCTGGAGGACCCCGACTGCGCCTGCCTGCCGCGGGAGCGGCCCTTCCCCACCGCGCTCGATCCCTTCACCGTCAACCGCTACGAGATCGAGGAATTCACCAAGGCGGCGCAGGCGCTTGGCGTCAACTACCTCGGCGTCTGCTGCGGCGCGTCCCCCCATCACATCCGCAGCATGGCCGAGGCGCTCGGCCGCCGCCCGCCGGGGAGCAAGTACTCGCCCGACATGTCCACGCATGCCTTCTACGGCACCTCGGACAAGGTTCCGTCTGCATACAAGGATTTCGCGAAGCACCTGTAGAACCCATCGCCGGCGTGCGCGGTACCCTGCCGTGCTGCCATCTCGAACGAGGAGACGTTTTGCATGACCAGCACTTCACCGCCGAGCGGATCGGGTCTGCTCGAACGGCTGGCGGCAGGGCCGGTCATCTGTGCCGAGGGCTATCTGTTCGAACTGGAGCGAGCCGGTTATCTCACCGCCGGCCCCTACGTGCCCGAAGTGGTGCTGGAACATCCCGACGCGGTGATCCGGCTGCACCGCGACTTCCTGCGCGCGGGCTCGGACGTCATGCTGGCATTCACCTACTACGCCCATCGCGAGAAGCTCAGGCTGATCGGCAGGGAAGGCGAGATCGAGAGTATGAACCGCGTCGCCGTCCGCCTCGCCCGGACGGTGGCACAGGAAGGCGACGCGCTGGTCGCCGGCAACGTGTGCAACTCCAACATCTTCGTCGATGGGGACGCCGAGTCTGCCCGCACCGTCCGCGCCATGTTCGACGAGCAGGTGGCCTGGGCCATCGATGAGGGCGTGGACTTCTTCGTCGCCGAGACGATCGCCTATCTCGGCGAGGCCCTGCTCGCTCTCGAGGCGATCCAGGAGACCGGGCTACCGGCGGTCGTCAATCTGGCCATCTTCCGCGACGGCCATACGCGCGAGGGGCTGACCCCGGCCGAGGCTTGCAAACGTCTGGAAGACGCGGGCGCGGACGTGGTCGGGCTGAACTGCCTGCGCGGCCCCGCGACCATGCTGCCGCTGCTTGAGGCGATCCGTGCGGCGGTGAGCTGCCACGTCTCGGCGCTGCCCGTGGCTTACCGCACCACCGAGAACGAGCCGATCTTCCTTTCATTGAGCGATCCGGACTGCGCCTGCCTGCCGGAGGGGCGGGCCTTCCCCACCGGGCTCGATAACCTCGCCTGCAACCGCTACGACATCGCCGAGTTCACCAGGGACGCGCGGACGATCGGCGTCAATTATCTGGGGGTTTGTTGCGGCGCGGCGCCCCATCACGTCCGCAGCATGGCGGAAGCGCTGGGCCGCCAGCCCCCGGCGAGCAAGTACTCGCCCGACATGTCTCGACACGCCTATTTGGGCACGATCCCCGAGATTCCGGCCGCAAACAAAGAGTTTGCGAAGAACCTCTAGCCCGCGTTAGCCCCCGACGCCGCCGTAGGCAACGCCGGAGAGGCGGGACATGTCCTCTTTCCAGGTCGCGAGGTCGTCGAGCGAAAGCTGATTCAGGTGCGAATGGCCGCAAGCGCGCGCCATGATCTTCATCAGCTCGACGCTCGCCTCGAAGAAGTTGGCCAGCCGCCGCGCCGACTTCTCGACCTCGATCCGCGCGGTCAGATGCGGCTTCTGGGTGGCGATGCCGACCGGGCAGTTGTTGGTGTGGCAGGCGCGCATGCCGAGGCAGCCGATCGCCTGAATCGCGGCGTTGGAGACCGCGACCGCATCGGCGCCGAGTGCCAGCGCCTTGGCAAAATCGGCGGGCTTGCGCAGGCCGCCTGTTATCACCAGCGTCACGTCCTCGCGCTCCGACGCATCGAGATGGCGGCGCGCCCGCGCCAAGGCCGGGATGGTCGGCACCGAGATGTTGTCGCGGAAGATGAGCGGCGCCGCGCCCGTGCCGCCGCCCCGCCCATCCAGGATGATGTAGTCGACGCCCACTTCGAGCGCGGCGTCGATGTCCTTCTCGATGTGCTGGGCCGAGAGCTTGTAGCCGATCGGGATGCCGCCGGTGTGGCTCCGCACCTCGTCTGCGAAGTCCCGCACCTGGCGCCAGTCGGTCCAGTCCGGGAAGCGCGGCGGCGAGACTGCGGGCGAGCCTTCCGGCAGCCCCCGCACCTCGGCGATCTTGCCTCTCACCTTGTTACCCGGCAGATGCCCGCCGGTGCCGGTCTTGGCGCCCTGGCCGCCCTTGAAATGGAAGGCCTGCACGGTCTCCAGCTTGTCCCAGGAGAAGCCGAAGCGGCCCGAGGCATACTCGTAGAAGTAGCGGCTGCAGGCCTGTTGCTCCTCCGGCAGCATGCCGCCCTCGCCCGAGCAGATGCCGGTGCCGGAAAGCTCGGCGCCGCGTGCAAGCGAGACCTTGGCGGGCTCGGAGAGCGCCCCGAAGCTCATGTCCGAGACCAGGAGCGGTATCTCGAGGGTGAGCGGCTTCTGCGCATTGGGCCCGATCGCCACCTCGGTGCCGACCGGCTCGTCGTCGAGGTGCGGCATGCGGTGGAGCTGTGCGGTGATGAACTGAATGTCGTCCCAGCTCGGTAGATCCTGACGCGGCACGCCCATGGCCACGACCACGCCGTGATGGCCGGTCTTGCTGAGCCCGTCCCTGGCGTAGCCCTGGATCAGCCCGACGTGGGGCTCCTCTGGCGCGGGGTGCGTGTCGGCATAGAGGCCGAGATACTCGTCCCGCTTGAAGGGCTGCGGGTGCTCTTCTTCCCAGGCGCCGATCTCGTCCGCATCGACGAGGACCTGGCCGTCCTCGATCCACGACGCGAACTTGGGCAGGATCTCCGCGTTGTTGTATTCGCTGACGCCGGTGTCCAGGCGGTAGTCCCAGTAGTGCACGCCGCAGATCAGGTTCTCGCCGTCGACGTAGCCGTCGGCCATCAACGCGCCCCGGTGCAGGCAGCGGCCGTAGAAGACCGAGACGTTGTCGTCGTAGCGAACGACGCAAAGATCGACCTCGCCGACCAGCGCGTAGGCCGGCTGGCGGTCTTCCAATTCGTCGAGCGTCTTGATCGCGATCTTGTTCATGGGAACCCTGCCTTCCGCCGCCGCGCGCGACCCGCACGGCGTCTTGTCGATGCTCAAGCGCCGCCTTAATCGCCTGCGTCGGCTAGGGAAACTCCGCGTTTGCGCAGCAGGCGTTCGGCTTGCCTGAAGACGATGTGGGCCACGCCGAGCATGGCGAAGACACCCATGACGCCGACGAAGATGCCGAAGCCTGAAATGAGCGTGCCGCGAACCTGCTGCTGCACCTCCAGATAGACCCAGTAGGAGGCATAGCCGAGGCCTGCGGTCACGATCGCGCCGACGATAATCCAGGCGACTCGCTTCATCGCTCAGAACACCTTGGCCGCGTCGATATCGACCTTGAAGACCAGGAGGTCGTCGAGGCGTTCGACCTCGCCTTCGAGCTGGATGAGGATCGCCACGTAGTCGCCGAAGTGGTCGGGGAGCGGACCGCCGTCCTGATCGGCCATCAGCAAGAAGGTCTCGCCTTCTACCGCGCCTTCCTCCGCCGTGACGAAGATCGGCGGCGCGCCGGAAGAGATGCAGAGATTGGCGCAAGCCTTGTGCGCGAGCCCGTCGCCAGGCCGCATGGCGCCCAGATGGCACTTGCTGTCGCAGATCTCGCCGATCAGCCGCCAGCGGCCGAGCGGTTCCGGGGCTGCCGGGGTGAAGCTGGGCGGCGGCTCACCTTCACCGGTCTCGACGGCTTGCAGGGAGTTCTTGCCCTGGATTTGCAGCATGTCGATGTCGCCGCGCTGGAACATGAAGCCCTTCACGTCGACGAGCTGGTCGAAGAGCTTGCGGCCGCGGCGCTTGACGCTGCGCTTGCCCGGCACCGTCAGCATGACCGTGCGCGCCTCGGGATTTTTCGCGTCCGGGCGGACGCGCAGAATCGGATAGGGCTTCTCCAGCAGGACCCCGGTCATCTCCTGCTTGCCGAGCTTGCGGGCGAACGTGCCGTCGCCGGGGTCGTTCACGTTGGTGCCGAGCGCGTACCCGAGGCCCGCCATGCTGCCCACGAGCAGGGCGGCGACCGCGACCAGGAAGATGGCGAGCGGGCGCGGCACGCTGTTCAGGTAGCCGACGAAAAAGCCGAAGTCGGGCACGCGGCCTGCCATTTTACGCCTCCGTCACGCTCGGGGGAGCGATGCGCACGGGCTCGACATAGGTGCCGGGCTCGTTGGCCCGTGGGTCGAGCAGGATCCGCCGGCCCTCGAGCTTGAGCCGGTAGGTCGCGACCTTCTCGGTGAAGGGCGGCGGCGCGCAGCCGTCCTCGGGCCGGTACTGGAAGCCGTGCCACGGGCAGGTCACGCAACCGTGCATGATCTGCCCTTCGCCGAGCGGCCCGTTCTGATGGGCGCAGACGTTGGCGAGCGCCGACAGCTTGTCGCCGTAGCGAAACACCGCGACCCGCTCGCCGCCGTCCAGCGGCACGACGATGCCGCGGCCGTCAGGCACGGAGTCCACGTTGCCCGCCACGACCCAGGGCTCCTCGTCGGTACTCCCGGCCGCGCTCTCGGCGGTATTCCGATCCTTCTGCCGCTCGATCCGCCCGGCGACGAGGTGCAGGCCGGTGACCAGGACGACGCTCAAACCCACGATGACGGCCAGCAGCGGGCTCTGCTTCGCCTGCAGTGAGCCGAGCGCGATATGGCAGACGATCGCCGCATAGGCCACGTAGATCGATATGTGAATCGCCTTCCAGACCGACGGAGTCAGGAACCTGAGCCAGAAGTCGTGGCTCGTCGCCGCGAGCACCAGCAGCAGGAAGAGTGCGAAGATGCCGAAGGTCTCGAACGGGAAGCCGAGGAAGCGGTCGTAACTGGTGTTGCTCGCAAGCACGGCGACGTACTTGTTCAGCGGGCTGAACGAGTAATAGATGCTGACGATGCTGGCCGCGTGTGTGAACGCCACCGCGCACGTGATCACGCCGAAGTGCCGGCGGTTGTAGAGCAGCGGCAGGAAGCGGGTATCCAGCCGCGCCAGCGGGCCGATGCAGAGGACAAAGGTGAGCATCAGGAAGGCGCAGGTGCCGAAGGCCTGCGCCCGCAGGATCGCCCCGCTGGTCGGCTTTGTGACGTCCTGGAAGCCCGGCGCGATCTTGATGTAAAGCAGAATGAATGCGACGGCGGCGGCGAGCACCGCGACGTCGTAGATGATCTTGTTGCGGTTCCAGCCGACCGGCGCGTAACGCACGCTCATCGCTCGGCCGCCCCCTACTCTTCCGCCGTGGCAGCAGGCGCCTCGGCCTCCGGAGCGGGCTTCTCGACCTGAACGGCCGTCTTCTCCGTCGGCCCGTGCTGGCGAATGGCGAGGGCTGCGATCAGCATCGCGGGCAGGAAGATGGCGAGCACCTTCCACATGTAGGCGTGGGTGGTGCGGTGCCGACGCAGCATGGCGAAGACGTCAGCCGCGCTGCCGCTCGGCCGCGACCCAGCGGGCGATCACCAGCGGCCAGAGCACGATGCAGCCGGGGATTAGGAGCGGCCGGAAGGTATAGGTGCGGTGCGCGCGCGGGTCCACTCGCTCGATGCCGAACAGGAGAAAGGCGGCCGCGACGGCGAGCCCGATGTAGCCGTAGTACTGCAGGACTTCGACGACGATCCGTGCTGCGTCCACGCTCCAAACCCCCTAAAGAGCGGGCGCCACTCTGGGCCCCCGTGGGAAACCTCATGTCCTTGCCCAGTCCCCGCAACCGGACGGGGCGGAACGATACGAACGATCATAGCGCGTGCCAAGCCCGCGGACGATCAACTGACAATCAACAATGCGCGACCGGCATAGCCGAATTGCTGGAACGCGGGGATCGTCGTGCCGGGCGCCGTGTCAGCCGCTAAGGACCTCAAGCGCGGCGCCCTGAGTCGGGTAAACCGAAATGAGCCTGTCCACGCCACTGCCCGAGAAGACTGCGGCAACGACACCTTGGGGCGCGCATACCGCCAGGCTGACGCCACGGTCTCGAAGGATTCTGGCGGTAATCCGCAGCGCACGAACGCCGACGTTGCCGATGTAGGCGAGCTGCTCGAAATCCAGGATGACGGCTTGGTCGCCATTCCGGAGTTCATCGGTAATGGTAGTCTGGAGCGACCCGGCGCTTTTCGGATCGATCCGCCCGCTCACGCCGGCGACCAACACGTTGTCATACCGCTCGATCGACACGTTCATCTCGCCCCTCTCCCTGACGACGGCGCGCGCCTATAGCACGCGCGAGCGCCCTTCTACCAGTCCGGGCCGGCATAGCGGAAAGGGTGGAATTCGGACGCCGCCCACCCCATGATAGGAGCAGGCGGCGGCACCCGGCGGCCCGCCCACCCCGCAGGACGAGGGCCAGGGGCACGACCGACCGCAGAGGGTTGGGAGATGGCCACCTCGACGATACCGCTTGCGCGCGGTCTGCCGGTCGTCGGCAGCGCCTTCGACATGGCGCGGGACATGCGCGCCTTCCTCACCGACAGCTACCTGGAGCACGGGCCGGTCTACGGCATGCGGCTGCTCAACCGCCGCTTCACCGTGCTGGCCGGGATGGAGGCCAACCGTTTCCTCGCGCGGGAGGGCACGAAGCACGTGCGCTCGTTCGAGTTCTGGAGCGGCTTCAATGCCTGGTTCGGCGCCGCGCGGTCCATGCTGAGTGCCGACGGGCCCGAGCACGCGGCGTTTCGCCGCACGCTACGGCGGGGCTATTCCCGCGAGTACGCCGTGGAGCACATCGACGGCCTCGTCGACATCGCCCGCCGGGAGATCGCAACGTGGCCGCACTCGCGACCCATGCCCGCGGTGCCGGCCTTGCAGCGGATCGTCACCGACCAGGTGGGCACCCTGGTGGCCGGCGTTTCGCCGCGCCCCTACAATGACGATCTGGTCCGCTACGTTCACGGGCTGCTCTCGGCCACACTGGTCCCCGGCCCCTACGTGCGCTGGTCGCCGCGCTTCCGACGCGCCTCCGCCCAGATGGACAAGCTCTACCACGAGGTGATCGAGTGCCACTCCGGCACGATGCGCGAACGCCACGGCGCAGAGCCCGACCTGATCGACGACCTGCTGGACCTGCACGACGCTGACCCGAAGTTCTTTCCCGAGGCGGACCTGAAGATCGCGGCGATGGGCCCCTTCGTCGCGGCGCTGGACACGGTGGCGGGCACCTCCGCCTTCATGCTGTACGCGCTGCTCCGTCACCCGGACGTGCTGGCGAAGGTGCGGGAGGAGGCCGATGCCCTGCTTGCCGGCGACATACCGGCGGAGCAGGCGTTGCGCGAGATGGACGCGACGCATCGTGCGGCCATGGAAACCATGCGGATGTATCCGGTGACCCCGATGCTCATCCGCACCGCCGCCAACTCGTTCGAGTTCGCGGGCCATCGCATTCCCGCCGGCGAGCGCTTAATCATCGCCACCGCCGTGCCGCACTACCTGCCGGAGTTCTTCCCCGAGCCCAAGCGCTTCGACATCGACCGCTACACGCCGGAGCGGGCGGAGCACAAGCAGCCCTACGTTTACGCGCCGTTCGGCCTCGGCCCCCATCGCTGTCTCGGCAACGGCTTCGCCGAGGTGCAGATCGCCGCCACCATGGCGACCGTCCTGCACGAGGTCGACCTCGACCTCGACCGGGCCGATTACAGCCTGAAGACCACGCAATTCCCCATGCCCGCGCCGGCCGAATCGTTCAAGGTCCGCGTCAAGGGCTTGCGCGGCGCCCCGCAGCCGCTCGCGGGACAGAAGCCGTGGGGTGCGCTCGGGGCCGTGCTCGGCGGCGCGCTCTGGGGCGCTCTGGGCGCCGAGGCTGCGAGAGAGGCCTTCCGCTCGCTGACTCCGGCCCACCTCGGCCGGCGTCCGCTCAGCCGATGAGGGCCGCGTAGCGGTCGACGACCGGCATCACCCCGTCGCGCCCTTCCGGCGGCAGGATCAACAGCGCACGGTCCATCCCGGCCTCCCGGCAGGCATCAAGATAGCCTTCTTCGGGCTTGGCGCCGAAGACAGTCGCAGAGACCGTCGCGGGGTCGCGCCCGGCTTCCTCGGCAGCGGCGCGGAGCCTGCCCATGCCGTCTGCAGGGTCAGGCAGCAGCGGGCCGCGCGGAAACCAGCCGGAGCAGAACGCCATGATCCGGCGCATGGTGTGAACGGACTCGCCGCCGAGCAGGATCGGCGGGTGCGGTCTTTGCACCGGCTTGGGCCAGGACCAGCTCGGCTCGAAGGACGTGAACTCGCCCTCGTAGCTCGCCTCGTCCGCAGCCCAGAGCGCCTGCATGGCCCTGACGCGGTCCTCCATGACCCGAAAGCGGGTCTCGAAGCGGGTGCCGTGATGTTCCATCTCCTCTGCGTTCCAGCCGGCGCCGATACCGAAATCGAAGCGCCCGCCGGAGACCAGATCGAGGCTCGCCACCGCCTTCGCGGTAACGATGGGGTCGCGCTCAGTCACGAGGCAAATGCCCGTGCCAAGGCGAAGCGTGCTGGTCACCGCCGCCGCCGCCGCCAGCCCCACGAACGGGTCCAGCGTGTGGGAGTATTCGCGCGGCAGCTCGCCTCCGCCCCGCCAGGGCGAGCGGCGGCTCGCAGGGATGTGGGTGTGCTCCGGCACGAAGAGCGAGTCGAACCCCCGCTCCTCCAGCGCAGGCGCGAGCTCGGGGAGCGCAATGCAATAGTCGGTGGCGAAGATGACGGCGCCGATTTTCATCGTTGTCTGCTCCCGGTGCGGTATCCGACGGCGGCATGGCCGGCGCGGCGCACGCTCTCACGCGCTGCGTTGCGGCGCAACCGCCTGCCTTGACAAGCTGCGGGCGCGCTTACAGCCTTCCCGCGCAGCTTCCGCTATCGCCCGAGTATCGCCATGACCGAAGCCTCCCCCGCCGCGATCACGGCGCCCTGGCAAAGCCCGACGCTGAGCCTCGAAGGCCGGGTCGCGATCGTCGCCGGCGCCGGCCAGACGCCGGGGCCGGTGATTGGCAACGGCCGGGCCGCCTGCGTGCTCTTCGCCCGCGCCGGCGCGCACGTGGTCGCGCTCGACCGCGACCGCGCGTCCGCCGAGGAAACCGCCGCCATGATCCAGGCGGAAGGCGGCGCCGCCGAGGCGATGGTCGCCGACGTGACCGACGAGCAGGCGCTGCTCACGGTCGTCCGCTCGGTCGTCGAGCGGCACGGGCGCATCGACGTGCTGCAGAACAACGTGGGCGTCGCCTACACCGGCGGGGATTCGCCGCTTGCGGACCTCGACGAAGCGAGCTTCGACCGGGTCATGGCGATCAACCTGCGCGGCACGGTGATGGCCTGCAAGCATGTCGTCCCGGTCATGCGGGGCCAGGGCAGCGGCGTGATCACCAACATCTCGTCGATCGCCGCGGTGGTCGACTACAAGTCGGTCACCTACAAGACCAGCAAGGCAGGCATGATCGCTTTCTCCCGCCAACTCGCGCTCGACTGCGCGCCCGACGGCGTGCGCGTGAACGCCATCCTGCCTGGCTACATGGACACGCCCATGGCGGTGGACACGCAGGCCCGCCGCTACGGCAAGCCCCGCGAGGAGATCGCCGCCACCCGCGACACCTGGAGCCCGCTCAGGGGCGGCATGGGCAGCGCCTGGGACGTGGCCCAGGCCTCGCTCTTCCTCGCCTCCGACGCCGCCCGCTTCATCACCGGCGTCGCCCTCCCGGTGGACGGCGGCGTCATGGCCCGCATCGGCTGACAGGCTCGCCTGCCCGCGCGCCGCCGCGAGGCCCGGCTAAACCTGGGCGTTGTACATGTCGAAGACCACGCCGTAGACATCGAAGGTCCGCGACGGGTCGAACGACATCGTGTGCAGCACCTTGTCCATGTTCTTGAGCTGCGTCACCAAGCGGCGGAGCTTCGGCACGGGATCCACGTCGAAGTCCACCCGCACGTCGACCGCCGGCCACGGTTGCTTGCCGTTGAACACCTGGATCATCGCCCAGGATTCCGGCACCGGGCCGATGTCCGGCTGGCCTTGCCCGCCGGCGGCCTTGCCGGCTTCGATGGCGCGCAGCAGCCGCTCGTCCATGGCCTCGCCCCGGTTGTCCTCGAGCGCCTTGGCCATCGCCTTCACGGGCCCTGGCCCGTCCATGTAGTTGCCCATCGCGATCGAGCCCTCGGCCACGATATGGCTCGCGTGGTTCCAGGCGTCGGAGCCGGTGCGGACCCAGGTCTCGCCGGTGGCCGTCACCGCGCCGATCTGCCGCCAGCTCCAGTGCTCGTCGTGCCTCTCCAGCTCGGCCTCCATGTCGTCCCAACCGACCCCCGCATCCCGCAAGTCACAAAGGCGGTGGCCGTTCTGCGGATGGATGGTCGCCATCGGGGCCACGATGATCCCCCGCTTCGTCAGGTCGGGCACGAGGTGCCGGTGCACCGGGAAGGTCCGGCTGAAGTTGATGGTGATCGTCGTGGAAGCGATTCCGATCTCGCCGGTATCCGGATTGCTGGCAAGCACCGTGTAGGTCATGGCGGCCTCTCCCTCTTCGCAGCAGCCGCGCGATCCTGCCGCATCGCCGGTAGGGTGTCGAGTTGGCGCCGCGCCGGCCCGCCCCGCCTCCCTCAGTCGTTCCAGATCGGGTCCTTGAGCGTCGCGACGAAGGCGGCGTGGGCCGCCGCCTCTTCCGCAGTGGGTTCATGCGGCCGCGGCGTTCGTGCAGCGCGGTCGGCGCGGGGTGTCAGCGCGGCATCCGGCATCGGCGCCGCCCGTTGCAGCTCGAGCCCGGGCTGACGGCCGCCGGTGAGCTCCAGATAGACCTCGGTGAGCAACTCGGCGTCCAGCAGCGCGCCGTGCTTCTCACGCGCAGACCGATCGATGCCGAAGCGCTTGCAGAGCGCATCGAGGCTCGCCGGCGCGCCAGGATACCTTCGCCGCGCAATGGAGAGCGTATCCACCGTGCGCTCCGCCGGGATTGGAGCCCTGCGGATGCGCTCCAACTCGGCATTGAGGAATCCGAGATCGAAGGGCGCGTTGTGCATGACGAGCTTGGCATCGCCGATAAAGGCGAGCAGTGCCTCAACCTCGTCAGCGAAGCGCCGGTGCCCGGCGAGAAACTCGCGGGTGAGACCGTGCACCCGCTCGGCGCCCTCCGGCATGTCGCGCTCGGGGTCGAGATAGCGCTGAAAACGCCGGCCGGAGGGGATGTGGTTGACCAGCTCGACCGCGCCCACCTCGACGATCCGGTGGCCTTGTCCCGGCTCCAGGCCGGTCGTCTCAGTGTCGAGCACGACCTCACGCATAGCCACTCCCTTCCGCCCGGACGAGCGCCCCGGCCCAGCACGAGGGCCAGCGCGTACCGCGCTGGGCGGAGAGGCTGGCCGCGATCCGCCGCGCAGCCAGCCGCGACACGCGCCTGTCGAGCCCCGTGCGGATCACGAAGTCCGCGCGGCGGCGCTTCTCCCAATCGGGCATCTGGCGCGCGAGGATAGCCGCCAGGCGCTCCTCGGTCATTCGCGCCCGGCCCAGCACCCGCGCCTTCTGCACGAAGCTGGGCGCCGAGACCACCAAGGTCGCGTCGCACCGGGCTTCGCTGCCGGTCTCGAACAGCAACGGCACGTCGAGGACCGCGAGGCGGCAGCCGCGCCGCTGGCTGGCCGAGAGGAAGTGCCACTCGCCGGCGCGGACCAGCGGATGCAGGATCGCTTCGAGCTCTGCCAGCGCCTCGGGGTCCGCAAAAACCTGCGCGCCGAGCGCCGCCCGGTCCACCGCGCGCGCTGGGCCCTCGCCCGTCCCTGCGTCGGGGAAGCGCGCAAGCACCGGTGCCACCGCAGCTCCGCCCGGAGCCAGCAGCCGGTGGACCGCAGCATCGGCGTCGTAGATCGCGGCGCCTGCGGCCCTCAGCGCGTTGGCCACGGTCGTCTTGCCCATGCCGATGGAGCCGGTGAGGCCGAGGATCACCACGGCCCGCGCCTCAGAGGCCTTCGGCGGCAAAGCTGCGGAGTGCCGCCGTCGCCTCGGCCTCGGCGCCGAACCAGGCGGCGAAGCCCGGCCGCGCCTGATGGATCAGCATGCCGAGCCCATCCACCGTCGCATGCCCTCTGGTGCGTGCCGCCTTCAGCAAGTCGGTCTCCAGCGGTGCGTAGACCAGGTCGTAGACCACGGCATCGGCGGGCAGCCGGCCGAGGTCGAGATCGAGCGCGGGCTTGCCCACCTGGCCGAGGTTCGTGGTGTTGACCAGCAGCCCGCAGTCCGCCAGCGCCTCGGCCCGCCGCTCCCACGCGAGGGGCCGCACCGTCTCGCCGGCCTCCTCGGCGAGCGCCGCCGCGCGCTCCCCGGTACGGTTGAGCAGACGGATTTCGGCGACCCCTGCGGCGGACAGCGCATCCACCACCGCGCGCGCCGCGCCGCCGGCGCCCAGCATGGCCACAGGCAATGCGGGCTCCCAGCCCTGCGCCTCCTGGCGCAGGTGGCTCACGAAGCCAAAGCCATCGGTGTTGTCGCCGTGCAATGCGCCATCGTCTGCGACCGTCACGGTGTTGACGGCGCCGATGCGGCGCGCGGTCTCGGATAGCGTGTCCGTGCGCGCGAGCGCGGCTTCCTTGTGCGGCGCGGTCAGGTTGCACCCGCGAAATCCCAGCACGGGCAGTGCAGCAAGCGCCGCGTCGAGGTTCTCGGGTCGGACCGCCAACGGCAGATAGGCGCCGTCGATCCCCTTCTCCTCGAGCCAGTAGCCGTGGATGCGCGGCGAGCGCGAGTGCGCCACCGGCCAGCCCATGACCCCCGCCAGCCGCGCCGCGCCGGTGAGGATCATGTCTCCACCAGCCCGTGCTCGCGGAGGAAGGCGAGCAATGGCATCAGCGGCAAGCCCAGCACCGCAAACCAGTCGCCCCTGATCTCCGCGAGCAGCTGCGCGCCTAGGCCTTCCGCCTCGTAGCCGCCGACGCAGGCGAGGATGCCTTGCCCCGCGCGCTCCAGGTAGCGCTCCAGGAAGGCATCCGAGAACGGCCGCATCGTGAGTTGCGGGCACACCACTTCGCCCCAGATTTCGGCCTCGTCTCGGACCACGGAGACCGCAGTCACCAGCGTATGCCGGCGGCCCCTGAGCCGCTGGAGCTGCCCCCTGGCGTCCGCCACATCCACCGGCTTGTCGAACCACTCGTCGCCACAGACCAGGAGCTGGTCGGCACCGATGACGAAGGCGCCCGGCGCACTCGCGCTGACCCGGCGTGCCTTGAGCATGGCAAGCGCCCGCGCGGTGTCGCGCCCATCGGGATCCTCCGCCCGCATTGCCTCCTTGACCGCGCCTTCGTCCACACGCGCCGGCTGCACCGCGAAGGAGAGGCCTGCCGCGCGCAGCATCGCCGCCCGCACGGCCGCCGCAGAGGCGAGCACGAGCGGCCTCTCGCCGACTTCGCCGTGCGAGTCCAGGCCCGCCTCAGCCGTTGCCATGGATTTGCTTTCCCGTCCCCGCGCGCCCTTGCTGCGCCGCAGAATATACGCTTCCCGCGCCGCGCCAACCGCTCAGCCGGAAAGCGCGCGCCGGTCGTGCAGCTGAAGAATTGCGGCGGCGGTCTCCTCGATCGAGCGGTGAGTCACGTCGATCACAGGCCATGCAGCCTCCGTGAAGAGCCGCCGGGCCTGCCGCACCTCCTGCTCCACCTCGACAGGGTCCACGTAGGCGGTCTCGCCGATGTCGCCGATCATGCGCATGCGGCTGCGCCGGACGTCGATTAGCTGCTGCGCGTCGCACGTGAGGCCGACGACCAGCGCATCGTTCAGGGCCGCGAGCTCCGGCGGCAGCGGACAACCGGGAACCATAGGCACGTTGGCCGCCTTGAGGCCGCGATTGGCGAGGTAGAAGCAGGTCGGGGTCTTCGACGTGCGCGACACGCCGACGAGCACAATGTCCGCCTCGCGCAGGGTCGCCTGCGAGTGCCCGTCGTCGTGGGCGAGCGCGTAGTTCATCGCCTCGATGCGCGTGACATAGGCCTCGTCCATCACATGCTGGCTGCCCGGCTGGTTACGGCTCTCGATGCCGAGAAAGGCGCTCAGCGCCGAGATCGCCGTGTCCAGGAGCGGGATGCAGGGAACGTCCACGCGGCGGCATCCCTCGTGCAGGAGGGCCTGAATCTGCGGGTCGACCAGTGTGAACATCACCACGCCGGGCTCGGCCTCGACATGGGCGAGAACCCGCTGCAGCTGACTCTCCGTGCGCACCAGCGACCAGAGGTGCTCCACCGCATCCACGCCCTGAAACTGCGCCACCGCGGCGCGCGCTATGGTAATGCAGGTCTCCCCGGTCGCATCCGAGACCAGGTGCAGATGGAAGCTCGGCATGGCTTTGCCAGAATCCCTAGCGCAATCATGTGGAGAAAGACGTGAGCAACCCGCCTTGGGCAGCCGTGCCGCAGCTTATCCCCAGCTTATCGGATCGGCCAGTCCGCACGCCGGCATAGCGGGAATTGCGTGGAAGCATGGCCACGCGATGGATGCTTCCCCGTTATGCCCGCATTCTCATTCCCGCCGCGCGGGCGTATAGGGGCCGCTATTGTCGACTTCTCCACGAGCGTCCCCATACCTTCCCACCTCGAACATCCGATCGCTCCGGGTCTGGGTTGAACCGGATAATTCCCTGCTCCCCGGTCACAACATCATCCACTCTTACTTAAGAGTCATTTAATGAAGATAGTCTGACGATGCCGGGGACAAGGGCCGACTCGTGACCGTGGACGCAGAGACCAAACCGCTTCTCGCGGCGCTTCGAGGGGAGGCGCAGCACCCACCGCCGCTCTGGCTCATGCGCCAGGCGGGGCGCTACCTGCCGGAATACCGGGCGTTGCGGGCGAAGGCAGGGTCGTTCCTCGATCTCTGCTACGATCCGGCCTTGGCTGCGGAGGCCACGCTCCAGCCCCTGCGCCGTTTCCCCCTGAACGGGCTCATCCTGTTCTCCGACATTCTGGTGGTCGCTGAGGCGCTCGGGGTGAAGCTTTGGTTCGAGGAGGGCGAGGGGCCGCGCCTGGATCCTGTTCGGGAAGGCGGTCCCCTGCCTGTATTCGATGCCGAGTATCAGCGGCGTCATCTGGCGCCGGTTTACGAGGCGATGGAGCGGGTCATGGCGGCGGCACCCGCCGGGGCGACGGTGCTGGGCTTCGCCGGCGCGCCTTGGACCCTCGCCACCTACATGGTCGGCGGCGGCCGAAGCAGGGATTTCGCCGCCACGAAGGGCTGGACCTATCGCGATCCCGAGAGCTTCAGCCGGTTGATCGAGACTGCGCGTCAGGCGGTGTCGGCTCATCTCATCGCCCAGCTCGACGCCGGTGCCGATGCGGTGCAAGTCTTCGATAGCTGGGCCGGCGCGCTGCCGGAGAGCGAGTTCGCACGCTGGTGCATCGAGCCTCTGAAAGGGATCGTGGCGGACGTGAAGGCGGCGCACCCGGATGCGCTGATCGTCGGCTATCCGCGTGGCGTGGGCGTGGCCTGCCAGCGCTTTGCGTTAGAGACCGGCGTAGACGCAATCTCCATCGACAGCACCGTGCCGCCCGCCTGGGCGGCGGAGCGGCTTCAGCCGCATTGCACGGTACAGGGAAACCTCGATCCCGTGGCGCTGCTGGCGGGCGGCGATGCGCTGCGGAAGGCAGCCGACCGAATTCTGGAATCGCTCGGGAACGGTCCCTTCGTATTCAATCTGGGCGAAGGCGTGCTGCCTCAGACGCCGCCCGAGCACGTCGCCCAACTCTGTGACCTCGTGCGCGCGTGGCCTGCCGGGAACGGCCGATGAGCCGCGTGGCGGTGGTTCTCATGAACCTGGGCGGGCCGAATTCCCTGGATGCCGTCGAGCCCTTCCTGCGCAATCTGTTTCGGGACCCGGCCATCATCGGTGCACCGGCCCCGGTGCGGCGGTTGCTCGCGCGTCTAATCGCCAAGCGGCGCGGCCCCGAGGCTCGGAAGATCTACCGCACGATCGGCGGGCGTTCGCCGCTGCTCGAAGAGACCGAGGCGCAGGCGGCGGTGCTGCGGCAGGCGCTTGCCGATCTCGGCGAGGTCGAGGTCGCCGTCGTCATGCGCTACTGGCACCCGATGAGCGATGAAGCGGCGCGGCGCGTAGCCGCCTTTCGGCCGGAGCGGATCGTGCTGCTGCCGCTCTACCCGCAGTTCTCTACCACCACCGTGGCGTCTTCGCTCGCGGCTTGGCGCTCAGCGGCCAAGGCTGCCGGCATCGCGGCGCCGACGCAGTCCGTCTGCTGCTACCCGCGGACCGACGGACTGATCGAGGCCCACGCGGCGCTGATCGAGCCCGCGTTGGCGACGGCCGTCGAGACCGGCAAGCCGCGGCTGCTGTTCTCCGCCCACGGCTTGCCCAAGCGGGTGGTCGCGCGCGGCGATCCCTACCAGTGGCAGATCGAGGAGACAGCGCGGCGCATCGTCGCCCACCTCGGCCGTGACGACCTGGATTGGTCGGTGTGCTACCAGAGCAAGGTGGGGCCGCTCGCCTGGCTGGAGCCCTCGACGGTCGACGAGCTCGACCGCGCGGGCCGCGACCGCGTGCCCGTGGTGGTCGTGCCCATCGCCTTCGTCTCCGAGCACAGCGAGACCCTGGTGGAGCTCGACGTCACCTACCGCGAGCACGCACGCGCTGCCGGTGTCCCTGCCTATCACCGGGTGCCGGCGCTCGGCACGCATCCGGCCTTCATCGAAGGGCTTGCGGGCCTAGTGCGCGGTGCCCTGCAACGCGATGCCGGCCTCGACTCCGGCGAGGGCGGACGCATTTGCCCTGCGGCCCACCGCGGCTGTCCCTTGCCGGCGCGCTGATGGCCGACGATCTTTACACTTGGCTCAGGGCGCTCCACGTGATCGCGGTGATCGCCTGGATGGCGGGGATGCTCTACCTGCCCCGGTTGTACGTCTATCACGCCGACGCCGAGTCCGGCTCGGAGCTCTCGGAGACGCTCAAGGTCATGGAGCGGCGCCTGCTCCGGATCATCGTCAACCCGGCCATGGTGGCGAGCTTCGGCTTCGGCGGTGCCCTGCTGGCGCAGCCCGGCGTGGTGGACTGGTCGGACGATATCTGGATCTACGTGAAGCTCGCCCTGGTGCTGCTGCTCGCCGCCTTCCACGGGCTGCTCGCCCGCTGGCGCCGCGACTTCGCTGCCGACCGCAACCGCCGCAGCGCGCGCTTCTACCGCCGGGTGAACGAGGTGCCGACGCTCGCCATGATCGCTATTGTCATCATGGTCATCGTCAGGCCGTTCTGAGCCGGCGGGGAGCGAACCATGAGCGAGCGAGCCGGGGTCCTGTCGAGCACCGCCATCGCGGCATTGATCGAGCGTGGCGGCGTGTCCGCGGACGAGCCCATCGGAGCGCACCAGATCCAGCCGGCAAGCCTCGATCTCCGCCTCGGGCCCACGGCGTACCGCGTGCGCGCGAGCTTCCTGCCCGGCCGCGAGAGCGTGAGCGCCAAGATCGCGCGCCTCGGCATGCACGAGATCGACCTCGCGCCCGGCGCCGTGCTGGAACGTGGCTGCGTCTACATCGTGCCCCTGATGGAACGCCTCGCGCTCGCGCCCGACGTCGCCGCCCACGCCAACCCCAAAAGCTCCACCGGCCGGCTCGACATCTTCACCCGGCTCATCGCCGACCAGGCGCACGAGTTCGACCGGGTGCAGGCCGGCTACCGGGGGCCGCTCTGCGCCGAGGTCTCGCCCCGCACCTTCAGCATCGTGGTGCGCGCCGGCAGCCGGCTCAACCAGATCCGCTTCAAGCGGGGCGATCCCGCGTATTCCGAAGGTGCGCTGGAACGCCTGCACGCCGAGCGGCAACTGGTCGAGGGCGAGGTCGCGCGCGGGGGCTTCTCCGGCGGCCTGCCGCTCTCGGTCGATCTCGCCGGCGACGGCGGCGGCCTGGTCGGCTGGAAGGCGAAGCGCCACGCCGACCTGATCGACATCGACGTGGTCGGCCGCTACGAGCCCGGCGACTTCTGGGAGCCCATCGCGCGGCCCTCCGGCGGCGGGGTGATCCTGAACCCGGACGACTTCTACATCCTGGCCTCGAAGGAATCCGTCCGCATCCCGCCGGATCACGCCGCCGAGATGGTCGCCTACGACACGCTGGTGGGCGAGTTCCGCGCGCACTACGCGGGCTTCTTCGACCCCGGCTTCGGCCATGACGAGGCCGGCGGCGGCGGCACCCGCGCGGTGCTCGAGGTCCGCTCCCACGACGTGCCCTTCGTGATCGAGGACGGCCAGACCATCGGCCGCCTCCTCTTCGAGCCGCTGACCGAACGCCCGGCCGAGCTCTACGGGCACGGCATCGGCTCCTCCTACCAGCGCCAGGGCCTCGCGCTCGCCAAGCAGTTCAAGCGGCCCGCGCCGCCATGAGCAGCGGGAATGGCGACATCGAATCTTCGTTTGACACGGCGGAACGGCACCCGATAGGCTAACGGACGCGTCCGCCGCAGCGGGCGGGCTCCCTGCCCGTCTTCGGCGCATTCTCTCGGAAAATAGCCGCACGCCATCCTCACCAGGTTTGTGCCCTCGGCGTGCCGTCAGCCGGCGGCGCGGCTCCCAGCCACAACGGCAGCTCCCGTCATGCACCTGCAAGAGCTCAAGACCCAGACCCCGACTCAGCTGATCGACTACGCCGAAGAGCTCGAGATCGAGAACGCGAACTCGATGCGCCGGCAGGACCTGATGTTCGCGATCCTCCGGCAGCTTGCCGAGAACGATCAGGCGATCTTCGGCTCGGGCGTGCTTGAGACCCTGCAGGACGGGTTCGGCTTCCTGCGCTCGCCGGAGTCGAACTACCTGCCCGGCCCGGACGACATCTACGTGAGCCCGAGCCAGATCCGCCGCTTCGGGCTCCGCACCGGCGACACGCTGGAGGGGCAGATCAGGGCGCCGCGCGACGGCGAGCGCTACTTCGCCCTGCTCAAGCTCAACAACATCAATTTCGACCCGCCGGAGAACCTCCGCCACAAGGTCAACTTCGACAACCTGACGCCGCTCTACCCCGAGCAGCGCTTCAGCATGGAGGTCGCCGACCCCAAGAAGAAGGATACCACCAGCCGCATCCTCGACATCGTGGCGCCGCTCGGCAAGGGGCAGCGGGCGCTGATCGTCGCCCCGCCGCGCACCGGCAAGACCATGATGCTGCAGAACATCGCGCACTCGATCGAGGAGAACCACCCCGAGGCCTACCTCATCGTGCTGCTGGTAGACGAGCGGCCCGAGGAGGTCACCGATATGGACCGCTCGGTGAAGGGCGAGGTGGTGAGCTCCACTTTCGACGAGCCTGCATCGCGCCACGTGCAGGTGGCGGAGATGGTGATCGAGAAGGCCAAGCGGCTGGTGGAGCACAAGCGCGACGTGGTGATCCTGCTGGATTCCATTACGCGCCTCGCCCGCGCCTACAACACCGTGGTGCCGTCCTCGGGCAAGGTGCTGACCGGCGGCGTGGACGCCAACGCGCTGCAGCGGCCCAAGCGCTTCTTCGGCGCCGCCCGCAACATCGAGCACGGCGGCTCGCTCACCATCATCGCGACCGCGCTGATCGACACGGGCTCGCGCATGGACGAGGTGATCTTCGAGGAGTTCAAGGGCACCGGCAACTCCGAGATCATCCTGGACCGCAAGCTCGCCGACAAGCGCACCTGGCCCAGCATGGACATCGCCCGCTCCGGCACCCGCAAGGAGGAACTGCTGGTGGACCGCGCGACGCTCGCCAAGATGTGGGTGCTGCGCCGCATCCTCTCGCCCATGGGCACGGTCGACGCGATGGAGTTCCTGGTCGACAAGCTCAAGGCGACCAAGACCAACGAGGAATTCTTCGCCTCGATGAACACATAGTCGCGCAAGCCCACGCCTCCCCTCGGCCCGGCGCGCCGGCGGCAGACTACATCCTGATCCAGTTCGCCAGCTCTTCGTGCTGGAAGATCATGTTGTCCTGGATGGCGAGGCGCGTCCCCACCCCGGCCTCCGCGGCGCGTCGGTACATCGCATAGGCGATCGCCACGTCGACGTAGGCGAGACCGACTGCGTTGAAATAGGTCCGCTCGTCCGCGCCTTCCCGCCCGCTTTTCGTGCCCGCCACGATGTCGACGAGGTTCGCGTGGATGTCGTCGTCGGCCAGCGCACCGTCCTTGTACATCCGGCTCAGCGTCTGGGTCCGGTGCTTCACCGTCTCCCAGTCGTCGACGACAATCTTCTGGCACTGGCGGGCGACCTCGTACTCGTCCTCCCAGCCGCCCACGTGGCTGTAGAAGGCGCCGGGCTTCATCCACGCCGCCTGCAGCAGGGGCGCCTGCGCGCTGGTGGCGGTGACCAGGATGTCGGCGCCCTCCGCAGCCTGCTGCAGGTCCGTCTCCGTGGCGACGAAGCGAAGGTCGGGGAACAGCGGCGCCATCTCGCGCACGAACTGCTGCTCCTCGTGCGCGTACCTGGCGGCGACGCGGCAGTCCTCCAGGGCGGGAACGGCCTTCTTCATCGCCACCAGATGCATCTTGGCCTGCTCGCCCGCGCCGATGAAGGCGATGCTCTGCGAATCCGGGCGGGCGAGTGTTGATGACGGTCTAGACCGGCGCTTATTCGCTTTTTTGGGGGCGCGTGCTTTCGGTGGCGATGTAGTTGACGGGTTTTTGTCCCCGATGAATTGACCGCTTCTGTTGCTGCTGGGCCTGTGGGGAAGTGGTCAGGC
>JAJEEP010000019.1 GCA_022820945.1 Alphaproteobacteria bacterium | reverse complement strand
AGCGACCTCGTCAACAAGATCGAACTCTTCGTCAAGCACTACAACGCCAGCGCCGCTCCCTTCATGTGGACCGCAACCGCCGAATCGATTCTCGCCAAACTCCAACGACTTTGTGCATATATCTCCGGGACACGACACTAGGAGGGTCATCGCCGCTGCTCGCTTCGATCGGGTCCGCCGCGCGATGTTTGGTGTCCACGATGCGTGAGCCGCCGGAGGGGTCAACGTCAACGCCGAAGCAACTGTCGCCAATGGTCATGGGCGCTCCCGAATCGCAGCGTCGCTTGCTGAGCGAACCGGGCCGCTCTAATACTCTCTGTTTCGGATGAGAGCAAGATTAAATGAGAGAGTCCACCACTTTGGCAAAGTACGACTTTCTACAAGACCTTTCCAATTTGGCAAAGGTCTATGGTCTATACATTTTTGCCAAATTGGAAAAGAGTGATGTGCCGGAGTTTTGCCATTTCGGCAAAATAGAGATAGCCCATTGTTCCTCTTGCGCCCCTCCCATCACCAGCCATTCGGCCCGGCATTTCCGCCAGCATGCGAACTCACCCCCGGGGCCCGCAGCAGTCCGCTCCGACTCGTCGAGCCAACTCTTCCCATGCTGCCACGTCGCCGAATGCTTGATGTAGCAGGCCTCCTTCGCCGCCATAGGCGTGCATATCGCTTCGTCGCCTCGATCAGAGCCCCTAGGCTCGCTACGCTGCAGACGCCCTTTCGGCCATGCCACGCGCAGTTTTTTCGAGTAGTGTCAATACCGACCCTCGGGCACTTCTGTATATGTTCTCACTCACACGCAAGGGCTAATTCACGATTCTCTGACCAGCGGTTAGCGTGAAGAGGATTCACCGCCCTTCTGTGGTTAGACTCATCCCCCCTGCACGTGATTTACCCTCTTCTGCGTATTGTCCATCCTGTACATGCCAGAGTTGCATGCTCCTTAATTGAGTCGAAACGACCACCATTGAGGCTATTTTCTGAGTGATTTGAGATGTAGAGGGATACAGTTAGTCGGAGTGACGTAATGGCCCCCTAGGCAAGGGCCTTGCAGCCACCGAAGTTCTCAGGCGCCACCGACTGCGAGGCTGCCAGGGCCCGGACCTCGAGTTGGGTAAGTTCGCGCGCTGCTGCGCGCTCGTCTGCGGCGATGCAGTTATCGACGATGCCCGCGATGTTGTTGGGCTCGACCGCTCCACGGCGCGCATCCCGAGCCAGCATCTCGCCGCCGGCCTCAGTACCGGTTTTCGTGGCAAAGTCGGATGCTTGTCTCCGCTACGCCGGTAGCCCAGCGTGGTGCACCAACCGGCCCTGCATTACCATCCAAACGAGACTATTCAGTAGGCGCCGGTCACCCGAGGATGCGACAACGAGTGATCGAGCCGCCGCCGCACTGCCCTCGCGGCGAGCACACCCGAGAGAAGGTTTCCAGTGAACGTTCAGACGCACGACGCGCTTAAATCCAAGATCTGGGAAATCGCGAATCGGCTTCGAGGGCTGTACCGGCCTCCTCAATACCGCCTGGTCATGTTGCCCATTTGGACTTGACCCGTTTTGGTGGACACCTGATCAGCTGGGAGAAAGGAGTCCACGATGTCGATGACACGACCGCCCTATTCATCCGAGTTCCGTGAACGGATGGTCGAGCTGGTTCGCTCGGGCTGCTCACCGGAGGAGCTGGCTCGAGAGTTCGAGCCGTCCGCTCAGTCGATCCGCAACTGGGTCGGCCGGCCCGACCGTGACGAGGGCCGCTCGCACGACGGCCTGACCAGCGCCGAGCGCGAGGAGCTGCGACGGCTCAGGCGTGAGAACCGCCGGCTGCGCCAGGAGCGCGAGATCCCGGCAAAAGCCGCGGCCTGGTTTGCTCAGGAGACCGGCTCGATCCCATCCGGGTCTTCGAGTTCGTGAGAGCCAACCGGGCCATCTATCCCGTGGCCACGATGTGCCGGCTGCTGGGGGTCTCCACCAGCGGCTACGACGCGTGGTCGGCTGGTCCATGGCCAACCACCTGCGCACGCGGCTCGTGCTCGATGCTCTCGACATGGCCCTCTGCCAGCGCCGGCCAGACGGCGTGATCCACCATTCCGACCGGGGATCGCAGTACACCTCGATCGCCTTCGGCAGGCGCTGCCGCGACGCCGGCGTGCGCCCCTCCACCGGATCGGTCGGTGACTGCTACGACAACGCCCTGTGCGAGAGCTTCTTCGCCACCCTCGAATGCGAGCTGCTCGAGCGCCGCAGGTTCCGCTCTCATGCCGAAGCACGCATGGCCGTCTTCGAGTTCATCGAGGGATGGTACAACCCGCGACGGCGACACTCCGCCATCGGATATCTGTCACCCGTCAACTACAAGAGGAGCCAGCGACCCCCCGCTCACCCAAATCCATAACCGTCCACGAAACCGGGGCAACTCCAATTTCTGTTGCTGCTACACCTGTGGGGATGTGGGACGCCCGTCACCGGTCTTCGATCAACTTAGACCGACTGACTTCGTCTGTGGCGTCTGAGAGCGCATCAGGCTCGAAAAAGGCGTCATGCCATACCCGGGTCACTATCCTTGCGGCGTCGTCGACGGAGACCGGGTGATCGCTTAGTTGTTCTTCCTGGGCAAACCAGACATAGGCGCATTGCTCGACCATGGCGGCCATGGCTTCCGCAACGAGACGGGCCGGAACGCCGTCCACCACCTCTATACTGCACTTTGCCTTCAGCGCGCCCACGAACCGATCGACATGGCGGTTCCGCATCGCCCACCACACGCTGCGGAAGCGCTCGTCAACCGTGGAGGCCTCGATAAGGGCGCGCATCACGTCGCGATTCTCGCTGTAGAGCGCGAGATAGCCGCGGTTCGCTTCAAGCAACGCTCCCTTGGGGTCGGTTGCCAAATCCTTGTTCGGCGCTCGGCTCGCTTCGAACAGTGCCTCGTGAATGCCGTCGACCAAGGCCCTGAACAGATCCTCCTTGTTGCGGAAATAGCGATAGAGAGCGCCGAGCGAAACCTCCGCTTCGTCGGCAACGTCGACCATCTTGAGGGTGACATAGCCGTTGCGAGCCAGCACTCGTCGGGCACTCGCCAGGATGCGGCTGCGCGTACGCCGGCCCTTGGGTGTGGTCGGGAATTGGGTCATGCGCGCCGTCATTCTACCCGCCTCCCCCGCTTTGCGCAGCGCCATCCCTCTGACGTTGCCGGCACACGTCCTTCACCGGGCATCGCCCGGGTCCTGTCGCGGCTGTTGCTGCGCGGCCCCGTGGAAGCCCGCGTTCCCGGCCATGCTCGGATGGTAACAAGAGAAAAAAATGACAGACAATAAAAAAACCGATGTCACTATATTGAAATCGCCCTGGAGCGCGTCTACGCTAAGCGCAAGCGGAAGTGCCCGCGGTGATCCGGTGAATCCAGGTCGGCGGCAGGAGCGGTAGATGAGCGAGGTTCGTCTCGGAGATCCGCAGAACTCGCAATCCAAGCAAGCAGCGCTTTCGGATACTGCCGCTTCCAACCGAGCCGAACGTGAACGCTGGTACCGCGCGATGGGCTGGTGGTCAGGCGAGCGCCTGTGCGACCGCTACGCCGCCCTCGCCCAGCGCTTCGAGAGCCGCCTCGCCGTCGCCGATGCAACCGGTCGAAAGCTGAGCCACGGCAAGTTGTGGCGGGAGGGCGGACGCCTCGCCGCAACGCTGGAGAAAGGCGGAGTCGCTCGCGGCGACATCGTGATCCTGCTTCTGCCGAATGTCGCCGACGGGCAGGTGGCCTTCGTCGCCTTGCTGCGTCTCGGTGCCATCCCAGCGAGTTTGCCGACCCGCACCGATCCCGAAACGCTCGCCTACGTCGCCCGGCTGACGGGCGCGCGTGCGCTGGTTTCGCCGGAGCGTCACGGCGGCGCGCGGCTGGGAGAGATGGCGCGGGAAGCTGCCTCGACCTGCGGGCACGGGCTGGGGGTCTTCCTGATCGACGAGTCCGGCGGGAGGTGGCAGCAGGCTCCGGCGGGTCGAGCGGCGCCCCTGACGGCGGGCTGTGCGAGCCTCGCGCATATCATGTTCACGTCGAGCACGACCGGCCTGCCCAAGGCCGTCATGCATAGCGAGGACACCCTCGTCGCGCTGAATGTCGGGTTCACGGAGCGTTTCTCGCTCGGCCCCGATGCGCCGATCTTTCTCGCCTCTCCTCTCGGGCACAGCATTGGCGCCATCCACGGCACCCGGTTGGCGCTCCATACCGGCGCGCCGCTCGTTCTTCAGGACGTGTGGGATCCCGAGCGCGCGCTCGACATGATCGAGGAGTTCGGCTGCGCGTTCACCGCCGCGGCGACACCCTTTCTGAAGGACCTGGTGGACGCACTCTGGCCGCGCTCGACGCCGAAGCTGGCGCCGCTCCGCTCGTTCCTGTGCGGCGGCGCGCAGGTGCCGCCATCGCTGATGGAGGCCGCCGAGGCCCAGTTTCCCAACACGTTCGTGACCGTCCTCTGGGGCATGACCGAGGGCGGGCTCGTCACCTGCGTTCGCGAAAGCCCCCGCGAGAAGCGCATGAGCACGGCCGGCATCGGACTGCCGGGGCTCGATCTGCGTTGCCTCGATGCCGAGGGCGCCAGCTTGCCCGCGGGCGAGGAGGGAGAGCTGGTCATGCGGGGGCCGGGGGTCTTCATCGGCTACTTCGGCCAGCAGGATCTCTACGACTCCTCGATCACGGACGACGGCTTCTTTCGCACCGGCGATCTCGCGCGGATGGACGCGGACGGCTACGTGCGCATCACCGGCAGGCTGAAGGACCTGATCATTCGCGGCGGCGTCAATATCTCGCCGGCACCGATCGAGAATGCGCTCGCCGACCATCCAGGCGTCGGTGCCGTGGCCGTGATCGGCCATCCCGACGAGCGGCTGGGCGAGCGCATCTGCGCGGTGGTGCTGCCCGCGGGCAACGCCCCGAGCCTCGGCGACCTTATCGCTCACGCGCATACGCGGCGCCTGCCGAAGCATCACTGCCCCGAGGTCCTGCGCATCGTCGATGCGATGCCGATGACGCCGGCGGGAAAGATCCGCAAGGCCGACCTCCGCGCCATGGTGAGTGGCGAGGGCGCCGGACCCGGTGACGGGGCATGAGGGTCCGGCTCGCCGACATTGCCGTCGGCTACACGCGCATGGGAGAGGGACCGCCGGCAGTCATGCTCCACGGCCTCGCGGAGGACCGAAACAGCTGGGCGGACGTCCAGCGTCGATTGAGCGACTTCACGACGTACGCCTGCGACCTGCGCGGTCACGGCGAAACCGAGCTGGGCGAGGCGGAAGGGACACTGGAACAGCTGGGCGGCGACCTGATCGGCTTCCTCGAGGCGTTGACGGGCCCCGCCGACTGCATCGGCTACTCGCTCGGCGGCGCCGTGGTGCTCTGGGTCGCGGCCAGCCGGCCCGACCTGGTAAGGCGAGCCACCGTCGCCGGCACCTCGACCGTCGTCGGGCGCCGCGCCGTCGGGTTCTTCCGCGACCGCATCGAGACGATCCGCAGCGATTTCCCGGGCTTCGCCGATGCGCTCAAGGAGGATACGCGCCAGCAGCTCGTCGTCGCCGGCGACCGGCTGGACGAGGTCGCGGCCCGGCGCTTGAAGGCCATCGGCGACGGGGGCGGCTACGTCAATGCCGCCCGCGCGATGGCGCGCCTCCACGACGATCCGCTCACCCGCCTGCTACCGGACATCGCCTGCCCGGTGCACGTGATCGGCGGCGAGGCCGACGTGTTCTGCCCCCGCAAGGCGGCGGACATCATGATCGCCGCCTTGCGCCACCGAACCTACCGCGAGGTCGCAGGGGCCGGGCATCTGATGAGCGTCGATCAGCCCGACGCCTACGCCCAGGCCATTCGCGACGCACTGGAAGGCAGCGCCTGATGGTGACGAGGTTCGGAATATCGAGGGGGGTCAGCCCGCGTGAGACGTTCGCCCAGGTCGGCGAGATCGCGAAGAAGGTCGAGGAACTCGGCTTCGAAGCGCTCTGGTTCATCGACCATCAGCTTGGCATGAAGGACGTCTATGCGGCGATGAACGTCTCGGCGATGGCGACCGAGGAGATCGAGATCGGCTGCGCGGTCACCAACCTTCGCACGCGTCATCCGACCGTCACCGCCAATGCCACGACCGCGCTCGACGAACTCTCCGGCGGCCGTGCCTTGCTGGGCCTCGGCGCAGGGTGGGTCGCCGTCCATTCCATCGGCGAGAAGCCGAACAGGATCGCTGAGCTGCGCGAGGGCATCGAGCAGTTTCGCCGGCTGTTCTCGGGCGAGGAGATGGATATAGCCGGCGTCAAGGGGCGGCTCGCCACCGCGCGCCGGCAGATCCCGATCTATCTCGCCGTCTCGCAGCCCCGCATGCTCGAGCTCTCGGGCGAGATCTGCGACGGCGCCATCCTGATGGGAGCGGCCGATCCCGACTTCTGCAACTGGCAGATCGAGCACATCTACCGCGGTCTGCAACAGGCTGGGCGCAGGCGCGAGGACATCCTCATCGATCTCGTCGTCACCATGAGCATCGACGAGGATGCCGACCGGGCGCTCGGCGACGTCCGTGCCTGGGCGACCAGCCAGGCCGCGACCTTCGCCGTCTGGAAGGCGATGCCGCCGGGGTGGGAGCGCTTTCGCTCCGAGTTCAAGGCGGCACAGGATGCCTACCATTACGAGGAGCACCTGTCGCTGCGCGCCGGGCACAAGGAGATCGTGAGCGAGGAGTTCGTGCGCTCGGTGACGATCAGCGGCGATCGTGAGCAGTGCCTTGCCCGGCTGCTCGAGCTCTCCACGGTCGACATCGACCGCATCAGCTTCGCCCTGCTCTCCGGAGGCCGCCTGCGCCGGCTGGAAGAGCTCGGCAGGCATGTGATTCCCCGGCTCAAGGCGGACTAGGCGGAGGCGACGCGGTGCCAGCGCAAAGCGAACACGACGGAGAACGCCGGGTGGCGCTCGTCACCGCGGCGGCCGGTGCCGGCATCGGCGCCGCGATTGCCCGCCGGCTCGCCACGGACGGCTACGACGTGGTGATCACGGACGCCCATGAACGCCGCTGCGGCGCCTTCGCCCAGCAGCTCGCCGACGAACACGGCCGGGAGTTCCTGTCGCTGCCGCTCGACGTGACCGATTTCGACGCAGTGGGTGCCGTCACCGCAGCCGTCGTCGAGCGGCGCGGCCGCATCGACGCCCTCGTCAACAACGCAGGCTGGAGCAAGATCGAGCCGGTCGCCGAGATGGCGCCCGAGACCTGGCAGCGCTGCCTGGACGTGGACTTGAACGGCACCTTCTACGCCATGCGCTGCGTGCTGCCCCACATGATCGCGCGGGGCTCAGGCACCATCGTCAACATCTCGTCGATCGCGGCCTGGGAAATGACGACCGAGCACGGCGCCGCCTACTCCGCGGCCAAGGCGGGGATTCTGGCGCTCACACGGGTCGCCGCCGCCGAGAACGGACGCCACGGCGTCCGCGTCAACGCCGTGGCGCCGGGCCTGATCTACAACGAGTTTCTGCGCCGCATCTACCCCGATGAGTTCTTCGACGGTTACGCGGAATCGCGCTCCCTGGTCGGCCGCGTCGGACAACCCGAGGACGTAGCGGACCTCGTCTCGTTCCTCGTCAGCGATCGGGCCGGATACATCACCGGGGAGGTGTACGGCATCAGCGGAGGCGTCGCTCCCCATGCCTGAGCGGGGCAGCGAGAGCCCGCTCTACTGGCCGGTCGCTTCCCTGATCGCGGCCTACCGACAGGGCCAGCTCTCGCCGGTCGAGGTGGCGGACGAAGTGCTCGCGAGAATCGATCGACTGAATCCGGTGCTCAATGCCTATCTCGTCCGCTTCGATGACCTCACGCGGCGCCAGGCGCGCGAGGCCGAGGCGGCCTACCGGGCCGGCCGGGCGTTGCCGCTGAGCGGCGTGCCGGTCTCGATCAAGGACACCTTCCCGCTTGCAGGCGCGGTGACGACCTTCGGCTCGGTCGTGCACCGCCACAACCTCACGCACGAGGACAGCGGGGTCGTTCGCCGGCTGAGAGCCGCGGGTGCCGTGTTCACGGGAAAGACGAACACGGCGGAATTCGGCCAGTCGGCGACCAGCGACAACCGCCTCGGCCCCGAGGCCGCCAATCCGTGGGATACCACGCGCACGCTGGGCGGCTCGAGCGGCGGCGCGGCGGTCTCGGTCGCGGCCGGGCTTGCCAGCGTCGGGCTGGCCGCCGACGGCGGCGGCTCGATCCGCATTCCAGCCTCGTTCACCGGCCTGCTCGGCTTCAAGCCCACCTACGGCCTCTGCCCCGACGAAGGCGGCCTGCCGGCGATGTCGGATTTCGTCTGCCCGGGACCGTTGGCGCGGCGCGCGGCCGATGCGCGCTCGTTCCTGGGTGTGCTTCTCGGCCGCAGCATGAGCCGTGCCGGCGCGGCGCGTGGGTTGCGCATCGCCTGGTGCCCGCGCCCCGAAGGACGCCCCGTCGACCCCGGCGTTGCGGCGGCCGTCAGCGCCGCCGTCGCGAAGCTGGAGACGCTAGGCCACGCGGCCGTCGAGACCGCGTTGCCCCTCGAAGGATGGAACCAGGCCTTCGGGCCGCTCGTCCTCGCCGAGGAACGCCGCGAGCGCGGAGACCTGCTCCAGCGGCGCCCGGACGTGCTGAGCGACTATGTACGCAAGTCACTGGCGGCGGCGCGGTCACTGACTGACGACGAGATAACGGCTGGCCGCGCGGCGCACCGGCGCTATCGCGCCCGCATCGCGGCCCTGTTCGAGACCTGGGACGCGATCGCGACACCGGCAACGGCGGTCACCGCGTTCCCCTTCGACCGGCGGCCGAAGAGGATCGCCGGACGCGAGGTCGACTGGCTGTGGGGCGCGTTCCCCTTCGCCGTGCCGTTCAACGTCTCCGGCAATCCCGCCGTGTCGCTGCCGTGCGGGCTCGCCGACGGCCTGCCCGTGGGTCTGCAGCTCGTCATGCCGCTGAACCAGGACGAAAGACTCCTCGACCTCGCCGAAGACGTGGAAGAGGCGCTCGCCTTCGACCGGAGGCCGATGGGCGATCCGGCGCCGGGCCTGGCGGTGGAGGCGGCGTCGTGAGCGGGCGCGTGGCCACGACGCCGCACGACGGCGTGCTCGAAGTTACCTTCGAGAACGCCGGGCGCCGGAACGCTCTTTCCCGTCCGCTGCTGTCGGCGCTCAGCCGGGCGATCGACGATGCCGGGGCCGGCGACGTCCGTGCGGTGGTTCTGGCCGGCGCCGGAGACTGCTTCAGCGCCGGCGCCGATCTCGCCGAGGTGACGGGCACGATCGCCGACCGTGCCGTGGACGACGCCATTCAGGGCGCCACCGCATCCATTCGCAATTGCCCGGCGCCGGTGATCGCGGCGGTCGAGGGTCCGTGCATCGGCGGCGCGCTCGACCTGGCGCTGAACTGCGATGCCATCGTGGCCGCTGAGAGCGCCTATTTCGCGCTTCCCGCGACGCATCTCGGCCTGCTTTACGATCCACGCGCGCTGGCGCGCCTGCGCCATCGCCTCGGTCCCGCCGCCCTGAGGTGGCTGCTTCTGCTCGGCGAGCGGATCGACGCCCGCGCCGGGGCGGCGATGGGCCTGGTCGCCCGTGCCGTCAGCGACGGCAGTACAAGGGCCGAGGCGCGGGCGCTGGCCGAGCGGGTATCGGCCCGCTCGCCCCGCGCCATCACGACAACCAAGCGGCTGCTCGACGAATTCGAACGGGGCTCGGCCCGGCTCGACGAGTGGGAGGACGTCCGCCTCGATATCCTCGCCTCGACCGAGCGGCGCGAACGGGTCGAACGGGCGAAAGCGCGTCTGGGGTTGGCGTGATCGGCTCGCTCGCATTGCGCTCATGACGAACGGGAGGGAACCCATGAAATGACATCGTGAAGATCTTATCGCCCCGTCACCGGACACCCGGTCCGGAACGGTCGCCATCGTGGCGCGGCTCTCAAGAGATTCGTCTGACAAGCGAGTACCGCGCGAGATTCTGGCTCATTGGGAGGAGAAGATGAGACCTTTCAAAGCGCTTCTAACAGCGATCGGTGCTGCCGGTGTGATCGCGGCCGGAGTCACGGTCGGGTCCGCGTCCGCATCGGCCGAGGCGGAGACCATTCGCATCGGCGACATCAATTCGTACACGCGTCTGCCAGCACACACGATTCCGTACCGGCAAGGAGCAATCCTCGCCATCGAGGAGATCAACAGTGCGGGCGGTGTGCTCGGGCGCGAGCTCGAGTTCATATCGCACGACGACCAGGGCAAACCGGGCGAAGCGGTCAAGGTGGCCGAGCGGCTGTTCGACCGCGACGAGGTGGTCCTGATCTCAGGCTCACTGTTCAGTCACGTCGGGCTGGCGCTGACCGCCTACGCCAAGCAGACCCAGCGATTGTACATCGCGGCCGAGCCGCTGGCCGACGCGCTGGTCTGGGCTCAGGGCAATCGCTACACCTTCAGGCTGCGCCCGTCCACCTACATGCAGGCGGCAATGCTCGCCGCCGAGGCAGCGAAGGATGAGGGCGCCAAGCGTTGGGCAACCATCGCGCCCAACTATGCCTACGGCAAGGACGCTGTGGCGGCGTTCCAAAGGGTATTGACGGAGTTGCGGCCGGATGTGGAGTTCGTCGGTTCGCAATGGCCGGCGCTGTTCAAGATCGACGCAGGCGCCGAGGTCGAGGCGCTCAAGCGCCTGGAGCCGGACGCGATCTACAACGTCACCTTCGGCAGTGATCTCGCCAAGTTCGCGCGCGAGGGCAGGTTGCGCGGCCTCTTCGAGGGCCGGCTGATGGTCGGATTGCTGACCGGCGAGCCCGAGTACATCGATCCCCTGAAGGACGAAGCACCGGAGGGCTGGCTGGTGACCGGCTACCCCTGGTACGACATCGAGACTCCAGCACACGATGCGTTCCTGGCCGCCTATCAGCAGCGTTGGGACGACTATCCGCGCATCGGCTCGGTGGTCGGCTACAACACGATGCTGGCCATCAAGGCGATGCTCGAACGGGCCGGCTCGACCGAGACGGAAGCCATGGTCGATGCCCTGGAAGGGCTCAGTTTCGAGGCACCGACCGGGCCCATCACGTTTCGCGCCATCGATCATCAGGCGACGATGGGCGCCTATGTCGGCTGGACCACGTTGCGCGACGGACAGGGCATCATGGTTGACTGGCAGTATCTCGACGGCGCGGACTACCTGCCGTCGGACGACGAAGTTCGGAAACTGCGCAGCGCAGACTGAACCGACGCATCGTCAGGGGCCGCCTGACCGGCCCCTGACGCTGATGTCGGTATAAGGGACGGTCTGAGCAAGAGAGCCGGAAGAGCCGGAGCGTGGCGGATTTCATTGTCAGCCTGCTGACGGGGCTGTCCAGCGCCGCAGCCATGTTCCTGGTCGCGTCGGGGCTGTCGATCATCTTCGGGGTGACCCGGATCGTGAACTTCGCCCACGGCTCGTTCTACATGCTGGGCGCCTACATCGGGTACACGTTGGTCCAGACGATAGGCTCCACCGGGATCGGTTTCTGGGCCGCCGTCCTGATTGCCGCCGTCGCCGTCGGGCTGATCGGCGTGGTCATGGAGATCCTGCTGCTTCGGCGCATCTACAAGGCGCCTGAGCTCTTTCAGCTGATCGCAACCTTCGGGGTCATCCTGGTAATCCAGGACGTGACGCTGTGGGTCTGGGGACCGGAGGACCTCGTCGGCCCGCAGGCCCCCGGCCTCAAGGGCGCGGTCAGTATCCTCGGCAAGCCGCTCCCGGAATACGATCTGGCCCTGATCGCGATATCGCCGCTGGTGCTGGTGGGCCTGTGGGCGCTGTTCAAGCTGACACGCTGGGGCACGTTGGTCCGGGCCGCGACGCAGGACCGGCAAATGGTGGCGGCTCTCGGCGTCAACCAGCGCTGGCTGTTTACCGGTGTCCTGTTTCTCGGCTCCGCTCTCGCCGGGCTGGGTGGCGCCGTTCAGATCCCCAAGGGCGGCGCCGACCTGCTGATGGACTTCAATATCCTCGCCGCCGCATTCGTCGTGGTCGTCGTGGGAGGCATGGGCAGCATATTCGGCGCCTTCTGGGCCGCGCTGCTGTTCGGCGTCCTCCAGACCTTCGGCATCCAGATACTGCCGAACTCGACGCTGGTGCTGATGTTCCTGGTCATGGCGGTGGTCCTGATCTTCCGGCCGTGGGGGCTGCTCGGTATACCGGAGTCAGTGCTCCAGATACCTTCCGGTCCGCCCGAGCAACCGCTGCGCCCGGCGTTGCCGCGGGTGCGCGCACTGGCCGCCGCGGCCTGCGCGGTGCTCCTCGCGCTCCCGCTCGTGCACCTCGTCTTCCCCGAGGTGGTCGGCACCTTCACGCTGGTGCTGGTGATCGAGATCATGGTCTTCGTGCTGTTCGCGGCAGCACTCCATTTCATCATGGGCCCGGGCGGGATGGTGAGCTTCGGCCACGCTGCCTATTTCGGTGGCGGCGCCTATGCGGCCGCGCTCCTGGTGAAGTTCGCCGACGCGCCGTTCGAGCTCGCGTTCTGGGCTGCGCCGGCCGGCGGGGCGCTGCTTGCCATTCTGTTCGGCTGGTTCTGCGTGCGCCTGAGCGGCGTCTATTTCGCGATGCTGACCCTCGCCTTCGCGCAGATCGCCTGGGCGTTCGTGTTCCAAGACATGCCGGGCAGCGTGCTCAAGTCCTTCGGGATCGCAGACGAGTTCGGCGCGCCGCTCAAGATAACCGGCGGCGACGACGGCCTGAACGACATCTGGCCGTCGCCATGGGCGAGCGCGCGTGTCGCGTACTACTATATCACCGTCGGGCTCGCCGTGGCCGCGCTCTGGCTCATGCGGCGCATCCTGTATGCGCCCTTCGGCTATGCCCTGCGCGCCGGCCGCGATTCGCCGCTGCGGGCCGCCGCCATCGGGATTGATCTCACGCGTCATCGCTGGCTCGCCTTCACGGTCTCCGGCGCCTTCACGGGCCTCGCCGGCGCCCTGTTCCTGTTCTCGAAGGGCAGCATCTTCCCGACCACGCTTGAGATCGCGCGCTCCTTCGACGCCTTGCTGATGGTGCTGCTCGGCGGCGTGCAGTCGCTGTTCGGCCCGATCTTCGGCGCCGCCGCCCTGACCTGGCTGAACGACCTCTTCAGCGTCCTCAGCTACTGGCGCTTCCTGCTCGGCGTCACCATCATTGCCCTGGTGCTGCTGCTTCCCCAGGGACTCGTCGGCTTCGCCGGCACGTGGCTGGGGCGGCGACTGCGGCTGGCGCGGCCGGAGGAAATGGCGACATGAGCCCGGAACGGGATGAGCGCGTTCCGGTGCTCGAAGTCGACTCGCTGAGCAAGTCCTTCGGCGGGGTGCGGGCGGTGGATGGGGTCTCGTTCACGCTCTCGTCGCGCGAGCTGCTGGCCATGATCGGGCCCAACGGCGCCGGCAAGACGACCTGCTTCAACATGGTGAACGGCCAGCTTCGGCCCGATGCCGGCTCGGTTCGACTCGACGGTCGAAACATTCTCGGCCTGCCGCCCCGGTCGATCTGGCGGCGTGGCGTCGGGCGGACATTCCAGATCACCGCGACCTTCGCTTCGATGACCGTGCGCGAGAACGTGCAGATGGTCCTGATCAGCTACCATCGTCGCTCGCGGGCCTTGTGGCGGCCGGCGAGGAACCACTACGTCGACGAGGCCATGGCGTTGCTGGAGCGCGTCGGAATGGACCAGCAACACGACAGGGCCTGCGGGGTGCTGGCCTATGGCGACATCAAGCGGGTCGAGCTCGCGATTGCCCTGGCGAACGAGCCCAAGCTCCTGCTCATGGACGAGCCGACCGCGGGCATGGCGCCCAGGGAGCGCATGGAGCTGATGGAGCTCACTTCCGAGATCGTGCACGAGCGCGGAATCGCCGTTCTCTTCACCGAGCACGACATGGACGTGGTCTTCACCCACGCCGACCGGATCATGGTGCTGGATCGGGGCGAGCTGATCTCCGAAGGTCCGCCGATGGCGGTGCGCTCGGACAGGAAGGTCCAGGAGATCTATCTGGGCAGCAGCGCCGGGCGGGGGGTCGACGTCTCGTGACCGCAGCGACAGGCGCTCCGGTCCTCGCCTTGAGCGGCGTCGACACCTTCTACGGCCGGGCGCAGATCCTGTCCGAGGTGTCGCTCGAGGTCCGTCGCAGCGAGGTGGTGGCTCTGCTCGGCCGCAACGGCGCGGGCAAGTCGACGACGATCAAGTCGATCATCGGCTGGGTACGCCCCGCGAAGGGCGAGATTTCCTTCGAGGGGAAGCCGATCCAGGGACTGGACCCGTTCCAGATCAGCCGCCTCGGACTGGGATACGTGCCCGAAGACCGGCGCATCTTTACCGGCCTGACTGTCGCCGAGAACCTCCAGGTGGGCCGCCAGCCCCGGCGCGAGAACGTGCCGGAATGGACCCACGACAAGCTCTTCGCGCTGTTTCCCAACCTCGCCGCGATGAGCGACCGGCTCGGCGGCCTGATGAGCGGAGGGGAACAGCAGATGCTGACCATCGCCCGCACGCTGATGGGCAACCCGACGACCATACTGCTCGACGAGCCCTCCGAGGGTCTTGCGCCTGTCATCGTGGAACAGGTGGCGAAGACCATCCTCGACCTGAAGGCGCAGGGCCTCTCGATCCTGCTCTCGGAACAGAACCTGCATCTCTCCACTCTCGTCTCCGATCGCGCCTACATCATCGAGAAGGGCCGCATCCGCTACGAGGGATCCATGGCGGAACTCGCTGAGAACGAGGAGATTCGCGCCGCCTACCTCATGGTCTGAGAGGCGCTCAGAACCGCCCCGGCGGCGGCACAAAGGAGACTGCGATCCCATGGAGCTCAAGGACCTGGCCGGGCACGACCTCGGCACCCGAACCATCGCCTACGACGCGCGCGACGCGATCCTCTATGCGCTCGCCGTGGGCGCCTCGTGCGACGAGACCGATCTCGTCTACGAGCGGGACCTCAAGGTGCTGCCGACCTACGCCTGTGCCCTCGGTCTCTGGGCAGTCGAGGAGGCCGGCGGCCTCGGTGCCTACGACCGGCACAGGTCGCTCCATGCCTCCCAGAGCCTGGAGTTGCATGGGCCGCTGCCGCGCGACGGCTCGTTCGAGGTTCGCGGGCGGGTCGCCGAGGTATGGGACAAGGGCAAAGCGGCGATCGTCACCGTCGTCGTGGAGTGCGAGATTTTCACGGCGCGCTACGGCATCTTCCTGCCGGGGTGCGGAGGCTGGGGCGGCGAAAGGGGGCCGTCGGCGGCGTCTCGGGAATGGCACCCGTCCTGGCACGGTCGCCACGCGACCGATCGCAGCCGGGCGGCGCTCTACCGACTGACCGGCGACCTCCATCCCATCCACATCGACATTGAGGTCGCGCGCGCCAATGGCTTCGATCGACCGATCCTGCACGGCCTTTGCACGCTCGGGATCGCGGCTCGGATGCTGGCCGAGCCGGCGGGCGCTCATCCGTGCGAGCTCAGGCGCCTCGACGCACGCCTCGCGGCACCGGTAATGCCGGGAGATGCGATCGACGTGTCCGCCGACGGCGATGACGCGGGGCTTGTCTTCCAGGCGAAGGTGGGCGAGACGGCGGTCCTCACAGGCGGGCGCGCGGTCTTCGGCTGACAAGTGCGGGATCGGGGGCGGCGGTCCTGGAGCAACATCCGACCGGATGGAATCGTTCTCAGTCGCTACATGTGTTGCTCGGCGCATGGGTTCGGTGCCGATCAGCGCGGTAACCCATTGATACGGCTTAATTAAAGGGCGGATCAACCAAGCGTGCTCTCTTGAGTGTTGTTAAGCGTGGAAAAGTGACCCCCTATTGGGGGTGATCGGCGTCCAAAATTGACCCCCATGGATTTGGCCCATGAACGCGCCTCGTCGTTGGACGGACGAGGCGAGGGGGAGATGCTGGTTGTGGAGACGATTGCGCGGATTCGTCGGGATCATCTGGTGAAGGGTGTTCCGATCAAGAAGCTGGCCCGGGATTTGAGGGTTTCGAAGAACACGATACGCAAGGTGGTTCGGGGTGATGCGACCTCGCACACGTATGTTCGAGGAGGAGCAGGCCTTCCTGATGGCGTACCGCGGCCCCTTCGACGGTTTCCATGCCACTGAAGCGTCGGTGTCCAAGACCTGCCTGATGCGCTTCGACAACAACCGATACAGCGTGGAGGCTCGCGCGGTCGGGCAGCCGGTGGATGTAGCGGCGCACCGTGGCCGGCGCCCGGACCTCGGCCATCGCGTCGACGAAGGCGGCGACGGTCTCGGCCGTCGCCGGCAGCGCGGTTTCCCCGCGCTCGGCGCACCATCGGGCGAAGATGCGCAGGTCGGACCTCACCGCGCGCTCGGTGTTCTCGTTGATGCCGGTGGAGATCGGGAGGTTCACGGCCGCGATCGTTGCCTTCCGGTCGAACCGCCACCGGACATGCTCCGCGGCCGCGGACACTGTCAAGGCGGCATCCGGGTTGCATAGGCCGAAAGTGGCGTGTCGGCGCAGCGGTCCCAATTCAGCGTGACAGGTCTCCGCGGCGCCCGCAACCGGCATGTCAGGAGCAAATAGTCTGTCCGGTGTAGTAGTAGTACATGAGTTGTCCGGTTAGATGGGCACCGAGGAGGTGCCCCATGACCAGGACACAAGTGCTACAGGAGATCCAGCGGATGAGATTCAAGGAAGCCTACGGGGGATGACGGGAGAGGCGGCTGACGCAGGAGGAGGCGACGCGGTTGCTGGCGGTGTGTGAGCGCAACTTTCGGCGCTACGTGGACCGCGACGAGGACGAAGGGCTTGACGGGTTGGTGGACAAGCGCCTGGTGTTGATCTGGTTTTGTGGACACCGTGACACTGTTGTGAGGAGGTGTTCAGATGTCGAAGAAACAACCGCTGTACGCGCAGGGTACCGGCGCCAGATGGTCGAGCTGGTTCGAGCGGGCCGCAAACCCCGGGAGCTGGCTCGCGAGTTCGAGTGCTCCGCGTCGGCGATCCGCAACTGGGTGCGTCAAGCGGATCGCGACGAGAAACGTCGTGAGGACGGGCTGCCGAGTTCGGAGCTCGAGGAGCTCCGCCGGCTTCGTCGCGAGCTTCGCCGGGTTCGCGAAGAACGAGACATCTTGGCAAAAGCTGCGGCCTGGTTCGCTCGGGAGACCGGCTCGGTACCGGGGGGGTCTTCGGGCTCGTGAGCGCGAACCAGGCCCGTCCTGGGGTAGCCACGATGTGCCGGGTGCTGGGCGTCTCCCCCAGCGGGTACTACGCGTGGCGAGGTCGTGGACGGTCGTGTCGGGCCCGTCGCGACGAGGAGTTGCGCGCGATGATTCGCCGCATCCACCGCGATTCGCATGGCACGTACGGGATGCCGCGGGTGCACGCGCAGCTGCTCGCGGGCGGATGGCAAAGCGAACACGAGCCAGGGCGCGCGGGCGTACTTGACCCGCAAGCAGGCAATATAGGGCGTGGTTGCAGGACGGCGCCCAGTGTGATGGCGGATCGTGGTGGTACGGGCCGAGGTTGGAGCGCAATGGGGCGTCGGCGAACAGCGACTTCCGCATCCGCGGGGTGAGTGGGAGCTGCGGGAAGGCAACTGCCCGCAACTACCCAGGTGTTCTGTTTGTTCTGTTAAGGTCTACCAAGAAAATTTCTAGCTTGTTCGTGGCCTTGGTCCGCTGCCTTCTCTACCAAATGCATGGCTCTTTCTTCATCTTTTGGGATTCCCAATCCTATCTTCAGTAAGGAAGCTAGATCATATTGAGCAGGGGCGTGGCCCTGTCGGGCGGCTCTCTCAAACCAATAGGCAGAGTTCTCCCAATTTTGAGGAGTACCTGTACCCCAGGCGTATAGAACGGCCGTGAAGTCCTGAGCAAAAACATAATTGAATGGCTTGCGAGCTGTCTCGCGAAACTCCCTAAAAGCTCGCCTCCTGTCCCGCCTGAAGTTTCGATCTCCATTATAGTATCTGACGGCCAAAGTGTATTTGGCTGAAGGAAATCCGGCATGGGCCGATCGTACAAGCATCGTGTTTTGCATTTCCAGGTTGGTTTTTATATATGGATCATGACGTCCAATTTGAAATTGGGCAACCTCATTATTTCTATGGCGGGCCAATTCCTTGACTCTCGCTGTATCTTCACGAACACATGATTCAAGGGAGAAGGACTGTGAACAGGTGATCCCGTTATCCACAATCCCTGCCACATGCTCCAGCTTAACTCCATAGATCATATTATCGCTAACGGAGTGGTTCACTCCGACAACCTCTCCATATCGGTTCAGGACAGGAGCACCACTCAAGCCTTTAATTCCACTCATTTGATCAATTGAGAACATAAAGGAGAGAGAGTCTTGGTACATCGATTTTTCCGTTTGTCTCAATCTATTGAAGGAACCACCCGGATATCCGATGATGGAATGTTCCTTTTGAGTGGAGAAAGTATCGGCCAAGGTCACATAATCTGTAACACTTTCAGTGGTCCGAATTAAGGCTAAGTCATAAGTACCAGATAGGGCAACAATTTGACGAATACCAAGAGTTTTTCTGTGTCCCTTCTGGGATAGAACGATATCGCTTCTTGAAGCTCCCATGCCAAAAAATTCATATAAGATGTGGGCGTTAGTAATAAAGTGGTTAGTCTCTCCCGATGAATCCATTTCGACAGCAAAGGTTGTGCCCACGTAGTTTCCGTCCAGTCGATCGACCGCCTCCCTTTTGAGCTGTATTTTCCAAACAGCACGGTGGGCTTGGTTCAGGGCGAGGGCATCTGCTTGAAGAGGTAATGGGAGGCCCAGAAGCGAGAGCGTCAAGCCAAGAGTCCAAAGAGAAATAAACTTTGTAAGACGATTTTCTAGAGAAGGGATAGCCATGACACGTTCTCCTAACTGCCCGACGCCTCGAATCGATGTTGCTTCACGAGGCGCCCGACCCGAATCGGTCGCACCGACTCCTCATCGAGCGTGTCGAAGCAGGCGCTGCCTGAGCATAATGCTATGTATTTCAACCCGTTAGCCGATCATCAATGCTCGCGAGCGGTGATGTCCGAAAGCGGCGCGGAATCGCTTCAAGTACTTGGCTAGCCTGATTTATTCATCACGGCGCGAGGATGTAGTGGCGAACGTGGCCTAACCCGTTGACATCGGGTAGAAATTCGTTGTCCAGCGCATTTCCGCCTGAGCAACTAGAGCGCCACGCCCGCCATGACCGAAGATACTCCCCTCCCGTTCGATCTTCCAGCCGTACAACGCAAGAAGGTGACCGCCGATTTCGCGGGCGGGTCGATCTCGTCGGACGGCGGGCTGGTTCTGCTGCGCGCGGCGGAACGCCGGCTCGTCCTTGCCGAGACGCTGGCGGGCTGCATCCGGGAGTGGCGGGATCCGGAGCGGACGGTCCACACGCTGCCGGCGATGCTGCGGTTCCGCATGTTCGCGATCGCCTGCGGCTACGAGGATGCCGACGATTGCGACGAGCTGCGCGCCGATCCGCTGTTCAAGCTGGCGGTCGGCCGGGCGCCGGAGAGCGGGCGCGATCTGTGGTCCCAGCCCACCATGAGCCGGCTGGAGAACGCGCCCTCGCGCGTCGAGGTAGCGCGCCTGACGGCGGCCCTGGTCGACGTCTTCTGCCGCTCCTTCCCGATCCCGCCGGCGGCGATCACGCTCGACATCGACGACACCTGCGACGCGGTGCACGGCCACCAGCAACTGTCGCTGTTCAACGCCAACTACGACACGCGGTGCTTCCTGCCGATCCATGTCTACCATGTCGAGAGCGGCAAGCCGGTGGCGGTTCTCGAAGAACACGATACGCAAGGTGGTTCGGGGCGATGCGACCTCGCACACGTATGAGCGCACGATCCAGCCGCTGCCGAAGCTTGGGCCGTGGGTTGAGGCTCTGGAGCGTCTTCTGGAGGAGAATGAGAAGAAGAAGCGGCGTGTTCGTTTGTCGCTCGTGCAGATCTACGAGGACCTTGCGGCCCAGGGTTACGAGGGCGGCTATGACGCGGTGCGCCGCTACGCCAGGGCGTGGCGCCGTCGCCGCCGCCTGCTGTCGCCGTCGCAGGCCTATGTGCCGCTGAGCTTCGACCCCGGCGAGGCCTACCAGTTTGACTGGAGCCACGAGTACGCGCGCCTGGCGGGGGCGACGACCCGGGTGAAGGCGGCGCACATGCGGCTCTGCTACAGCCGGATGCAGCTGGTCCAGGTCTTCCCGCGCGAAGGCCAGGAGATGGTCTTCGAGGCGCACGAGCGTGCCTTCCGCTTCTTTGGCGGGGCCTGCCGGCGGGGCATCTACGACAACATGAAGACGGCGGTGACCACGGTCTTCACCGGCAAGAAGCGGGACTACAACCGGCGCTTCCAGGCGATGTGCTCGCACCACCTGGTGGAGCCGTCGCGCGTCCACGCGCGCGGAGCGCACGATGGCGTGCACGCCAGGGGCTGGCTGGGAGAAGGGGCAGGTGGAGAAGCAGGTGGGCGACGTCCGTGGCCGCCTGTTCGTGCCCATCCCGCGGGGCCGGTCCTACGCCGAGATCAACGCGTGGCTGATGGACCGGTGCATCGAGGAGGCCAAAAAGCATCCGCATCCGACGATCCCGGGCAAGACGGTGTGGCAGGTGTTCGAGGAGGAGCGGCCCTTCCTGATGGCGTACCGCGGCCCCTTCGACGGCTTCCATGCGACCGAGGCAGCGGTGTCCAAGACCTGCTTGGTGCGCTTCGACAACAACCAATACAGCGTCTCCGCCCGCGCCGTGGGTCGGCCGGTGGACGTGCGGGCCTATGCCGATCGGGTCGTCATCCGCCAGGACGGTGAGATCGTCGCCGAGCATCGCCGCAGCTTCGGACGCGGCAAGATCGTCTACGAGCCGTGGCACTACGTGTCGATCCTGGAGCGCAAGCCCGGTGCGCTGCGCAACGGCGCCCCCTTCAGGGACTGGAAGCTGCCCAGGGCGCTCACGCGTCTGCGGGCCCGACTGGCGGGCCACGACGACGGGGACCGGCAGTTCGTCACGGTGCTGACGGCGGTGCTGGAGGATGGGTTGGAGGCGGTCGAGGCGGCCTGCGCCGAGGCACTCGGCTGCGGCGCCTGCAGCGCCGACATGGTGCTCAACATCCTCGCTCGGCGCCGCCAGCCGGCGCCGGCGGCGGACATTCCGACGCCGGAGGGCCTGCAGCTTCGCCACCAGCCGGTGGCCGACTGTCAGCGCTACGACAGCCTGAGGGGGGCCGGTCATTGAGCGTCATGAGCTGCTGGAGATGATGGCCCAGCTGAAACTCGCAGGGATGCGCGCCGCCTACGACGAGATCCTCGCCGACGGGCTCAAGCGCCGCCATCCGGTGCAGCAGATCATCGGCGCGCTGCTCAAGGCCGAGATCGCCGACAAGAAGGCACGTTCCATCAAGTACCAGATGGGGTCTGCCAAGTTGCCGACGGTCAAGGAACTGGCCGACTTCGACTTCGCCGGCTCGCCGGTCAACGAGCCGCTGATCCGGGAGCTCGCCACGGGCGGCTTCCTCGAAGGCCAGCGCAACATCGTGCTCGTCGGCGGAACCGGCACCGGCAAAACCCATCTCGCCGTCGCCATCGCACGGTCCTGCATTCGAAAGAGCGCACGCGGCCGCCGCTACAACGTCGTCGACCTGGTCAACCACCTCGAGGCCGAGCTCCGCGCCGGGCGCCAGGGCCGCACCGCAGAGCAGCTCGCCCGACGCGACTTCGTCATCCTCGACGAGCTCGGCTACCTGCCCTTCGCCCAGGCCGGCGGCCAGCTCCTCTTCCACCTCATGAGCCGGCTCTACGAGAGGACATCAACCGTCATCACCACAAACCTCGCCTTCGGCGAGTGGCCCTCCGTCTTCGGCGACCCAAAGATGACCACCGCCCTCCTCGATCGCCTCACTCATCACTGCGAGATCATCGAGACCGGAAACGAGAGCTGGCGCTTCAAAAACCGCTCCTGAACCAGCATCGGAGCAACTGCGGCCCGGTTGCCCCGGTGGGCCAACAGGGACCCCCCACGCGGCTTCGCTTCGCGTAGCGTGAGACGCTACACGAAGCCGCGCGGGTCCCCCCTATTGGCTACCGGGACAACCTCCGTCGTGCCTCTCAGGGGGTCAGTTTTGCACGCCGATCGGGGGTCCAGATTGAATGCCGATTGACAGGTTGAGCTGCGAGAGCAGGAGCACGGGGATCTCCAGCTCCTTCGCCAGCGCCTTCATGCGCATGGTGAACTCGGTAATCTGCTGGACCCGGTTTTCCTTCCGGGTCTCGCGCGGCGGGCGCATGAGTTGCAGATGATCGACGATCAGAAGCTCGAGCTTGCCCATGCGCTTGAGCCGGCGGGCTGAGCGCTCGATGTAGTCGGGCGTCTGGCCGCCGGTGTCGTCGATCTCGAGCGGCAGGTCGTCCAGCCGCTTCGTCGCCCGCATGATTTCATCGAAGTCGGGTTGCTCGATCTCTCCCTTTTGCATCTGGTCGTGCGCGATTCCGGTGAGGATCGAGAGCGCGCGCTGGCCGAGCTGTTCGGACGACATTTCGAGGCTGGCGTAGAGGACCGCGTGGCCGGCCTGGGCGGCGGCGAGCGCGATCCCGAGCGCCATGCCGGTCTTGCCCATCCCCGGCCGCCCGCCGAGCACGATCATGTCGGGCGCCTGGAACCCGCCGAGCCGCCCTTCGATGGCCTTGATGCCCACCGGGAGCCCCAGGAGTGCCCCCTGGGCTTGATAGACCTTTTCTCCAGGTGCCGAGCGGCCTCCAGCGCAGCAGCGCCGATGGAGCGGCGCTCAGTGCCCGTTCCGGGCGCGTCTTCGAGGAGCCGATGCAGCGCGGCCTCCGCGCTCTCGACTTGCTCGCGCGGCGGCTGGTCGAGGGGCCCGTCGTAGGCGGCGTCGCGCACGTCCTCGGCGTAGAAGATGAGCTGCCGGCGGAGATAGAGGTCGTGGACGGCGCGGCCGTAGTGCCCGGCGTTGATGACGGTGACGGCGGAGCCGGCGAGGCGCGCGAGGTACTGCGCGCCGCCGGCCTCTTTCAGGGCCTCGTCTCCCTCGAAGTAGGTCTTGAGGGTGACGGGGTTCGCCGTCTCCTGGCGCCCGACCATGTTCATCACGGCGGCATAGATGCGCCCATGGACCGGCAGAAAGAAGTGGTCGGGCTCGAGGAACGTGGCGACCAGATGGATCGCCTCGTTGTTGACGAGGAGGGCGCCGAGCAACGCCTGTTCGGCCTCCATGTTGTTCGGAGGCGACCTGTGCTCGACGGCCTTCTCGGCTGCGGCCCCGGCGTTCATGCGGATGCCTGCGGCCGGGCGAAAAGTGCCGTGTTCGGCGTCGGCGAGCCCCGATGTTCTCCTTCAAATTGGACCGCGACAGGAACGATCAGGGCACAGATTCCCGCTATTTCTGTGCCATGGCACAGAAATAGCGGGAATTGGATGTTCTCTTTTTTCGGGTAAGTGTTTGATTTGATTGGTCGGAGTGAGTGGATTTGAACCACCGACCCCCGCCTCCCGAAGACGGTGCTCTACCAGGCTGAGCTACACTCCGACCGAGGGTGCGCGGAGCCGATGCAATCCCGGCCCTCGCGCGCGCCCCTTATAGCGTCAGGCGCCGGCGGCCGGCAAGCAATGCGGTATTTGACCCCATACGTACCGCCGGTCAGAGCGCCGGCCGCTTGTCCGCCCACGGCCGCGCCTGCTCGAAGGCGCGCGCGGCCTGCAGCACGGCGAGATCGGCGAAGCGCTTGCCCACGACCTGCAGCCCAACCGGGAGCCCTGCATCCGTGAAGCCGCAGGGCACCGAGGCGGCCGGGTTCTGGCTGAAGTTGAAGGGGTAGGAGAACTCGGCCCACACGATCCAGTCCCACGGATGGGAGGGCCAGTGCTCGGGCTGCAGCCGCTCGGCCGGGAACGCCGCCACGGAAACCGCCGGCGTCAGCAGCAGGTCCCACTCCTCGAAGAAGCGATGCACCGCCTCGACGTAAGCGAGCTTGCGCGCCCGCGTCTCCAGGTAAGTCGCACCCGTCACCCCGTCCGCCGCCCGGATGCAGGCAACCAGGCCAGGGTCCATCCGCTCCTCGAACTCGGCGAGCAAGGGGCGGTAGGCGTGGAGGTGGATGGGCCACAGCAGGCGGATGATCTCCGGCCCTTCCGGGCCGAAGGGCAGCGCCGGGCTCTCCACGGTGCAGCCCAGCGCGTCGAACGCCTCGGCCGCGCCCTGCACGAGCGTCGCCACCTCGGGATCGACCCGCGCATGCCCGAGGTCCGGGCTGAAGGCGACCTTGAGGCCCGCGATGCCGTCGTCGAGCCTCGCCGGATAGTCGGCCGGCGGCGCCTCCAGGCTGGTGTGGTCCCACGGGTGCGGGCCTGCCATCGCCTGCAGCATCAGCGCGGCGTCGCCCACCGTGCGGGTCATGGGCCCGACGTGGGAGACCTGGTCGTTGTTCGGCACTGGCCAGTTGGGCACGCGCCCGTACGTGGGCTTCAGGCCGAAGATGCCGCTGAAGTGCGAGGGCATGCGGATCGAGCCGGCGCCGTCCGAGCCCTGGTGCAGCGGCCCGTAGCCCGCCGCCGCGGCCGCCCCGGCACCGGCCGAGGAGGCGCCCGCGTTGTAGCTCTCCTTCCACGGGTTCGACGTGATGCCGGTGAGCGGGCTGTTACTCACGCCGGACCAGCCGAACTCCGACGTGGTGGTCTTGCCGAGGATGATGGCGCCGGCCTCCTCCAGCCGCGGAATCACCGGCGCGTCCACCGTCGGCACGTGGTCCTTCAGCGTATGGGAGCCCCGCTCGGTGGGGATCCCGGCGGTCTCGGTCAGGTCCTTGATGGTGACGGGCAGGCCGAAGAGCGCGCCCTCGGCATGGCCCGTCATCAGCGCGGCCTCGGCGCGCCCTGCGGCCTCCCGCGCACGTTCGGCGATGAGCGTCGAGAAGGCGTTGATACGGGGCTCGCAAGCCTCGATGCGGGCCAGCACCGCGTCGATCAGCTCGACCGGCGAGAGCTCCTTGCGCCGGATCAGGGTGCTGAGCTCGGTGGCGGGCGTGAAGCAGAGATCATCGGACACCGGCGACTCCTCGGCGGTCGTGGACGGGGAGGCGGATCATGGCCGCTACGGGCGCCCCTGTCATCCTGGCGGGCGTAAAGTGAAGCGGGCTACGCCGGGATACCGTGGCATTCCGCCCGACGGGCCGTGCTCGACCCGCACACCCGGGCTTGGCCCATGGGCTCGGGTGACGAGCCCCGCCTGTCCCCGCGCGCCGGGGCTCGCTCGCCCTCGCACGTCCTGCCGCGATCATGATGCGGGCGCAGCGCCCTGTGCACCGCACCATGGTCCGGTGAACTACGAGGAGCGCGGGGGCCTCAAGACTTGCGCGGTGCGCGAATGCCGCGGAACTCCCAGTCGCCGCCGAGCGCGGTGGACATCACCTCCTCCGAGCTCGCGGGCTGGGCGCCGACATCGTCGCGGATCGGCGCCGGGCCCTGGACGATCTCGTTCTCCAGCGCGCCCAGCCCGTCCACCTCCACCCGCACCACGTCGCCGGGCTCCACAGGCCGGCTGTTGGCGGGCGTGCCGGAGAGCAGCAGGTCGCCGGGCTCAAGGGTGATGTTGCGGGCGATGTCAGCGACGAGATAGTGCATGTCCCACGCCATCTCGTCCGTGTTTCCATCCTGGGCGAGGGCACCGTTGACGTAAGTGCGGACCGACTTGCCGCGAAAATCCCAGCCGCTCACCAGCGCAGGGCCGACCGGGCACAGCGTGTCCGAGCCCTTCACCCGCAGCATGGAGCCCGCGTCGGTATCGCGGAAGTCGTGCAGGCCATAGTCGTTGGCGATGGTGTAGCCCGCGATGTAGTCAGCGGCCTCCTCGCGCGCGATGTTGCGGCAGTGCCGGCCGATGACGACGGCGATCTCGCCCTCGTAGTTCAGCCACCGGCAGCGCTCGGGCCGAACCACCTGGGCACGGTGCCCGCAGAGCGCGCTCACCGGCTTGTGAAAGTAGGTCGGAGTCGCCGGCAGCGTCACCATGAACTCGTCCACCCGGCTCCTGTAGTTGAGGTGCACGCAGACGATCTTGCGCGGCTCCGTCGGCGGCAGGTGGATCGCGTCCTCCACCGCGACCGAGCGCCCGTCCTTCGCGTGCAGGCGCTCGCCTTCCCTGGTCGCGACGACGGGATAACCGTCGAGCAGGATGCGCCGGAACTCGGTCATAGCTGGCCCTCGGCTTGAAATCGTTCGGTCCCTGACGATAGGGTCGCGGCTCTCGAAAGACAAGGAATCGTCGCGATTCCGGGAGTGATTCGTCTTGTCCCTCAAAGGCTTCATGTTCCCGCGCTCCGGCACCGGCCGGGCCTCCCTGCTGCCGCCCGTACCGTGGCACTACTCCGGCCAGATGCTCACGCTGGAATACCGCACCGACCCGGATGCGGTGGCGGCGCTGATCCCGCCCGGTCTCGCGCCGGCGGACGAGGACCCCGGCGCGGTGGCGCTGATCTGGGCGGAGTGGCAGAGTTGCTCGGATACGTTCGAGGAGCTGCTCGACCCCGTCCGCGCGCAGTACCGGGAGATGTTCGTCGTCATCCGCTGCAAGTACCGGGGCCGGCACTACTCGCGCTGCGCCTATATCTGGGTCGATACCGACTACGCCATGGTGCGCGGGCATCACCAGGGCTACCCCAAGAAGCTGGGCTCGATCTATCTCACGCGCCCGGTCACGGTGGGCCGCGCCGGGCCGCGCCTGGAGCCGGGCGGGCGCTTCGGCGCGAGCCTCGCCGCCAACGACCGCCGCCTGCTGCACGCAACCTTCGAGATCGAGGCCGAGAGCGACCATGCCGGCTTCGTCAACGCGCTGCCGATGGTGCACAACCGCTGGATGCCGGCGATCGAGGGCGACGGCAGCGACAGCCTGGACGAGCTGGTGACCATGTCCGCCTACGAGGGCGAGATCGGCCGCTGCTTCCGTGGCAGCTTCGAGCTCTGGATCGGTGATTCCCCGGTGGAGGAGCTCACCCGGCTGCAGCCGCGCGAGCTTATCGCGGGCTACTGGCGAGAGGTCGCAATGTCCTGGCGCAGCGGCACGACGCTGGAGCGACGCAACCTCCCCGAAGTCGGGGGCGCCGACGCATGAGCAGGGAGGTCGCGCTCACGCGGGAGGAGCGTGAGGCGCGCGCGCGGGTCGAGGGTCTGGACATCGACATCGACGCCTTCGCGGCCGTCTCCAACGTCTTTCGTGTGGCCAACGCCGTGCGCAACTACATGGAGCGCAACCTGCTCGCCGAGTACCGCCTCTCCTTCTCAGGCTTCACGGTGCTCTGGGTGCTGTGGGTGTGGGGGCCCAAGGAGTCCAACGTCCTCGCCGAGGAATCGGGTATCTCCAAGAGCACGCTCACCGGCGTGGTGAAGACCCTGGAAGGGCTGGGCTTCGCCATCCGCCGCCCGCACGCCGCCGACGGCCGACGGGTGCTGGTGGAGGCGACCGAGACGGGGATGGCCACCGTGCGCGAGATCTTCCCTCGCTTCAACGCGCTCGAAGGCGAGATCACCCGCGACCTCTCCACCGCGGAGAAGGAGGAGCTCGCGCGTGCGCTCCGCGTCATGCTCCACACCGTCGAGGCTTGACCGTTCACGCGCGACGAGAGGACTCCCATGACAGCACCGATCTTTCACATGGCGGCCGCCGCGCCGACGCCCGTCGCGCCCTTCAGCCACGCGGTCGAGGCGGACGGCTGGGTGTTCGTCACCGGCCAAATGCCGAACGACCCCAACGACGAGGCCGCTCCGCTCCCCGACGGCATCGAAGGCCAGACCCGCAACGTCATGGCCAATCTGAAGATCGTGCTCGGCTCCCTCGGCCTGGGACTCGAGCATGTCGTCGTCGCGCGGGTCTATCTCACGCACTTCAAGGAGGACTACGCGGCGATGAACGCGATCTACGAGACCTATTTCGATCCCGAACGGCGACCGGCGCGCACGTGCGTCGGTGTCACCGGGCTCGCCCTCGATGCCCGTGTCGAGATCGACCTGCTGGCGCGACGGCCGTGAGGCGGAGGGGCGATCGCGATCAGGGCGCGGTGCTGGCCTCTTCCTGAACCGCGAAGAACGATGCGCGCACAGGCTGCTCCGGGAGCTCGATGGTCGCCTCGGCAAGGCGGGCACGACGCGTAGGCCAGCCTCGCACCATCATGCCCTCGTTGCGGTTCGGCATGGGGTTGCGAGCGATGGGGAAGGCATCCGCGGCGCTATAGACGCAGATGTAGAGACCGCGCGGCGCGGACGAGCGGTTGGGCTCGGAGCCGTGTGCGAGTCGCGTGTGCATCAGGCAGACGCTGCCGGCGCTGCCGAGAACCGGCACCTCGTGCTCACGTAGCGAGCGCTCCACGGCAGGCGCCACGAAGCCGGTGAAGCGCTCGCCGTCGAAGAGCGAGTACACCGGGCCGCGGTGGCTGCCGGGCACTGCCATGAGGCAGCCGTTATCGGACGTCATGTCGTCGAGCATGAGCAGCGCGGTCACGACATCGTCGTTCGTGTGCGGCGTGTAGGCGAAGTCCTGGTGGTAGCGCACCTCGGTGTTCGAACCGGGCAGCTTGAGGTTGATCTTGCAGTGATGGTGCTTGAGGTCGGGGCCGATGAGGGCGGTGACCATGTCGGTCATCGCCGAATCTCTCATTACCTCCATGTAGGCGGCGTCAACCTCGCTGGGATTGTTGACCCGTCTCAGCGCGGGCTGCGCCGCGCAGTGCTCGGGCGCCAGGTCGAAGCGCGGCCGCCCGTCGGCGGTCGGCTCGCCGAACGGCGCATCGTGGCCGCGGCTTTCGTCGACCCACCCGGCCAGGACGTCGCGCAACCTCGAAAGCTGCCGGCTGTCGACCGCGTTTTCTGCGACGAGATAGCCATCGCGCCAAAACGCGTCGATCTCGTGTTTCGCGAGCATGCTCCTAACCCTCTGGCCTGCAGCCGATCCCATCGTTCGGAGCGCCGGACCCGACCCCGAAGACAGCGGTCTCTGTCAGGTGTCCCACCTCTCGCGACAAACATGATATAGGCGAGACGGTACGGCTGGCTACGCGCATCGCCGCTATGCCGCCTGCAGTCCGGAGCCAAGGGACGGCTCCGAAACGTGCGACAAAGATGGATTGCCACAAGTTTGTCTTACGAAGACGGCCGCGAGGGCATAGAGAAAGGTCTCTTGACGATGGCCTTCGGCCGCGACGTGGACTTCCACGACGCCTTTCCGCAAGTGGTCTACCTCGACCGAAAGACGGGGGACGTCATCTGGATCTACGGGTCGGACCGCGATGCAGAAATGGGGGCCGGCCTATCCCCTGACGAAAACCGCCAAGAGCGCGAAGCGATCGACGCCGAGCCCGAGCGCTACCTGGAGATTCCCGGCCTCGATCACTCGGATCACCACCGGATACTCAGGCGATTCCTGATGTCGGACTGGACCCGCGACAAGGCGCGGCGGCGGCGGGCGGAAGACGCCTACCGGGGCTCAATCGGCAAGTGGAAACGGGACGTCGGAGACGAGGACGCCATCCACGCCTTCTATGCGTTCCGGGAAGCGGAAATCGAGGCGATGGCCGAGGAGTTTCTGCGGGAGAACGGCATCGAGCCGATCTGGCGCTCGTGCGACTGACGGTCGCCAGCCGAGAGATAGCGCCCGGCCGCCGGTCGCGACTTACCGAGGCGGCGGACTGCGGCGCCCGAGGAACTCCCGGAGGGCGCCGGCGCATTCCGGCCCGTGCGAATAGGCGACGCCGTGACGGGCGCCGGCAACCACGTGCATCTCGCAATCGGGCATGGCGCGCAGCCGCTCGACCTGAGTCTCGAGCGAGACGAAGGGGCTGTCGTCAGGCGCAATCAGGAGGGTGGGAACCTGGATGTCGCCGAGCGCCTCGGTGAGGTCCACCTGCACCAACATGTCGACGAGGTCGATGCAGGCCTGAGGCGCCGCGGCGCGCTGCGTGTCGTGGAACCAGCGCTCCATCGCGGGGCTCAGGCAACCGGCGGGGAAGCGGAGCGGCATGAGCTTGGCCGACCACTCGTCCATCCCGAGCCCGCGGACATCGTCCCTGAGCGCCCGGGACCTGCCGATCGTGCCGCCCCGGTGCGCGGCCGAGACCATGGTCAGCGTCAGCAGGCACTCGGGACGATGCGCGGCGAGATGGAGGCCGACGGTGCCGCCGGTCGATTCGCCGACGAAGTGGACCCGCTGCGTGTCGAGAGCGGCGAGCACGTCGAGAACATCAGCGGCCATTGAATCGATGGACCAGGCGGCACCCTCTGCCGGAACGAACGACCGGCCGAAGCCGCGCAGGTCCATACGGACGATTCGATAGCGATCCGCCAGGATCGGCAGCCAGGTAATCCAGATGTCGGAATCGACGGCGAGCCCGTGGAGAAAGAGGATGGTTTCACGCGGCTCCTTCCACGGAGGCACGATGTCGCAGAGCTCGTAGTGGATATCCCCCTCGGAACGTTCCAGCATGGGCATGGTATCGAACCTCCGGCTCAGGGTTCGACGAGCGCGTAGATCGCGCCGTCTTCGACGACGAGGTCGTAGCTCCGAATAGGCTCGGTGCAGGGCGGCTCCACCGGCTTGCCGGTCTTGATCTCGAAGCAGCCGCCATGGAACGGGCATTCGATGATGTCGCCGTCTATGAAGCCCTGGGATAGCCAGGCTTGGCTATGGGAGCAGGTGTCGTCGGTGGCGTAGAAGGCGCCGTCCAGATTGTAGACCGCGACCGGCGGCAGCGCGTCGGTCTCGACCCGCAGGATCTCGCCCGCGTAGACGTCATCGACGCGACATAGCAGGACCCTCGCCATTATCCGCGCATCTTTCAGCCTGTCGTCATGTTGCGGCCACCGGCGCATGTTCCGGCGCTGGGTCGCGTCGGGGCGATGGAGTGTCTGAATTTTGCGATTGCTTGACAAGCGAGCGATGTGCCGGCGTTGCGTGCGTCATGGCCGAGCGCTACAGTCGCCGCGCCGATGCGGCCCTGTCGGGCCGAGTGACCGCCCGAACGACGGAACGGTCGGTCCCCGTCGGCGGCGGTCGAGGCGCCGTGGAGGTGCGGGAGCGCTCGCTCCAGTCGGAACCAGCCTCATGCACGCGAGATAAGAAGGAGGCGCGAGTCCCGTGGGGCCCGCGACACGCGACGTGTGGCATGAAGGGCGCGCCCGGCGGCCGCGCCGCCTGGTAACCGCGTTCCGGACGCTTTGGCTTGTGTTCGTTGGGCTTCTCGCCGGCTGCTGGGCAGGGCCGGCGGCGGCCGAGCGGGCGATCGTGCTCGCGGCAGCCAGCACCGCTCACGTGATCGACGAGGTGATCGAGCAGTTCGACGCCGGGCCAGACGACCGGGTCGTGGCCTCCTATGCCGGCACCTCGGCGCTCGCGCGCCAGATCGAGAGCGGTGCGCCCGCCGATATCTTCCTCGCCGCCAACGCGGCCTGGATGGACCACGTGGAGGCGCAAGGCCTGATCGAGCCCGGCAGCCGGCGCGTGCTCGCCGGCAATCGCTTGGTGTTCGTCACCGGCGACGACGCCATGGCGCCATTCGAGCCGTCCGCGACGCCCGATCTATCTGCATTGCTGGGCGGCGGCCGGCTCGCCATCGGCAATCCCGACCACGTGCCGGCCGGCATCTACGCGCGCCAGGCTCTGGAAGAGCTGGGTCTTTGGTCCGGTGTACGGAGCCACCTCGCGCCGGCGGCGGACGTGCGCGCGGCGCTTGCGCTGGTGGCCAGAGGCGAGGCGCCGCTCGGTATTGTCTACGCCACCGATGCCGCCCTCGTCGAAGACGTGCGAGTCGTTGGGACGATCTCGGCAACGTCGTACGAGCCCATCGTCTATCCGGTGGCTCTCGTCGCGGGCCGCGACACGCCACTCGCGACGCGCTTCTTCGCATTCCTGACGGGACCGGAAGGCCGGGCGGCCTTCGCCCGCGCCGGCTTTATCGCCGACTGAAGGAACAAGCGGATGGCGCTGACGCCGCTAGAGGTCGAGGCGATCAAGCTCAGCCTGCGCGTCGCCGGCTGGGCGGTTCTGATCAGCCTGCCCTTCGGCATCGCCGTCGCCTGGCTGCTCGCGCGCTATCGCTTTCCGGGCCGGGAACTCCTCAACGGCTTGGTCCACCTGCCGCTGGTGCTGCCGCCGGTGGTGGTGGGCTTCGTGCTGTTGCTGCTGCTCGGCAAGCGCGGCCCGCTCGGCGCCTGGCTCGACGACTGGTTCGGCATCGCCCTCGCCTTCACCTGGCAGGGCGCGGCAGTGGCCTCGGCCGTGGTCTCCTTCCCGCTCATGGTGCGCGCGATCCGGCTCTCCATCGAAGGGATGGACCGCCGGCTGGAGACCGCCGCCCGCACGCTCGGCGCCCCACCCGCCTGGGTGTTCGTGACCGTCAGCCTGCCGCTCATCGCGCCCGGCGTGCTGACCGGCGTCATCCTCGCCTTTGCCCGCTGCCTCGGCGAGTTCGGCGCGACCATCACCTTCGTCTCCAACATCCCCGGCGAGACCCGGACCCTGCCGCTCGCGCTCTACACCTACACGCAAGTGCCGGGCGGCCTGGACGGCGCCTTCCGCCTGATGGTGATCGCCATCGTGATCGCCTTCGCCGCGTTGATCGGCTCCGAATTCCTGGCGCGCATGGTCAAGCGCCGGCTGGAGGGGTGATGCTGGCGGTCCAGGCCCGACTCACCCGCGGCGAATTCACGCTGGATGCGTCCTTCGGCGCCGAGGCCGACGGCGTGGTTGCGCTGTTCGGCGCCTCGGGCGCAGGAAAAACCACACTCGCCGACGCCATCGCGGGTCTCGTGCGGCCCGAGGCGGGGCGGATCGCGCTCGAAGACCGGGTGCTCTTCGATGCGGAGGCCGGGATCGACCTCAGGCCGGAGCGCCGCCGGATCGGCTACGTGTTCCAGGACGGGCGCCTCTTCCCGCACCTGAGCGTGCGCCGCAACCTGCTCTACGGGCTCCGCTTCGCCCCGCGCGACCGCCGCTACGCGACGCTGGAGAGGATCGTGACGCTGCTCGGCCTGGAGGCGCTGCTGCAGCGCCGGCCCTGCACCCTCTCGGGCGGCGAGCGCCAGCGGGTGGCGTTAGGCCGCGCGCTCATGGCCCAGCCGGAGCTGCTGCTCATGGACGAGCCGCTGGCCGCGCTCGACGTGCCCCGCAAGGCGCAGGTCATCGACTACATCGAGCGGCTGCGCGACGAGATCGGCGTGCCCATCGTCTTCGTCAGCCACGCGGTGGACGAGGTGGCACGCCTCGCCGGCACCATCGTGGTCATGGCCGGCGGCAGGGTCGCCGCGGCAGGCCCCGCTGCGGAGGTGATGGCCAGGCTCGACCTCGACCCGCTTGCCGGGATCGAGGCGGCCGGCGCGGTGCTGGACGCGACCGTGCAGCGCCACGACGCGGCCTACGGGCTCACCGAGCTCGCGGTGCCGGGCGGCATCCTCCGCGTGCCCCGCCTCAGGCTCGCGCCGGGGCGCAGCCTCAGGGTCCGCGTGCGAGCGCGGGACGTGTCGCTCGCGACCGCCGAGCCGCGCGCAACCAGCGTCCTCAACGTCTTTCGCGGCCGGGTCGTCGAGATCGGCCCGCGCCGCGGCGCCTCGGTCGACGTGGCGGTCGATATCGGCGCTCGGCTCACGGCGCGGATCACCGCCCGCTCGGCAGACACCCTCGGCCTCGCCCCCGGCTCCGAAGTCTATGCGCTGGTCAAGAGCGTCGCGGTCGACCCCGCATCGCTGGTGCAGTCCGAGCAGGACGACCCCTGAATCCGCGCGGCAGCGCCCGCGCGCGGGCTTGCACAGGGCCGGCCAACCTGCAACGCTTCGCCGCGGTTATTCCTTGCAGTGGAGGTGGCTATGGGCGCGGCAACGCCGACCGTGCTAATCGACAACGACCGCGTGCGCGTCACCGAGTGGCGATTCAAGCCCGGCGAGGCGACGGGTTGGCACCGGCACGAATACGACTACGTGGTGGTGCCGGTGACGACCGGACACCTCCACCTCGTGGAGCCCGACGGCGAGCGCACGGTCCAAATCGTCCACGGCTCGCCCTATTACCGGGATGAAGGAGTCGAGCACGACGTCATCAACCCGAGCGACACCGACGACGTGGTCTTCGTCGAGGTCGAGGTGAAGTAGGGCGTCCGGGCGCGGGGGCATAGAGTCAACGAACCGTCACATATCCGTATTATTTCCATCTTGGCCCGGCGATAGCGTTCGCCTGCCATCCCGGGCCGCCGCGCGAGTGCGCGGTCATGAGCGCCGGGATACGAGCGAGCCCGGAGGAAACACCGTGACCAAGACACCCCTCGCCATCGCTGCGGCGGCAGCTCTTGCGCTGACCGCGTCCGTCGCGCTGACCAACGCCGCGGAGGCCCGCGATCAGATCAGGATCGTGGGGTCTTCGACCGTGTTCCCCTTCTCCACCGCCGTCGCCGAAGAGTTCGGCAAGACCACGGGGCACAAGACCCCGGTGGTCGAGAGCACGGGCTCGGGCGGCGGGCTCAAGCTCTTCTGCGCCGGCGTCGGCGTCGCTCATCCCGACGTCACCAATTCCTCGCGCCGGATCAAGGCGTCGGAGGTCGAGCGCTGCGCCGAGAACGGCGTGACCGACATCACCGAAGTCAAGATCGGCTATGACGGCATCGTGCTCGCCAACTCCAAGGCAACCGAGCCGTTCTCCATCACGCTGCAGCAGCTCTACCTCGCGCTGGCGAAGGACGTGCCCTCCGACGGCGGGATGGTGCCCAATTCCAACGAGACCTGGGCCGACATCGACGCCTCCCTGCCGGCGGTGAAGATCGAGGTGCTCGGCCCGCCGCCGACCTCCGGCACGCGGGACGCCTTCGTCGAGCTCGCCATGGAAGGCGGCTGCAAGACCTTCCCCGACATCAAGGCCCTCAAGAAAGAGGACAAGAAGGCCTACAAGTCGATCTGCCATTCAATTCGCGAGGACGGCGCCTTCGTCGAAGCGGGCGAGAACGACAACCTCATCGTCCAGAAACTGGAAGCCAACCCCTCCGCGCTCGGAATCTTCGGCTACAGCTTCCTCGACCAGAACCGCGACAAGGTTCAGGGCAGCACCATCGACGGCGTCGAGCCGGACTTCGACACCATCGCCGACGGCAGCTATCCGGTCTCCCGCTCCATGTTCTTCTACGTGAAGAAGGCACATGTGGGCGTGATCCCCGGAATCGTGGAATTCATCGAGACCTTCACCGACGAGGATGCCTGGGGACCCTACGGCTACCTCGCCGACAAGGGGCTGATTCCGCTCCCGGACGAGGATCGCGACGCGATGCGCGAGCAGGCCACGGGCCTGGCTCAGCTCTCCATGTAGCGGGGCACGCTTCACACAGGGAGGACGGAATGCCGATCTACGAGAAAACCACCAAGGAGCTGATGCACGAGTTCGCGGCCCAGGTGCTGAAGCCCGGCCAAGTGTTCTCCCGCAAAGACGCGGTTCGCTGGTTCGCCGACCACTACCCCAACATCAAGAGCAATACCGTCGGGATGCACGTTGAGGGGATGTCGGTGCATTCTCGCCGGCGGCTGCACGCCCCCAACATCAAGCCGGACGCTGGGTGGGACCTGTTTTTCAAAGTGAGCCCGCGCGAATTCCGCCTTTGGGACCCTGAGAAGGACCCAGCCCCTCGGTACAAGGATGATTTTGACGACAATGGTGGTGAGCGCGCCGAGAAGGACGCCGGCGACGAAGACGATTTCGGATCGCGCGAGTTCGCGTTCGAGCGGGACCTTCAGAACTACCTCGTCCAAAACCTTGGCCTTCTTGAGCCCGGCCTGAAGCTGTACGAGGACGAGGACGGCGGGTTCAACGGCGTCGAGTTCCCCGCGGGCCAGCGCTACATCGACATTCTCGCGCGCGACGTCGATGGCGCATACGTGGTAATCGAGACCAAGGTCTCCCGCGCCTATGACCGCGTCGTGGGCCAGATCCTACGATACATGGGCTGGATCAGGGAGAACCTCGCGGGGGAAGCGCCAGTCCGAGGCATCGTCGTTGCCAGCGAGATTTCCGAAGACCTCATCCTGGCGACGTCCTCCATCGAGAACATTCGGCTGGTCGAATACGAGATTTCGTTCTCGCTCAGGCCCGTCTAGCTAAGTAAACAATTCCCCAAATTATGGGGTTGAGCTAAGGGCCACCAGGATCACCCGAACTCGGGCACCGTTGCGACCGCGCTCTCGCGCTCGTCGATGGCGGCCTGCCAGCGGGCGATGTTGGCGCGGGGCGCAAGCAGCGTTTCGCCTTCCGGCGTCATCTTCAGATAGTGGAGCACGGGCAGCACCATGTAGTCGGCAATCGAGGCCTCGCCGCCGGCGAAGCAGGCATTGCCTTCCAGCGCCCCGTCGAGCGCGACGAGCGCCTTGTCGGACTTGGGCACGCTGCTCTCGACCAGTGCTTCGTCGGGCTCGCCGCCCTGCGCGGGCACGATCAGGCGCTGCAGTACGATGTCGATCGCCGGCCGGTAGAGATACTGGATGAAAACCGACGTCCACTGCCAGCAGCGGGCGTTGGCGAGCGGGTCGGCCGGCTGCAGGGGCGGCCCGTCGAACGCATGGTCGATGTAGTTGCAGATCGCGAGCGATTCGTACATGCGCACATCGCCGTGGGTCATGGCCGGCACCGACCCCCACGGCTGCATCGCTTTCTGCTCGTCCGATTGGGGCATGACGGGATCGAGCTCGTAGGCCACCCCCTTCTCCCGGCACGCCATGCGGCAGGTGCGAGCATAGGTGCTCAGCGGTGTGCCATGAATGGTCAGTGTCGCCATCGTTCGCTCTCCCACTCCGGTCGGGGCGGCAGGGCCCCTCCCCGACCGCGCGCCCATATTGCATATCTCGCTCGGGGTTGCACCGGGACCGCACCGTGAACGTATCGGGTCGAGTTGTTCGCCTGCGGGCCGCTGACTATGCTCGCAGCATGAGGATGGCGCAGCGCGGAGACGCGGCATGCTGACGATCACCGGCTACCCCGACCGGATCAGCGTCCGGCCGGGCGAGACCATCAAGTTCATGCTAATCTTCGACAGTTTGGAATCTAAATCTCTTTTGCATCAGTCAGTTAGCAGGCAATTTTCGGCGCGTGGCACTACATTTCGCAGCACGCCCGAAGCTCGCCCCTATGTGGATGGTCAGGCAGCGGCAGGGTTTC
>JAJEEP010000049.1 GCA_022820945.1 Alphaproteobacteria bacterium | reverse complement strand
AGCCGCGCCGGCGCGGCGGCAAGATCACGCTCTCTGAGGCCCTCGACGGCACCGTCGGCGAGCAGCGCGGGCGCAGTCTCGCGTCGCTCCGCCGCCAGCGCGAGCGCGAGAAGCGCCTCGCGCGGGAGGCGATGCGCGCCGACGAGCTCAAGCCCGTCGTGCGCGAGGTCGTGGTCCCCGAGGCGATTACGGTGCAGGAGCTCGCGAGCCGCATGGCCGTGCGCGGTGCCGAGGTCGTGAAGCGCCTGATGGAGATGGGCACGGTCGTCACCATCACGCAATCGATCGACGCCGACACGGCCCAGCTCGTCGTCGAGGAATTCGGCCACAAGGTGAGGCGCGTCAGCGAGGCCGACGTCGAGATCGGGCTCAAGGGCGACGACGATGCCGCCCAGGCGCTGATCGCGCGTTCGCCCGTGGTCACCGTCATGGGCCACGTCGATCACGGCAAGACGTCGCTGCTCGACGCCATCCGCTCCAGCGACGTGGCGTCCGGCGAGGCGGGCGGGATCACCCAGCACATCGGCGCCTACCAGGTGGAGACGCCCAAGGGGTCCCGCATCACCTTCATCGACACGCCCGGTCACGCCGCCTTCACCGAGATGCGCGCGCGCGGCGCGAGCGTGACCGATATCGTCGTTCTCGTGGTCGCGGCCGACGACGGCGTCATGCCCCAGACCGCCGAGGCTATCAACCATGCGCAGGCGGCGGGCGTCCCCATCCTGATTGCCATCAACAAGATGGACCGGCCGGCCGCCGACCACAACCGGGTGCGTCAGGACCTGCTCCAGCACGAGATCGTGACCGAGGAGATGGGCGGCGACGTGCTCGCGGTCGAGATTTCGGCAATCAAGAAGCAGAACCTCGACAAGCTGGAAGAGGCGATCCTGCTGCAGGCGGAGCTGCTGGAGCTCACCGCCAACCCGGATCGCGCCGCCGAGGGAATCGTGATCGAGGCCAAGGTTGATCGCGGGCGCGGCGCGGTGGCTACCGTGCTGGTTCAGCGCGGCACGCTCAACGTCGGCGACATCGTGGTCGCCGGCGCGCAGTGGGGCCGGGTGCGGGCGATGCACGACGACCACGGGGCCAACGCCAAGGCGGCGGGGCCTGCGGTACCGGTCGAGATTCTCGGCCTCAGTGGCGTGCCGCAAGCGGGCGACGAGGTCGTGGTGGTCGAGAACGAGCGCCGAGCGCGGGAGGTCTCAGAGTTCCGCCAGGCGCGCGCCAGGGAGAAGGAGGTCGCGCGTGGCGCGCCCCTCAACCTCGAGCAGCTCTTCTCCGAGATCAAGGAGAAGGAAGGCAAGAGCGAGCTTCCGCTGGTCGTCAAGGCCGATGTCCAGGGCTCGGTCGAGGCGCTGGTCGGCGCGCTCGGCCGGCTCGGCACCGAGGAAGTGGCGGTGCGCGTGCTGCATTCGGGCGTCGGCGGCATCACCGAATCGGACGTGACGCTGGCCGCCGCGTCGGATGCCACCATCGTCGGCTTCAACGTGCGTGCCAACGCGCAGGCACGAGAGCTCGCCGCGCGCTGCGGCATCGAGCTGCGCTATCACGCCGTCATCTACGACGTCGTCGACGAGATCAGGGCCAGTCTCGAAGGAATGCTGCGCCCAGAGGCGCGGGAGCGGACGATGGGCAGCGCCCAGATCCTCCAGGTGTTCGAAGTCGGCCGCGTGGGCAGGGTCGCGGGCTGCCGGGTGACCAACGGCCTCGTGCGCCGGGGCTCCAAGGCGCGGCTGCTGCGCGACGATGTCGTCATCCACGATGGCGCGCTCAAGACGCTCCGGCGCTTCAAGGACGATGTGCGCGAGGTGAAGGAAGGCTACGAGTGCGGCATGTCGTTCGAGAACCATTCCGACCTGCGCGAAGGCGACGTCATCGAGCTCTATGAGATCGAGGAGGTCGCGCGCACGCTCGACGCCTAGGGCGCGCCTGTCCAGCGATCGATGACGAGGAGAAGCGGCAAGGCCGGTGAGCCGAGCCAGCGGCAGCGGCGAGTCGGCGAACTCATCAGAGGTGCGCTATCCGAAGCACTCGCCCGCGGCGAGTTTCGCGATCCAGTGTTGAGCGAGGTGCGCTTCACCGTGACGGAGGTGCGGCCGGCGCCGGACCTGCGCTCTGCCAGGGTCTACGTGATGCCGCTCGGCGGCGAGCGTGAGGGCGAGGCGCTGGATGCCCTGCAGCGTGCCGCCGGTTACTTGCGCGGCGAGGTGAACCGCCGGATCAGGCTCAAGTTCTCGCCGTCGCTCAGCTTCGAGATCGACCGGAGCTTCGAGCATGTGCAGCGCATCGACCGGCTGCTCGACCAGGGCGGCGGCTCAGATGACTGAGAGAGCAGCCGCGCGCGGCCCCCACGGCTGGCTGGTGGTCGACAAGCCGCGCGGACTCTCGTCCGCCGCTGCCGTCGCCCGCATCAAGTCCGTCTGCGGCCGCGGCGCGAAGGTGGGTCACGCCGGCACGCTGGACCCGATGGCGACCGGCGTCCTGCCGGTTGCGGTCGGCGAGGCCACCAAGACGGTCTCGTTCATGATGGATGCGCCCAAGCGCTACCGCTTTGGCGTGCGCTGGGGTGAGCAACGCGATACCGACGATGCCGAAGGTACGGTGATCGAGACGAGCGAGTGCCGGCCGGCCGAATCGGCGGTCGCGGACGTGCTCCCTGCCTTCGTCGGCCGCATCGAGCAGGTGCCGCCGGCGTTCTCCGCGCTCAAGGTCGGCGGCGAGCGCGCCTATGCCCTCGCGCGCAAGGGCAAGCCGCCGGAGCTCGCGCCGCGCACGGTCCACATCGAGAGCCTGATACTGACTTCGGCGGACAACACCGGCGCCACCTTCGGGGTCGTGTGCGGCAAGGGCACTTATGTTCGGGCACTGGCCCGCGACATCGCCCGCGCGGCGGGAACGGTCGGCCACGTCAGCTGGCTCCACCGCGCCGCAGTCGGGCCGTTCACCGACGAGGATGCGAATCCGCTGGATAAACTGGTCGCGCTCGGGCATAGTCTGGCCCTCGCCGAAAGCCTGCGACCGGTCGATGCAGTGCTGGCCGACATCCCGGCCCTGCTCCTGACTGCGCGCGAGGCGGATCGTCTGCGCCACGGCCAGCCAGTGCCCGCGCCCGGCGCCGCACCCGGAAGGGTCCGCGCCGTTGCCGGGTCCCGGCTTGTGGCGTTGGCCGAAGTCGGCGCGGGCCGGGCCCGCCCGTTGCGGGTCTTCAACATGTGACAAGCGGAGTAGCCAGATGTCGATCACCGCGGCGCGGAAGACCGAGCTGATATCGGATTACGCAACCAAGACCAACGATACCGGCTCGCCGGAAGTACAGGTCGCGATCCTGACCGAACGGATCAACAACCTGACCGAGCATTTTCGGAGCCACAAGAAGGACCTCCATTCGAGGCGGGGCCTCCTGAAGATGGTCAGCCGCAGGCGCCGCCTGCTCGACTATCTGAAGCGCAACGATCAGGAGCGCTATGCCACCGTGATTCAGCGGTTGGGTTTGCGCAAATAGCATTGGCAGTCGCGTGGTCCGCCGGGGTGCGGCACGCGGGTCAAGAGGGCACGGCGGGAGGCGCGGCATGGGTCGCCGCCACCGGCGTGCGCCTGTGTAGGGGCGAGCCGAATGGGCGGCTCGCCACTGGAACGAAGGAAACAGCATGTTCGATATCACACGTCGTGAGGTCATGTGGGGCGGGCGCAAGCTCGTCCTCGAAACCGGACGCATCGCCCGTCAGGCGGATGGCGCCGTCCTCGCGAGCTACGGCGAAACGGCGGTGCTCTGCACCGTCGTCGGCCAGCGATCAGCGCGGGAGGGCCAGGATTTCTTCCCGCTGACAGTCAACTACGAGGAGAAGGCATTCGCCGCCGGCAAGATTCCGGGCGGCTTCTTCAAGCGCGAAGGGCGCCCGAGCGAGAAGGAAACTCTGGTTTCGCGTCTCATCGACCGGCCTCTGCGGCCCCTCTTCGTCAAGTCGTTTCGCAACGAAACCCAGGTCATCTGCACGGTGCTCTCGCACGATCTGGTCAACGATTCCGACATCGTCGCCATGGTCGGCGCGTCGGCCGCTCTCACCATCTCCGGCTTGCCCTTCATGGGGCCGATCGGTGGGTGCCGGGTCGGCTACGTCGACGGCGCCTACGTGCTGAACCCGACCTACGAGCAGCGCGCGGCCTCCGACCTGGATCTGGTCATGGCCGGTACCCAGGAGGGTGTGCTCATGGTCGAATCGGAGGCATCCGAGCTCTCCGAAGACCAGATGCTGGGTGCCGTGACCTTCGGCCACGAGGCCGTCAAGCCGGTGATCGAGGCCATCATCGGCCTCGCCGAGGTCTGCGCGAAGGAGCCCTGGGAGCTGCCCGAGGAAGAGGTGGATACGGCCCTCGTCGAGCGAATCCGCGCGAGTGCCGAAGCCCCGCTTCGCGCGGCCTATTCCATCGCCGGCAAGACCGAGCGGCTGGACAAGGTGGCGGCTGCAAAGTCCGAGACCGCAACGCAGTTCCGCGACGACGACGGCGCTGCCGGAATTCTCGACGGCACGATGAAGTCGCTGGAAAAGGAGATCGTGCGCGGCCAGATCCTCGATAGCGGTGTGCGCATCGACGGCCGGACGACCAGCGACGTTCGCACCATCGAGAGCGAGGTGGGTGTGCTGCCGCGCAGCCACGGCTCGGCGCTATTCACGCGCGGCGAGACCCAGGCGCTGGTCACGGCGACCCTCGGCACCGGCCAGGACGAGCAGATCATGGACATGCTCGAGGGCGAGTACCGCGAGCGCTTCATGCTGCACTACAACTTCCCGCCCTATTCGGTGGGCGAGGCGCGCTTTTTGCGCGGGCCCGGCCGGCGCGAGATCGGCCACGGCAAGCTCGCCTGGCGGGCGGTGCATCCGCTGCTGCCGGATGCCGAGGCGTTCCCCTACACCATCCGCGTGGTCTCGGAGATCACCGAGTCCAACGGCTCGTCGTCGATGGCGACGGTGTGCGGGGCCTCGCTCTCGCTGATGGATGCGGGCGTCCCGCTGGCCCGGCCGGTCGCTGGCATCGCCATGGGGTTGATCAAGGAGGAGGACCGCTTCGCGGTGCTCTCCGACATCCTCGGCGACGAGGACCACCTCGGTGACATGGATTTCAAGGTGGCCGGCACGGATCAGGGCATCACCTCGCTGCAGATGGACATCAAGATCACCTCCATCACCGAGGAGATCATGCGCACCGCGCTGGCCCAGGCTCGGGACGGCCGGCTGCACATCCTCGGCGAGATGGCGAAGGCGCTCGCGCACGCGCGCGACAGCGTGAGCGACAACGCGCCCCGCATCACCACCTTCTCGATCCCGAAGGACCGCATCCGCGAGGTCATCGGGCCCGGCGGCAAGGTCATCCGCGAGATCTGCGAGACCACCGGGACCAAGATCGACATCGAGGACGACGGCACCATCAAGGTGGCGGCGGTCGAGGGCGAGGCGGCGAAGGCGGCGATCAACATGATCCGCGACATCGTGGCCGAACCCGAGGTCGGCGTGATCTACGACGGCAAGGTCGTCAAGATCGTCGACTTCGGCGCCTTCGTGAACTTCATCGGCAAGCGGGACGGCCTCGTGCACATCAGCGAAATCGCGCCGCGCCGGATCAAGAGCGTGAGCGACGTTCTGAGCGAAGGCGATAACGTCAAAGTGAAGGTGCTCGGCATCGACGATCGCGGTAAGGTCAAGCTGAGCATGAGGGCCGTGAATCAGGAGAGCGGAGAGGACCTGAGCGCGGCGGAAGAGACGGCGCAGGCCGGGTAGGGAAAGCCGCCGAGAGAAGCGACACCTTGCAAACGCCGCCGCCACCGCCCACATCGCGGTGTAGCGGCGGCGTCAGCTCGCTGCCTTGCGCTGCTGTGGTGAGCGGATTGGGTCAGGCGCAACGGCGGATGGACCGACCATGAAGGCGTTGAACGCAATCAGGTTGTCGGGTCGCGAGGTGCTGCCCCTGATCGAAGGGGGCAAGGGCATCGGCGTGACCAACGGCCTGAGCTCCGGCGCTTGGGCCGCCGCCGGCGGCGTCGGCACCTTCTCCGGCGTCAATGCCGATTACTACGACGAGCACGGCCGGGCGATTCCGCAGACCTATCGCGGTCGCACCCGCAAGGAGCGGCACGAGGAACTGGTCGATTACGCGATCAGGGGCGGCATCGCCCAGGCGCGCATCGCCCACGAGGTCTCGGGCGGCGACGGCCGGCTCCACATGAACGTGCTGTGGGAGATGGCCGCTGCCGAGCGCATCCTCCATGGCATCCTCGAGGCCACGCGCGGCATCATCCACGGCGTGACCTGCGGCGCCGGCATGCCCTATCGGCTCGCCGAGGTGTCCGCGCAGTACGAGGTCCACTACTACCCGATCATCTCTTCGGCGCGGGCGTTCCGCGCGCTCTGGAAGCGCGCCTACCATCGCTTCTCCGAGTGGATGGGCGGCGTGGTCTACGAGGACCCGTGGCGCGCCGGCGGTCACAACGGCCTTTCCAATAGCGAGGATCCCGAGCAGCCCGAGCCTGCCTATCCGCGGGTCGTGGCGCTGCGCAAGCAGATGAGCGAATACGGTCTCGACGACGTGCCCATCGTGATGGCAGGCGGCGTCTGGTACCTGCGCGACTGGGAGGATTGGCTCGACAATCCCGAGCTCGGCCCCGTCGTCTTTCAGTTCGGCACTCGCCCGCTGGTGACCGAGGAGAGCCCGATCTCCGAACGCTGGAAGCGCAAGCTGCTGTCTATGAAGGAAGGGGACGTGAACCTCAACCGGTTCAGCCCCACCGGATTCTATTCGTCTGCGGTGCGCAACGACTTCATCCACGAGCTTGCCGAGCGCGAGCATCGTCAGGTCGCCTACACCGCGGAGCCCATCGGCGACCACGATCAGAAATTCACCCCGGGGCCGCGCGGGCGCTCTTTCTATGTGACCAAGGGCGACCTTGAACGGGCGGAGGCGTGGATGGACGAGGGCTTCACCTCCGTGATGAAGACCCCCGACACCACCATCATCTTCGTCACGCACGAGAAGGCGCGCGAGATCCGGGCCGATCAGGCGGCCTGCATGGGCTGCCTCAGCGCCTGCCGGTTCAGCAACTGGGCGACCAACGAAACGGGCTCGACCGGCAAGAAGACCGATCCCCGCAGCTACTGCATTCAGAAGACGCTGCAAGAGATCATCCACGGCGAGGACATCGAGAACCAGCTCATGTTCGCCGGCCACGCGGCCTTCCGGTTCGCGAGCGACCCCTTCTACTCGAACCGCTTCATCCCGAGCGTGCGCCAGCTGGTGGATCGTCTGCTCACCGGCGACTGACGGCTGCCGTCCCGCCGGCCGCTCTCCTCAACGCTCCTTCACATAGGGAGTTCCGCTCGCCTTGGGCGGCACCGCCTTGCCGACGAAGCCTGCGAGCAGCAGCACGGTGAGCAGGTAGGGCAACGCCTGGATCGCCTGCACCGGGATGATGCCGACGCCGGGGATATCCACCCCTTGCAGCCTGGCCTGCACGGCATCGGCGAAGGCGAAGAGGAAGCAGGCGAAGAGGGTCGGCACCGGGCGCCACTTGCCGAAGATGAGCGCGGCGAGCGCGAGGTAGCCCATGCCTGCGCTCATGTCTCGCACGAAGAGCGCGTTCTGCGCGATGGAGAGCGACGTGCCGGCGACGCCGCAGAGGATGCCGCAGACGATCATCGCCCGGTAGCGCATGCCGGCGACGGAGATGCCGGCGGTATCCACCGCCTCCGGCGCCTCGCCGACCGCGCGGAGCCGCAGCCCGAAGCGGGTCTTGTAGATGAACCACGCCGCCAGCGGGACCATGCCGAGCGCCAGGTAGACGATCAGATTGTGGCCGCTCGCGATCTCCGAATAGATCTGGCCGAGGAAGGGCACGTCGCTCAGCCGGTCGGCGAAGGGGAAGTGAATCGGGCGAAAGCGCGCGGCATCCGCCACGATCGGCGTGTGCCCGCCCTGCCCGAACCAGGCGAGCGAGAGCACCGGCCCGAGCCCCGCCACCAGGATGTTGAGCGCCATGCCCGAAACCACCTGGTCGCCCCGGTGGGTGACGCAGGCGAAGGCATGGATCATCGCGAGCCCGACCGAGGCGCCGATGCCGGCGAGCAGGCCGATCCACGCCGAGCCGGTGGCGAAGGCCGCCGCAGCGGCAGCGAACGCCGCACCCAGCATCTTGCCCTCGAGCCCGATATCCACCACGCCCGAGCGCTCGGCGAACATGCCGGCAAAGGCGGCGAGGATCAGCGGCGTCGAGACGCGCAGCGTCGCGTCGATGACGAGGACGATCCAGGTGATCGCTTCCATGGCTATGCCGCCACCGCCCGCGCGCGGCGCGCGAACAGGCGCTCGATCCGGCCGCGGAACATGTGCTCCAGCGCCCCTGAGAAGAGGATCACCAGCCCCTGCAGCACCACCACCATGTCGCGGGTCACGTTGGGCATGTCGAAGGCGAGCTCGGAGCCGCCCTGGTAGAGAATGCCGAAGAGTAGCGCCGCGAGCAGGATGCCCACCGGGTGGTTGCGGCCCATCAGCGCGACCGCGATGCCGACGAAGCCGTAGCCCGCCGTGAACTCCAGCAGCAGCCGGTGATGGACTCCGATGATCTCGTTGACGCCCACGAGGCCCGCGAGCCCGCCCGAGATCGCCATCGCCAGCATGATCGAGCGCGCCGGCGAGATGCCGCCGTAGACCGCCGCCGATTCGTTGTGCCCGACCGCGCGAATCTCGTAGCCCCAGCGCGTGCGCCAGACGAAGAACCAGAAGAGCACGAGGCAGACTGCGGCGACGACGATGCTGAGGTTGAGGGACGAGCGGCCGATATTCGCGCCGAAGGCGGCGAAGACATCGTGGACGAAGGGGAGCCAGGCGCCCGCCTCGAAGGTCCGGCTCTCCGCCGCCTGCTGACCCGGCTTGATGAAGATTTCGACCAGCAGGTAGGTCATCAGCGCCGCGGCCAGGAAGTTGAACATGATCGTCGTGATGACGATGTGGCTGCCGCGCTTCGCCTGCAGCCAGCCGGGGATGAAGGCCCAGAAGGCGCCGAAGGCCATGGCGCAGGCGATCGCGAGCGGAATCGCCACGGGCGCCGGCCAATGGCCCAGGTATAGCCCGATCAGGCCCGCGCCGAGCCCGCCGAGGTAGGCCTGCCCCTCGCCGCCGATGTTGAAGAGGCCGCAGTGGAAGGCTATGGCGACGGCGAGCCCGGTGAAGACGAAATTGGTGGTGTAGTAGAGGGTGTAGCCGATCGCCTCGGGGTAGCCCACCGCGCCCAGCACCAGCAGCCGTAGCGCCTCGAACGGGTTCTCGCCGATCAGCGCGATGATGATGCCGGCGATGACGAGCGCGAGGCCCAGGTTGATGAGCGGGACCAGCCCGTGGGTGACCCAGGTCGGCGCCTGGGTCGGGCCGCCGAAGCCCTTCACGCCCCGGCGACCTCCGCGCCGTCTGCGCGCTCGCCGGCCATCATCAGGCCGAGCGTGCGCTCGTCCGCCTCCTCTTGCGAGACCTCGCCCACGATCGCGCCGCCGAACATCACCAGGATGCGGTCGGCGAGCGACATGATCTCGTCGAGCTCGACCGAGACCAGCAGGATCGCCTTGCCCTCGTCGCGCATCGCCACGAGCTTGCGGTGGATGAACTCGATGGCGCCGATATCGACGCCCCGCGTGGGCTGGCCCACCAGCAGCACGTCCGGACTACGGCTCATCTCGCGGCCCACCACGATCTTCTGCTGATTGCCGCCGGAGAAGTTGGCCGTGCGCAGCGTCGGCAGGGGCGGGCGCACGTCGAAGTCCTCCATCGTGCTTCCCACGGCGTCGACCACCGCGCCCCGGCTCATCAGCGCGCCGCGGTTGTAGAGCCGCTCCCGGTGATATCCGAGGACGCCGCTCTCGGAGGCGTCGAAGGCCGTCACCAGCCCCATACGCTGGCGGTCTTCCGGCACGTGGCCGAGCCCGCGCCGGCGCATGGCCCGCGCCGCCTCGGCCCGTCCGCCGGCAGGTGCGGGCGCGCCCCCGATGGCGATGCTCCCTTGCTCTCTGGCGAGGGTGCCGGCGAGCGCCTCCAGCAGCTCCGACTGGCCGTTGCCGGCGACGCCCGCGATGCCGACGATCTCGCCGGCGTGCACGGTGAAGCTCACGTCGTGCACGCGCAGCACGCCGCTCCGGTCCCGCACCGCGAGGTTCTCGACCCGCAGCAATGCCTCGCCCGGCGCTGCTTCCTCCTTGTCCACACGGAGCAGCACGCTGCGGCCCACCATCATGGCGGCGAGCTGGGCGCGGTCGGTCTCCGCCGTCGCCACATGATCGACCACGCGGCCCGCGCGCATGACGGTGACCCGGTCGGTCAGCGCCATGATCTCGCGCAGCTTGTGGGTGATCAGAACGATGGTCCGGCCCTGGTCCCGGAGCGCGCGCAGGATGCGGAAGAGGTCGTCCACCTCCTGCGGGGTGAGCACGCCCGTCGGCTCGTCCAGGATCAGGATGTCGGCGCCGCGATAGAGCGCCTTCAGGATCTCCACCCGCTGCTGCAGGCCCACGGGCAGCGAGCCCACGATGGCGTCGGGATCGACATCGAGCCCGTATTCGCGCTCCAGCCGCTCCAGCTCCTGCCGGGCCTCGCTCAGGGTCGAGCGCAGCAGGTAGCCTTTCTCGACGCCGAGCACCACGTTCTCCAGCACGGTGAAGGTGTCCACGAGCATGAAGTGCTGGTGGACCATGCCGACGCCGTGGGCGATGGCGTCCTCCGGGCCCCTGATGGTGACCGGCGTGCCGCCCACCCTGATCTCGCCGCCGTCGGCCTGGTAGTAGCCGTAGACGATGCTCATCAGGGTCGACTTGCCGGCGCCGTTCTCGCCGACGATGCCGTGGATCGTGCCGGGGGCCACGGCGACCGACACGTCGTCGTTCGCGTGCACCGAGCCGAACCATTTCTGGATGCCGACGACTTCCAGCGCAGGCACACCCGGCCCGCCCGAGGGGCCGCGTTCTGCCGCAGCCCCCCGGTGATCCTCCCCCGCCACGGGGCTTACGCCTCGGTAGCCGGCGGGCGCCGGCGCCCGCGCGCTACTGCGCCATGTAGTCGGTCACCGCGATGTTGCCGGCGATGATGTCCGTCCGCGCCTGCTCGATCGCCGCTTCCATCTCGGCCGAGACGAGGCTGCGGTTGTGCTCGTCCAGCGCCCAGCCGACGCCGTCCTCCGCCAGCCCGAGGATCTGGATGCCGCCTTGCCAGGTGCCGTCCTTCGCAGCCTTGAAGGATTCGTATACCGCCACGTCCACGCGCTTCACCATCGAGGTCAGCATCGTGCCGGGGTGGATGTAGTTCTGGTTGCTGTCCACCCCGATGGCGAGCTTGCCGGCGTCCTTCGCCGCCTGGTAGACGCCGATGCCGGTGCCGCCGGCGGCGGCGTAGACCACGTCCGCGCCCCGGTCGAACTGGCTGCGCGCGAGCTCGCCCCCCTTGGTCGGGTCGTTCCAGGCAGAGGGCGTCGTGCCGGTCATGTTCTGGAAGATCTCGATGTCCGGATTGACGTGCTGCGCGCCCTCCACGTAGCCGAGCGCGAACTTGCGGATCAGCGGGATGTCCATGCCGCCGACGAAGCCGACCTTGCCGGTTTGCGATGCCATCGCAGCCGCCATGCCGACCAGGAACGAGCCCTCGTGCTCCTTGAAGATCACTGACTGTACGTTCGGCAAGTCCACCACCATGTCGATCAGGGTGAACTTGGTCTCGGGGAACTCCTGCGCCACGGTCTCGACCGCCGCCGCCTGGGCGAAGCCCATCGCCACCACCACCTGCGCGCCGCGCCTGGCCATGTTGCGGAGCGCCTGCTCGCGCATGGAGGGGTTGGTGACCTCGAAGTCGCGGTACTGGATGCCGGTGTCCGCCGTAAACTTCTCGGCGCCGTTGAAGGCGGCCTCGTTGAATGACTTGTCGAACTTGCCGCCCATGTCGAAGACGACGGCCGGCGTGAAGTCCTCGGCCTGGGCCATGCCGCCCGCGGCAATCCCGATCGCCGCGAGCGCGGCGACGATGAGTCGTTTCATTGGGAATCTCCCTTGGATTTGGATGCGTATCCTGACTGTGCCCAGCTTAGCCGAGCCATGATGCGATGTCTGTCTCCGCGCCAGCCACCTCCCCCTGTCCCCCTCCCCCGGAGGCGGAGGGGGAACGTGGCCGAGAGGGCGCGATTCTTTTCTCCCTCTCCTCCCCGCGGGGAGGAGAGGGCCGGGGTGAGGAGGGGGAACTTGTTGATTCTGCGGCAAGAATTGTCTTGATCCGCACTCTGACCCTGTGCCTTACTCGGCGGCCTCGGCGCTGGCGCTCTCGCTCTTCTCCAGCGTGAGCTCGACCGGCACCGGGTTGGAGACGATGTCGAGCACCGGGCAGTGCGCGTTGACCGCCTGCTGCAGCTTCGCCAGCGTCTCCTCATCTGCCGACGAGACCACGCGCACCGTGCCGCGTAGCTTCTGGTAGCCCGGCCGCACCGACTCGTCGACCGCGAAGAAGCCACGCAGGTCGATATCGCCCTCAAGCGTCACCGCGACGTGCTCGAGCGGGATGCCGAGGGCTGCCGCATAGGCGCGGTAGGTGATCTCCTGGCAGGTGCCGAGCGCCGCGAGGATCAGCTCCACCGGGTTCGGCCCGCTGTCGGTGCCGCCCAGGCTCTCCGGCTCGTCCACCACCAGGCGGTGGTCGCGCATCGCCACCTCGGAGCGAAAACCCTCGCCCAGGGACGACGCGGATTCGAAGGTCGCCTGCGCCTCCGCCGGATCGGAGCGGAAGGCCTCCTGGGTTTCGACGATCAGATTGCGCAGCTCTTCGCTCATGGTCCATCTCCCTCTGGCGGCCGTTCGAATGGCCGCGACTGTAACTGTTGACCCATCAATACGTGCTTTCGCGCGAACTTGGGAGTCATCGCCCCGCGTCCGACGCGGCGACCGCGCCCATGAAGGCGCCGAGCTTCGCGGCATCGAGGGCGCCATCGGTGCGAACGCCGGTGCAGAGATCGACCCCGTAGGGGCGCACCGCGCGGATCGCGTCCGCCACGTTGCCGGGGTTGAGCCCGCCGGCGAGGAAGACGGGGCAGGGGGCTTCCGCCACGATGCGCCGGCTGAGCGCCCAGTCGTGGACCCGCCCGGTGCCGCCCAGCTCCTTGACCGGGGCGCTCGGATTGCCGGAATCGACCAGCAGCCCGTCCACCATGGGAGCGACGCGCACAGCCTCCGCGACCGCGCGCTCGTCCCGTACGTGGATCACCTGCACCAGCGCGACGCCGGGCAGCGCCTCGCGCAACGCCGGGTAGGCGCTGGCATCGAGCGCGTCGCAGAGCTGGATCGTGTTGACCCCGCAGCGCCGCTGCTGGGCGGCGATGGCGGCGGGCTCCGTCTTCGACGTGAGCAGGAAGGTGCCCAGGGCCGGCGGCGCGGCGGCGGCGATCTCCCCGATCAGGTCCTCCCCGATCACCCCCGGCCCGCTCGGCATTGCCGAGACCAGCCCGATGGCATCGGCGCCGGCGCCGACGGCGGCCTCCGCCTCCGCCACGCTGGCGATGCAGCAGATCTTGACCCGCGTCCGCACGCGCGAGGGTCCCTCTTTACGTCATGGCCGGGCCTGTCCCGGCCAGCCACGCGTTCTCACTCACACCGACGAACCTGCCTGAGAAGGATGGATGCCCGGAACGAGTCCAATGGGTTGGACGAATGGTAGGGACCGCCAGAGCGGTGGTTCGCGGCCACGAGTGGTCGTGGGTCCAACGCGGTCGGCCCGGCCGCCGGCGGGCGGCGTGGTCCAGCCGCCCGCCCATGTGTCGGTGGCGATCAGTCGCCGTAAACGTCGAAATCGAAGTACTTGTCGTTGATCGCCTTGTAGGTGCCGTCGGCGCGGATGGCCGCGATGGCACCGTTGAGCGCGTTCAGAAGCTCGCCTTCGCCCTTGCGCACGGCGATACCGGCACCGTCGCCGAACCAGCGCGGATCGGTGAAGTCGGGGCCGACGAATTCCGCGTCCGCGCCGTCCGGCGTGTCGAGGAAGCCGCCCTGAAGGGCCATCGAATCCGCCAGCAGCAGGTCGACGCGGCCGGCCACGAAGTCGAGGTTGGCCTCATCCTGCGTGGCGTAGGCCTTGATCGTGACGATGTCGCCGTAGTTGTCGCGCAGGAAGTTCTCGTGAATGGTCGCGCGCTGCACGCCGACGGCCAGGCCGTCCAGGCCCTCGTCGGTGATTTCGATGCCCGAGCCCTTCATGCGCACGAACTTGGCCGGCGTGGTGTAGTACTTGCCGGTGAAGTCCACCTTCTTCTTGCGCTCCTCGGTGATCGACATCGAGGCAACGATGGCGTCGTACTTCTTGGCGAGCAGGCCGGGGATGATGCCGTCCCAGTCCTGCACCGCCCAGGTGCACTCCAGGTTCGCCGCTGCGCAGAGCGCGTTGCCGATCTCGACGTCGAAGCCCTGGAGATCACCGTTCTCGTCGATCCAGTTGAAGGGCGGATAGGCGCCTTCGGTGCCGAGTGTGACCTTCTTCATGTCGGCCGCTGCGGTGCCGGCCGCGAGCGCGAGCGCCGCAAACACCGCCAGGAACGTGAGTTTCCTCATGTCTCGGTTCTCCTTTCGAGTTGGTGAGTGGGCTCCGGGACCGGGGTGCCGTAGCGGTCTCCGGACAGGAAACGCTTGAGGCGGGGCGAACGCGGATCGTCGAGCACAGCGCGCGACGGCCCTTGCTCCTCGATCTGCCCCTCGTGCAGGAACACGGTGCGCGACGAGACCTCGCGGGCGAAGCCGACCTCGTGGGTGACGATCAGCATGGTCCGGCCCTCCTCGGCGAGATCGCGGATCACCTTCAGCACCTCGCCGACGAGCTCGGGGTCGAGCGCCGAGGTGGGCTCGTCGAAGAGCATGACGTCGGGCTCCATGGCGAGCGCACGGGCAATCGCAGCGCGCTGCTCCTGACCGCCCGAGAGGTGGGCCGGGAAGTAGTCGTGCTTGTCCGCGAGGCCCACCTTGTCCAGCAGCGCGCGGGCGCGGTCCACCGCCTCGCGTCGGGGCACCCTGAGCACGTGGACGGGCGCCTCGATGACGTTTTGCAGCACGGTCAGGTGCGACCACAGGTTGAACTGCTGGAACACCATGCCGAGCCGGGAACGGATGCGGTCCACCTGGCGCCGGTCCGCCGGCATCGCCCGGCCGCGCCGGTCGCGCTTCATGCGGATCAGCTCGCCGCCGACGTGGACCTTCCCGGCGTCGGGGATCTCCAGCAGGTTGATGCAGCGGAGCAGCGTGCTCTTGCCCGAGCCGCTCGCGCCAAGAATGGCGATGACGTCGTGCTCGTGAGCCGTGAGCGAGACGCCCCTGAGCACCTCCAGGTCGCCGAAGCTCTTGTGGAGGTCGTCGACATGGAGCGCGACGCCGGGCTCCGTCTGCGCCTTGCCCTGCGTCAGGGTAGTGGCTGTCTCGGGCGCCTGCGCCAACCGATCAACCTCGCCGCCCGCTAAGACGTGTAGGTGCGGCGCTTGACCAGCTTGCCGCGTCCGGGTTCGGCATTCACCTTGCCGTTCTCCACGATGATATCGCCGCGCGAGATCGTCAGCGCCGGCCAGCCGGTGACTTCGAAGCCCTCGTGCAGCTCCCAGTCCTGCTTCGAGTGCATGTCGCGCTGGCGGATGGTGACGGGTTTCTGCGGGTCGAACACCGTGATGTCGGCATCGGAGCCCACCGCAATCGTTCCCTTCTGCGGATAGAGGCCGAAGAGCTTTGCGGGCGTCGTGGCGCTGACCTCGACGAAGCGGTTGGCGGTGAGCCGGCCCTTGCGCACGCCTTCGGAGTAGAGCATGGGCAGCACCGTCTCCAGGTTCGACATGCCGGGCAGCAGCTCGTCCACGGTCTTCCCCTCCGTCTTCTGCTTCGTGCTCCAGCCGACGTGGTCGGTGGCGACCACCTGGAGCACGTTGCTGTCCAGCGCCTGCCAAAGCACCTCCATCTGGTCGGCGTCGCGCAGCGGCGGCCAGCCGACGTATTGCTCGGGAAACACCTCCTCGTTGAAGCGGTCGCGCGAGAGGTGGAGGTAGATCGGCCGGGTCTCGCCGTAGCAGGTCTGGCCGCGAGCGCGGGCATCGTTGAGCGCGTCCAGCCCCTCCTGGCACGAGAGGTGGACGAGGTAGGCCGGCACATCGGCCACGTGGGCCATCCAGAGCGCCCGCTGGGCAGCAATCCCCTCGGAGATGCGCGGCCTGGAATCGGGTAAGGTGCGGACGTTTGAGTTGTTCTCCTCCGCGAGCTTCTGGGTCATGTAGCTGATGCAGCACTGATCCTCGCAGTGGATGTTGATCATCGCGCCGAGCCTGCCGGCTTCTTCCATGCAGCGCAGGTACTGGGGCGCGTAGTGGTCGAACTGGGACAGCTCGGTCATGAAGATCTTGAAGCTGGTGTAGCCGTCGGCGACCGCATCCCGCATCTCGCTGAGCGTGTGCTCGCCCGGCTGGAACAGCGTCGGGTGCAGGCCGTAGTCGACCACCGACTTCTCGCCCCGCTTGTTCCAGGTGGCGAGGCAGTCCTGCAGAGACTGGCCGGGTGCGGGGACCGCGTAGTCGCAGATGGTGGTGATCCCGCCGCAGGCGGCGGCCACCGTGGACGAGTGGAAGTCGTCGGTGGTCGTGTGTCCCATCCACTCGAACTCGACGTGAGTGTGCACGTCGACGCCGCCGGGGAACAGGATCTTGCCGCTGCAATCGACAGTGTGTCCGGCTGGCCCGAGGCGGTGGCCGATCTGCTTGATGACGCCGTCTTCGATCCCGATGTCGGCACGATAACTTTCGTGCGCGGTGACGATCTCGCCGTTCGCCAGGATCAGATCCATCTTCCCCTCCCGTCCTGTCGTTGCTTCTTGTCCTCGCCTCCGAGCGTGGGCGGGATCGAGCCGGCGGGTCCCGGGCGGCGCCTCGCCGCCGTGCCGGCCCGTCCGCCGGTCAGGAGGTGTAGGTGCGGCGCTTGACCAGCCTGCCGCGACCCGGCTCCGCGTTGACCTTGCCGTTCTCCACGATGATGTCGCCGCGCGAGATCGTCATGGTCGGCCAGCCGGTGACCTCGAAGCCCTCATGCAGCTCCCAGTCCTGCTTCGAGTGCATGTCGCGCTGGCGGATGGTGACGGGCTTCTGCGGATCGAACACCATGACGTCGGCGTCGGAGCCCACGGCGATGGTGCCCTTCTGCGGGTACATGCCCATCAGCTTGGCCGGCTTGGTGGCGCTCACGTCGACGAAGCGGTGGGGCGAGAGCCGGCCCTGGCGCACGCCTTCGGAATAGAGCATGGGCAGCACCGTCTCCAGGTTCGACATGCCGGGCAGCAGCTCGTCCACGGTCACGCTCGCCTTCTTCTGCTTCATGTTCCAGCCGACATGGTCGGTGGCGACGGTCTGGAGCACGTTGCTGTCCAGCGCCTGCCACATCACCTCCATCTGGTCGGCCTCGCGCAGCGGCGGCCAGCCGACGTAGCGCTCGGGGTCGACCTCCTCGTTGAAGCGCTCGCGGGAGAGGTGGAGGTAGATCGGACGGGTCTCGCCGTAGCAGGTCTGGCCGCGGCCGCGCGCGTCGTTGAGCGCATCCAGCCCCTCCTGACACGAGAGATGGACGAGGTAGGCGGGAACGTCGGCCACGTGGGCCATCCAGAGCGCCCGTTGAGCGGCAAGCCCTTCCGAGATGCGCGGCCTGGAATCGGGGAAGGTGCGGACGTTGGAGTTGTTCTCTTCCTCGAGCTTCTGGGTCATGTAGGAGATGCAGCACTGGTCCTCGCAATGGATGTTGACCATCGCGCCGAGCTTGCCGGCCTCCTCCATGCAGCGCAGGTACTCGGCCGCATACTTGTCGAACTCGGCGAAGCCGACCATGAAGATCTTGAAGCTGGTGTAGCCGTCGGCGACGCAGTCCCGCATCTGGCTGAGGGTGTGCTCGCCGGGCTGGAAGATTGTCGGGTGCAGGCCGTAGTCGATCACCGACTTCTCGCCCCGCTTGTTCCAGGTGACGAGACAGTCCTGCAGCGATTGACCGGGCTCCGGGAACGCGTAATCGCAGATCGTCGTGATCCCGCCGCAGGCGGCCGCCACCGTGGACGAGTGGAAGTCGTCAGCGGTTTCCTGCCCCATCAGCTCGAACTCGACGTGGGTGTGTACGTCGACCCCGCCGGGGAACAGGATCTTGCCGCTGCAATCGACGGTGCGGCCGGCGGGCCCCAGGCCGTGGCCGATCTGCTTGATGACACCGCCCTCGATTCCGATATCGGCGTCGTAGCTCTCGTGGGCGGTCACGATCTTGCCGTTCGCCAGAATCAGATCCATCGTCCCCTCCATTCCCTGTCGTGATCGTTATTTGTTGCCTCGAAGTATGGGCGCGTTCGTGCCGGGGGGTCCAGCGCCGCGTTGGTCGGTTGGCATTTCGTTCACCAGGACAAAGACCATCGGTAGACTCTCTATCGTCGAAGCGCGCCGTGGCATCCGGTTGCTCCTGTTCGTCGCTGTTGGATGACTACAGGGAGCACCCCTTTCCTGGCTGCCTCAAAATCCCGTGCGTCGCCTGAGGAGGGCTGCTGCTTGACGGTGGGTAGGGGCACCCATACGATGCTCGCGACGTGTCTAGGCAGCATGCCCTTAGGCATCCCGCTCGATGCTTTGGGATCGAGGGTAAGACGGGCAAGCTTGTGCGGACCGCTAGGGAGAATGAGGTGGACACTTTCTATTCGGTTTTATTTGTCCATCCCGCCCTTTCGGCCGACGTGAAGTTCGGCAAATTGCCAGCCACGAATCACACAATTTACAACAGAAGATCGCCCTTTGTGCTTGCACAAAGAATGGGGAGGAGGGAGCTATGAGACGTCGAGACTTCTTGAAGAAATCCGGTATCGCGCTCGGTGCCGCTGGGTTGACCACGTTCCCGCATGTCTGGGTGAAGGACTATCAGTTCGCCTGGGCCGACGATGACGAGATCGAGGTCGGCGTTCTTTACTCGCTGACGGGTACGACGGCGATTGTCGAGAAGCAGTTGAGCAAAGTCACCGAGATGGCCATCGACCAAATCAATGCGAACGGTGGCGTACTCGGCAAGAAGGTGGTGCCGATCATCGAAGATCCGGCCTCCGACCCGCGCACGTTCAACGAGAAGGCCAACAAGCTGGTTGTGCGGGACAGGGTGCCGTCCGTTTTCGGTTCCTACACCTCGGCGAGCCGCAAGGCGGCATTGCCGGTGTTCGAGAAACGTAAGAATCTGTACTGGTACCCCACCTTCTATGAGGGGTTCGAGTGCTCGAAGAACGTCATTTACACGGGCGCTGTTCCCAACCAGCAGCAAGAGAACTTCGTTCCGTGGATCACGAAGCAGGGCTACAACAAGTTCTTCATCGTAGGGTCGAACTACATCTACCCGCGCGAGATGGCCAAGGTCTGCAAGATCCTGGTGGAGAGAGAAGGCGGCTCCTGGGTGGCCGACGAGTACCTCGAACTCGGCCACACCGAGTGGGGCTCCATGGTCAACAAGATGAAGACCATGTGGGAAGCCGGCGAGTGCGACTGCGTCTACTCCAATGTCGTCGGCGATTCGATCGTCGCCTTCCGCCGCGAGTTCATCAACCAGGGGCTGAGCTACGACAAGTTCCCCATCTTTGCCACGGTGTGCTCGGAAATCGAAGTGCAGGCGATGGGGGCCGATTATGCCGCGGGTAGTGTCACGTCCTTCCCCTATTTCCAGACGGTGAGCAACGCCGCGAACGAGAAGTTCGTGGAAGACGTGAAGAGCACGATGGGCGCCGATACCGTCACCTATCACGCCATGGAGTGTGCGTATTTCCAGGTGTTCCTGTGGGCGCAGTCGGTGGAGAAGGCGGGCGAGGTCGATCCTCTCTCGGTTCGCGAAGCCTCCAAGGGGCAAGAGGTCGATGCGCCGGAAGGGCGCGTGCGTATCGAGCCCGAGAACCTGCACTGCTGGCTGACGCCGCGTATCGGGGTCTGGGGCTCCGACGGCCAGGCCGAGATCGTCGACGAGTACGCAGAGCCGCTGATGCCGCTTCCCTATTCGGCATACGGCGAAGCGCCCGATAATCTCTTCTGCACGCAGGCTGGCCTGGATTCCAGCAAGCTCAAGACGTAACCGTTGACGCTGCGGGGGCTGGTGTCTCGACGCCGGCCCCCGTCAGTCTGGAGTCGCGCATCGTCGGAACCGAAACGGCTCACATAGTATGGCCGACGTAATTTTCATCGGACTGAGTCTTTCGTCCATTTTGCTGTTGGTCGCTCTCGGGCTCGCCATCACCTACGGCACCATGGGTGTCATCAACATGGCGCATGGCGAGCTCGTCATGATCGGCGCCTACGTCACCGTTCTTTGTCAAACCCATTTCGGCCTGCATTTTCTGCTTACCATTCCGGTCGCCTTCGTCGTCACCGGTGCATTCGGCTACGCCATCGAGCGCTTCGTAGTGCGAAGACTGTACGGCCGCCTACTGGATACGCTGCTCGCGACATGGGGGCTCGCGATCATCATCCAGCAGGCCATTCGCCTTGAGTTCGGGGCTGCATTCGCAGGCTTGCACATCGATGGTCTGGGGCCGGGTCTGCAGAACGTCCCGATCCCCTCGTTCTTCCGGGAAACGTTCCTGGTCGGCGACTTCGTGGTGCAGCCCTACCGGACCTTCATCATCGTGCTGACGATCGGGCTGTTCATTCTGACCTGGTGGCTGATCTTCCATACGTCCTTCGGCATGCAATTGCGCGCGGTGTCGCGCAATCGCGGCATCGCATCCTGCTGCGGCATCGACGACAAGAAGATCAACGCGTGGACCTTCGCCTATGGCTCTGCGCTGGCCGGGGCCGCTGGCGTGATGCTGGCCGGCTTCAAGACGGTCTCGCCCAGCATGGGCACCCCGTTCGTGATCGACGGCTTCTTGGTCGTGGTCATGGGCGGCGTCGGCAGCCTTTTCGGCACGCTCGGCTCGGCCGTGATCCTGGGCGAGGTCCAGGGCTGGGTGGCGAGTCTGCTGAATGACGTCCTCGCCAGGGCGATCGTGTTCGGCGTCATCATCGTCGTCATCATCCTGCGGCCCCAGGGCTTGTTCTCCCGCCGGGGTCGCTGACGATGCAGGTCTTGACCCGGACCAATCTGCAGCTCGCCGCATACGGCCTGTTCATCGTCGTGGTCATGCTTCTCCCGCTCTTCATGGACGTTTTCTGGTTGAACCGGATTTCCAAGTATCTGGTGTTTGGCATGCTCGGCATCGCCATCAGCATGTCCTGGGGCTACGCCGGAATCCTCAATCTGGGCCAGGGTCTCTTCTTCGGCTTCGGCGCCTACATGCTGGCGATGTCGTTAAAGCTGGCGAGCCCGACGAGCCTGGCACAGGGATCCGACGAGCCGGTTCCCGACTTCATGCTGTGGACGTCGGAACCGGGCGCGCCCATCGACCTCTGCTGCATCAACCAGGGGTCGTTCCTCTGGATTCCGTTCAAGGAGCAGTGGTTCGGCGTGGCCATGGGGCTGGTCATGCCCACGCTGATTGCGCTGGTGCTGGGCTACGCCATGTTCCGCGCCCGAATTGCGGGCGTCTATGTCGCGATTCTGACGCTCGCCTTGTGCCTGCTGGTCCGGCTTCTGGTTATCGACGCGCAGCCACTCATCAACGGCTTCAACGGACTGACCGATCTCGGCTGGTTCACGGTGGGCGGTCTGGAGTTCGATCCCTATCTCGTCGAAACCTATTATCTAATCGCGATCATCACCTGCCTGGTGCTGATCGGCGCGCGGTGGCTGGTCAACACCAAGGTGGGCGTGGTGCTGCAGGCCATCCGCGACAACGAGGAGCGCGTGCGCTATCTCGGCTACGACGTCGCCATCTACAAGGTGTTCTTCTTCTGCGTCTCCGCAGCTATCGCCGGGTTGGCAGGCATGCTCTATGTGGTCGCGGCGGAGTTCGCGTCGCCCACATTCATGAACATCGGCTTCAGCATATCGATGGTGGTCTGGGCGGCCGTGGGCGGGCGCTGGTCGCTGTTGGGCGCCTGCCTCGGCGCGATTCTGTTGAACGTCGTCGAAGCGACGGTCAGCGAAACTGAAACGTTCGTGGAGGCCTGGCAGCTCATCATCGGGGCGATCTTCCTGTTCGTCGTTCTGGTGATGCCGCGCGGGCTCGCGGGCTTCATCCAGCAAGGGGCGGACTGGGGACTGGACTGGCTTCACAGGAGAGTCAACGAAAGGCGCATCAGGTAACGGTGATGGGGTGTGAGACGACGGGCGTTGCCTGAAGATTCGAATGCGAAAGAGGCAATCGACTTAGCATGGCGGCAATTTTGGAGATCGAGGATTTGGAAGTGAACTTCCGCGGGTTCCGTGCGGTGGATGGGTTCAGCATGGCCGTGGAAGAGGGAGAGTTACGTGTCCTTATCGGGGCCAATGGCGCGGGCAAGACGACCCTCATGGACCTCATCACCGGCCGCACCAAGTCGACCGGCGGCAAGGTGACGTTCTTGGGTGACAACATCACCAATCGGCAGGAGCACAAGATAGCGCGCAGAGGGATCGGCCGGAAATTTCAGGTGCCGAGCGTGTTCAAGGACCTGACGGTGCGCGAGAACCTGGAGGTAGCGTACACCCGCAGCCTGTCGGTGTGGCGCAACTTGCTGGTAAGCGCAAAGCCGCGCCAACTCGATCGACAGATCGAGCGCGCCCTGGAGCTGGCGAGCCTGACCGAAGAAAGCGCCAACCTGGCGGGGAATTTGTCTCACGGGCAGACGCAGTGGCTGGAGCTCGGCATGGTTCTGGTGCAGGACCCCAAGCTCGTGCTGTTGGACGAGCCCACGGCGGGCATGACTGCGCTTGAGACGGAAAAGACCTCCGAAATTATCAACAGCCTCAGGGGCGAGCATTCAATCATCGTCGTGGAGCATGACATGACGTTCGTGCGGTCGATTTGCGAGGTCATTACCGTCATGCACTTGGGCAAGAAGCTCGCGGAAGGGACAGTCGAGCAAATCGAAAATGACCAGGCGGTGATCGATGCCTATCTAGGAAGCGGCGGCATCACCCATGCTTGAACTCGTGCAAGTGAATTCCTACTACGGCGCGAGCCACGTCTTGCGCGATATAGATTTGTTGGTTCAGAGCGGCGAAATCGTCAGTATTTTGGGGCGGAACGGCGTCGGCAAGACGACGCTGCTCAAGAGCATTCTGGGGCTGGACGTCCGCACCCGTGGCACGATCACGCTGGACGGGGAGGATATCACCACAAGGCCCACCTATCTTCGCGCCCGTGGCGGACTCGGCTACGTTCCCCAGGGACGGGAGCTCATTCCCGATTTCTCGATTCGCGACAATATTCTGATGGGATGTTACGCGCGCGCCGACCGCAGGCGGGTCGTGCCCGACCTGGTGAGGGACATGTTCCCTTACTTGCGCGACAACCTCGGCCGCAGGGCCGGGCTATTGTCGGGGGGCCAGCAGCAGCAGTTGGCAATCGCCCGGGCGCTGGCGTCTGAGCCCCGAATCCTGCTGTTGGATGAGCCCACGGAGGGCATCCAGCCCAACATCGTCGAGCAGATTGAAGATACGATCCAACAGCTCAACAAACAGGTCGGCTTGACGATCGTTCTTGTCGAACAGAACGTGAAGTTCGCGCGTGCGTCGTCCCAGCACTTCTGCATCATCGAGAGAGGCGAGATCGCGGCGAGCGGCGCGATCGACGCATTGACAGACGAAATCGTGCGCAAGCACATGACCGTATAGCGACGAACTGGACGCCGCCACCACTCGATTGCGGCCGTGGCACGCTTGGCCCGTGTTTGGTTTCCGGTCTGGGGCGGGGTATAAGCGTGGCCAGGATACGGACCACTAGGGAGGACATGCCATGAGACACGGCGATATCGTCAGCAGCCCCGATACCGTGGGGTGCGCGGTCTTTCAGTACAAGATGCCGCGCCTGCACACGCGCCAGGATGTGATCGACAACTCGAAGAAGATCGCCGACATGATCGTCGGCGCGAAGGTCGGGCTGCCGGGGATGGATCTCGCGATCTTCCCGGAATACAGCACGCACGGGATCATGTACGACCGCAAGGAGATGTTCGACACGGCGTCGGAGATTCCGGGGCCCGAGACCGACATCTTCGCCGAGGCCTGCCGCGAGGCGAACACTTGGGGCGTCTTCTCGCTGACCGGCGAGGTGCACGAGGATCACCCCAACAAGAACCCGTACAACACCCTCATCCTGATGAACAACGAGGGCGATATCGTCCAGAAGTACCGGAAGATCCTGCCCTGGTGCCCGATCGAGGGCTGGTATCCCGGCAACAACACCTATGTCAGCACCGGGCCCAAGGGGATGAAGGTCAGCCTGATCATCTGCGACGACGGCAACTATCCCGAGATCTGGCGCGACTGCGCGGTCAAGGGCGCCGAGCTGATCGTCCGCTGCCAGGGCTACATGTACCCGGCGAAGGACCAGCAGATCATGATGGCGAAGGCGATGGCCTGGTCCAACTGCTGCTACGTGGCGGTCGCCAACGCCGCCGGCAACGACGGCGTCTACACCTACTTCGGCCACTCGGGGATCATCGGCTTCGACGGCCGGACCCTGGGCGAGTGCGGCGAGGAGGAGTACGGCATCCAATACGCACAGCTCTCCGTGTCGCAGATTCGCGATGCTCGGGCCAACGATCAGGCGCAGAACCACCTCTTCAAGCTGATGCACCGGGGCTACACGGGCGTCTATGCCTCGGGCGACGGCGACAAGGGCGTGGCCGAGTGCCCGTTCGACTTCTACCGCACCTGGGTCGAGGACCCGCGCCGGGCCCAGCAGATGGTCGAATCCATCACCCGCGATTCCATCGGCGTCACGGGCTGCCCCATCGACGGTATTCCCCAGCCGCAGAAGATGGCGGCGGAGTAGGGGGCGAACCCCGCTTCAGGCTCTCTGAAGCTTTTTCGGACCCCGGCGCCCAGGACTGCGGGCGCCGGGGTTTTTTGATTCTGAAAGCTTGGGGCGGCCGCTCAATGCACGAGGGTGCTGGCGGGCTGGACCGCGACCTGCATGCGCTCGAGCGTGGTCCGCACCGCGCTCACCACCTCGGTCGCGTTGGGGCCGTCGCCATGGAGCAGGATCGCCTGCGCCTCGAACTCCAGGTCGGTGTCGTCGACGGTGCCGAGCTTGCCCTCCTCGACGAAGCGCTGCACCCGGTCGGCGATGTAACTCGGATCCCTGGCCTGCTTGATCCGCTCCACGATCAGCGAACCGTCGGCACGATAGTCCAGGTCGATGCAGATCTCGTGGACGATGGGGATCCCCTCGCGTCCGGCGATCTCGTAGAAGCGGTGCCGCTCCAGCGGCGTCGGCCAGTAGAGCACCCAGGGCTCGCCCACGCTGTTGATCGCATCGACCATGGCGCCGCCGATCTTCTCGTCCCGCGCCAGCATCGGGTAGAGCGCGCCGTGGGGGACCAGGTGGTCGATGGTGGCGCCCACCGATGACGCGATCTGCCGCAGCGCGCCGATCTGGTAGAGCGTGAGGCAGCGCGCCTCGTCGGTCGAGATCTTCATCTCGCGCCGGCCGAAGCCGTTGACGTCCGGCAGGCCCCAGTGCACGCCGACGGCGACGTCGTTCTCCTTGGCCAGCGTCACCGTGCGTTCCATGTGCACCGGATCGCCCGCGTGGAAACCGCAGGCCACGTTGACCGATGAAAGACTCGGAATGATCTCGGCGTCGGCGCCGAAGGAGTAGTTGCCGAAGCTCTCGCCGACATCGCTGTTGATGTCCATCGCTCGTTGCATGTCTTGCCCCCCGAGTTGCTGGCGTTCAGATGATGATGTCCGGGTCCGCGATCAGTGCTTCCTGCGCCGCGAGCGCCGTCACCGCGTCCTCGTGCGAGATGCGGACGAAGCGCGTCTCCTCGAAGGGGCGGACCTGCCCGACGCGCGCCATGTCGGTGGTGATCACGATGGCGATCCGCGCATAGCCGCCGATGCTGGGCGAATCGACGCAGAGCACGATCGGCTCGACGCCCGAGGGCACCTGCACGGTACCCACCGGCGCGCCGGGGTCGATGACGATGTTGGAGGGATCCTTGCCCGCGTCCTCGATCAGGTAGTGCGGGCGCCCCGGCCTGAAGGAGAGCTCCGGGCCGATGAAGCGCATCCCCGTGCGGTCCGCCTTGGGGTTGAGCTTCCATCCGGTGGCGTAGAAGGCCTCGACGCTCTCGGCGGTGAAATGATGCTCCTCGGGCCCGGCGACCGTGCGCACCTGCATGGGTGGCGCATAGGCCGGAACCAGATCGGGCCGCAGCCGGCGCCCGGCAAGGTCCGCCGCCGCTGCCGTCGCCGCACCGACCGGCAGGCGGTCGCCTTTCGCGAGCGGGCGCCCCTCCAGCCCGCCGAAGCCGCCGCTGACATGGGTGGCGCGGCTGCCCCGGTAGAGCGGCACATCGATGCCGCCGTGAACCGCGAGGTAGGCGCGTGCGCCGCTCTGCGCCAGACCACAGGCGAGCGTCTGGCCTTCGCGCAGGACGAAGCTCGACCAGCAGGGCACCGCCTCGCCGTCCACGGTCGCGCCCGTGTCCGCGCCGGTGAGCGCCAGCACCTGGTCCTCAAGCGCCCGGAGCTTCAACCGGCCGAGAGTCATTTCGAAGCCCGCCGCGCCGGGATCGTCGCGCACCACCAGCGGCCCTCCGGGCGCGTTGCCGACCAGCAGATTGGCGATCCGGAGCGCGAAGCCGTCCTGCGCGCCGGAGGGTGGAATCCCCAAAGCCTGGCCGCCGCGCCGCCCCATGTCCTGGACCGTGGTGCGCAGGCCGCCGTCGATGACCTCGAGCCCGGAAATCCCACCAGGATCACGGCCTGCGTCGCGCCCAGGCGTTCGTTCCGCCAGGAGCGGGCCGACGGGCGTAGCAGGGACTACGGTTGAGGCCCGCGACGCCGCGGATGGGCGCCTGAGCACGACCCGAAGGGCGACACTGTCCAACCGAGAGCGTTCGTCAAGCCGCTTGCCCGATGTCCCACATCGCGCTGCGCGCCTTTCCTGCCCTCTCGGCCGGACAGTGTCGCGCAGACCATGATCTTGGTGAGATTTCCGGGCTGGCATCAGAACGGCCCCCATGTGCTCTCGGGGTCGTGCTTCTCCGCCGGCTCCCCGGTCTCGGCGAGCCAGGCCTCGTAGCCTGTGCAATCGAAGGTGTCCTCCTCGACCCGGTACGCGTAGGTGCCGGCCTCGACCTCGGCGCGGATCGCGTCGTACTCCTCGCGCCCAATCGATTCGTAGCGGTGCCGGTCGCCGGCGCGGGCGAGCACCGGGCCGTCGGCGAAGGCCGGGCTGATCTCCCTGAGGTCGAAGATTTCGATAGGGGTGCGGCCGAAGAGCTGGCCGCCGCCCGGTATCCGGATCGGATAGATGGTGGAGGTGAGCCCGCCGAAATTTAGCAGCCTGGCGTGGGTCCAGGTGCGGGGCGTGCGATAGAGCGGCGCGCCGAAGCGCTTCCCGGGGTCCATGGCGTAGGACATGAAGGCGCCGGGGACGAAGCCCACGCCGGTGACCCAGTAGTCGCAGCCGGTGTGGGTCTCGATGACCTGCGCCACCGTCATGTCGTTGAACTCGGCGATGTACTCGATGTTGTTGCGCACGCCGAAGGCCTCGGCGCACTCGCGCGACCAGGGGTCGTCGTAAAGCGCCGGGATGATCACGCGGCGGCTCGGCAGGGTCTCGACCGTGCCCTGGGCGGCGATCAGTGCCTTCACGTGGTCGACGATGTGCGCGCGCGTGGTGGCGAGCGGGTCGAAGACGAGGCCGAGGGTGCGCACCTGCGGGTTGGTCTCAACCAGCCCCCTGGGCGGGTGCTCGCGGAGCGCGAAGTCGAGCGCCAGGATGCGGAAGTTGATGGGGATGCTCGATTCGTCGCCGAACTCGACGTTGATGGCGGTATCGCCCAGCGTCTTGAAGACCGGCTCGTCGTAGACCATGTCGCCCCCGCTCCTCCCGCCCCGCCATCATGGGCACCCTGCGGGCTGCGTCAAACTGCCAGCAATGGCGGTCGTTCGTGGAATTGCCGTTGAAACATGATCAACTATGTTGTACATATCTTGGGAGGGCGAGCACGGTGTTCGTCGCTGGCGCGAATAGGGGATTGGGACCATGCCGACCAAGGTCTTCAAGGTTGCCGAGGCCCGTGCCAGCTTCTCCAGCCTCCTGGCGCGCGCCAAGGAGGGCGAAGAAATCATGATCACCAAGGGGAGCGAGCCGCAGGCGCGCATCGTGCCGCCGGCCGAGGCCGGGCAGCGGGAAGCCGCGCCGCTCCAGCACCTCAACCTGCCCGATGACCTCTTCGACCACGAGGATCCGGAGCAGGCCATGATCGACGCGGGCAGCTACAGCGACACCCTCGGCATTTGGCGCGGCCCGCCGAAGGCTTCGTGAGGCTGCTTCTCGATAGCCATGCCGTCTACTGGTGGGTCGCGGGCAGTCCGAGACTGTCTGCGACCGCAAGGGGGTTGATTCTGGATCGCGAGAACGTGCTGCTCATCAGCGCGGTCTCGATCTACGAGCTTGAGTGGAAGGCGCAGCGCAGCCGCATCGCCTTGCCGCCGCAGGAGCTGCGGGCGGCGCTCAGGCGCAACGACGTCGAGGACCTTCCCATCACCCACGACCATGCCGAGTATGCGGCGCAATTCGATTGGGACCACCGCGATCCGTGGGACCGGCTACTTGCGGCCCAGGCGAGGCTGGAGAATTGCGCGCTGGTCTCGATCGATGAGGTCTTCGACGCCATCGGCGTCGACCGGCAGTGGTAAGGGACGTCTCATGCGCCTCGAAACTTACAGGGACTGTGATCAGTGAGAGGAACATGATTTGGGTCAATGTGACTGAGGCCAAGGCGCACCTCTCGCGTTATCTCAAGCGCGTCGAGCGAGGCGAGACGATTGTCCTGTGCCGGCGCAACGTACCGATTGCCGAGATTCGCGCGCTCCCCAAACCGGCACGCGAGCCACGCCCGGTGGGCATAGATCGGGGGATGACCATTCCCGCCGCCTTCTTCGAGCCGCTCCCTGACGACCTACAGACGGCGTTCGAAGGCGGTGGCGAGGAAACGTGAGACTTCCCTTCGATACCTGAAGGTCTGTTCCATAGCGCCCGTCTCGTCAGCGCCGGGTCATGCCTTGTCGGCATCGGTGGGCGGAGTCGCAGTCTCGGCGTCGATCCAGGCGAGGTAGTCGGGATTGCCGCCCCTGATCGGGAGCGCGATGACGCAGGGGCAGGTGTAGCTGTGCAGCGCCTTGACCTTGGCCGTGAGTGGCTCGACGAGATCGGAGCGGGTCTTCGCCCATAGCATGGCCTCGTCGCCTTCGCGGAGCGCACCCTCCCACCAGTAGAAGGACGACACGGCCGGCACGATGTTGACCGACGCCGCGAGGCGCGCTTCGACCAGCGCGCGGCCGATGGCCTCGGCCTCGGCGCGGCTCGGGGCGGTCACGCATACGGCGACGTGCGTCATCTCTCGGCCCTCTCGTGGTTTCCGTGCGCTTGCCCGACGATACAGCACGTCGCGTGCGGCGGACGAATGGTCCAGCGGCACCATAAGGGGAGGGGAGCGTAGCGTAGCCTCGTCGCTCGCGAGTCACCGGACCATGGTGCGGTGCACAGCTTCCGGCGTCCGCTTCAGCATCGCGCCACACAACGCGAGAGGATGCGATATGAGCCGGCGTTCCACAATTGAGCTGTTGCTGCCCGAGATCCGCGCCGCCGTGGACGTGGCGATCGAGGACGGCGCCACCATCGACGCCATCGCGGTGGTGATTCGCGCACACGGCGCCGCGTGCTCGCGCTCGTCCGTGGGCCGCTACGTCAAGCGCAGGCGCGCGCAGATCCACCGGCAACGCGAGATCGACCGCGCCGCCAAGACCTGGGCGGCTGCCATCGTCGAGAGCGCCAGGGAAGGCACCCGGCCGGTCGCGCTCGAGGCCGTGGGCGCGGCGGCGGCGATGACGGTGGCCACGCTCGACAGGGATGGAGAACCGGTGGCGCCGATTGAGATCGCCCGCCTCGCCCTTGCGCTGTTGCGCATCGAAGGCGCGGGCGAGCTGCTTGCGGAGCGCGAGGGGATGCCCCGCCCCGTCAGCGCCGACCGACGCATGGGACGGAATCCTTTGGACGTAGACGGGAATCCCGCATGATCCCGGCTCGTGCCGCCTCAAAATGTTTGTTTCTTGCCAAAAATCCCAGGCCGACAGCCCGCCTTCTGGGGAGGCCGGTTGCGCAAACGGATGGGGAACGCGTGTGTTGTCGGAATCGTGGGTCTGCGATAGGGTGAGGCGGTGGCTCAGGGAGCGGAGTCGACGATCCCGCCCCGAGCACCCCCAGGACTGAGCGAGGGCCTAAGGTGGGCGACAACGGCAGCATGCAGGTCATCCTGGCGGAGCCCAGGGGCTTCTGCGCGGGCGTCGAGCGGGCAATCGAGATCGTTGAGCGGGCGCTCGAAGTCTTTGGCCCGCCGGTCTACGTCCGCCACGAAATCGTGCACAACAAGCGGGTAGTGGACGATCTGCGCAAGAAGGGCGCGGTCTTCGTCGAGGAGATCGACGAGGTGCCGGAAGGCGCGGTCACGATCTTCAGCGCCCACGGCGTCTCGGAGAAGGTGGAGAGCGAAGCCGCGCTCCGCAACCTCCCGGTGATCGACGCGACCTGCCCGCTGGTGGCCAAGGTGCATATCGAGGCGCGGCGCTACGAGCACGAGGGCCGCGAGATCATCCTGATCGGCCACGACGGGCACCCCGAGGTCGAGGGCACCAGCGGCCGCGTGAAAAACGGCGTCCATATCGTTGCCACGCCCGCCGACGTCGCCAAGCTGGAGGTGGCCAATCCCGACAAGGTCGCCTACGTCACCCAGACCACGCTCAGCGTCGACGACACCCGCGACGTGATCGAGGCGCTGACCTCGCGCTTTCCGAGCATTTCCGGCCCCGATGTGAAGGACATCTGCTACGCGACGCAGAACCGCCAGGCCTCGGTGCGCAAGCTCGCGGAAGAGGTGGAGCTGATCCTCGTGGTGGGTGCGCGCAACAGCTCCAACTCCAACCGCCTGCGGGAGATCGGCGAGGAGATGGGCGTGCCAACCCACCTGATCGACGACGCCCGCGACCTCGACCCGACGTGGTTCGACGGCGTGCGCCGCGTGGGCGTGACCGCCGGCGCATCGGCGCCCGAGGAGCTGGTGCAGGACCTGGTCGCCCGGCTGCGTGAGATCAACACGGTCGAGCTGCAGATTCAGGACGGGATCAAGGAGCGGGTGCGCTTCAAGCTGCCGGCCGAGCTGGTCGAGGCGAGCGGCAACGGCAAGGCGCAGGAGCCGGCCGCCGGTGCGGCGCCCGCCGAGTAGGGGCTCATGTCCGTCCCGCTGATCCAGAAGATCCGCGTCGGCGCCTATATCGTCGGCAAGAAGCTCGGGGGCGAGAAGCGCTATCCCCTCGTGCTCATGCTGGAGCCGCTGTTCCGCTGCAACCTCGCGTGCCCCGGTTGCGGCAAGATCGACTACCCACCCGAGATTCTGAACCAGCGCCTGAGCGTCGACGAGTGCCTGCAGGCGGTGGACGAGTGCGGCGCGCCGATGGTCTCGATCCCCGGCGGCGAGCCGCTGATCCACCCGGAGATCGGCGAGATCGTTAGCGGCATCATTGCGCGCAAGAAGTTCGTCTATCTCTGCACGAACGCGCTGCTGCTGAAGAAGAAGCTCGATCTCTTCACGCCGACCAAGTACCTGACCTTCTCGGTCCACCTGGACGGTCTGGAGGAGGAGCACGACCACGCGGTCGATCAGCCCGGCACGTTCAAGCGCGCGGTGGCGGCGATCAAGGAGGCGCGGAGCCGGGGCTTCCGGGTCAACGTCAACGCCACCGTCTTCGACGGCCACCCGGCAGAGCGGCTTGCGGAATTCTTCGATTTCGTCACCGACGAGCTCGGCGCCGAGGCGATCACGGTCTCGCCCGGCTATTCCTACGAGCGCGCGCCGGACCAGCAGCACTTCCTCAACCGCAGCAAGACCAAGGAGCTGTTCCGCGACATCTTCGCGCGCGGCGCGGGCAAGAAGTGGCGGTTCAGCCAGTCCAGCCTCTTCCTGGACTTCCTCGCCGGCAACCAGGATTTCCAGTGCACGCCCTGGGGCAACCCGACGCGCAACGTCTTCGGCTGGCAGAAGCCCTGCTACCTGATCGGCGAAGGCTATACCGGGAGCTTCCGCGCGCTGATGGAGGAGACCGACTGGGACTCCTACGGCACCGGCCGCTACGAGAAGTGCGCCGACTGCATGGTCCATTGCGGCTACGAGCCGACGGCGGCGGAGCACTCGCTCGCCCGGCCCTGGGCCGCGCTGATGATCAAGCTGCGGGGGATCAGGACGACCGGGCCGATGGTGCCCGAGATCGACCTGACCAAGGCGCGGCCCGCCCAGTACATGTTCGATCGGCACGTGCAGGAGAAGCTGCGCGAGATCCGCCTGGCCGAAGAGGCGGCGTCAGAGGCTCGCGAGAAGGGGCGCCGCCCGGCGACCAACGCGGCGTAGCCGGCGCATCGCCTGCGCTCCGTCGAGCGCGAGCGTCAGCATATCCATGCACTCCCACGGGCGCCGCAGCAGCGCGCCCGCGACCGCTCCGCCGTCGATGCGGCCGTCCTCGGTGATCCCGGCCAGGGCGGCTCGCGGCAGCGACCTGTTGCTCGGGTCGCTGACGACGCGGATGACGACGAAGGGGACGCCGGCCGCCGCGGCAGCGCGGGCGACGACGTGGCTCTCCATGTCCGCGGCCCTGGCGCGGGTCTGAGCGAAGAGCGAGAGCTTCTGGTCGCCGTACATCAGCGGGTGGTCGACGCCGGCGAGCGCGCCGCCTTCAGTGCGTTCCCCGAGACCCTGGGAAAGCGCCTCGCGCACGGTGGTGTCCACCGGCAGGTAGTCCTCTTTCGGCGGCGGCTCCGGCGGGCCTCGTCCCTCCTCCCGCCTGAAGGAGGTCATCCGCTGAAGCTGGTCGCGCACGCCGCCGCGGTCGGGCGTCTCGACCTCCCCCTCGTGGGCGATCACCGTTTCGGGGAGCAGCAGGGCACCAGGGCCGAGACGCGGATCGATCCCGGCGGCAACGCCGTAACTCACCAGCAACCTGGCACCGCCCGCAATCATGGCGTCGGCTGCCTGCGCCGCGCGCGCAGGGCTCGCCGCTGAGACCGCGATCCAGAAATCGCCCTCGGGCAGGGTTGCAGCCTCTGCCATGAGGCCCGTGACGATGCCGATGCGGGACCGGTCAGCCATGCGCCCCCGGTCGCGTGAGTTGCTACATGCCGTAGCGCGGGCGGGGGGCGTTGCCGCGCACAAGCGAGCGGTAGCGCGCCAGCGCCCAGAGCGGGAAGTAGGCGCTGTAGCCGTGGTAGCGGAGGTAGAAGACGCGCGGGAAGCCGACGGCGGTGTAGTCGTCCTCCAGCCACTTCGCGCCCTCGCGCTCGGCGCGGCAGAGATAGTCGACGCCGCGCCCGACCGAGTCGCTCCCGACCTCGCCCACGGCCATGAGCCCGAGCAGCGCCCACGCGGTCTGCGACGGGGTCGAGACCACGTCGAACGAGCGCTCGATGCGCTCAGCGTAGTAGCTGTCCCCGGTCTCGCCCCAGCCGCCGTCGGCGCGCTGCTTGGCTTCGAGCCAGGCGACCGCCTTGCGGATGGCGGGCGACGCCGGGTCCTCGCCGGCGGCGTTCAACGCGCAGAGCACCGACCAGGTGCCGTAGATGTAGTTGGTGCCCCAGCGGCCGAACCAGGAGCCGTTCTCCTCCTGCTCGGCGAGGAGATAGGCGAGCCCCTTGGCGACGGTCTCGTGCTCGCGCGTGTAGCCGATCTGACAGAGGAAGCTCACGCACCGTGCGCTCACGTCGGCGGTCGCGGGGTCGAGCAGGGCGCCGTGGTCGGCGAAGGGAATGTGGTTGAGCGAATAGTGCTCGTTCTCGGCGTCGAAGGAGCCCCATCCGCCGTTCTCGTTCTGCATGGCGACGATCCATTCGGCCGCCCGCTCGATCGCCTCGCGGTGGGCCTCGGGATCGGCGCGGTGCAGTGCCATGGCCACCACCGCCGTGTCGTCCACGTCAGGGTAGTAATCGTTGCGGTACTGGAAGGCCCAGCCGCCCGGCGGGGCGGCGGGCCGCATCGCCGCCCAGTCGCCCGCGACATCGCGGATCTGGAGGTCGGCGAGCCAGGGGAGGGAGTCCTCCGCCGCTCGGTGATTCTCCTCGCTGTCGCACTCCATCAGGCTGTGCGCGGCGAGGCCTGTGTCCCACACCGGCGAGACGCAGGGCTGGCAATACTGGCTGCCGTTCACTGGCTCGGTCAGCAGCAGGTCGAGCGCGCGGCGGGCGGTGCGGCGCGGCGGATGATCGGGCCCATAGCCCAGCGCATCGAAGGCCATGACGACGTTGGCCATCGGCGGGAAGATCGCGCCCAGGCCGTCCTCGCCGTTGAGCCGGGTCATGCACCAGTCGAGCGCCTTGTCGATCGCGCGGCGCCGCACCCCGCCAGGTATCGCCTTCTCACCGACCGTGAGCACACGGTCGAGAGTCAAGAAGGACCGTTGGGTGACGGTTCGCCTCGGGAAGTAGTGCCATTCTCGCTCCGGCGGAGCGGTGAACAGCTCCGCGATGCCGATGCCGCGCGGGTTCTTCGCGCGGGGCTTGAGCGCGAGCAGGATCGTGAGCGGCACGATGGTGGTGCGCGACCAGTAGGAGACCTTGTCCAGGTGGAAGGGGAACCACCGCGGCAGGTTGATCATCTCCACCGGCATGGACGGCACCGCGCGCCACGGCACCTGGCCGAAGAGCGCGAGCGTGATGCGCGTGAACACGTTGCATCGGGCCGCACCGCCGGCGGCAAGCACGGCCTTGCGGGCGCGCACCATGTACGGCGCCTCCGGGTCGTCGCCGATCAGCTTGAGGGCGTAGTAGGCCTTGACGGTGCAGCTGATGTCGAACGCGCCGCCGTGGAAGAGGGGCCAGCCGCCGTGATCGGCCTGGCGGCTGCGGATGTAGGTACCGAGCCGCGCCTCGGTCTCTGGATCGAGTTCGTCGAGGAAGTGGTTGAGGAGGACGTACTCGGCCGGGATGGTCGCGTCGGCCTCGAGCTCGAACAGCCAGTGGCCGTCGTCATGCTGGAGGCCGCGCAGGCCGGCGGCGGCATCCTCGATGACCTGTTCGATGTCGGGGGCTGGAACGGGGCCGTTATGACTGTCCGACGGCTGGCGGACGATGGTTTCACTCCGCCGGTCCGGGCCGGCGCGCGCAACCTCCATAAGCGTCAGGCGCGTTGCGGCTGGGTGGCCGAGTTGCTGCCGAGGGCGGCGATCGCCATGTCGGCGATGTCGCGCGCGGTCAGCCCCGCGTCCTCGTACATGCCGGCGGGCGTGCCGTGGGCCACGAAGCGGTCGGGCAGGAGCATCGGCCTGATCTTGAGGCCGGAGTCGAGGTAGCCCGCCATAGCCAGGAACTGCATGACGTGGGCGCCGAAGCCGCCGATGGAGCCTTCCTCGATGGTGATGACCACCTCGTGCTCACGCGCCAGACGGCGGATCAGGTCCTCGTCCAGCGGCTTGGCGAAGCGGGCATCGGCCACGGTGGTCGACAGCCCCCGCGTCTGCAGGTCGTCGGCTGCGGCCAGCGCCTCCTGCAGGCGGGCGCCGAGGGAGACGATCGCGATGGCCGTGCCCTCGCGCACGATCCGCCCCTTGCCAATGGGGAGCTCTTGCGGTGTTTCGGGCAGCGGCACGCCGACGCCCTCGCCGCGCGGATATCGGAAGGCGCTGGGGCAGTCGTCGATCTTCGCCGCCGTGTGCACCATGTGCACGAGCTCGGCCTCGTCCGCCGCGGCCATGACAATGAAGCCGGGGAGGGTGCTGAGATAGGTGACGTCGAAGCTGCCCGCATGCGTCGGGCCGTCGGCGCCGACCAGGCCGGCGCGGTCGATGGCGAAGCGGACCGGCAGCTTCTGGATCGCGACGTCGTGCACGATCTGGTCGTAGGCGCGCTGCAGGAAGGTCGAATAGATCGCGGCGAAGGGTTTTAGGCCCTCCGTCGCCATCCCTGCCGCGAAGGTGACGCAGTGCTGCTCCGCGATGCCGACGTCGAAGCAGCGCGTGGGGTGCGCCTTCGCGAATTTGTCGAGCCCGGTGCCGGAGGGCATGGCGGCGGTCAGCGCCACGATCTTCTCGTCGCGGTCGGCCTCCTTGATCAGGCTCTGGGCGAACACGCTGGTGTAGCTCGGCGCCTTGGCCTTGCCCTTCTTCTGCTCGCCCGTCACCACGTCGAACTTGCCGAGCGCGTGGCCGCGATCCGGCGCGCTCTCGGCGGGCTCGTAGCCCTTGCCCTTGCTGGTGACGACGTGGAGCAGCACCGGCCCCGGCGTCTCGTCCTTGCGCACGTTGCGCAGCACAGGGACCAGATGGTCCAGATTGTGGCCGTCGATCGGCCCGATATAGAAGAAGCCCAGCTCCTCGAAGAGGGTGCCGCCGGTGACCATGCCGCGGGAGTATTCCTCGGCCCGCATGGCGGCGTCGCCCATGGCCTTGGGCAGCCGCCGCGCCCACTGCTTGCCGAGCTCCCGCAGGCTGCGGAACTGGTGGCTGGAGAGCAGCCGCGAGAGGTAGGCGTTGAGTGCGCCTACCGCCGGCGCGATCGACATCTCGTTGTCGTTGAGGATGACGATGAGGCGGGGCGGCATGGAGCCGGCGTTGTTCATCGCCTCGTAGGCCATGCCGCCGGACATGGCGCCGTCGCCGATGACGCAGATGACGTTGCGCGGCTCGCCAGTGAGCCCGCTCGCCACCGCCATGCCGAGGCCAGCGGAGATCGAGGTAGATGAATGCGCCGCGCCGAAGGGGTCGTACTCGCTCTCGGTCCGCTTGGTGAAACCGTAGAGCCCGCCCGGCTGGCGGATGGTGCGAATCTTGTCGCGCCGCCCGGTGATGATCTTGTGCGGGTAGGACTGGTGCCCCACGTCCCAGATGAGGCGGTCGCGCGGGGTGTCGAACACGTGGTGCAACGCAACCGTCAGCTCGACCACGCCGAGCCCTGCGCCCAGATGGCCGCCGGTCACCGAGACGGCGTCGACGGTCTCGGCGCGAAGCTCCTCGGCAACTTTCTTGAGCTCCTTGATCGAGAGGCTGCGCAGGTCTTCGGGGCTCTTCACGCGGTCCAGATGCGGCGTCTCCGGCATGGCTCCCTCTCCGTGGCGCGTCACCGTTCGGCCCGTCGCGCAACCCGCGTCTCACGAGACCAGCAGGGCAAACCCTACTACAAAGGACATGCGCGTCAAACGACCTGTCATGCCCTTGTCACATCCTGGCGGAGACCTCCGAATTGGCCTCGGGGAGCGCCCCCTCAAGTCGCCTTGGGGAACATGACACACCGCTGTATCCTTCCCTTTTGGCTAAGGGACTTAGCGGCTTTCGCCATGCGCAATATCGACGACGATCCCCCCATCATCACGCTGAGCGCAGGGCCGGTCGATGCGTACCCCGTTGTACTGCGGGCGCTCTCGCGGCCGGTGACCTACGATTTCGACCCCTCGTTCCAGAATTTCTACGAATCGACTGTCCGGAAGACCGCCGAGTCGCTGCGCACGGCGCTGCCGCCGGTGATCCTGATGGGCGAGCCGGTGCTCGGGCTCGAAGCCGCCGCCGCCGCGCTGATCGGCGCCGATGACGTGGTGCTGAACCTCGCCTCCGGCGAGTACGGCAAGGGCTTCGGCTTCTGGGCGGCACGCCACTGCCGGGAGCTGGTCGAGATCGAGGTGCCCTACGACGAGGCCATCGATCCGGATGCCGTCAGCGACATGCTGGAAGCCCGGCCCGATATCCGCGTGCTCTCCGTCTGCCATCACGACACTCCGTCAGGAACGGTCAACCCGGTGCACGAGATCGGCGCGATCTGCCGTGACCACGACGTGCTGACCATCGTGGACGCGGTCTCCTCCTTCGGCGGGATGGACATTCACCCCGAGGAGATCAACGCCGACATCTTCGTGACCGGCCCCAACAAGTGCCTCGGCGGCAGCACCGGCCTCTCCATCGTCCACGTCAGCGAGCGCGCCTGGGCGAAGATCGGCGCCAACCCCGCGGCACCGACGGACTCCGTGCTGAGCCTCAAGGACTGGCGGGACGCCTGGCGCACGGACGTCCTGTTTCCGTACACGCCGTCCGTCTCCGAAGTCCATGCGCTGGACGCCGCAGTGCAGAACTATCTCGACGAGGGACCGGAGGCGGTGTGGGCGCGCCACGCACTGACGGCGCGCGCCTGTCGCGCCGGCATGCGGGCCATGGGTCTCGACCTCTGGCCCGCGCGCGAAGCCATCTGCGCCGACACCGCGACCACGGTGCGGGTGCCGGAGGGGCTGGAGGACGCGGCGATCCGGCAAGCGGCGCGCCGGCTCTACGGCGTGGTCTTCTCCGCCGGCCGCGGATCGCTGCTGGGCAAGCTGGTGCGGATTGGCCACATGGGGCCGGTGGCACGGCCGATCTTCGCGACCGTGGCCGTGACCGCGTTGGGCGGCGCCATCGGCGCGCTGGGCGGAAAGGCCGATGTGGGAGCGGGGGTCGAGGCAGCGCTCGCGGTGATCGACGGCGCCGGCTAGAGCGCGGGCAACACCTCGCTCCCGAAAATATCCAGCTGCGTCGGCAGCTCTTCGGAGGGAACGACACAGAGCACGACCCGGGTCGCGCCAGCGTCGAAGAGCGCCTCGATGCCCGTGCGGCAGTCCTCCGGCGTTCCGGCAACCGCCAGCCAGTCCAGCCACTCGTCCGGCATGTCCGCTTCGATCGCCGCGGCGCCGCCCGCTTCGATCATCCCGGCCAGCGCTTCGTTGGCGTCGTAGACGCCGGTGATCAGCGTCTCGCCCATGGCCCCAAGATAAAGAGCGATCAAGGGGCGCACCTTGGCGCGGGCAGCGGCACGATCCTCGCCCACGCTGGTGATGGCATAGGTGACGAGCTCGACGTCCTCCGGCAACCCACGTTCGCGCCGGACCTTCGCAATTCGCTCCCGGACGGTCGCGACGTAGCGCGGGCCCGCCATCGCGGACAACACCATGCCGTCGGCGATCTCGGCGCAGAGATCGACCGATTTGGGCCCTACCGCGGCGCCCAGCACCTGGAGTTCGGGCGCGGGGTGCGTGAGCGAGACCGCATCGTAGCAGTAGTAGGCGCCGGTCTGCGTCAGGCTCTCGCCCGCGAGCAGGCGCTTCACGTCGGTAATCGCCTCGCGCATCGAGCCCAGCACCGATTTCGGCGTGAGGTGCATCTGCGCAACCCAGAACGGCACGCCGTGGCCGATGCCGAGGGTGAAGCGGCCCGGATAGGCGTTGGCCAGCGTCGACGCTTCCATGGCGGTGACGGCCGGGTGCCGCACCCGGTTGGAGATCGCGCCGATTCCCACATCGATTGCTTCGGTGGCCTGGAGCCCCATTGCGGCGCAGGAAAAGCCCGAGAGCATGAAATAGTCCTCGGCGAACCAGAGGTCGGAGAAGCCGCAGCGTTCGACCTGCTGGCTCAGACTCACAACATTGGCGGGCGCAACGTCGCCGAGGATGAAGACGCCCATGGGGCGGGAGGCGGTGGGCATCGGTGTCGCTCCTTACCAGTTCATGTAGGCCTGCACCGCCTCGTCGGGGACCAGCCCGGCCGCGACATCGGCGAGGGCCCGGTCGATGATGGCGAGGCCCTCCTCGCACTCCGCATCGCTCAGGGTAAGCGGCGGAGTAATCTCCAGCACGTTCGCCTCAAGGCCGACGTAGATGAAGCTCGCGCCGAGCTCGTAGGCGCGGACGATCACCTTGGCCGTCGTGGTCGCGGGGACCGGCGTGCGACTCTGGCGGTCCTCCACCAGATCGACCCCGATGGCGAGACCGCGGCCGCGCACGTCGCCGATCGTCTCGTGCCGCTCGGCGAGACGCCTGAGACCGTCCGACAGCACCTTGCCCACGCGCTCGGCACGGCCCGGGAGATCCTCGTCGAGCACGGTGCGGAGCACGGCAAGGCCTGCGGCGGTGCAGACCGGATTGCCGCCCGTCGTCTGGATCGCGAAGGCGGGACGGTGGTCCATGATCGCCGCGGGACCGATCAGCGCAGACAGCGGTAGGCCGCCGCCGAGACCCTTGCCGAGGACGACCATATCGGGCTCCAGCCCCTCGTGACTGAAGGCGTGGAGCGCCCCTGAGCGACCCAGGCCGACCTTTACCTCGTCAAGAACGGTGAGGATGCCATGGCGCCGGCAACGCTCCTCCAGGGCCTTGAGGAAGCCTGCGGGCGGCACGATCAGGCCGCCGTCCGACATGATCGGCTCGATGAAGACGGCCGCCACCTGTTCAGGGGGGCAAGTCGTCGCGAACTGGTAGTCCAGCATGTCGAGCACGTCGGCGGCGGAAAATCGCGGCCGGTAGGGGTCGGGGTAGGGCAGCAGCACCAGGCCCGGCCGGGGCAGGGTGTGGGTCATCGCCGTGTGGCCCGAAATGCTCATCGAGCCCGCCACGCCGCCGTGATAGGAGCCGATGAAGGAGATGAAGCGGTGGCGGCCGGTCGCCGCCTCAAGCACGCGGGAGGCGGCATCGTTGGCGTCGGAGCCGGAGTGGCCGTACCAGACGCGGCGCTCGGCGTCTCCCTGCATCGTCTCCAGCAGCGCCTCGGCGAGCGCGGCGGCGGGCTCGTTCGGATACATCAGCAGGCTGGCGCCCGCCATGTCGGCCATCGCCCCGGTCACCGCCTCGATCACGGCAGGATGGCCGTAGCCGAGGCTCGCGGCCGTCGCAGACGCAGAGAGGTCCAGGATGGCGCGGCCGTCGCCGGCCGTGAGATAGGAGCCGTGCCCGCCGCGCGCTGTCAGCGGGTTGAAGCGGAGCTTCTGAATGCCGGCGATCGCGGCGTCGTCACGCTCGCCGATCGTCAGGTTCGAGGTCACCATCACCGAGTCTCCGTTGTTCCGCCCCCGCGTGGCCCGTGCCCCGATTGCCGGAGGCGGGCGCGGGCTCACGCCATATGCGGCGCGAGCGCCTCGCGCAGCACCGGCGCCACCGCATCGATCCCCGGCGTGTCGGAGTGGATGCACACGGTCTCCGCCCGGATGGGCACGTCCACGCCTTCGACCGACGTGACCATGCCCTCCTCGATGGCGCGGAGCGTGCGCCTGGCCGCAGCGGCCGGCTCGTAGGGCTCGTGCTCGCGCGTGATGATGAGGTTGCAGTCGCGGTCGTACTCCAGGTCGGCGTAGAACTCGGGCCACCAGGGCAGGCCGCGCCGGGTGTAGACGGTGTCGTGCATGGTGCCGCCCTGGCCGATCAGCGGCACGCCGAAGACTTCGGCCGCGTCGGCTGCGGCCTCGGCGCAGTGCTCGTATTTCGAGGTCATGCCGAAGAGTGCGCCGTGGGGCTTGATGTGGTTGAGGGTGGCGCCCGCCGCCCGAAGGAATCCGCTGAGCGCGCCGACCTGGTAGATCAGCAGATCGCGCAGCTCCTCCCGCTCCATCTGCATCTCGCGCCGCCCGAAACCCTGGCGGTCGGGCAGCGACGGGTGCGCGCCGACCCTGACCCCGTGCTCCAGCGCGAGGCGGACGGTCGCGTGCATCACCGACGGGTCCGAGGCGTGGAAGCCGCAGGCGACATTGGCGATGCTGATGAACGGCATGATCCGCTCGTCGTTGCCGAAGGTGTAGAGGCCGTAGCCCTCGCCGATGTCGCAGTTGATGGTGACCGCCATGGCGTGCTCCCCGATCTCAAGTGGGGGGGAACACTGCACGGGCACGGGCAGGCAGTCAAAGCGGATCGCCGATCCGGGCGGGCGCCGTTGGTGCGGCCTATGTGGCGGGATAGACTGGCCGGGACCGGACGGGCAGGGAGGCCGACCATGGGAGACGGTTTCGTTCATCCTTACGTGCCGAATGCGGCGCCGGAGCCGCGGCGAAAGCTGCTGGACGCCATCGGCGCGGGTGACGTGACGGACCTCTACGCCGCGATTCCGGAGGCGCTCAGGGTCAAGGGACTGCTGGACCTGCCGCCGGCGCTGCCCGGCGAGCAGGATGTGCGGCGGCATCTGGAGGAGATCGTAGCCCGCAACCAGCCCTGCACCGGGACGTGGCTCAACTTCTGCGGCGCCGGCTGCGCCCAGCACTACGTGCCGGCGATCGTGGACGAGATCGTCCATCGCGGCGAGTTTCTCACGGCCTACGGCGGCGGCACCTATTCGGACCACGGCAAGAACCAGGCGCTCTTCGAGTTTCAGAGCCTGATCGGCGAGCTGGTGGGCATGGAGGTGGTCTCGACCCCCGTCTACGACGCCGGCGCCGCCACCGGCAGCGCCGTGACCATGGCCTGCCGCATCACCGGCCGGCGCGGCGTGCTGGTGCCCGAGACCATGAGCGCCGACCGGCGCTCGCAGCTTCAGGGCTTCGCCAAGCCCTTCGCGGCCATCGAGACCGTGGCCCGCGATCCCGCGACCGGGCTGATCGACCTCGCCGACCTCCGCGCCAGGGTGTCGGCTGAGACTGCGGCTGTGGTGATCGAGAGCCCCGGCTACCTCGGCCTGATCGAGACGCAGGCCCAGGCCATCGCCGATATCGCCCACGAGTCCGGCGCCATGTTGATCGCCAGCGTGGACCCGATCTCCCTCGGTGTGCTTGCCGCGCCCTCCGACTACGGCGCCGACCTCGTGGTGGGCGACCTGCAGCCGCTCGGCATCCACATGTATGCGGGCGGCGGCAACGGCGGCTTCATCGCGAGCCGGGACGAATCCCGCTTTGTCTCCGAGTATCCCTCGATACTTTTCAGCATCGCGCCGGCGGTGGAGGGGGAGGGCTTCGGCTTCGCCTGGTCCACCATGGAGCGTACCTCCTACGACACCCGCCACGACGCCACCGACTACGCCGGCACGACGCAGTGGGTCTGGGGCATCGGGGTCGCGGTCTATCTCTCGCTGATGGGGCCGGAGGGCATGGACGAGCTCGGCCGCGGCATCATGCAGCGCGCGTGCTATGCGGCGGAGGGGATCGCGGCGCTGCCCGGCGTTGCGGTGCCGCACCTGGGACAGCCGTTCTTCAAGGAGTTCGTGGTCGATTTCTCGGGTACGGGCAAGACGGTGGCCGCCGTCAACGCCGCGCTGCTGGAGGCCGAGATTCACGGCGGCAAGGACCTGAGCGGCGAGTTCCCGGCGCTGGGCCAGTCCGCCCTCTACTGCGTGACCGAGCTGCACGGAGCGGCCGAGATCGAGAGACTAGTCTCCGCGCTCGGGGAGGCAGTCCGATGACCGACCGCATCGGAGGCGGCTTCCACGCCGCACGCTGGGACGAGCCCCTGATCGACGAGATCGATGGCGACGGCGGGCGCGGCCTGCTGCCGCCCAAGGTGGACGACGCCATCGCCGATGCCGTGGGCGACGTTGCCGCGGCGCTGCCCGAAGGCGTCCGTCGCGCCACGCCGCCCGCGCTGCCCCGGCTGCCGCAGCACCGGGTGCTCCGGCACTTCCTGCGGCTCTCGCAGATGGTCTTGGGCTTCGACGTGACCGCCGACATGATGGGCACCTGCACCATGAAATACAGCCCCAAGGTGCACGAATACGTCGCGCGTCTGCCGGGCTTCGCCGACGTGCATCCGCTGCAGGCCCCGGAGACGCTGCAGGGCACGCTGGAGATCCTCTACCGCTTCAACCGCATGATGTGCGAGATCGCCGGCATGGACGCCTTCACCTTCCAGCCGGCGAGCGGGGCGCAGGGCATCTACACCAACGCCTGCCTGATCCGCGCCTATCACGCCGCGCGCGGCGAGGGCGGCACACGGGACGAGATCATCACAACGGCCTTCTCGCACCCGGCCGATGCGGCGACCCCGGCGGTGGCGGGCTTCAAGGTCATCACGCTAATGCCGGGCGAGATGGGCTTCGCCGAGGTCGATGCGCTGAAGGCCGCGGTCTCGGAGCGGACAGCCGGGCTGATGCTGACCAATCCCGAGGACACCGGGCAGTACAACCCGCACATTCGCGAATTCGTGGACATCGTGCACGAGGCCGGCGGGCTCTGCGCCTACGACCAGGCCAACGGCAATCCGCTGCTGGGGGTGGTGCGCGCGGGCGACACCGGCTTCGACATGTGCCAGTTCAACCTGCACAAGACCTTCTCCGCGCCGCACGGCGCGCTCGGGCTGGGCTGCGCCGCGGTCGGCGTCAAGGCGCATCTGGAGCGGTTCCTGCCGCGCCCCCTCGTCACTTACGACGGGGAGCGCTACGGCCTGGATTACGAGCAGGGGGAGGGGATCGAGAAGATCCGCGCCTTCATCGGCAACGTACACGCGGTGCTCAAGGCCTATGCCTGGGTGCGCAGCCTGGGCGCCGAGGGCCTGCGCGCGGTGGCCGAGACGGCGGTGCTCAACAACAACTACATGCTGCACCACATCCGGCAGATCGAGGGCACCACCATCCCCTGGCCCAAGAACACGTATCCCAAGCTGGAGCAGGTCCGCTACAGCTGGGAGCCACTGTATGAGGAGACCGGCGTCGCCAGTCACGACGTGCTGAACCGCATGGTCGATTTCGGCGTCCAGCACTACATGGAAAGCCACGTGCCGATGCTGGTGCCGCAGCCGTTCACCCTCGAGCCGGGCGAATCGCTCACCATCGCGGAGATGGACCACGTGCTGGACGCGCTGCGGCGGATCGCCGAGGAGGCCCGCACGGAGCCGGAAAAGGTGACAGCGGCGCCGCACAGCGCCGCCATCCGGCCCATCGACGGCGACGTGCCGGAGGACCCGGACTGCTGGGCCTTCACCTCGCGGGCCTACCGGCGCAAGCGGGGCAACTGGGCCAACGTCAAGCGCGGCCTGGGCGGCCACGGCGGCGGCTACAGCTGAGCCTCGCCTGATGGGCCGACCCACGCTCGGCCTCATCGTCAACCCGATCGCCGGCATGGGCGGGAGCGTCGGGCTCAAGGGCACGGACACGGCGGCGATCCTGCGCGAGGCCCGCGCGCGCGGCGCGGTGCCGCAGGCGGCGAGGCGGGCGGCGGTGGTGCTGGAGGCGCTCGCGGCCGCTCGGCCGGGGCTGGAGTTGCTCGCGGCCCCCGGCGCGATGGGCGAGGGAATCGTGAAGGATGCGGGCCTGAGCCCGTCGGTCGTCGGCGCCCCGGCCGAGGGGGAGACCGGCGCGGCGGAGACGCGCGCCGTGGCCGAGGCCATGGCGGACGCCGGCGCGCGGCTCATCGTCTTTGCCGGCGGCGACGGCACGGCCCGCGACATGGCGGCGGCGCTCGGCGATCGGGTGCCGGTGATCGGCGTGCCCGCGGGGGTGAAGATGCACTCGGCGGTCTACGCCACCAGCCCGCGCGCCGCCGCCGACCTCGCGCTCAGGGCGCTGACCCATGACATCGACGCGCGCCCGCGGGAAGTGATGGACATCGACGAGGAGGCGTTCCGCGCCGGCGCCGTCTCCGCCAAGCTTTACGATTATTTGCCAGTGCCTTATGCGCCCGATCTGACGCAAAACGTGAAGGCGGGCGGGGTCAGCAGCGACCGCGCGGCGCTGAGCGGAATCGCCGCCGAAATTGCCGGGCGGATGGAGGCCAGGCGGCTCTACATTCTGGGGCCCGGCACCACCACGCGGGCGATCGCCGATGCGCTCGGCCTGCCCAAAACGCTGCTGGGAGTCGACCTGGTGCGGGACGGGGCTGTGATTGCTACCGACGCCTCCGAAGAGGCCATCCTGCGCGCGCTGGCGGAGAGCCCGTCCGGCGGGATCGTCGTCACGCCCATCGGCGGGCAGGGGCACTTTCTCGGGCGCGGCAACCAGCAGATCGGGGCTCGCGTGGTGCGGGCGGTGGGCCTCGACCGGCTGCTCGTGGCGGCGACGCCGGAGAAGCTCGCGTCGCTGCATGACAGCACGCTTCACGTCGATACCGGCGATCCCGCGTTGGATCAGGCTCTCGCCGGCTGGCGTCGCGTGATTACCGGCCGCGGCAACGAGACGGTGTGCCGCGTCGCGGTCTGAACTGTTTCCCGAACAAGATTTGACAGCCCCCACCTCAACCCGGCCCTTGCTACCCCCAAGGGAGAAGACGGAGAGCGGACTTGGCGTCGTCGTTCATCTCCACAAAGTTGACGAGAATAAACGCTTTCCACGATCATCGGCGTCAGACTCGCGAGCCGAGCAGACGGGTAGGCAATGGAGCAAGATGCGGCCGGTTGCCGATAAGGCTGATAACGCATATTGTCTCCACAAATAAGAAAATCCTTATGGCCATGATCAATAGGTTATGCCAAATGGGGTGCGTAACGTCTCTTCGGTCGAGCCCGCGGCCATGAATACCCCGGATTCCGACGTCGACATTCAGGCGACGCCGGCAGTCATCGCGTGCGGAGGGGTTGCCCGGCGCACTGACCGGCGTGCGCCGGCCTGCGGCAGCGCATCGTCGTGCCCCGAGGCGCGAACGGAGAGAGGCGACCGCCGCCCAACCAAGAGTCGACGCGCGTGACCCGACCGACCCTCCGTCACATCGCCGACAAGCTGGGCGTGTCCACGGCCACCGTGTCGCTCGCGATGCGGGGCAACGAGAGGATTTCGCAGCGCACGCAGGAGCGGGTCAGGGCGGCCCTGGAGGAATCCGGATACATCTACGGTCGCAGCGCTGCCAGCCTGCGCACGTCCCGCACCCACACCGTCGGCGTCATCCTCAACAACGTCTCCGACCCGTTCTTCAGCGCCCTGCTCGCATCGCTGGAAGACGCGCTGGCGCAAACCGGGCGCACCGTCTTTCTGTGCAACACCGACGAGTCCTGCAAGCGACAGGCTGACTTCCTGAGGATCATGGCGGAGTACAACGCCGATGGCATCATCGTGTGCCCGGCCATCGGCTCCACGCCGGAGCACTTCTCCTCGGAGAATATCCCGGTACCGCCGCTCGTGTTCGTGTCCCGGGCCTTTACGGACACGGCGTTCGACTACGTCATCAACGATGACCACGGAGCCGGCAGGCTTGCGACGGAGCGTCTTCTCGGTCTGGGTCATCGCCGAATCGCCGTCGTAGGCGGCGATCCGAGCACACCCCCGTTCAACGTGCTTCTGCGGGGTTATCGAGCGGCTTTGCAGACCCGATCGGTTGATTTCGACGACACGCTGGTCAGGCCTTCGCTGGCGACGAGAGTTGAAGGATTTCGGGCGGCCCAATGGATAGCGGGGCTCGATCCCCGTCCAACGGCTGCGATCTCCTACAACGATTCCATCGCCCTCGGGCTCTTCCATGGCCTGACGAAGGAGGGCCTGTTCCCAGGCAAGAACTTCGCGCTGATCGGCCACGAAGACGTTGAGGAAGCGAGTCTTCTCAACCCGCCGCTCAGTGTTACGCGGGTCTCGCGCGACGAGATGGGCCGGCGGGCTGCGGCAGCGCTGGTCGAGCGAATCGAAACTCCCGACGCGCCGCCCCAGCGCATCGTGCTGGGAACCGAGTTGATCGTCAGGGGAACCTGCAGCGTCTCGGTGACGCCGGAGGCTTGACGCGCAGATTGCCGCGCGCCCTTCGGTGCGGCAGTTCGAATTCTGGCGTTACGATGGGTCCTCTCCCTTGAGCCTGGAATGGGCTTCCCGCAGGATGGCGGCGCTCTTCCGGGGCGGGGAGTAGGGGAGATGAAGGAACTTTCCTGGGGCGTGCTCGGGGCCTCGTTCTTCGCCATCGAGCACATGATTCCGGCGCTGCTTGAGACCAAGGGCCTCCGCGTCCACGGCATCGCGAGCCGCGAGGTGGCCAAGGCCGAGGCGGTGGCCGAGCGCTTTGGCCTGGCCCAAGCCTATGGCGACTACGAATCCATGCTGGCCGATCCCGCTATCGACGTGGTCTTCAACCCGCTTCCCAACCACCTCCACGTGCCGTGGTCGGCGAAGGCGGCGCACGCCGGCAAGCACGTGCTCTGCGAGAAGCCCATCGCGCTCGACGCCGACGAGGCCGCGCAGCTGATCGCCGTGCGCGACGAGACCGGCGTGCAGATTCAGGAGGCCTACGTCGTCACCCATCATCCGCAATGGAAGCGGGTGCGGGAGCTGGTGCGCGCGGGCCGCATCGGGCCCGTACGGGCGATCCAGGGCTGGGTCAGCTACTGGCTGGACGACCCCGGAAACATCCGCAACAAGCTGGAGATGGGCGGCGGTGGACTGCTCGACATCGGCGTCTACCCGTTGCTGACCGCGCGCTACGTGTTCGAGGCCGATCCGATCCGCGCCTTCGCCGCGATGGAGCGGCATCCCGAATGGGGGACGGACGTGCTGGCCAGTGCGACGCTGCAGTTCCCGAACGGCATTCTGAGCTTCACCTGCGGCACGCTCTCCGCAGTCCATCAGCATATGGCGATCCACGGCACCGAGGGGCGGATCGAGCTGCCCGATCCCTTCGCCCAGTCGCCGACCCGCGAAGCGCGCATCTCGATCCTCGGCCCGCGCCAGATCTGGGAGCCCCTCAACGAGGAGGTCGAGACCTTGGAGCGGGTCAACCAGTACGTGCCGCAGGCCGAGGCGTTCTGCGCCGCAGTGCGGGGCGAGGCGCCGCCGGCGTTTCCGCTGGAGGAGTCGGTCAAGATGATGCGGGCGCTGGATGCGCTGGCGCGCTCGGGCGAGAGCGGTCGGTGGGAGGAGGTCGGCGCCTGAGCGTGCGATGCTGCAGGTCGCAGCCTGCGGCAGCGCGAGGGTGCAGTCGCTGCTATAACAGGCCGGAACGGACCGGGTAAGGGAAGGGGAGATGACGACGGCACCGAGCGAGGCGCTCACGCTCTACGGCACCGAGCAGGAGGCGCCGGAAGCGCGGACCATCACCGCCGGCGCGCTTACGGCCGAGCTCGAGGTCGGCAAGCTGCGCTGGATCCGCTACGGCGGCACGGAGGCGCTGCGCGGCCTCGCCTTCGTCGTGCGCGGCGGCGGCTGGGAGACCTACGCGCCGGAGATCGCCAACCTGGAGATCAAGGAGACGGAAGGCGGCTTTCGCGTGGGCTACGATGGGCGCATCGACTCCCCTGACGGGGTGCTCACCTACCGCGCCGACATCGTGGCGGAGAGCGAGCGGAGCCTGGTCTTCACGGTCGAGTTCGAGCCCGAAACCGAGTTCAGAACCAGTCGCACCGGCTTCGTCGTGCTGCATCCGGTCGAGGGCGTGGCGGGTGAGGCCTGCTTCATCACCCACAGCGACGGCGCAGCGGAGGAGACCAGCTTCCCCGGCCTGATCAGCCCGTTTCAGCCCTTCTACGACATTGCAGCCATGCGCCACCGGGTCTCGCCGGGGGTCTGGCTCACCTGCGCTTTCGAAGGCGCCGACCCGTGGGAGACGGAGGACCAGCGCAACTGGACCGATGCCTCCTACAAGACCTACTACCGCCCGCTCGCGCTGCCCTTCCCCTACACGCTGGCTGCGGGCGAGACGTTGCGGCAAGTCGCGACGCTCACCATCGAGGGGGGCTCGGCGGCGGTGGCGACCGGGGCGGGCGACGACGGGGCGGTGGAGATCGCTCTCGGCGGCGCGACCGGGACGCACATGCCGGAGATCGGGCTCGGCGTCGCCAACCGGGAGCGCGACCACCTCGATCACGGGCTCGACCTGCTCAAGGCGCTCGATCCGGGCCACATCGTCTGCGAGTGCGACCCGCGCGATGCGCACGCGGCGGAGGCGCTTGCCGCCGGCCGGAGCCTGGCCGAGGCCCTCGACGCCGAGGTCGTGCTGGAGATCACGGTGCCCTGCGAGGGGCCGGTGCTGGACGAGTTCGCGGCGGCGGCGGAGATCGCCGCGCGTGCCGGGCTCAAGCCCGACGCCATCGTGCCCGAGCAGGCGCGGCTCCTGAAGTTCACGCTGGAGAAGATTCCGGCCCTCGGCATCCCCGACTTCGACGAGGTCTACGCCGCGGCGCGCGCGGCCTTCCCGGGCGTGCGGCTGGGCGGCGGCGTCTTCACCAACTTCACCGAGCTTAATCGTAACGTCGCCACGCCCGACCTGTTCGACTTCCTCACGCATGCCACCTGCGCCGTGGTGCACGAGCCGGACGACCGCTCGGTGATCGAGACGCTGCAGACGCTGCCGGATATCGTGGCCTCGACCAAGGCGCTGGCCGGCGGCAAGCCCTATCGCATCGCGCCGAGCGCCATCGGCATGCGCTTCAACCCCTACGGGCCGGACGTTCACCAGAACGGCGACAACGGGCGCTATTCCTTCAACCGCCAGGACCCGCGCCACCGCGCCCTGCTCGGCGCGGCCTTCACGCTCGGCTATGCCGGGCGGGTGGCGCCGCTCGGCCTGGAGGCGCTGGCGCTCGGCCAGCCCTCCGGCGCGCTCGGCATGGTCTATCGCAGGACCGAGCACCCGCAGCCTTGGTTCGACGACCTCGACGGGCCAGCGGTGCCGCCGCTCTACCACATCGTGGCGGCGCTGGCGGCGGCGAAGGGGGCGGCGGTGCGCACGGTGACCAGCAGCGATGCCACGCAGGTGCTGGGGCTCGCCTACGAGACCGCGGGCGGCACCCTGCTCTGGCTCGCCAATCTCACCCCGGAGCAACAGACGGTGACGGTCTCGGGCCTCTCGGGCGGGGCGGCATCCATCGGCCGGCTGGATTCGAGCAACTTCGTGGACGCGGTAACCGACCCTGCGGGCTTCGCCGCAGCGGCCGGCCGGCCCGGCGACCCGAGCCGCCTCGAACTGGCGCCGTTCGCGGTCTCGCGTATCGCGCTCGCCGCCTAGCAAGAAGAGCATTCCGACGGAGCGAAAAGGGTTACAGCACATGGCAGAACACGCCCTCAAGGAGATGTCCCGCCACGGCCGGCTCAAGGTCGGCACCTTCCTGGTCGAGTTCAACACGCCGGGGATCGCCCAGATCCTGAAGGCCGCCGGCTGCGAGTACGTGCTGCTCGACATGGAGCATTCCGGCTTCGGCTTCGACACGATAAAGCAGATGCTGCGCTACATGCAGGCGGGCGACATGCCGGCGATCGTGCGGGTGCCGTCCCGCGAGTACCACCACGCGGCGCGCGCCATGGACATGGGGGCCGAGGGCATCATGCTGCCCATGGTGGGCTCGGCGAAGGCGGCGCGGGAGCTGCTGAGCTACGTCAAGTACGCGCCGGACGGCGAGCGCGGCGTCGCGCTGCAGATCGCCCACGACCGCTACGAGCCGGGGGACACGAAGAAGAAGCTGCGGGACGCCAACCGGCGCTGCACCTTCGTCGCCCTGATCGAGACCGCCGAGGGAGTCGAGAACGTCGACGACATCGCGGCAATCGAGGACGTCGACGTGCTCTGGATCGGCCACTTCGACCTCTCGGTCTCCATGGGCATTGCCGGTCAGTTCGACCATCCCGACTTCATCGCGGCGGTGGCGCGCGTGGTGCGGGCGGCGAAGAAGCACAACAAGTCGCTGGGCCGGCTGGTGCCGAACGTCGATGTCGGCGTGGCGCTGTTCAAGGAAGGCTTCGACTTCATCTGCTATTCGGGCGATGTCTGGCTGCTGCAGCAGGCCATGCGCGAGGGTGCGGAGGGGCTGCGCGCCCAGTGCAAGCGCGGCCGGCGGCGGCCGAAGAGATAATGGAGATCGACAACTTATGGCAGACAAATTCAGAATCGCGCTGAGCGCGGACTATCTCACGCCGGAGGGCGAGCCGCTCTTCCCGATGTTCGACCGCGGGCCGCTCGACGACGATCCGGACATCGAGTGGCGCTACCTGAAGAACTCCGACGGGCCGGTGGACCCGGCAGAGCTCGAAGGCCACGACGCGCTGATCCTGCTGGCGCAGCGCTTCGAGCGCTCCAGCGTGCCCGCGGACGGCCGCCTCGCCATGGTCGCGCGCTTCGGCGTCGGCTACGACAGCGTGGACGTGCAGGCCTGCACCGACAACGACATCTGCCTGGTCATCACGCCGGACGGTGTGCGCCGGCCGGTGGCGGTCGCCATCATCGCGCTGATCCTCGCGGTCACCGGCAAGCTCCTGATCAAGCACCAACTGACCGTCGAAGGCCCGGCCGGCTTCGCCAAGAGAAGCGGGTACATGGGGGTGGGCCTCGTCGGGAAGACGCTGGGCTCGGTCGGCATCGGCAACATCGGGGCCGAGATGTTTCGCATGGCCGCTCCCTTCGACATGAACTTCATGGCCTGCGACCCGTATGCCGACCCGGCGGTGGCGGAGGAGCTGGGCGTCAAGATGGTGGACCTCGACACGGTTTGTCAGGAGGCGGACATCCTGACGGTGAACTGCCCGCTCAGCGACGAGACCCACCACATCGTCGACGAGCGCCTGATCGGCCTGATGAAGCCCACGGCCTACCTCGTGAACACCTCGCGCGGCGGTACGGTGGATCAGAAGGCGCTCACCGTAGCGCTGCAGGAAGGGCGGATCGCCGGCGCCGGCCTCGACGTGCTGGACCCGGAGCCGCCGGACCCGGACGACCCCATCCTCAAGCTCGACAACGTGGTGCTCTCGCCCCACGCGCTGGCCTGGACCGACCAGTGTTTCGCCGGACTCGGCGCCGGCGACGTCGTCGCCTGCCAGGCGCTGAAGCGGGGCGAGGTGCCGCCTGCCGTCGTCAACCGCGCGATTCTGGACAGCGCGGGTTGGCGGGCCAAGCTCGCGCGCTACGCCGAGACCTTCGGCCGCTGATCGCGCGGCTTCGTTCGAATGCAACACGGTTCAGCGCGCGAGACACTGTGGGCGCGAGCGACCGGCGCCATGGTGCGGTGCACGGTGGGCGCCGGCCGCGTCACGATTGCGCCATGACTTGCGCGCGCTGTAGGACCACCGCCGGCGGCGGCATGATTAGCGGGCTCGCTCGACGCCATCTCGCGCGCGGGGCTGGGCGCCGTGGAATCCCACCCCATCATACTCATCCCGCCTAATCCCGGCGCGTCCCGCATGAAATTTAAGTTCGCACTATCCCACAGGGCCCGCCGCAGGTCAGAAGCCCGGCCCCGCGCAGGAGGGCGCCGCGCGCCGTGACGGGCTTCGACTTCCCGCCGCCGGCGATGCCGGCGGGCACCGACGCGCTCCGCGCCGAGGTCCGCGCGTTCCTCGCGGGGTCGCAGGAGGCCCTGGGCTGGCGGCCCGATTCCGACTTCGGCTCGGACTGGTCGGCCGCCTTCAGCCGCTCGCTCGGCGCGCGGGGCTGGATCGGCATGTGCTGGCCCCGGCGCTACGGCGGGCACGAGCGCTCGGCGCTTGAGCGCTACGTCGTGATCGAGGAGCTGCTGGCGGCCGGCGCGCCCGTCTACGCCCACTGGGTGGCGGACAGGCAGAGCGGCCCGCTGCTGCTGCGCTTCGGCAGCGAGGCGCAGCGTCAGACGATCCTGCCCAGGATCGCGGCCGGCGAATGCTACTTCGCCATCGGCATGAGCGAGCCCGATTCCGGCTCCGATCTCGCCTCGGTGCGCACCCGCGCGGAACGGACCGACGACGGCTGGCGCATCGATGGCACCAAGGTGTGGACCAGCAACGCGCATCGCTCGCAGTACATGATCGCGCTTTGCCGCACGGGGCCCGCCGGAGAGAGCCGCCACGAAGGCCTCAGCCAGTTCCTGATCGATCTCGAAGCCGACGGCGTGCGGGTCAGCCCGATCGTCAACCTCGCCGGCAAGCACGACTTCAACGAATGCGTCTTCGAGGATGTGACGATACCCGCCGACCGGCTGATCGGGCAGGAGGGCGACGGCTGGCGTCAGGTGACCGGCGAGCTTGCGCTGGAGCGAAGCGGACCCGAACGAATTCTCAGCACCTTCCATCTCTTCGCGGCGCTGGTCGAGGCGGCCGGGCCTGAGCCCGAGCCCCGTCTCGCCGAAGCGATCGGGCGGCTCACGGCGGAGTTCCATGCGCTGCGGGCCATGTCGCTCGCGGTCGCCGGCCAGCTGGAGAAGGGGGAACTGCCGGAGGTCGAGGCCGCCATCGTCAAGGACATGGGCACCCGCTTCGAGGCCGAGGTTGTGGAGACGGTGCGCCGCGCGGTGCCGGTCGAGCCGGTCGCGGGGGGAAGCGCCAACGCGCCGTCATTGGAGACTGCGCTCGGCGCGACGGTGCTGGGGCTGCCCTCGTTCACGCTTCGCGGCGGCACCAACGAGGTCCTGCGTTCGATCATCGCCCGTGGCCTGGGCGTCCGGTGAGGGGGCGATGAGCGACGAGGTTGCGCGCCTGGTCGAGCAGACTGCCAACGACCTGTTTTCGGCGGAGAGCGAGGCTGCGCGCGAGGCGCTCGCGGAGGGCGCCTGGCCTGAACGACTCTGGCAGATCTTCGCCGAGACCGGGCTCGCGCAGGCGGCATTGCCGGAAGAGGCGGGGGGTGCCGGGCTCGCGGCGGGGCTTGCCGTGCTGCGCGCGGCGGGTCGCCATGCCGCGCCGATCCCGGTCGCGGAGACAATGATCGGAACCCTGCTGTGCCACTGCGCCGGTGCCGAGGCGCCGGACGGCCCGCTCACCCTCTATGCGCCGCCGACCGGCGCGCTGGCCATGCAGCCGGCGGTGCGGGAGGATATCGACGCGGCCACTCTGCCGCGTGTGCCGTGGGCACGGATCGCCACCGTGCTTGCGGTGGGGGCACCCGGCCAGGGATTGGCCTTCTTCGAGCCGGCCGACGTGATCGAGGGTGCGAATCTGGCCGGCGAGCCGCGCGACAACGTCGCCGTCTCCGGCCCACCGGCCCGCCTGGTCGCCCTGCCGCCGGAGGTGGACGGCTTCGCCCTCATGGCGCTCGCCCGCGCCGCCCAGTTGCGGGGCGCGATGGAGCAGGTGCTCGACATGACCGTCGGTTATGCGGGCGATCGCGTGCAGTTCGGCCGGCCGCTCAAGCGCTTCCAGGCGATTCAGCACTACCTGGCAGAAATTGCCGGCGAGGCGGCGGCGAGTGGGGCAGCGGTCGATGCGGCGGCGCAGGCGCCCAACACCTTCGGCTTCGCTGTGGCCAAGGCGCGGGCAAGCCAGGCGGCCGGCACGGTCGCACGCCTCGCCCACCAGGTGCACGGCGCCATCGGCTACACGGCCGAGCACGACCTGCACCACTGGACCAAGCGGCTCTGGGCCTGGCGCGACGAGTGCGGCAACGAGGCTTACTGGTGGCAGGTGCTGGGCGCCGAGGCCGCGCGGGGCGGCGGCGCGGCGCTCTGGCCCACGATGGTCGCTGCGGCGAGCGCGATAGCGAACGAAGGAGACGCTGCATGAGCGACGAAATCCGGCTGGAGGTCGCGGAGCGCATCGCGACGATCACGCTCAACCGGCCCGAGCGGCGCAACGCCTTCACCCGCTCCATGATCGACGCATGGGCCGCCGCCCTCGCCGACTGCCGGGACCGCGAGGACGTGCACGTGGTGGTGGTGACCGGGGCGGGCAAGGCCTTCTGCAGCGGCGGCGACATCAAGGAGCTGATGGGGGAGGGGCTGGAGCAGGCGCCGGCCGAGCAGCGGGCGACGATCGGCGAGCACGTGCATCGCATCCCGCTCACCCTCGCCGACATGGACAAGCCGGTGATCGCGGCGATCAACGGGGCGGCCATCGGTGCGGGCCTTGACCTCGCGCTGGCGATGGACCTGCGCTTCGCGGCGGCCTCGGCCAGGTTCGCGGAGACCTACGTCAAGGTCGGGCTCGCGCCAGGCGCTGGCGGGGCGCACTGGCTGCCCCGGCTGGTGGGATCGGCGAAGGCGCTGGAGCTGCTGTGGACGGGCGATGCCATCGACGCGGCGGAGGCCGAGCGCATCGGCCTGGTCAACCGGGTCTGCCCCGACGACGCGCTGATGCCGCAGACCATGGAACTCGCGCAGCGCCTGGCTGACGGCCCGACGCTCGCCATCCGTGCCATCAAGCGGCTGGTGCGCGACGGCATTGGCGGCGACCTGCGCGCCGGGCTCGATCGGGCCTCTGCCACCTACGGCGTGCTCGGCTCCACCGACGATCACCGCGAGGCGGTGCAGGCCTTCGTCCAGAAGCGCGCGCCGCGCTTCCAGGGGCGATAGGGCCGGTGGCGACGGAGGGCGCGGCCCCGCCGGACCTCGCGGCGATCGAGGCGGCGCGGGCGACCCTCGGCGATCTCGTCGTCGAGACGCCCGTCCACCGGTGGCAAGCGTCGGCGGTCTCCGACGCGCTCGGGCCCGAGAGTACGGTCTTCCTCAAGCTCGAGCTGTTCCAGCGCACCGGCACCTTCAAGGCGCGGGGCGCGCTGCTCAACGCGCTGGCTCTCGACGAGGCGGGGCGGAAGCGCGGTGTCACCGCGGTCAGCGCCGGCAACCACGCCATCGCGGTGGCTTTCGCCGCCGATCGCGTCGGCACGTCGGCCAAGGTGGTGATGATGGAGGGCGCCGATCCCTTCCGCGTGGCTCAGGCGCGCCGCTACGGTGCCGACCTGGTGCAGGTCCCGGACGTGCACGCGGCGTTCGAAACCGTGCGCGCCATCGAGGCCGACGAGGGGCGCACTTTCATCCATCCCTTCGAGGGGCGCACCGTAGCGCTCGGCACCGCGACGGTGGGCCTGGAGCTCGCGCGCCAGGTGCCGGCGCTGGATGCGGTGATCGTCCCCATCGGCGGCGGCGGCCTCTGCGCCGGCGTCTCCTGCGCGATCAAGACCGTGCAGCCCGGTTGCAAGGTCTTCGGCGTGGAGCCCGAAGGGGCCGACACCATGCTCCGGAGCTTTGCGGCGGGCTCCCCACAGGCCATCGATCGGGTGACCACCATCGCCGACAGCCTCGGCGCACCCTACGCCCAGCCCTATTCGTTCGGGCTCTGCCGGCGCTATGTGGACGAGCTGGTGAGGGTCGACGACGAAGCCATGCGCCACACCATGGGGCTCCTGTTCGCCGAGATGAAGCTCGCCGTGGAGCCGGCGGGGGCGGCAGCGACGGCGGCGCTGCTCGGCCCGCTGGCCGGGCGACTGCGGGGCCAGCGCACGGCGGTCATCGTCTGCGGCACCAACATCGACGCGAAGAAGTTCATGGCCCAGGCGCTGTTCGCTTGATGTGGGGCGCGCGTCGGCGGGATCAGCTCGCTCCAGCGTCGCGGTCGGCCCGATCCCCTGCGCCCGTGTCTGGCCGCCTGTACCACTCCACGCCTTGCGTCTCGATTTGATTGCGGAGGGCGGTGCTGTCGATCATTCCGTATAGCAGCAGATGGACGCGCTGCGGGATCGTCAGCTCGTCGATGGCGGCGGTGAGGTTCACCTGATCGCTCATGGACAGGCTGTCGCCGAACAGCGCGAGGTCCACGTCCGAGGCCGGGCGGAAGGTCTCCGTGGCGCGAGAGCCGAACAACACGGCTCGCTCCACCCTGGCGTTCGCTGCAATGATATCGATAACGGCCTTGCGATGCCGCTCCTTCAGGCCGTCGGTCATGCGGTGCGCTTTGCTTCCAGCGCCTGGTACAACCTGCGCAGCATTGGGTGATATCGCTCCTTGATCAATGCTTCCGCCTCGCGGGCCGTCTCGTCCCGATACGTGTGGGTCAGCAGGTTGCGCTTGCCGACGGCATCGAGAAAGGTCTCGCAGTCGTCCTCGTCGAGGTACCCCGCCTCGAAGCCCTGGCGGATCACGTCACGCGGACTGTTCGGATCGTATCCCTCGTGAAGGAGCAGATCCCTCAGGACCTTCCAGCCGAGTTCGTAGGAGAACACGAACGTCTGCGCCAGCCCCGCCCGTTCGAGGTTCGTGTAGGACGGTTGCGCGCAGGCTTCGTCCAGCCGCGCGAGCGCCGTGCCGAAATTGTCCATGCGTTGACGCCAGCGTGCTGCGCCGGTCGTATCCATTCGTTGCCGCCTCGGGGCGCTCCTACCAGCTGTTGCGGAGTTCGCGGAGCTTGAGGAAGACCTCGCGCGGGCCGGGATCGTCCGAGAGATCCGGGAAGGCCTCACGCAGGCGCGCGATCACGCTCGGGCTGTGAAGGCGGAAGAAGGTGTTGATCTCCTTTTCCAGCGCGAGCGTCGAGACCAGGGCGTCGTCGGGGTCTTGCGGTTCGACCTCGGTAAGCAGCGATTTCGCCCGCTCGTTGTCGGGCTCCCGGTCCAGGGTGAACTGCAGGTTGTTCGCGATGTAGTCGTGGCCGGGGTAGATCAGGGTCTCGTCCGGCAGCTTCGCGAGCTGGCCGGCGAAGGTCTCGTAGAGCTCGGCGGGATGGCCGCCGGAATGGCAGTTGCCGGCGCCGGCGTTGAAGAGAGTATCGCCGCAGAAGAGCGCCGGCGTGTCGGTGCGGGACAGCAGGCAGACGTGGCTCATGGTGTGGCCGGGGGTGTCCAGCGCCTCCAGCTCCACCGAGGCGCCCACCTCGATCACGTCGCCCGCGCCGAGCCCGCGGTCGATGCCGGGTATCTTGCCCCTGGCGTTGGCGTGGGCGAGGAGGCTGGCACCGGTGGCCTTGACCATCGCCTTGTTGCCGCCGGTGTGATCGCCGTGCTCGTGGGTGTTGAGGATCTGGGTAATCTGCCAGCCCTTGTCCTTGGCCGCCTTGAGGCAGCGCTTGTGGTCCAACGGATCGACGGCGAGCGCCTCGCCGGTCTCCGGACAGGCGATCAAGTAGTTGAAATTGCGATAGGCGTTGGCGGTCCAGATCTGCTCGACCAGCATGCGCGCTCTCCCGATTCGGCGGCGTCAGTCGGGGTCCAGTTCGGAATCCCAGTAGAGGTAGTCGCCCCAGCTTTCGTGCAGGTAACGGGGCGGAAAGCGTCGTCCCCTCTCGTGCAGGTCGTAGGCGCTGGGCGCCTTGGGTTTGCGTGCCGGTCTCATGCCACATTCGCGCGGCAGCCGGTTTGCCTTTGCGAGATTACACGCGCTGCAGGCGGTGACGACGTTGTCCCAGGTGGTGCGCCCACCCCGCGAACGCGGCACCAGGTGGTCGAAGGTGAGGTCCTCCACCGGGAACGGCGTCACGCAATACTGGCAGGCGAACGAATCCCGCAGGAAGACGTTGAACCGCGTGAAGGCGGGCCTGCGCACGAGCGGGCGGTAGCGCTTGAGCGCGACGACGCTCGGCAGCCGGATCGCCGTGCTCGGGGAGCGGATCGCTCGGTCGTATTCCGAGAGGATCGTCACCCGGTCGAGGAACGCCGCCTTGACCGCGTCCTGCCAGCCCCAGACGGAGAGCGGGAAATAGCTGAGCGGCCGGTAGTCGGCGTTGAGCACGAGGGCTGGGCAGCTCTCCAACGATGCTTGCACGGTTCCAGGCCCCCTCAACGCGGCTCCGGCGCGTCCGTCTGCGGCCTAATCCCCGCCAACGCACCAGAATCTGGGCCGCATCATGCCAAAGAGTGGCCGTATGGCAAAGCCGGGGCAGGACCGAGACTGACGCCTTCTCGTGCTCGACGCGGCGCCTATTCGACCACGAAAGTTGGGGAGAAGTCGGCGGGCGCGAGCGAAAGGCGCGTGTTGAAGGAGTCGAGATTGGCCTGCTCTACGATGTGGATCAGCGGCCCGGCGTGCGGGTGCTCCAGCTTGCCCTCCAGCAGCCGCACGGCCATCTCGATGCCCATGCGGCCCTGCAGGGCGGGGAAGTCGGTGGGTGCGGCAAGAATCTTGTCGCGCTTGATGCCGCGATAGACCGCGTGGGTGAAGTAGTCCGCCAGGACCCGGATCTGCCCGGTGAGGCCGCGCGCCCGGAGCAGGCTCACAGCAGCGCCGGCGGTGACCGCACTGCCCACGATGTAGTCGACGTCAGGGCGCTCCTCCAACGCCTCCTCGACCAGGATCAGCTGGATTTCGCGTCCGGTGTCGCCCCACTTCTTCACGACGATATCGACGGCGCTGCCCGCGAGCGCTTCGGTGAAGCCCTCCTCGACGAAGTAGGCCCACTGCGATTCCCGCGGGCCGGGGAACCACGCCACCTTGACTGGGGGCGTGCCCGCCGGGTGGAGACTGGCGAGGTAGGCGCCGGTAACCTCCCCCATCGTGACCCAGGAGACGGCGGCCTTGGCGCTTATACCGGGGTCGGCGATGTCGTTGACCACGGCGAGCACCGGAATCTCCTCGCTGATCGCGAGCACTGCTTCCGTCAGGCCGTCGAAGCTCACCGCGCCCAGCGCCAGGATGTCCGCGTCCCGGGCGCATTCGGTGATCTGGGCAATCTGGCGTGCGAGGTTGGGATAGCCTCCCGCCTCGACCACGCGGAGCGCGACGCCGAGCCGCTTCGCCTCCTGGACCATGCCGTAGTTGACGCTCAGCCAGTAGGAATCCTTGAGATGGGGGTATGAGGCGCAGATGCGCCACTTCCGTGTAGCCTGCGGGAGGGGCTCATAGGTGACGGTCGTCGTCGGGCTGCGGAAATCGAAAGGCGGCGTCCAGATTTCGAGCGCCCATGTCGAGGGCGATGTGGAAGCCGGTGCCGCGTCCTGCTCCGCGCCGAGCGTCGGGCCCGCGGCCAGCAACAGGCCCGCGAGGAAGCCGAGGATCGGGCTCGGTAAGCGCGGCAGTCTCATGGCCGGCATGATGCGGCCGTTGCCTTTCAATTCCAACCGGTGTTCTAATTTCGCGATGTTCGGCCGCTTCGGCATCGCGAGCCGCCTGTTCGCTGCGTTTGCGGGTGTGGCGGCCCTCTCGATTGCAGCCGGGATCATCGGCTGGGTCGTCCTGCGCAACGTGGACACCGCGCAGACCACGATCGTGGACGAGGCCTTACCGGCGATCGCCGAGGGGCGGATCATCGCCGAGACCTCCACCCAGATCGCCGCGCACGGCGCCCTGCTCGCCACCGCCGAGACACAGGCGGAGCGGCAGGCCCAGGCCAGGGTCCTGCAGTCCACGACCGATCTGCTCTCCGCCCGCCTCGATGCGCTGGAAGGCTACGGCTTCCCCGAACAGGAAGTGAACGAACTTCGGGGCGTGGTCTCGGCGCTCGCGGCCAACCTGGACCGGCAGGACGAGCTCGTCGCCGCGCGAATCGGGATGAATGCTGCGCTGGCCGCCTCGGTCGCGCGCACGCTGGACGTGGCCGGCGAACTCTCAGCGCTCTCCGAAACCCTCACGTCCAACGCGGCATCGGGTGCGACCGTCGTCATTTCCAACCTCTACGAGCTGGCCGAAGATACGTCGCGCCTGGCGGCCATGCTGGACGCCTTCGACCGGCTGGTCGAAGCCGATCTCTTCCTGCTGGAGCGGATGTTCGAGCTCCGGATGCGTGCCTCCGAGCAGGGGCTGCTGCTGAACCAGCTCGGCCGCGCGCGGGATACAGGCGAGATCGAATGGATCGAGGAGCGCTACAGCAGCAATCTCCGTATCCTCGAGCGCCGGGTGGCGCTGATCGACGACCCGATCCGCAGCGAGCAAGGGGAGACGCTCGTCGCCGCGCTTGCCTCCGACGGACCACCCGGCACGCTCGGCTTGTTCAACCAGCGCCGCAGGGTGCTGCACCTCGATGCGGCGCTCGCGGTCCTGGCGGACGACAACCGCGCCTTGACCGACCGGATGAACGAGGGCGTCGCGGCGGTCGTCTCCCGCTCCCAGCAGATCGCCGCCGACGCATCCGAGGCGGCGGACAGCGCCGTCGAGTTCGGTGGGCTCACCGTCCTGCTCCAGATCGTGTTGTTCATCGCCATCGCGGGCGCCATCGCCTGGCTCTACGTGCATCGCAACATCGTCCACCGGCTCACGTCGCTGCACCGGGTCATGCAGAACCTCGCGGCCGGGCGGCTCGATGTGGCGGTGCCGACGGGCGGGCGTGACGAGCTCGCCGACATGGCCGATACGGTGCGGGTCTTTCGCGACCAGGCCATCGTCAAGCAGGAGCTCGAGGAGGAGCGTGAGCGCACCAACGCCGAGCTCAGGCAGCACAAGGAGGAGCTGGAGCGGCACAAGGAGGAGCTGGAGCGGCTGGTCGCGGAGCGCACCGCGCAGTTGACCGAGGCCAATGCCCGGCTCGTCGAGGAGGTGCGGAACCACGATCGTGCCCGCGCCCGCGCCGAGCAGGCGAGCCGCGCCAAGTCGGAGTTCCTCGCCACCATGAGCCATGAGATCCGCACCCCGATGAACGGGGTTCTCGGCATGCTGCGGCTCATGGCCGACGGTCCGCTGAACGAGAGACAGCGGCAACAAGTCAGGGTCATGCGCTCGTCGAGCGAAATCCTGCTGGGAATTCTCAACGACATCCTCGACTACTCGCGGGTGGAATCGGGCGAGATCGAGGTCGAGAGCGCCGTCTTCGACCTGCACGAGCTGGTCGAGGACATTGTGGTGCTCATGCAGGGCCGCGCCAGGGAGAAGGACCTCGCCCTCGACCTGGCAATTGCGGAGGGCGTGCCGACGGCGGTGACCGGCGATCGCCAGAAGCTGAGCCAGGTGCTGCTTAACCTGCTCGGCAACGGCATCAAGTTCACGGACCGCGGCGCCGTCACCCTCGAGGTCTCGAACGGCGTGGAGCCCGATGCGATCCGGCTCGCCGTGCGGGACACCGGCCCCGGCATCGCCGAGGCCGACCTTGCCCATCTCTTCGAGCCCTTCTATCAGGCGGCCGCGTCCCGCCGGCACGGACAGCAGACCGGCACCGGGCTCGGCCTCGCCATTTCCAGGCGGCTGGTCACGGCGATGGGGGGCGACATCGCGGTAGAGACGGAGGTGGGAGACGGCAGCTGCTTCTCCGTCACGCTGCCGTTGCCGCAGGGCGAAGCCGCCGCCCAGCCGCCGGTCGAGGCGATGCCACACGGGATACCGGGGACGGAGCGGGCGCTGGAGGTCCTCATCGTCGAGGACAACGTGGTGAATGCCATGGTGGTCGAGGCCTTCGTCGCCAGGATGGGTCACAAGCCACTGGTCGCGCCCACCGCCGAAGAGGGGCTCGAACTCCTGGAGGAGCAAGAGTTCGATCTAGTGCTCATGGACATCAGCCTGCCCGGCATCGACGGCATCGAGGCGACGCAGCGCATTCGCGCCCACCCCGAGCCGGAGATCCGTTCGCTGCCCGTCATCGCCATGTCGGCGCACGTGTTCGACAACGAGGTTGCCCAGCACCTGCAGTCAGGGATGGATGCCTTCATCGGCAAGCCCATCGCACCCGATGGGCTGGCGCAGACGATTGCCAGCGTTCTCGGCCGCTCGCCTGGCGCACGCGCTGTCATGGATGGCGGCCGTGCCGATGACGAAGGGGAGTCGATCATCGATCCCGCCGTTCTCGCGCAGGACCGTGCGGTGCTGGGGGCGGAGCGCGGCGGCCTGATGGTCGATACCTTTATCGAGACGGCGCCGGCTCAGATCGACGGCATCAGGCAGGCCCTGGCCGAAGGGCGCACCGAGCAGGCGGCCGACCTTGCCCACGCGTTGAGGGGTGCCGCCGGCAGCCTCGGGCTGCGCCGTCTCGCGGATCGATGCGGTGTCCTCGAAGCGCGCGCCCGCACGCCGGAGGCGGTGGGAATTTCCGAGGAGCTGGACCGATTGTTCGACGAATCGCGCGAGGCGCTGGTGACGCTATGGGCGGGCCTCGAAACGGCAGAGCATGAGGGTCAGGTGGTGACTGCGGGGGTGAACACGTAACCCTCACCGTGTGCGGTCACGATGATCTCGGGGTTCTTCGGGTTCTGCTCGATCTTCCGCCTGAGCCGCCGGACCAGGACGTCGATGGTACGGTCGCCCGGCTCCCAGGACCGGTGAGTGATCAGCGCGAGCAGACGTTCCCGCGAAAGCACTTGGCCCGGATGATCCACCAAGGCCGCGAGAAGCTCATGCTCGGCCCGGGTGAGCTGAACGGTTTCGCCCTCCGGCGAGACCAGCTTGCGGGCCGCCGACGAGAACTCCCAACCGGCGAAGCGCCGCCCCGAGAAAGGCTCCCGCGTGCCTTCCTTGGCGCGCCGCAGGACGCTCTTGACCCGTGCCAGCAGCTCCCGCGGGTTGAAGGGCTTGGTGATGTAATCGTCGGCACCGATCTCGAGGCCGAGGATCCGGTCCACGTCGTCGTCGCGCACCGTGACGAGAATGATCCCGACGTTGCTTTGCGCCCTGAGCTTCCGGGTCAGATCGAGACCGTCTTCGCGCGGCAGGTTGATGTCGAGCAGGATGAGGTCGGCGGCATCTCTCTCGAGAATGCGCCACATGCGCTCGCCGTCCTCCGCTTCGCTCACCCGGTGACCCGCCGCCTGGGCGTAGCCGGCGAGCTTGGTGCGGGTAACGGCGTCGTCCTCGACCACGACGATGTGATACGGGTCCGTCATCTCCGGGCCCCGCGCCTCCATCTCCAAGTCATTTTCACATCTTTCATGATCTTTTACAGGCTGTTTATCGCAAGGGTCTGTCTTGTTCACAACGCTCCACTAGGCTTCTTCGTTCGGCGCGGTGGGCCCGCGCACGAGAACACAAGCATGCGTGCAACGATGAGGAGGCGACTATGGTGGGTACGAAAATGAGGCGGTGGGCAATCGCGCTCGTCGCAGGGGCCGCGATCGGCCTCTCAGGTGCAGTGTCGGGCGTGGCCGAGGCCGCGGACTCCGACGACCCGATCAAGATCCCGATCCATAACTGGTCGAGCCAGATCGTGGGCGCTCACGTACTGGGCAAGGTTCTGAACGGCCAGGGCTTCGAGACCGAGTTCATCCCGGCCGACAGCCAGGTGGTTTACACCTCCATGTGCGAGGGTGACATCGATGTGGTCCACGAGGTCTGGCAGGGCGCGTTCGGCGTGGCGTTCGAGCAGGTCGTGGCCCAAGGCTGCGTGATCGACGCTGCGACCCATGACGCGAAGACCCGCGAGGAGTGGTGGTATCCCAGCTATGTCGAGGAGCAGTGCCCCGGCCTGCCCGACTGGGAGGCGCTGAATGCCTGCGCCGAGATGTTCGCCACTGCCGAGACGGCCCCGAAGGGTCGCTTCCTTGGCGGGCCGGTCGACTGGTTGAAGCACGACGCGGAGCGTGTCGAAGGCCTCGGCATGGACTTCGAGGTGGTGAACGCGGGTTCGGCAGCGGCGATCTGGGCGGAGCTCGCATCGGCGTTCGAGCGCAAGGCGCCGATCGTGCACTTCAACTGGACGCCCAACTTCATCGAGGCGATCTACGACGGCAAGTTCGTCGAGTTCCCCGAGTATGGCGAGGGCTGCAAGGACGACCCGGCCTGGGGTCCCAACCCCGATATGACCTACGACTGCGGCAACCCGAAGGACGGCTATCTCAAGATCGGCGTCTGGAACGGCATGCCTGACAAGTGGCCGACGGTCTACGCCATCGTCTCGAAGATGAACCTGAGCAACCTCGATATCGCGGTGATGTCCAAGCTCGTCGACATCGACGGCATGGAGATCGAGGAGGCGGCCGACAAGTGGCTCGCCGACAACGAAGCCAAGTGGCAGTCCTGGGTGAATTAGCCTAGAGCCCGCTGGCTACGAGGGCGCCGTCCTTCTCCCTGTGGCGGCGCCCTCGCTTTATTTCCAGCCCCTGCCGGCACATAGTACCGGCACACGGCTGCCTCTCCCTGCGCCGCCGGCGACAGGGACGACGCGCCGACAGGGCGGGGCAGCGGCATGTGCTCCGCCGCAACGGTGGAGACGCGATTTGGCCGAGCCGATTCTGACGTGCAGCAGCGTATGGAAGCTGTTCGGCCCCAAGCCCCGGCAGTTCATGGACAGGCACGAGGGCGCGCCCGGCCTCCCAGCGATTCTGGAAGAAGGCTACATCCCCGCCGTGCGCGACGCCTCGCTGGAGGTCAATGCCGGCGAGATTCTAGTGATCATGGGGCTCTCGGGCTCCGGCAAGTCCACGCTGCTCCGTTGCCTCGCCCGCCTGATCGAGCCCACCGCCGGCGAAATCGAGTTCGAGGGTCAGGATCTGCTCAAGGCGACCAACCGGGAGCTGACGCAGCTCCGCCGCCACAAGATGGGCATGGTGTTTCAGCACTTCGCGCTGCTGCCCCACCGCACGGTGCTGCAGAACGTGGCCTTTCCGCTCGAGGTCCAGGGCATCGACCGCCGCACGCGGGAGACTCGCGCCCGCGAGATGATCGAGCTGGTCGGCCTCGAAGGACGCGAGCGCTACTACCCGCGCGAGCTCTCGGGCGGGCAGCAGCAGCGGGTGGGCATCGCCCGCTCGCTCGCGGTGGGGCCGGAGCTCTGGTTCCTGGACGAGCCGTTCTCCGCCCTCGATCCGCTCATCCGGCGCGAGATGCAGAACGAGTTCATTCGCCTGCAGAACATGCTGCAGAAGACGATCCTGTTCATCACCCATGACTTCGACGAGGCCATCCGGCTCGCGGATCGCATCATCATCATGAAGGACGGCATCATCGAGCAGTCCGGCACTGCCACCGAGCTGATCGAGAACCCCGAGACCGACTACGTGCGCGAGTTCACCAAGGACGTGGCGCGGGATCGCCTGCTCTCCGTGGCGACCGCGATGCGCGCCCCTGCTGCGGGCGAGACGACGCAAGGTGAAGTGAGGGCGGACTCCACGCTGGCGGATGTTGCGCCGCAAGTGATCGAGGCCGAGGGCCCGGTGGCGGTCGTCGACGAGAGAGGCGCGACGATCGGCGTGATCGACCGATTCGGCCTCGTCGACGCGATGTACGCCGACCGCTCGTAGGCCATGGCCGCAGAGCGGACCCTCGGCGGATCGATCGCAGGCTCGGTCGCGGCCACCCGCCGCCTCTGGCGCATGCCGGGGGCGGGGCCGCTGCTCGTGCTGGTGCCCTTCGTCGTTCTGCTCGCGCTCAAGCCGATCCTGCCCGAGGCCGGGATCGTCTGGCCCCGGGACATCGCTGTTCCCTTCATCGACTGGATCAACGTCGTCGTCGACGTCTTCCACAAGCACGAGATCTTCGGCGTCTTCACGGTCAAGGACGTAACGCGGGCAATCGCCTTCGGGATCGAGTGGCCGCTCGACATCGTGCACGGCCTGCTCGTCGGCGGTTTCAGGTCGATCGGGATCCCTGCCATCCCCTGGATAATGATCGCCGGTCTCGCCGCGGTCTTCGGCTGGTGGCTGAAGGGCTGGCGGCTCGCATTGCTCGCCGGCGGCTGCATCGTCTACTTCGCCGTCTTCGGCAAGTGGTCGCTCTCGATGACTACGCTTTCCGTCGTCCTGGTCTCGGCGCCGATTGCTGCGGCCGTCGGCGTGGCACTTGGCGTTGTCGCGGCCAAGTCGCCGCCCTTCGAGCGGGTGCTGTGGCCGATCCTCAATGTCATGCAGTCGCTGCCGCACTTCTCCTACCTGATCCCGGTCGCGCTGTTCATCGGCGTCTCGCACCGGGCCGGCGCGATCGCTACCATCCTCTTCGCCATTCCGCCCATGACCCGGCTCACGCTGCTCGGGCTCAAGGGGGTTGCCGAGGAGGTGCGCGAGGCCGGCCGCATGGCAGGCTGCACGCGCTGGCAGATGCTCTACAAGGTCGAGATTCCGGCCGCGCGCGATTCGCTCATGCTGGGCGTCAACCAGGTCATCATGCAGTGTCTGGCGATGGTCGTCATCGCCTCCTTCGTCGGCGCCAAGGGGCTGGGACAGGACCTGCTGTTCCGCCTCCAGAGCCTGCGTCTCGGGCAGGCGCTGGAGAACGGCGTCGCCGTGGTGCTGATGGCGGTGATGCTCGACCGCCTCAGCCGGGCGCTCTCCGAGAAACAGCCCGAGCGTCGTCCCGACGGCCCGTTCTGGCGGGTGCATCCTTACCTGACGGCTGCCGGTGCGGTCATCGCCGCTTCGATCGTCGCGGCGCTGCTGACGCCCTACGCCCAGGAGCTGCCCAGGTCTGCAACGATCACCACCGCGCCGTTCTGGGACATGGTCGTCGAGTTCATCACGTTCTCGCTCTACGACCCGCTTTCCATCATTCGCGACGGCCTGCTCGTCCATGTGCTGATCCCGCTGCGCACGGGCTTCCAGTGGATGCCGTGGATCGCGGTTGCGTCGCTGGCGGGTGCCATCGGGTGGCGCCTCGCAGGCCCGCGGCTGGCGGCGACGGCGGCGGGCTTCGTCACCTTCATCGCGCTCACGGGCTTCTGGGAGCGCGCGTCGATCACCGCCTACATGGTCTTCTTCGCGCTGATCCTCTGCGTGATTTTCGGACTGCCGCTCGGCATCTGGGCGTCGAAGACGGCGCGGCGCACGCGCTTCGTGCAGCTCCTCTGCGACACGTTCCAGACCTTCCCGTCGTTCATTTACCTGATCCCGGTGATCATGCTGTTCCAGGTGGGCGACGTGGCGGCGATCACCGCCATCGTGATCTACGCGGCGATCCCCATCGTCCGCTACACGATCTTCGGCCTGCGCGGCGTGCCCAGCGAGACCATCGAGGCGGCGATCACCGCCGGCTGCACGCCGCGGCAGATCCTGTGGAAGGTGCGGATGCCGCTGGCCTTCCCCGAGATCATGCTGGGGGTCAATCAGACCATCATGTTCGGGCTCTTCATGGTGATCATCGCCGCCTTCATCGGGACCAAGGACCTGGGGCAGGAGATCTTCCGGGCGCTCACCTTCGCCGACGCCGGCAAGGGCCTCGTCATCGGACTCTGCGTGGCGTTCATCGGGCTTACGGTGGATCGCCTGGTTACCGAGTGGTCGGCGCAGCGGCGGCGCCAGCTTGGTCTGACTCCATAGGCTTTACGGAAAGGCGGACGTCATGGAACTCGTTTCAGCCGGTGAAGTTCACTTCCCGCGCGGCGTGCGGCGACCGGGCGTTCTCGCGCTGCCGCCGGGGGTGGAGCGCTACGTCGTTCGGGGGCGGAGCGCGCGGGCCATTCGGATCGCAGGCGGCGACGTCATCCGCCTCGTCAACGCGGAAGGCGGGCAGGCCTGCGAGCTGGTCTGCGTGACGGACGACGGCCGGTTCGCCGAAAGCCTGCTGGGCGAGAGGGCAGGGGGGAATGCCGCCGGTCTCGCCCGGCTGGTCGCCGACGGCGTGGCGCACGTCGACCGCGACCTCGATGGCGCCTCGTCTCTCGACCTGTTCGGGCCGGAGAGTCGCGCCGGCGCGGAGGCGTCTTTCACCGCGACAGGTGCTGGCACGGTGATCGTGGCGACGCCCGGTGCGCCGATGGCGGCCGATGGACAGGACCCGCCGACGCCTATCGTGGTGTTCGTCGAGCGGGCCGCTGGTGCGGCGCCGGCGGGCGAGGCTGTGTTGCCCGAGCCGCTGGCGGACCCGCGCCTCGACCAGCGGATCGACCGCCGCACGGCCGCGAGCTACGAGGTGCGCGCCGGCGAGTGGCTCCAGATCATCGATGTCGAGGGGCGTCAGTGCACGGACTTCCAGGCGTTCCACTGGGCACGGCTGGACGAGGGCGTGGAGCGCTGCCTCGACGTGACCACAACCCGCTCGCTCATGGGGCTGGGTTATCCTCATCCGGGGCAGCGGGCCAAGTATCTCGACCAGGATTTCGTGGCGCTGGTCGAGGTGGTGCAAGACACCTGCATGCGCCACGACGCCTTCGGCCTCGCCTGCGCGGCCAAGTACTATGAGGACCAGGGATACCCCGGCCACGCCAATTGCTCGGACAACTTCAACATGGCCCTGGAGTCGTACGCGATTCAGCCCCGGCGCGGCTGGATGGCGATGAACTTCTTCTACAACACCGTTGTCGACGGCCAGAACCTGTTCGTGCTCGACGAGCCGTGGTCGCGCCCCGGCGACTACGTCCTGCTGCGGGCGCTGACCGACCTGGTCTGCGTCTCGTCCGCCTGCCCGGACGACATCGACGCGGCCAACGGATGGAACCCCACCGACATTCACGTGCGCGTCTATCCGGAGACGGAGTCCTTCACGCGCGCCGTCGGCCACTACAAGCAACCGGATGCGGACGTGACCATGACCAAGGAAACCGGCTTCCACGCCCGCACCAGCGGCCTCACGCGCGATTTCGTCGAGTACAACGGCTACTGGCTGCCCAACAGCTACACCGGCGTCGGGCCGATCGCCGAGTACTGGGGCTGTCGCGAGCGCGTAGCCGCCATCGATCTCTCGCCGCTCCGCAAGTTCGAGGTGCTGGGGCCGGGGGCGGAGGCGCTGCTGCAGCACTGCCTGACCCGCAACGTGCGGAAGCTCGCGGTGGGGCAGGTGGTCTACACCGCCATGTGCTACGACACCGGCACGATGCTGGACGACGGAACCCTGTTCCGGCTGGGTCAGGACAACTTCCGCTGGATCGGCGGCTGCGATCAGGGCGGCGCCAGGCTGCGCGAGCAGGCCGAGGCGCTCGGCCTCGACGTGTGGGTGCGCTCGTCCACCGACCAGCTCCACAACCTTTCGGTTCAGGGGCCGTTGAGCCGGCAGGTGGTGAGCGAGGTCGTCTGGACGCCGCCGGCCCAGCCGAGCATCGACGAGCTCGGGTGGTTCCGCTTCGCCGTCGGCCGGCTGGGCGAGCCGGACGGGCCGGCGATCGTGGTCTCCCGCACGGGCTACACCGGCGAGCTCGGCTACGAGATATTTTGCCACCCGACCGACTGCGAGGCGGTGTGGGATGCGGTGTGGGCGGCAGGCGAGCCGCACGAAATCAGCCCGCTCGGCCTGGAGGCCCTCGATATTCTGCGGATCGAGGCGGGCCTGATCTTCCCCGGCTACGAATTCGACGATCAGACCGACCCCTTCGAGGCGGGGATCGGCTTCACCGTGCCGCTCAGGTCGAAGGAGGACGATTTCTGCGGCAAGGCGGCGCTGGTCAGGCGCAAGGCTAACCCGCAGCGCGTCCTGGTGGGTCTCGAACTCACCGGCGACGAGGTCACGGGCCACGGCGACGGCGTGTTCGTCGGCCGCCACCGGGTCGGTGTCGTGACGTCGGGCACGCGCTCGCCGATGACGGGCAAGTCCGTCGCGCTCTGCCGCATGGCGGTGGAGCATGCCGAGACGGGGACCGTCGTCGAGGTCGGCCAGCTCGACGGCGTACAGAAGCGCCTGGAGGCGGCGGTGGTGCCGTTCCCCTTCTACGATCCCGACAAGTCGCGGGTCAGGATGTAGTCCACTCGGGCCGACGGCCGATCCAGGGCCGCGCCTCTTCGAGCTGGGCGGCGAGACGGAACAGCGTGGCCTCGTCGCCGTGGCGGGCGACCGCCTGCACCGCGACCGGGAAGCCGCTCTCGGTCGTGCCTAGCGGGATCATCATGGCCGGTTGCCCGGTGAGGTTGAACCACACCGTGAACGGGCTGAAGCTGAAGACCCGGCGCCAGTACTCCTCCAGGTCGTCCATCATCATGTCGAGCCAGCCCAGCTTGGGCGGCAGCGTGCCGAGGCCGGGTGTGAGCAGAATGTCCCAGTCCGCGTGGAACGCCGCCATCTGTCGGCCGACGCGGTGCGCGGTGTGGACCGCCGCCATGTAGGTCGTGCCGTCGATGGACTCGGCCAGCCTGGCCGTGTCGGCGACGGTGGTCTCCAACTCGCCCGGCGCGGGCGTGCGGCCCGAGGGGTGCGCACGTATCAGGTAAAGGATCTGGATCGCGCTGATGGTGCGGAAGGTCGGGATCACGTCGGCTCGGTCGATCGCGGGATCGGTCTCCTCCACGCGATGACCGAGGTCCTCGCAGAGCGACGCGGTCTCCTGCAGGACTCGAAGCGAATCCGCCGCCACCGGCGCGCCGTTGGGCGCCTTGCTGGTGAACGCGACGCGGAGCGCGCCGGGATCGGCGCCGACCTCTTCGAGGAACGGGCGGGCGGGCAGCGGCGCGATGTAGGGATCGCCGGGCGCGGGGCCCGACGTGGCATCGAGCAGCGCCGCGCTGTCGCGCACCGTGAGCGATACCGCGTGCTCGATGGCAAGCCCGCCGAGGGACTCGCCGAAGTAGGGCGCCATGGTGTTGCGCGCCCGCGTGGGACGCAGCCCCACCAGGCCGCAGGAGGCCGCAGGCGCGCGGATCGAGCCGAAGCCGTCTGAGGCATGGGCGATGGGCAGCAGGCGGGCCGCCACGGACGCCGCAGCACCGCCGCTGGAGCCCGCCGGAGTCCGCTCCAGGTCCCAGGGGTTGCGCGACGGGCCGTAAAGCTGCGGCTCGCAGGTGAGGCTGAGGCCGAGCTCGCAGGTGCTGGTCTTGCCGTAGATCACGATGCCGGCCTGCTTGAGGCGGGTGACGTGGACGCTGTCCTCGGTCGCGGGCGGCAGGTCGGCGAAGAAGCGGCTGCCGCGTGCGGTCCTCGCGCCGGCGAGCGACGAGCCCAGGTCCTTGAGCAGGAAGGGCACGCCCCTGAGGGGCCCATCCGGCAGGCCCGCTTCGATGGCCTGCGTGGCGTGGTCGTACAGCTCCATGACGACCGCGTTGATGGCCGGGTTGCGGGCCTCCACGCGGGCGATCGCCGCCTCCAGCACCTCGGTCGCGCTGACCTCGCCGGCCTTCACCAGCCCCGCGAGACCGAGCGCGTCGTATGACTCGTACTCCGTGAAACTGCCCATCGTTTATCTCCCGCTGCCACAGCCGCCTCGACGACGCACCATAGCGTGCCAAGACCTCGAATGCCGAGCCTCGGCCGGGTCCTCTCGCCACGGTTGCGGCCCGCGTCGCATCCCATGCGTGACGTGCTTGACAGCCGGTAATGTCGGGTGCCAGCGTAGCGCCAGAACAACAAATGAGACGAGCCGTCCAGATTGACTGACAGGGAGTCACGACGGGGGCTGGGGATGCCGAGGGCTGTCGGACCCTGCGGAGCAACGAGCGCCGGCCAAACCGTCGCCGAGGGCAAGGACAACGGTTTCGACTTCTCCCACGATTCACGCGACTTACCGTCGAATGCGAGGTACGCCGGGCGAGAGACGACGTCCGACACTCGGCTGCGTGCCTGGCGCAATTGGATTGGCCGAGACCTAATCTGACGCATCCGGAATGAGCGATGGCACAGGAAACGACAGAGCCCCAAGGTAGATCCGGTCGTCCCAAGTGGATGGGCTACGCCCAGCTGGCCTTGATCTTGGCCGCCGTCGGAGTCGCGCTCTACTTCGCACAGGCGCCCAGCCAGGTGGAACGCGATCCCATTTCCGACTTGGCGCTCGACCAGGCCAAGCCAACCGTTGCAGTGATTCAGCCGGCGCCAACGGAACAAGCGCTGACGGTCGATCTGACCGGAGGGGTCACGCTGCACGGCAACGTGAGGGTCTCGTCCGAAGTCGGCGGCCGCGTGGTCTGGGTCTCGCCCAATTTCCGAAACGGTGGGTCAATCGCCGCGAACGAAACCATCATCAGGATCGATCCCGCCGAGTACGAGCTAGAGCTCGAAGCCGCCACGGCGACGGTCGCAAAGGCAGACGCCCGAATTCAGATTGAAGAAGCCAAGGCGGAGGAAGCGGCGGCCGCCTTCGCGCGCGAAAATCCCGGAGCCAACATTCCCGCCTCGGTTCACCGCGCGCCGCACATCGCGAAAGCGGAAGCCAAGCTCATGAAGGCCCAGGCTGAAATGAAGTTGGCGCAGCTCCGGCTCGATCGAACGGAGATATCGCTTCCTTACGATGCCCGGGTTGCAGCGGCGGATATCGACGTAGGTCAGTTCGTCGGCCCCGCTGAGCTAGTGGGCCCTGCCTCGTCGTTTGGCACCGTGTATCGGATCGACGCGCTCCAGGTCAGGGCGCCCATCGAACAGCGCAGTCTCGCCTATCTCGCACCGGCCATCGGTCGTTCTGCCACGGTCCGCACAGCGGCGGGCACGTACGAGGCTCAGGTGGAGCGCACGTCTGCGATCATCGGTCCCAAGTCTCGTCTCGCCGGGGTCTTCCTGAAATTCGCCGAGGGTCACCCGGCGGAGACGCTGCCGCTGCCGGGTACGTTCGTGGAGGTCTCGATTGCGGGACCGGTGCAGGACAACGTGTTCGTGCTGCCGGAATCGGCGATGCAGGAGCGCGGCAGCGTCTGGGTCGTGCATGGCGGCGCGCTGAAGGCCGTCATGCCGCGCACACTGGGCCATGCCGATGGCGGCGTGGTGGTGGAGGCGTTCGACGCGGGCGACGGCATCGTTGTCGGCGCCTTCCCGGGGGCACGAGAGGGATTGCCCGTCGAGGTCAGCGACGCGCAGGCGTCGGAATAGCGGAGCCGGGCGATGAGCATGACCGACACCGGCAGCACCGGCGCCGAATCCGCGGCGCAGCCGGCCCCGCCCGGCTTGAAATCGGGATTGATCGCCTACTTCGCCGGCAACCGCGTCGCCGCCAATCTGCTGATGATCCTGCTGATCGTCGGCGGCGTGCTCTCGGGCCTCCAACTCATCGTCCAGTACTACCCGGATATTGACGCGCGGCGGGCCGCCGTCTCGGTGCTGTACCCGGGCGCCTCGCCCCAAGAGGTCGAGGAAGACATCAATCGCCGCATCGAGGAGGCCGTCCTTGGGCTGCCCGGCGTCGAGCGCGTGGTATCGACCGCGAGCCAGGGCATTGGCAAGGTCACTGTGGAGATGGCGACCTTCGCGGATTCCGACGCCGTCTTTAACGATATTCAGAGCGCGATCGACAGCATCGAGAATTTCCCGCCGGTCAAGGCGGAACAGCCGGACGTCGAGCTTCTCAAGGTCTCCCATGAGGTCATGACGTTGGCGGTCGTGTCGTCCAGTCTGTCCGAGGACGGCCTGCGCCTCGCGGCAGAGGAATTGCGCGACAGGGTGTTGGAGCCGCCTTCCGTTTCTCAGGTGTCCCTGAGGGGCACCCGGGACCGCGAGATCACGATAGAGCTGAGCGAGGAGGAGCTGCGCCGCCACAGCCTCTCCATCGGCGAATTGTCCAGGAAGGTGAGACGAGCGTCCCTGAACCTTACCATGGGCGAGATACGGACCGACGCCGGCAGCGTGGTTCTTCACACCGTCGCCAAGAGGAGCGTCGGGCCGGACTTCGAGGACATTCCGCTCATCACCCAGCTTGACGGCACGATCGTGACGCTCGGCGACGTCGCCACGATCCGCGACGGGTTTGTTGACGAGGAGTTGGTCACCGAGGTCAACGGCCATCCGGCGGTGCTCGTTCGCGTGGATGCGACCGAGCAGCAGTCCGTCGTCGAGATGGCCGAAGACATCAGGAATCTGCTCGCGGTCTACGACCCGCCCGAAGGCGTGAATGTCAGCATCTGGAACGACAATGCCACTCCCATATTCGACCGGCTGCTGGAGATCGTGAAGAACGGAGCGATCGGTGCGATCCTGGTGTTCATCAGCCTCGTTCTCGTTTTCGAGCTCCGTATCGCACTGTGGATGACTGTCGGTATTCCCTTGTCCTTCGTGGGCTCGCTGCTCTTCTTCGATGCTGCAAGCCTCACCCTAAATCTCGGCACGATTTTCGGCTTCTTCCTCCTAGTGGGCATCGTCGTGGACGATTCCGTTGTGGTGGGAGAAAGCATCGCCGCGGAACGTGAGAAGGGGAAGAACGCGCTGGATGCGGCGATTTCAGGCGCACGGGCCATGGTAGGTCCGCTCACCATCGGCGCCATCACGACGATTCTGGCCTTCCTGCCGTTCCTCTTCATCACGTCGCCCGCGTTCCAGATCGTGAACGTGTTCCCCTACGTCGCGATCTTCGTTCTGCTCGTCTCCCTCGTTGCGGCGTTCTTCATCCTCCCGGCGCATCTCTCGCACGGGAGACGCTGGAGCCTCTCACCGCTGAGCGACGTGCAGAGCCAGGTCGGCGGGTGGCTGGATGAGGTGCGCGACAGGGTCGTGGCGCCTGCGGCCTCATGGGCCGTGCGCAACGTCTGGTTGTCGATCGGCGGCGCACTCCTCGTTCTGGTCGCTGCTGTTCTGCTCCTTGGTTCCGATACCGTTCGGATCGTCCTTTTCGACCAAAACCTGAGCAGCACCGACAACGTGCAGGCGGACATCTATCTGCCGGTGGGCGCACCGTTCGAGGAGACGCTGGCCACAGCCGATCGCTTCGTCGAGGCGGCGCACAGCCTCAACGACCGGCTGGAGGGCACCCCCGTCGACGCGGTGAGCATGATCGTCGGCAACATCGAGACGGCGCGGAAAATCAGAGAACAGTTGAACAACAGCCATCTCGCCTCCGTGCGTCTGCATCTCAGTGACCAGGCCGACCGCAGCGCGAGCCCGGCCGAAATCGAGCGGGCTTGGCGCGCGGCCATCGGTTCCGTGACGAACTTGGAGAAGGCCGAATTCCGCTCCAGGCGCGTCGAAGTCAGGCCGAGTGTTTCCTATTCGCTCATGCACGACGACATAGAGACGCTGAGAAATGCCGCCGCCGAGCTGAGGGCCGGGATGGCGGCCGTACCGGGCATCTACGGGATCCATGATGACTTGGCGTTGGGGAAACGCCACTTCGAGATCGAGCTGACCGCGGCAGGGAAGGCCGCAGGGCTCACGCCGGCCCTGATCGGGAAGCAGCTGCGCTCCAGCTTCCACGGCGCGGATGTCCAGCGCATCCAGCGAGGCCGCGAGGAAATCAACGTGGTGATCAGGTATCCGGCTGAGCGGCGTCGCAGCCTGGGCGAGCTGGCCAGCGAACGAATCCATCGGCCGGGCGGCGGCGAAATTCCGCTCTCGCTGGTGGCCAAAATCACCGAAAAGCGCGAGGCGGCGGCGCTGACGCGGATCGACGGCAAGCGAGCCGCACGCGTCAACGCGCGGGCGGATACCGCGGTGATTACGCCCATTCAGGCGCGGGGAGAGGTTCGCGACCAGGTCATTCCCGACCTGTTGGCGAAGTATCCCGGTCTCGCGGTCGAGGTCGAAGCCGGTGCTCGGGACGAGGACGACATGCTCGAGACGCTGGCGGTTCTCGTGCCCATCGTCTTGATCGCGATCTACACCCTGATCGCGGCCTTCCTGCGCAGCTACTGGAAGCCGGTCATCGCGGTCGTAGGCATTCCGATTGCCTTCGCGGGCGCCATCGTGAGCCACTGGATTCTCGGCTGGGATCTGACCACCATGTCGGTTTTCGGCATGATTGCCGTCGGCGGCGTGGTCGTGAACGACGCCCTAGTCTTGTTGGATCGCTACAACAAGATCCGACAGGACAATGCGATGATCCCCGCCATCGCCGCCGCAGCCGCGGCGACACGACAACGATTCCGGCCGGTGTTCCTGACCACCCTCACTACTCTGCTGGGGCTCTCGCCCCTGCTCTATGAGCGCGGTGACGAGCTGATCGGGTTCGTGCCCTTCGTCGTCAGCATGTTGGGCGGCCTTACGTTCTCCACCCTGTCGATCCTGTTCGTCCTGCCGGCGTTGGTGATGATCTCCGAAGGCCGTCGGGAGTAAGTTCTAACTCCCTCCCACGATCGTCGCCTGGTGATCCACCGGGAAGTTGACCGAGCGGGCGACGAAGCAATTCGCGTTGGCCTCTGCGTGCAGGCGCGCCGCGGCCTGGTCATCGCTCTCGGCAGTGATGGTCACGCGGGGCCGGAGAGTAACCCGCGTGAACTCGCCTTCGCCGCCCGGAGGATGGGTCTGCATGATGCCCTCGGCGGCGTCCTCGTAGGCGGTGACTACAACGCCGGCGGTCGAGCAGAGGTGCAGGTACCAGAGCATGTGACAGGCGGAGAGCGCCGCCACCAGAATATCCTCCGGATTGTGCCGACCTGCATCGCCCCTATAAGCCGGGTCGGCGGAGCCCCGGATCGGCGACTTGCCCGGACAGTCAATGTCGTAGTCGCGTGTGTACGCCTTGTAGTCGGCCGTGCCTTCCCCGAGGTTTCCCGTCCAGGTCACCGTAGCGTTGTAGGTGTGTTCCCGCGTCATGCCTTGCTCCTGCCGTGCCGACTCTGCGCCCTCGACCGAGAATAGCGATGACGCTCCGAACATGCGACGCCGGCCGGTCGGTTGCCCGACCGGCCGGCGCCCAACGAAAGTTCAGTAATCCTGCTTCGCACTGAAGTCCTGCTTTACGCTGACTTGCACGGTCGCGACCGCGTCGGCAACGGGCTCGATGGTCTTGCGACCCTCGTCGTAGCCGATGTCGAAGCGGTCGAGGCCGATGGACATGGGCTCGCATTTCAACGAGACGGTCGCCGTCACGTAATGGTCCTCGTACATGGTGGGCGCCACCATCGCCAGGACACGGACTTCGTCCGCGCGGCTTGCCACCTCGAAGGTGATCGACTTGCCCGGCGCGAGCAGAACGCCGGGGGGGCCATCCATGCCGTGGGCCACGGCGGCCTCGTCGCCGATGGCCTCTGCGAGCATGCCGGGGTCGCCGGTCAGGATCTGGTGCTCCGCTTCCGGCGAAACGTAGCGCTCGACGAAGATCTTGCCGTCTTCGGAAACCGGTGCAACCAACACCGGAGCCAGCAGCTCTTCGTCCATGTTGTTCGTGACCGTGACCTCGTAAGTCACATGCGATGACGCGAGGCTCACGCCGGTAGTCAGGGCAAGGACGGCAGCGGCTGCCGTGAACCCAAAGAGATACTTCATGTGCTTGCTCTCCTTTGGAGGCGGGGTGGCGCGACGCGCTATTCCGCCTGTTTCTTGTCGCGCGGGGAGCGAGTTCCTCCGCGCCTCCCCTGCCGATGAGGTGGGCGCCGCCTCAGCCCGTTACAACGGCACGACGACTGTTATGACGAAACGCGCTCTCCATTTGCGAACTGCTGCATAGCCGGGCAGACTTCCGCCCTCAGCGCTGGCACCGACAGATCGACTGCCCAACGTGCGCCATGGCAGGGACGCCCAACGAACCAATCGTCTACCTGAACGGCGACTTCGTGCCGCTCAGCGAGGCCAAGATTTCGGTGCTCGACCAGGGGTTTCTCCTGGGCGACGGGGTCTTCGACGTGGTCTCGGCCTGGCGTGGGTCGATCTTCAAGCTCGACGAGCACATTGAGCGCTTCTTCGATTCGCTGCGCGCGACGCGGCTGGAAACCCAGATGACCCGGGACAACTGGCGCGCGGCGATCGTCCACACCTGCCGGCGCAACGGGCTGCGCGATGCCAGCATCCGCTTCATCGTGACCCGCGGCGCGCCAAACGCGGTCGTCGCCGATCCGCGCGACTTCGAGCCGACGCGGATCGTCTGGGCCGCGCCCTATATCTTCCTCGCCGACGAGGAGACGCGCCGCACAGGCATTCGCCTCCACATCACGCACCTGCGGGCGTTCTCGCCGGACACGCTCGACGCCCGCTACAAGTGCCTCGACCGGCTGCATTCGCAGATGGCGCGGTTGGAGGCTCTCGAGGCCGGCTACGACGACGTCATCTGGCTCGACCAGGCTGGCTATGCCTGCGAGGGGCCGGCGTCCAACATCTTCGCGGTGAAGGACGGGGTGGTGCACACGCCGGGGCGCAACGTGCTGCGCGGTATCACCCGCCAGACCTTCATCGAGCTTGCCAGAGGCGCCGGGCTCCCGCTCCGGGAATGCGATCTCACGGCTTTCGATCTTTACGCCGCCGACGAGGTGTTTACCTGCAGCACCGCCGGCGGTGCCCTGGCGGTGCGCGAGATCGCCGGCCGCCGGCTGCCGCAGCCGTGCCCCGGCCCGGTTACCGAGCGGCTCGACCGGCTCTACTGGGCGCTAAGGGACTCGGGGGCCCACGGCACGCCGGTATTCGATTGAGCGTTACCGGCCGTATCTACTCGGGCCGCATGGCGGGGGTTCCCTATAAGGCCCGCGGTCGTAGAGCGCCGCCTCGAACGCGCGCAGGCGCTTGTAGACCGAGATCAGCTCGACGATGACCGTCCAGCTGTGGACGAGGTACTGAAACGAGCCCTCCACGCGCCCGAAGGCACGGACGATTTGCTGCATCACGCCGAGGGTGATGGCGCCAGCGACGATGGTCGGTGCCAGCGCGATATAGGGGACGAGAACGCCGAACTGGAGATACGACCACTTCGCGATATCGAAGTACATGTAGTGGAAGAATAGTCTGAAGTAGTTTCGCCTGACGTTGAAAAACAGTTCCCTCACCGTCGGCGGAGCGGCACGTTCTTCGTGGTCCTCGCCGTACACGAGTTCCTTTCTGTAAGCGGCCTCGACCACCTGGTTGTTGAACTCCAATCCTGGAAGCCTGATACCCACGACCGCCAGCACAGCCGTGCCGAACAGCGCGAAGATGATGGCGGCGTAGACCAGAGCATGATCCAGCTCGCCGATCACCGGCACGACCTTGATCGACTTCGAGAGCTGCCAGAGAATCGGTAGGAAGGCGATCAGTGTCATGAGTGAATCGAGCAGGCGGCTGCCCAGGGATTCCATGATGATAGCGAAGCGCCGGGTATCCTCCTGGATGCGCTGGCTCGCGCCTTCGATGTGCCGCAGCTTCTCCCAGCGGGCCATGTAAAAGTCGTTCATCGCGTGGCGCCAGCGGAACACCCAATGCTTGGTGAAGAAGCTGAGCATCACGGCGACGACGATGTAGATGCCGGCGATGCGCCCGAAGGAGAGTAGCAGTGCGTAGAACTCTTCGATGGTCATGCTGCCGGGTTCGCCCAGCGCCTTCTGGACGCCGTCGTAGAATTCGCCGAACCATTCGTTGATTTGCACGTCGATCTGCACCTGATACCAGGTGCCGCCGATGATGATCGCCATGCCGCCCCAGGCCCAGAGTGACCATTCGCGGGAAAGAAAGAACGATCGAAACATGGAGCCTCCCTCGGCGCCATATCGGCCGTGAAGATGTGAAATGTCAACTTAACGCTTGGTAATGTAATTCCGGTCTATCGTCAGAAGTTTTCCTTAAAGCCATCCGTAATGAGAAATATTAGTGTGTCGTTATGAATAGAAGAAAGCGCCATTCTTCACATCCAATTCACGAATGGGTGTAAACGTCGATTTTGGTATGAGGGCGAAAAATCTCAGCTCCAATAGCGGCCCGTGGTGGCGAGCACCAGGGTCACGACGCCAAGCGCCAGGTTGACGGTGATGATCCAGCGAATGCCCTCGATTGCGCGGCCTGCCTCGGGCGGCGTTCCCGCATCGAGCGCCTTCAGGAAGCGGCGGTAGGGGCCGACGAGAAGATGGAGATAGAGCAGCGCCATCAGCACGCCGATACCCTGCATCAGATGTATCGACATCCCGATGGCGCCGAAGCCGCCGAGCTCGACCAGGATCATCGCATGGCCGGTCGCGAGCAGCGCCAGCACGGAGACGCCCACGGCCGGGAAGAAGCGCGCGAACACCCGGCGCCAGAGCGCGAGCCTGACCGGTGGATCGAGCGGCCCCACCGCCGGCCGCAGCACGAGCAGGGCGAAAAACATGCCGCCCACCCAGACGACGGCGCTCAGGACATGGATCGTGAGAAGATAGGCCATGGCTTGTCCTCGCTGGCTTCCAGTGGCACGTAACACGGGGCAGCGACGGAGGCCACGGTGAGTGGCGATTTTGTCCCGTCGATTGACAAGACCGGAGGCAGCGCTATCTAATTCTCGGGACTGGAGGGAAGGCCGACCGACGCCATGGCACGCTCATTCGACACAGTGGTACCGATCGCCGCCGGGGACGAGGAGATCACGCTCTCGGCCAGCGCCGCGCGGCGCATCGCGACGCTCATCGCCGACGAGGCCGATGCGGGGACGATGCTCCGCGTCAGCGTCTCGGGCGGCGGCTGCTCCGGCTTCCAGTACGGATTCGCCTTTGAGACCGAGCAGCGGCCGGACGACATCGCCATCGAGCGGGACGGCGTGGTCGCGCTGGTGGACCGGGTCTCGGCCGGCTACATGGCGGGCTCGGAGATCGACTACGTCGAGGACCTGATCGGCGCCTCCTTCCAGGTGAAGAACCCCAACGCGGTTTCCGGCTGCGGCTGCGGCACGTCCTTCTCCCTCGTCTGACTCCGTGCTCAAGATCGCGACCTGGAACGTCAACTCCATCAAGGTCCGCCTGCCCGCCGTGCTGGAGTGGCTCGGCAGCGCGCAGCCGGACGTCGTGCTGCTGCAGGAGACCAAGTCCCTCGACGAGGCCTTCCCGCGCCTCGAGATCGAGGACTGCGGCTACAACCTCGCGATCCACGGGCAGAAGACCTACAACGGCGTCGCCATCCTGAGCAAACGGCCGCTGGAGGATATCTTCATCGGCCTGCCCGGCGACGACGAGGACGAGCAGGCGCGCTACGTCGAGGCCACGACCGGCGGCGTGCGGGTCGCTTCGATCTACCTGCCCAACGGCAACCCGGTCGCGACAGAGAAGTTTCCCTACAAGATCGCCTGGATGGACCGGCTCGTCGCACGCGCGGACATCCTGCTCGGCTACGAGGAGCCGGTCGTGCTCGGCGGCGACTACAACGTCATCCCGGCCGACCTCGACTGCTACGACCCGCAGGCCTGGCGCGACGACGCGCTGTGCCGGATCGAGTCGCGGTCGCGCTTCCGCACGCTGCTCTACAGCGGTTATACGGAGGCATACCGCTCGCTCCATCCGTACCGGCGGGCCTATACCTTCTGGGACTATCAGGCCGGCCGCTGGCAGCGGGGCGAGGGGCTCCGGATCGACCACCTGCTGCTCTCGCCCGAGGCGGCGGACCGGCTGGACGCTTGCGAGATCGACGAAGGGCCGCGCGGCGGCGTGAAGGCCTCCGACCACACGCCGATCTGGTGCGCGCTGCGGGAATGAGCGAGGCGCCTGCCATCGAAGGCGGCTGCCGCTGCGGCGCCGTGCGCTACCGGGCCGAAGGCGGGCCGCTCTGGGTTTCCCACTGCCACTGCGAGGAGTGCCGGCGGTCCTCCGGGGCGCCGGTCTCGACCTTCGTCGGCGTCAGGACGGGCCGCTTCACCTTCGCGGCCGGCACGCCCGGCGCCTACGAAAGCTCGCCAGACGTCGTGCGGAAGTTCTGCGGCGCTTGCGGCACGCCGCTCACCTACGAGGCGGCGATCTACCCCGGCGAAGTCCACATCATGGCGGGCACGCTCGACGAGCCGAAGACGCTCGCGCCGGAGCGGCACGTCTTCGTCCGCGAGCGCATGCCGTGGCTGGAGATCGCGGACGACCTGCCCCGCCACGATACCCTGCCGCGCGGCGTGCCCCGCGTTCCGCGGGGTTAGAGCAGGCCGCGCAGCTCTCTACATGGAAGGTTGTAGCGGGGCGGGCGGCATCGCCGCCCCGCGTCGCGCGACCGCCTCAGGCGGCGGCGCGGAACATGCCGAATTCGTATTTCTTTTGCCCGGATGGGCCCTTGCTGCCCTCGGGCTCGCTGTCCACCTCGAAGTTCAGCTCGATGACCACCCCGCTCGGGTCGAGCACGAAGAGCTGCCAGAGTCTGAAGTCCGGGATGTTCATCTGGCGCCACTCGCACTTGTGCTTCCTCAGCTTCTTCTTCATCTCGTCGAAGCCCGTCGCCCGAAGCGCGATATGGTCTATCGGTGAGACCCGCTGGCTGTACTTGTAGTTGCCGCTGTGGGTCTTGGCGGGGTCGCCGCCATAGATGTGGAACATGGTCTCGCCCATCTGGAGCCAGGCGCCGGGGAATGGGAATTCCGGCCGTTCGACCTGCTCCATGCCGAGCACGTCACGGTAGAACTCCACCGTCTCCTCGAGATTCTTGGACTTGATGGCCACGTGGTGCAGGTCGAGCAGGGGCATGGCATCTCTCCTTCGCGCGCGCAGAGCCTCCAAGTATCTTAACGACTCAGCCCGGCCAGACAACGGGCTTCCGACGCCGCGCGGCCCAAGTCGCGCAGAGACACGCGCGCCGGGCGCTGCGCATCGAGGGAGGGACGAGACGTGAGCACGCTGCACGAGGACCTGATCGTCATCGACGGGCTCATCGTCTCCAACTGGTCGGAGGCGGTGTTTCGCGACATGCGCAAGGGCGGGCTCACCGCCGCCAACTGCACCTGCTGCGTGTGGGAGGGCTTCGCCGAGACCATGGCCAACATCGCCCGCTGGAACGGCTGGTTCCGCGAGCACGACGGCCTGATCGTCAAGGCGCGCACTACCGCCGACATCCGCAAGGCCAAGGAAGACGGGCGCACGGCGATCGTCCTCGGCTTCCAGAACACCTCCGCCTTCGAGGACAAGCTGGGCGCGGCGCAGCTCTTCAAGGACGTGGGCGTCGGCATCGCCCAGCTCACCTACAACACGCAGAACCTTGCGGGCTCCGGCTGCTACGAGAGCCGCGACTCGGGGCTCAGCGACTGGGGCCGCGAGCTGGTAGCCGAGATGAACCGGGTGGGGATGCTGATCGACCTCAGCCATGTGGGCTCCAAGACCTCCGAGGAGACCATCCGCGAATCCTCGAAGCCCGTCGCCTACACCCATTGCTTGCCGTCCGCGCTCAAGCCGCACCCGCGCAACAAGGGCGACGGCGAGCTTCGCTTCATCGCCGAGCAGGGCGGCATGATCGGGGTCACGATGTTCCCGGCGTTCCTGAAAGGCGGCGCGGATTCGACGGTGGGCGACTACGTGGACGCGATGGAGCACGTGATCTCGGTCGCGGGCGAGGACTCGGTCGCCTTCGGCACCGACTTCACCCAGGGCTACGGCCAGGAGTTCTTCGACTGGATCACCAACGACAAGGGCGACGCCCGCTCGCTCATCAAGTTCACCCCGCTCTCGAACCCGAAGGGCGTGGAGACCATCGGGCAGCTCCCCAATCTCACCGCCGCCATGGAGCGCGCCGGCTGGTCCGAGAGCCGCATCCGCAAGGTGATGGGCGAGAACTGGCTCCGCTTCCTCGGAGAGGTGTGGGGGGAGTAAGCGGCTACGGCCTCAACGTCAGGGTGCCGTCGCGGACCTCGTAGCCGCTCAGGCGCTCGAGCGCCGTAATCCCGAGTAGCGAGTGCGGCAAGGGCTCGCCGTTGACCACCGCCCGCACGTTGCGCAAGTGAATGCTGCCGAGCTCGAGCGAGCGGAGCACGACCGGGGCGGCGCGCACGATGCCGCCGGCGGTGTGCAGGCGCTGCGAGAAGTTCAGCTCCGAGCGGTCGAAGCCGATACGCTCGGCGTCTTCCGGGCTGAGCGCCACCAGGCTCGCGCCGGTATCGATCAGGAATCTGACGTTGGCTCCGTTGACGCGGGAGTCGATATAGAAGTGGCCGTCGCGATGGGCGCGGACGCGCACGGCGCCGTCCTCGGTCGTCACCGCCGCGTAGGGGACGATCTCGCCCCCCAGCCGGTTCACGAGGTCCGTAAGCTCGAAGCGATAGCTGTAGCCGATCGCCAGAATGCCGGCGAGCGCGAGCCAGACGCCGGCGTGGCGCAGCCGGCGGAGCAGCGCGCCGGGCGCCGGCTTTCGCGGCGGTGGCGGGGGCTGTGGAGACGAGCCGAGGCGATGCCAACCGGTCTCCCGGCGCAGGCGGCTCCAGGGGCCGCGTTCGGAGCTCATGGCCGGTCCAACCGCACTGCTCGGCAACTCCTCCGCACGCTGCGCCGGCGATACCCGGGCCAGCCTATGGCGATGCCGCCCATACGTACCGATCTGGGGTGCCGCCCCCGGCTTTACCAGTCGCGAGCATGGACCCGCGATCCGCCGAAGCGCGACTATTCGATGAGCTTATGAAGGGCCTGCATAAATCGTATTTGGCGTTATGGATATGCCGATTACGTGAGTCCTCAGAACACCCCCTTGGAGGGTCATTCGGATGGGGACACGAGGGCTCCGACTCATGGTTGTACAAGTCTCGAAAGCACGGTCCGCCGCGCCCGTCGTCGTGGCGCGGTCCGTTCGTGTCACGCCGATGTCGGCCCACCCGCCCGGCAACGGGGTTGCCGCCGGTTCGGCGGCGACGCGCCCCGCTGCGATCGCTGCGACGGGCAGCGCGTCGAGCGAAGCCGGGCAATCCTCCACGCCGGAGGCGCGCCACGGCGTGCGCGCGGCGGCCTCGGTCATGGGCTGGGTTCTGTGGATCCTTCTGGCCCTCACGATGGCAGCGTTCCTGGCCTTCGCCCCGTCGATGCTTTAGCCCCAACATCTCCCGCGCTTTCGAATCACCTGGAACCGCGCGAGCCGTCAGCGGCCGTCCCGGTCTCCTTTGCGGTCTTGGCCAGCAGATGCGCGCCCGAGGTCGTCGGCGCGTAGCGCGGCGGCTCCTCCGGGCTGCGGCAGGTCGGCAGGCACTCGATCAGGGCGTCGTAGTTCGGCTGGTGGAAGAAGGCGATGGACGCGCGCCGGCTGCCCGCGCGCCGATCCGCCGGCGGATTGACGACGCGGTGCAGCGTCGAGACCCAGCGGTCGTTGGTCCACTGCGCCATGAGGTCGCCGAGATTGACGATGAAGGTGCCGGGCACCGGCGCGACATCGCACCACGTCCCGTCGCTGCCGCGCACCTGCAGGCCGCCGGCTGCTTCCGTCGCCAGCAGGATCGTGAGGCTGCCGTAGTCGGTATGCGCGCCCGCGCGCAGCTGGCCGGCGAGCGGAGGGCGGCTTGCCTCGGCATAGTGGTTGAGGCGCATGGCGGTGATGTGGCGGTCGATCTTGTCCGCAAAGAACGCCTCGGGCATGTCGAGCGCCAGCGCGAAGATGCGCATGAGGGTCTCCGCGAGATGCTCCATCGCGCGGTAGTAGGTGCAGAGGCGATCCCGAAAGCCGGGCGGCCGGGTAGGCCAGATATTGGGCTCGAACCAGGTCTCGCGGTGGGCGGTGTAGTAGGAGGTCTCGGGCAGATCGAAGCGCCCGAAGGTGAAGGCCTCGATCAGGTCGGGCGGCGACTCGCGGTCGAGGGTGTAGGCCAGCGCATTGCCACCCACGGGCAGGTAGCCGCGGCGGAAGTCGCCCTTGGGCGATATCCATCGGCGCTTTTCGGCGTCGTCCAGGTCGAAGAACGCCCAGGTCGCCGCCAGGCAGTCGTCGACCACCGGGCGAGGAACGCCGTGCCCGGCAACGATCAGGAAGCCGATGCGGCGGCAGGCCTCATCGACCGCCTGTGTCACGGCGGCCTTTGCGGCGCCGTCACCGCTCAGGAACGGCGCGATGTCGACGACGGGGACGGTGCTCTCGCGCATGGCCGGGTCATGGTCTCACGGCGGCGGGCATGGGGCTACCGCCGCGCCCTTGCCGACTGCGGTCCAATGAGGCAAACAGCCGCTTCGAAGCGACGCCCCACCGCCTGCTAAGGGAGAAGGCAAGCACCGTGAAGCGGATCGTCCTGGTAACCCATTCGGAGCGCGCCAATCCCGGCAAGGTGCGCGAGGCGCTGCATGCGCGGGGCTGCGAGACCGAGGTCTGCTTCGTGGCCGGCGGCGACGCCCTGCCGCCCATGAACGGCGGGCGCCTGCAGGGCTACGACGCAGCCGTGGTGTTCGGCGGGCCGATGAGCGCCTGCGATGTCGACGAGCATGCCTTCCTTCGGACGGAGACCGAATGGATCGCGGCACAGCTCGCGGCCGACGCGCCGCTTCTCGGCATCTGCCTCGGTGCACAGATCATGGCCCGTGCTCTCGGCGGGCGCGTCTATCCCCATCCCGAGGGACTGTGCGAGGTCGGCTATCAGCCGCTCAACCCCGCCAACGCGGAGTGTTCGCTGTTCCCGTCGCCCATCCATGTCTTTCACTGGCACCGCGAAGGATTCGACCTGCCGCCGGGGGCGGAGCTGCTGGCGCGGGGCGTCATCTTCGAGAACCAGGCGTTCAGCCACGGCGAGCGGGCGTTCGGGGTCCAGTTTCACCCCGAGATGACGCCGGTGACGCATGAGCGCTGGCTCAACAACCCGAAGGCCCAAAAGTACTTTGCGCTTCCGGAGGTTCCGTCCGCCGACCGGCAGCGCGCCGACTCCGTGCGCTACGACCCGGCGGTGCACCGCTGGCTGGACGGCTTTCTCGACCGCTGGCTGGAGCGCTTCTAGCCCGCACTTCTCGCCATCGTCGCGGTCCGGTTCGGCGTCCCACCCCGGGCGAAATTAAGTTCATGCGGGATTCGCCGGGATTATGCGGAACAGGCGGTCAAGGGGCGGGACGCGATCCCAGTGAGAGCTACGTTTAGTCCCGCCGGTCGTGACCACTCTTTCTCGCGCCGCATGAGGCGAGCCTGACGCGCCCGGCGCCTGCCGTGCACCGCACCATGGTCCGGGCTCATTTCGTCAGTCGAGCCGCGCCGCTCCAATCGACAAGACAAGAATAAAGGGCGGCGAGGGGTCTCGCATCCCCCGCCGCCCCGTCGTCCGCGCTGCTACGCAGACATGAGTTGATCGCCGATCGGCAGCCTGCGGATGCGCATGCCGGTGGCGTTGAAGATCGCATTGACCAGCGCCGGCGTATACGGCGGCACGCCGGGCTCGCCCACCCCGCACGGGCGCAGATGCGTGTAGTCCTCGACGATGTGCGTGCGCACATCGAGAGGCGCATCGTCCATGCGGGTGATCGTGTAGTCGTGGAAGTTGCTCTGGTCGACCGCCCCCTGGGTGGTGGTGATCTGCCCGTGCATCGCGACAGAATGGCCGTAGATGGCCGCACCCTCCATCTGCTTCCGCACGCCTTCGGGATTGACGTAGCGGCCGCAGTCGATCGCCATGTCCACCTGCGGGATGTGAAGCGAGCCGTCGTCCCGCACCACGACATGCACCGCACAGCCCACGTAGCTGTGGAAGCTGCGGTGACACGCGATGCCCAGGCCATGACCGGCCGGCAGCGACTTGCCATAGCCCGACTTCTCGGCCACCACGCGGAGCACGTTGGAGAGCCGCTTCGGCATGATCGGCCAGTCCTCGATCGAATCGCCGTAGTTCCAGTGCTCCGGGACGCCGTCCTGGGTGAGGTCCATGACGTCGGCATCGCCGATCAGCTCCAGCAGGAACTCGACCGAGTCGCGGCCGGCGGCCTCCGCCAGCTCGTTCGCGAAGCAGTTCATCGCAAACGCATGCTGGATGTTGTTGACCGAACGGTACCAGCCGACCCGGATCATGGCGTCGGCCTCGCCGTTCTCGATGCGGAGGTTCGGCACCTGGTTGTAGGGCGTGTCGATGAGGCCGAGTCCGTACTCGAGCGCATGGCCGGTCCGCATCGTCGGTGCCCAGAGCGCGATGAGAGTGGGCCACGCGCCCGAGTGATGCCACGCCGTGACATTGCCCGAGTCGTCGAGCCCTGCCCTCAGGCGATGGGCGCTCGCCGAGTGGTAGAAGCCGTGCCGGATCTCGTCCTCACGCGTCCACTGCACCCGCACCGGAGCGCCGATCTTGCTGGAGAGGATCGCCGCCTCGCACGCGAAGTCGGGCTTGGACTTGCGGCCGAAGCCGCCGCCCAGCAACGTCACCTCGCACTCGACATCGGTCTGCTCGATGCCCAACGCGTCCGCCACGTATTGCCGGACCCAGTTGGGTGCCTGGGTCGAGGTCACGACCTTGACCGGCATCTGCGTGGCGTCGGCCAGGGCCACCGGTGGCTCCATCGGCGTGTGGATGAAGTAGGGCACGAAGTAGTCGGCCTCGAGCACCTGGGCAGCCGAGCCCAGCGCCTCGTCGACGTTGCCGCGATCGCGGATGACGTGGCCTCCGGCATGCGCCGAGGCCGTGAGCTCGTCGTTGTAGGTGCTCGAATCGTGCCGGACGTTGGGGCCGTCATCCCACTCGACGACGAGCCTGTCACGTCCCTCCATCACCGACCAGGTGTTGGTGCCGATCACCGCGACGCCGCCCAGCGCCCGGAACTCCGCCGGCTTGTCGTCGGCAAGCGGCGGAATCTCGATCACCTGCTCGACGCCCTGAACCTTGAGCGCCTCGCTGGCGTCGAACGACTTCACCTTGCCGCGATAAACCGGCGGGCGTGCCACGACGGCAATCTTCATGCCGGGAACGCTGATGTCGGCGCCATAGGTCGCGCCGCCGGTGCTCATGTCGTAGTTGTCGACCACCGGCATGTCGCGGCCGATGTACTTCCACTGCGACTTGTCCTTGAGCTTCGGCGCGGCGTCGCCGGTGGGCACCGCGATGTCGGCGGCGGCGTCCACCACCTCGCCGAAGTCGAACCACTCGCCCGTGCCGGAGTGGTAGAGGCGATGGTCCTTGGCATAGACCTCGCTGGGATCGACGCCCCACTTCCTGGCCGCCGCCTGCTCCAGCACATAGCGGCCGGCGGCGCCCAGCTCACGCATGATCTCGAAGTGGTGTCGGGTGCTGCGCGAGCCGTCGGTGTTCTGCTGGTCCTTGCCGGCGGGGTCGAACTTGGTCTCGTCGCCCGGCGCCTGCCAGATCTTGACCCGCTTCCAGTCGGCTTCGAGCTCGTCGGCCAGGATCATCGGGATGCCGGTGCGCACGCCCTGACCCATCTCGGAGCGGCTGCACGTCAGCGTGACCGTTCCGTCGTCGGCGATCTCGACGAAGAGATTAGGCTTGACCGAGTTGCCGTTGGCCTGCCCGCGCGCCGTCGAAATCATAGAGCCGGCGGAGACATTGGCGCCCAGCACGAAGGCGCCCGTGACGCCGGCGGACTTCAGGAAGGTGCGCCGGCTGATGTTCTGTATGCCGAACATGGTCAGACCTCCTCCGCCGCTGTGCGGACCGCCGCGAAGATCCGCTGGTAGGTGCCGCAGCGACAGATGTTGCCGGCCATGCCGTCCACGATCTCTTCGTCGCTGGGGTCGGGGTTCTCGTTCAGCAGCGCCGCCGCCGACATGATCTGCCCGGACTGGCAGTAGCCGCACTGCGGCACGTTGTGGGCGCGCCACGCCCGCTGCACGGGGTGGTTGCCCTCGGGATCGAGACCCTCGATGGTGGTGACGTCCCTGCCGTCGGCCTCCGATACCGGGGTGACGCAGGAGCGGACGGCCTCACCGTCCACGTGAATGGTGCATGCGCCGCAGAGTGCTGCGCCGCAGCCGAACTTGCTCCCTGTCAGTCCGAGTTCGTCTCGGACATACCAGAGAAGCGGCATGTCAGGATCGCCGTGGAACTGGCGACTGACACCGTTGATCTTCAGAGAAATCATTGACCCTCTCCTGTAGTCGCCGAGCCGCCCGTTACGGGCAGTCTGATTTGGATGTTAGTCCATGCCCGAGGCCGCCTCCAGCAAGATCGGGGCGGGATGGCAGAGAGAGCGTCGGGCGGTTCAGAGCCCGTAGCGGGACCACCAGAGGCGGGCTTCGATCGCGCCGAGCAGGTCGCCGGCGAGCGAGCCGGCTTCTTGGTCATCGTTTCCGAGAAAGAGGCCCGGCCGCAAGCGGCGCGCCAGCCAGCCGCGTGGCCGGCCGATCTTGCGCATGACCACCTTTCGGCCGTAGCGCTCGCGCAACACGCTTCGGATATCGCCGATGCCATCGGCCAGCCCGAGGCCGACTCCCTTGCGGCCGACCCAGAACTCGCCGCTGAAGAGGTCGGAATCGTTTTCGTCGAGGCGTGCGCCGCGCCGCGCGCGGATCAGCGTCTTGAAGTTGTCGTGGAATTCTTCCTGCACCCGGCGCAAGCGATCGAGATCGGCCGGCTTGGTGGCAAGGAACGGGTCCAGCAGCGCCTTCTTCTCGCCCGCGGTGTAGAGCCGACGCTCGACCCCGAGCTTGCCGAGAGCTTCGTGGAAGCCGAAGCCCGAATAGACCACGCCGATGCTGCCCACGATCGAATTGTCGTCCACGAATATCTCGTCGGCAGCGGTCGCCAGCCAATAGCCGCCGGAGGCCGCGACATCTTCCACGAAGGCCATCACCGGCACGTCGCGCTCGGTCGCAAGAGCGCGAATGCGATTGTGGATCAGAGCGGCCTGCGCCGGCGAGCCGCCCGGCGAATTGATCTCCAGCGCGACGGCCTTCAGCCCCGGCTGGCGGAAGGCACGCTGCAGCGCGGGGCCGACCGATTCGATGTTGATGCGCCCGCCGAACATGCCGGATTGCCCGATCACGCCGGCCAGCCGCACCACCGAGACCACGGGCGGCGGCCGCCGGAACGTAAGCCGCGCCAGCAACCGCCGCATCACTCCTCCTCCTCCAGGAGCGCGAGCGCGCCGCCGCCCCGCAACACGCGGTCCGCCGCGTGGGTGAAGCTGCCGTCGTCGTCGTGCAGGATCATGCCGCTGGCGAGCCGCAAGGGCCCGCCGTGCTCGGCCGTCGCCTGCACGACGATGCGGTTCGCGATCTTCTTGGTGCGCGCGCCGCTGAACGGATTATGCGACCACAGCGGATAGACGACGATGGCGCCGGCACGCGCTTGCGAGAGACCGCCGAGAATCTGCGTCAGCCGCTCCGGCCGGTGAATGATCGTGATGGAGCCGCCCGGGCGCACCATCCGGGCACAGAACTCCAGCCAGGCGTCGAGCCCGGCCGCGCCTTCCACCGTCGCCTGCGCGCGGCTGCGCGACGCCGGCGGCTGATTTGCGCGCTCCTCGAAGAAGGGCGGGTTCGCGAACACGTGATCGAAGCCCTTCGGTGGCAATTTGGGCGGCGGCCGCTCGAAATCGCCGACCCACACGTCGAGCCGTTCCTCAAGCCCATTGAGCGCGGCGTTGTCCTTGGCAAGCTGCGCGAAGGCGCGGTCCACCTCGATCCCAGTGACATGCAGGCCGGTCACGCGGCTCGCGAGGCAGAGGGCACCGGCGCCCACACCGCAGCCGACATCGAGCGCGCGCTCGCCATCCGAGGCCGGCACCGCGGCCGCAAGCAGGACCGGATCGATGGCGACGCGATAGCCTGCCGCCGGCTGCTGCAGCGCGACCCTGCCGCCCAGCAGCGTATCGCTGGTGACCCGCGCAGACCCCGTCTCAGTCATCGAGCGCGCCGACCTCCCTCAAGATGCGCCGCGCTGCGTCTGCGTCCTCGTCGCTGACCATGAGCCGACGCGGGATCGCGCCTGCGCTCCCCTCCAGCACGCTCATGTGCTGATCGAGCACGATGGGCTCGATGCCGCCGTCTCTCAGCACGGCACCGAGGAACGAGAGCTGCACCAGGTCGTTCGTGCGCAGGAGCTCGACCATTCTGTCCCGACTCCCGTAGTGGACCCACTCGATCCGTGCCGAGCCTCGCGCCAAGTGTTACGTTAGCGTCGGCGCTGTTGCGCATGGATGCCCTTGCGCGCGCGCGCCGTCAAGCGAGAGGGTCTATGTCGGACACGGTCGTTCCGCTCGAGGGGCGGGCTTCTGCACGGCGCAAGGCGGCCTCCGGGGTCTCGCTGGACCCGCTTCACGGGCTGGTCGCGGACGATCTGCGTGCCGTCAACGGTGTCATTCTGGACAACATGGAAAGCTCGGTGATGCTCATTTCGGAGCTCGCCGCGCATATCGTCGCAGCCGGCGGAAAGCGCCTCCGGCCGATGATGACTCTGGGCTCCGCCCGACTCTGCGGCTACACCGGCAGGCGCCACATCGACCTCGCCGCCTGCGTCGAGTTCATTCACACCGCGACTCTGCTCCACGACGATGTCGTGGACGACAGCGCGCTCAGGCGGGGCACGGCGACCGCCAACGCGGTCTGGGGCAACAAGCCGAGCGTGCTGGTGGGCGACTTCCTGTTCAGCCGCGCGTTTCAGATCTCCGTCGCCGACGGCTCGCTCCGTGTGCTCGGTATCCTGGCCGATACCGCGGCGACGCTGGCCGAAGGCGAGGTGATGCAGCTCACCACCTCCAACGACACCGAGACCAGCGAAGGCGCCTACATGAAGGTGGTGACCGCGAAGACCGCGGCGCTCTTCGCGGCCGCCTGCCAGCTGGGCGCGGTGGTGGCCGAACGCTCCGCCGCCGAGGAGGAAGCGCTCAGGAGCTTCGGACTCAACCTCGGCATCGCCTATCAACTGGTGGACGACGCCCTCGATTACGGCGCCCGCGAATCGGTGCTGGGCAAGACGGTGGGCGACGATTTCCGCGACGGCAAGATCACGCTGCCGGTGGTGCTGGCGTTTCGCCGGGGCGACGACGAGGAGCGCGCCTTCTGGCGGCGAACCATGGAGGACGAGGAACAGGAGGACGACGATTTCGCGCACGCGATGGCCCTGCTCACCCGCCACGACGCGATCGCCGATTCGGTGGAACGGGCGCGCCACTACAGCGCGATGGCGCGCGATGCGCTCGGTCTCTTCCCAGCGTCCGAGGCGAAGGACGCGCTGCTCGACGTGGTCGATTTCTGCACCGCCCGGGCGCACTGACTCGGGAACTCGCTCGGTCCGGATTGGGCCGAGATTCAGCGCATTTCCTTCGGTATCTTGAAGGCCGCGAGCGCCGCGCTTTCGGCCCTGAATGCGGCCCAGGCGTCGACGCCTGTCTCGAAGACGGCAAGCGCCGCCGTCGGAAAGCGCGTCGAAAGCCGCCTCTGTACCGGCCCCGGCCCGCGCCGGCCCAGCGCGAGCGCCGTTGCATGAATTCCGGGGTTGTGGCCGATGAGAAGGACACCCGGCTCATCGCCGCCGGCCTCGGCCACCGCGTAGAGGAGGGCCGACGGGCTGCCCATGTAGATGCCGTCGACGATCCGGCGCGGCAGGTCCTCCCCGAATCCTTCGCAGAACGCCTCGCAGGTCTCCACGGTGCGCCGCGAGGGCGAGCACAGGATCAGCGTCGGCGGCTGCGCCTGGTCGCGGCAGAAGGCGCCCATCCACCGGCTTTCCTTGCGGCCCCTGTCCACGAGCGCGCGGTCGAGATCGCCGCCGCCGGGCGGCATCCCGGCCTCGGCCTTGCCGTGACGCATCAGATAGAGCCGCCGCACGCCGCCTCCCTGCTTGCGCTCGCCGGTCTGCTCGCACTCGCCGTTTGCATTCGTGGTGGCGCGCGACCAGAATCGCGCCCCGTTTCGGCGATGGGGAGATCATGATGGGCGGCACGCGCACCGACAAGAGCCCGTATGAGGCCGGGCTCGAGCGCAACGGCGCGAACTACGTCCCTCTGACCCCGCTCTCTTTCCTGCGCCGCGCCGCAGCGGTATTCCCCGAGCGGACGGCCTGGATTCACGGCGGCCGTCAGGCCAGCTACGCCGCGTTCTACGCGCGCTGCCGGCGCCTCGCTTCGGCGTTGGCGAAGCGCGGCATCGGCCCGGGCGATACGGTCGCCATCATGTCCCCCAACACGCCGGCGATGCTGGAGGCGCACTACGGCGTTCCCATGTGCGGCGCCGTGCTCAACGCGCTCAACTACCGGCTGGATGCCGCCTCGCTCGCCTTCATCCTCGATCACGCCAAGGCCAGGGTTCTGCTCACCGACCGGTCGTTCTCGCCGGTGATCGCGGGCGCGCTCGCGCAGGCCGAGGCGGCGCCGCTGGTCATCGACATCGACGATGCGCCCGAGGAGGGCGGCGACCTGCTCGGCGGGATCGAATACGAGACGCTGCTGGCCGACGGCGACCCCGACTACGAGTGGCGCTGGCCCGAGGACGAGTGGGAGGCGATCTCGCTCAACTACACCTCCGGCACCACGGGCAACCCCAAGGGCGTCGTCTACCACCACCGGGGCGCCTATCTGAACTCGCTCGGCGACGGCGTTACCTGGGCCATGCCGCATGGGCCGGTCTATCTCTGGACTCTGCCCATGTTCCACTGCAACGGCTGGTGCTTCACCTGGGCGGTCAGCGCCTATGCAGGGACGCACGTGTGCCTGCGCAAGGTCGAGGCGGGCGCCATCTTTCAGGCGATTGCCGAGCACAGGGTCACGCACTTCTGCGGTGCGCCCATCGTGCTCAGCCTCCTCAGCAACGCGAGCAAAGAGGAGCGCGTGCCCTTCGACCACCGTGTCGAGGTGATGACCGCTGCGGCCCCGCCGCCCGCCGCCGTCATCGCGCGCATTGAATCGGCCGGCTTCCACGTCACTCACGTCTACGGGCTCACCGAGGTCTACGGCCCGGCGACCGTGTGCGCCTGGCACGACGAGTGGAACGCCCTGCCGCTTGAGGAGCAGGCGGCATTCAAGGCCCGCCAGGGCGTCCCTTACGCCACCCTCGACGGGCTCATGGTGGCCGACTCCAGGACGCTGGCCCCCGTGCCGCCGGACGGCGAGACCATGGGCGAGGTCTTCATGCGCGGCAACACGGTGATGAAGGGTTACCTCGCTAATCCCAAGGCGACCGAGGAGGCCTTCGCCGGCGGCTGGTTCCACACCGGCGACCTCGGCGTGGTTCACGCCGACGGCTACATCGAGCTCAAGGATCGCGCCAAGGACATCATCATCTCCGGCGGCGAGAACATCTCCACCATCGAGGTCGAAGGCGCGCTCTACCGCCACCCGGCGGTGCTGGAGGCCGCAGTGGTGGCGCGACCCGACGAGACCTGGGGCGAGACGCCCTGCGCCTTCGTCACGCTGAAAGACGGCGAGCAGGTCGAAGAAGCCGCGCTGATCGAGTTCTGCCGGGGCGAGCTTGCGCGCTACAAGTGCCCGAAGACCGTGGTGTTCGGCGAGCTACCCAAGACCTCGACCGGCAAGGTCCGCAAGTACGTGCTGAGGGAGCGCGCCGCCGCGCTCTGACGCGGCGCCGGCTGGCCGGGCAAGCGATGCGACCGACCCGACCCGGCCTCGTCGCGCTTGCCACGGCGGCGCTGCTGCTCTTCGCGCACACCGCCACCGCCGATGACGATCCGTTCGCGGGGGCGCGGGCCGCGATGGTGCGTGCTGTGGCGCTGGATGCCGAGCGGACCGCCGAGTGGATCGGCAAGACGGCGCTGGCGCCCCGGGTGATGGAGGCGATGGGGCGGGTGCCGCGCCATCTCTTCGTGCCGCCGGAGCTGCAGGACTTCGGCTACCTCAACAGGCCGCTCCCCATCGGCTACGGCCAGACCATCTCGCAGCCCTATATCGTCGCCTTGATGACCGATCTGCTGGCGCCGGAGCCCGACGATGTGGCGTTTGAGCTCGGCACCGGATCGAGCTATCAGGCGGCGGTGCTGGCCGAGCTTGTCGCCGAGGTTTACACGGTCGAGATCGTGGAGCCGCTTGCGGCGGGCGCGACGGATCGGCTCGACGCGCTCGGCTACGACAACGTGACCGTGCGGGCCGGCGACGGCTACTTCGGCTGGCCCGAGCACGCGCCCTTCGACATCGTCGTCGTCACGGCGGCCGCGAGCCACGTGCCGCCGCCCCTCATCGCCCAGCTCAAGCCGGGCGGGCGCATGGTGATCCCCGTGGGCAGCCCCTTCCTCACGCAGCAGCTCCTGCTGATCGAGAAGAGAGAGGACGGCGCCATTACCAGCCGCCAGATCCTGCCGGTCATCTTCGTTCCGCTGACCGGCGGGCACTGACGATACGTGGCGGGCGAGGCAACGCAGAGCCTCTCACGGGCCGGCATCTTCTTCGCCGTGGCGCTGCTCGCGGCCGGCATTCTGGGCTACGAGATCCTGCTCGCGCGCCTGCTTGCGATCGTGCACTGGCACCACTTCGCCTACATGATCATTGCGGTCGCGCTGCTGGGCTTCGGTGCGGCGGGCAGCTTGGTCGCGATATTCCAGACGCCGCTGCTCGCGCGCTTTCGCTGGGCCTTCGGCGGCGCGGCACTGGGCTTCGGTGCCGGGGCGCCCCTGGCCTTCGCCCTGGCCCAGTCGCTGCCCTTCAACGCGCTCGAGATCGCCTGGGACCGCGCCCAGCTCGGCTGGCTCTTCGCCCTTTATCTGGTCCTCTCGTTACCGTTCTTCAGCGCGGCGCTGGCGCTGGCATTGGCCTTTCGGGCGCACTCTGCGCGCGCCGGTGCGCTCTACCGCATGGACCTGATGGGCGCGGGCCTCGGGGCGCTGGGCATGGTCTTCCTGCTGGACGCGCTGCCGCTCGCCGATGCGCTGCGGGTCGTGGGTGCGCTGGGCGCCGCTGCGGGCGGCGTGGTCCTGCTGACCGGGAACGTCCGTCTGCTTGTGCGGGGCGGCGCACTGCTGGCGGTGTGCGCGGGGTTGGCCTTGGCAGCGGCGCTCCCCGATCACTGGCTGCGCCCGAATCCATCGCCTTACAAGGGGCTGAGCCTGGCCCTGACCGCGCCCGAGGCGCGGATCGTGGCGGAGCGCCACGGCCCGCTCGGCTGGGTCACGGCGGTGGAGAGTCCGACCGTGCCGTTTCGCCATGCGCCCGGCCTCAGCCTGCTCGCGCCGGCCGGCCCGCCCGAACAGATCGGCCTCTTCACCGACGGCGGTGCCCCCGGCGCGATCACCCGCGCCGACGCCGACCTGCGCTATCTGGAGGCCGAGACCGCGGCGCTCCCCTACCATCTGGTCGAGGACCCGCGGGTGCTGGTGCTGGGCGCCGGCGGCGGGGCCGAGGTGCTGCGGGCGCTGCGCCACGGCGCGAGCGCGGTCGATGCGGTGGAGCTGAACCCGGACGTGCTCGCCATCGTGCGCGCGGTGATGGCGGGAGTGCCGGACGGCCAGTGGGAGGGCGGCGAGGTTCGCACCCACGTGGCCGACGCGCGCAGCTTCGCCGCGCGCTCCTCCGAACAGTGGGACCTGATCCAGATCGCGCTGGTGGACTCCTTCAGCGCGGCGGCGGCGGGCGTGCATGCGCTCGACGAATCCCTGCTCTACACCGTGGAGGCGTTCGAGACCTTCCTGGATCGTCTTGCGCCGGGCGGCGTGCTCGCCGTCACCCGCTGGCTCAAGCTGCCGCCGCGGGATTCGCTCAGGCTGCTGTGGACCGCGCGGCGGGCGTTGGAGGCGCGGGGTGTCGCCGATCCGGCATCGCGGCTCGTCATGATACGCGGCTGGAAGACCACCACGCTGGTGGTCGGGGCCCGTCCCTTCGGCGAGGACGCAATCGCGGGGCTGCGCGGGTTCACCGGGGACTACGCGTTCGACCCGGTCTGGTATCCGGGGATCGCGGAGGGCGACGCCAACCGCTACAACCGCCTCGGCGAGCCCGAGTTCTATCGCGGCGCCGCCGCCATTCTGGGGCCGGACCCGGAGGACTATGCGGCCCGCTACAAGTTCGCGCTCACACCCGCGACCGACGACCGGCCGTTCTTCTTTCACACGCTCAAGTGGTCGACGCTGCCCGAGCTGCTCGCGTTGCGCGCGCAGGGCGGACTGCCGCTGATCGAATGGGGCTTCGTGATCCTGGTGGCGACGCTGGTTCAGGCGTTTGTCGCCGCGGCCCTGTTGGTCCTGGCACCGCTGCTTGCGCTCCGTGCCACGCGCACGACGGAAGCGCGCCCACCCGCCCGCTGGCGGGTGGTGCTCTTCTTCGCAAGCCTGGGATTGGCGTTTCTCTTCATCGAGATCGCCTTCATGCAGCGCTTCGTGGTGTTTCTCGGGCATCCGCTCTACGCCATCGCGGTGGTGCTCGCCGGCCTGCTGGTCTTCGCCGGCCTGGGCGCCGGCGCGATTGACCGCCTCGCGCGTCTGGCAGGCCGCTGGCCGCCCGTCGTTCTCGTCGCGGCCGGGATCGTCGTCGTGGGCGGTGCCTATGTCGGGCTCTTACCCTACGTGTTCGAGGCCGCGCAGGGGTGGCCGGTGGCGGCGCGCCTCGCCGTGGCGCTCGCTCTGCTGGGGCCCATCGGATTCCTCCTGGGCATGCCGTTCCCGCTCGGGCTGAAGGCGCTGGGCGCACGCGCGCCTGCGCTGGTGCCCTGGGCCTGGGGGATCAACGCCTGCGCCTCGGTGGTGAGCGCGTCGCTCGCGACCTTTATCGCGCTCCATGTCGGCTTCACCCCGGTGCTCGGCTGTGCTTTGGTGCTCTATGTTCTCGCCGCCGCCTTCCCGCCGCAGCCGGTGGGGGAGACGCCTCGTTAACCCCAGCCCTGGAGAGACCGGCGATGAAGTTCCTCGTGCTCCAGCACATCGACATCGAGCATCCGGGCATCTTCCGCGACTTCATGCGCGCCGACGGGGTCGAATGGGACGCGGTCGAGCTCGACGAGGGCGAGGCGATCCCGCCCCTGGAGGGCTACGACGCGCTGATCTCCATGGGCGGGCCGATGGATGTCTTCGAGGAGGACGAGCATCCCTGGCTCGCCGACGAGAAGGTGGCCATTCGCGAGGCCGTGGCGGAGCGCGACATGCCCTTCCTCGGCGTCTGCCTCGGCCATCAATTGCTTGCCGATGCGCTCGGCGGCCGGGTGGAGACCATGGCCGAGCCCGAGGTCGGCATCATGACGGTCGACCTGACCGATGCCGGGCGCGCGGACCCGCTACTGGCCGGGCTCGACCCGACCGTGACCTGCCTGCAATGGCACGGCTGCGCGGTGACCGCGATGCCGGACGGCGGCGTCAGCCTCGCGTCGTCGCCGCTCTGTTCGGTGCAGGCCTTCCGCGTCGGGCGCTACGCCTACGGGCTGCAGTATCACGTGGAGCTGACGCCGACGACGGTCGCCGACTGGGGTGCCGTGCCGGCCTACCAGGACTCGCTGGAGCGCGCGCTGGGGCCAGACGGTCTCGCACCGTTCGAGGCCGAGGCTGCCCGGAACATGCCGTCCTTCAACCGGGACGCCCGCATCCTCTACGACAACTTCATGGCGCTGGTACGCGGCCGTTAGGGAGCGCTTTCCGACGGCCAAACCGGCGCCGGTGTTGGTGCGTCGAGGGGGCCAAGCCAGGTGACGTGGCCCATCTTGCGGCCGGCGCGGGTTTGCGCCTTGCCGTAGAGATGGAGGTGCGCGGTCGGGTCCGCGACGAGCGCACGCCAGTGCTCGACATCGGCGCCGATCAGGTTCTTCATGCAGGCGTTGGCCCGCCGTGCCGTGGAGCCCAGCGGCAGGCCGCAGACGGCGCGGACGTGCTGCGCGAACTGGCTGGTCTCGCAGCCCTCGATGGTCCAGTGGCCCGAGTTGTGGACGCGGGGGGCGATCTCGTTGACCAGCAGCCGGCCGTCCCGGGTGACGAAGAACTCGACGCAGAGCACGCCTACGTGATCGAGCGCCTGGGCGACGCGCTCGGCGCGGTCGCGTGCTTCCGCCGCGAGGGCAGGGGGGAGGCTCGCCGGCGCCAGCGTCACGTCGAGGATGCCGTTCACGTGGCGGTTCTCGACCGGGTCGAAGGTCTCCGTGGCGCCGTCGGCTGTGCGAGCCACCACGACCGAGACCTCGCGCTCGATGGGCGCGAACGCTTCGAGGATCGCCGGCCGGCCGCCGAGCGTGTCTCGCCAGGCCATGAGCAGATCGTCGCCCGACGCTAGCACCACCTGCCCCTTGCCGTCATAGCCGAGGGTCTGGGTCTTGAGCACGGCGGGCCGGCCGACCCGCGCATCGGCGGCCGCGTTGTCGGCACCCACCGCTACCGCCGCGTAAGGAGTCGTCTCGAGGCCGAGGCCGCGCACAAAATCCTTCTCGGCGACGCGGTTCTGGGCGATGCGGAGCGAGCGGGCGCCCGGCCGGACCGGAACCGCGCGCCCCAGCCGCTCCAGTGCGTCAACGGGAACGTTCTCGAACTCGGTGGTAACTACGTCGACTGCAGCGCCGAAGGCGTCGAGGGCCGCGCGGTCGTCGTAGGCCGCCACGGTCTCGGCGGCCGAGACCCGCGCGGCGGGTCCGCCGGGCTCCGGCGAGAAGATGTGGCAGCGGTAGCCGAGAGGCGCGGCGGCGATTGCCAGCATCCGGCCGAGCTGGCCGCCGCCGAGAATGCCGATGGTAGCGCCCGGCGCGATCACGACGTGGGCGTTTCGGCGACCGCCGCGGTCTGATTGGCCCGCCACTCGTCGAGGGCGGCGGCCACCCGCTCATCGCCAAGGGCGACGATGGCGCCGGCAAGCAGGGCCGCGTTGACTGCGCCCGCGCGTCCGATGGCGACCGTACCCACCGGCACGCCCGCCGGCATCTGGACGATGGAGAGCAGGCTGTCTATCCCCTTCAGGCTCTTGCTCTCGACCGGCACGCCGATGACCGGCAGCGGTGTCATCGAGGCGGTCATGCCGGGCAGGTGCGCCGCGCCGCCCGCGCCCGCGACGATCACCTTGAGGCCTCGCGACCGTGCGTCATCGGCGTAGGCAAAGAGCCGCCTGGGCGTGCGATGAGCCGAGACGATGCGGGTCTCGAACGGGACGCCGAGCGCCTCCAGGGTCTCGGCGGTGTGACGCATGGTCTCCCAGTCCGACTGGCTCCCCATGATGATCCCGACAAGGGCGGCGGTCTCGCTCATGGCGCTCTCCCGTTACGGCTCACAAATTGGGGCGCGGCGTGCTACCTTACCGCCCGCGGGCGGCTGCGGGCAGTGCCCAGGCCGCCTTCACAGCCTCGGCGCGGCGTGCTATAGAGCCGCCGGCCCAGGAATGAAACCCGAATTCTTAGGAAGGGAAGCAGAAATTTGGTTCATGTAGTCGTACGCGAAAACAATGTCGATCAGGCGTTGAAAGCACTCAAAAAGAAGATGCAGCGCGAGGGAATTTTCCGGGAAATGAAGATGCGCCGCCACTACGAGAAGCCCTCGGAGCGGCGGGCGCGCGAGAAGGCGGAGGCGGTTCGCCGCGCCCGGAAACTCGCTCGCAAGCGCGCCCAGCGGGAAGAATAACACCCGTCATTCGCGGCCTCGCGACGCCGTCAATTACGTTGAGAAATTCCCACGCCGGCCCGATTGCGGCGGCGTCGAGCTCGTCCGCATTTAAGTGAAACGGAATTAGAGAGACTTGACGATCTCTTCGACCATTTTCTTGGCGTCGCCGAAGAGCATCATCGTGTTGTCCCGGTAGAACACAGGATTGTCGATGCCCGCGTAGCCCGGTGCCAGCGAGCGCTTGACGAACAGCACCGTCTTGCAGAGCTCCACATCGAGGATCGGCATACCCGCGATCGGGCTTTGCGGGTCCGTCTTCGCCACGGGATTGACCACGTCGTTGGCCCCGATAACGAGGGCAACATCGGTGTTGGGCAGGTCGCTGTTGATGTCCTCGAGCTCGAAGACCTCGTCGTAGGGGACGTTGGCCTCGGCCAGCAGCACGTTCATGTGGCCCGGCATGCGGCCGGCCACGGGATGGATGGCGTAGCGGACCTCGACCCCCTCCTTCTGAAGCAGGCCGGCCATCTCGCGTATGGCGTGCTGGGCCTGGGCCACGGCGAGGCCGTAGCCCGGCACGATGACCACCGAGCCTGCGTTGCGCATGATGAAGGCGGCATCGTCGGCGCTGCCCGCCTTGTGGGTGCGGTCGGTCGCGGAGACGGACTTGGAGGAATCGGTGCCGAAGCCGCCGAGGATGACGCTGATGAAGGAGCGATTCATCGCGCGGCACATGATGTAGCTCAGGATCGCGCCGGCCGAACCCACCAGGGCGCCGACCACGATGAGCACCGTGTTCTCCAGCGTGAATCCGATGCCGGCCGCGGCCCATCCCGAATAGGAGTTCAGCATCGAGATCACGACCGGCATGTCGGCGCCGCCGATGGGGACGATCAGCAGCACGCCGAAGACCAGCGCAAGCCCGGTCATGGCCCAGAACACGCTCTCCTGCTGCTCGATGGAGAACACCACGCCGAGGGCGACGATCGCGACGATGAGGGCGAGGTTAAGCAGATGCTGGCCGCGGAAGACCAGCGGCGCGCCTGTCATCAGTTCCTGAAGCTTCGCGAAGGCGACGACGGAGCCGGTGAAGGTGAGCGCGCCGATCACGACGCCGAAGCACATCTCGATCCGGCTCACCAGCCGGATGTCGCCGGGCATGCCGATGTGAAAGGTCTCCGGCGCGTAGAGCGCGGCGCCGGCGACCTGCACGGCGGCGAGCCCCACCAGGCTGTGGAAGGCGGCCACGAGCTGGGGCATCGCGGTCATGCGGATGCGGAGCGCGATTACCGTGCCGATCAGGCCGCCGACCACGATGCCGACACCGACCCACAAGTAGTCGTCGACCCCTGGCTGGCCGAGGGTCGTGCCGACGGCGATCACCATGCCGGCGATGCCGAAGATGTTGCCGCTGCGCGCGGTCGCGGGCGACGAAAGCCCCCGCAGGGCCATGATGAAACAGACGCCAGCGATCAGATAGAAAATCGCCGCCAGATTGGAGGTCATGGGACGCGCAGCCTATTTCTTCTTCTTGAACATCGAGAGCATTCGCTGGGTGACCGTGAACCCTCCGAATATGTTGACGGCCGCAAGTCCCACGGCGACACCGCCGAATATCTTGGCCAGGACGCTGCCCTCGGCGGGCGTTGCCGCCAACAACGCGCCAACGATAATCACGCTCGAAATGGCGTTCGTGACCGACATCAGGGGGGTATGCAGCGCCGGCGTTACGCTCCACACCACGTAGTATCCGATGAACACGGCCAGCACGAAAACCGTGACGGCAATGACCAGAGGATGCAGCTCGAGCACGTGCTCCACGGCTAGATCTCCTGGCCTTGCAGCGCCGGGTTCACCACCGCCCCGTCCTTGGTCAGCAAGGCTCCCCGTATCACCTCGTCCTCCCAGTCGATCTCGAGCGAGCTGTTTTCCCGATTGACCATCGGCTGGATGAAGTTGAACAGATTGCGCGCATAGAGCGTGCTGGTATCGACCGGAACCCGCGCCGGATAGTTGGCGTGGCCGATGATGGTGACGCCGTGGCGCACGACCACCTGGTCGTAGGCGCTCAGTGCGCAATTGCCGCCGCTCTCGACGGCCAGGTCGACGATCACCGAGCCGGGCTTCATGTCCTTGACCATCGCCTCGGTGATCAGCTCCGGGGCGGGCTTGCCTGGAATCTGTGCTGTGGTGATGCAGATGTCCTGCTTCGCGAGCGTCTCGTGGATCAGCGCGGCCTGACGCGCCTTGTACAGATCGCCCATCTCCCGGGCGTAGCCGCCGGCGGTCTCGGCATCGCCGGCGTCGGCGTCGACGGAGATGAACTTGGCTCCCAGGCTCTCGACCTGCTCCTTCACGGCAGGGCGCACGTCGAAGGCGGAGACCAGCGCGCCCAGTCGCTTGGCGGTCGCGATCGCTTGAAGGCCCGCGACGCCCGCGCCCAGTACGACGACCCGCGCCGGGGCCACGGTGCCGGCTGCGGTCATCATCATCGGCAGGATCCGGCCGAAATGATCGGCAGCGTCGATCACCGCCTTGTAGCCGGCGATATTGCTCTGCGATGAGAGCGCGTCCATCGATTGAGCGCGGCTGATGCGCGGGATCAGCTCCATCGCGAAGGCCGTGACGCCGTGGGACGCGTAGCGATCGACCTGCTCGCGCTGTTGCAGGGGGGCGAGCAGGCCCACCAGCACCGTGTCGGAGTTCATGTAGGAGAGTTCGTCGGCCGCGTTTCCGTCACAGAGCGGTGCGCGGACCTTGGTGACGAGATCGGCGTCACCGTAGACGGTCTTCGCGTCGACGACGATGTGGGCACCCGCCTCCGCCAGCACTTCGTCCGACATCTGCGCGCCGGCGCCGGCGCCGCTTTCAACCAGCACCTCGACGCCGAGTGCCGTGAATTTCCTGATCGAATCCGGAGACGCGGCAATTCGGGTCTCGCCCGGGACGATTTCCTTCGGAACCCCGATCCTCATTCGCGCAGCGACTCCGGCTCCCCGGGAGCGGCGCCACAATGCCCCGCTCGGTGCGGTTTGCCAAGACCGGCACCGCACGTTTTCACGGAGGGTTGATCCGGGCGTCGGAGCCGCATTGCCGGCGCGTGTCAGGCGGCCTCGGGCACGCCGCAATTCTCCAGCGCGGCGGCCTGACGACGGGTCAGTCGGGCGGCGTCGAAATCCGCGATCAGCTCCTCGTAGAGCCGGTGCCAGTTGAGCTCGGCCTTGAGGTGCAGATAGACCGAGCCTAGGCCGATGGCCGAGCGGTCGATCAGGACGAACTCGCGGGGCGGCGTGACGCCGCCGAGGCGCCGGATCTCCCGGTGGGTCTTGGCCGCGACCGCGCCGCCGTAGCGCGCGTTCCCCGATTCGTCGATTAACCGGGTGCGGTCGTCGATCAGCGGCCCGTAGATGTAATGGGCCCAGATGTTGAGCGCATCGACCATCTCGTTGGAGAGATCGCTGAAGCCCCAAGTCTCGTAGGCGTGCACGGCGAGGTCGCGGTCATCGTCCCGCACCGCGCGGTAGAGGTCGATGATGCCTTGCACGAAGCGGCTCTCGAACACGCGGATGCAGCCGTAGTCCAGGAGATTGACGGTGCCATCCTCGCGCACGGTGTAGTTGCCGAGGTGCGGGTCCCCGTGGAGAACGCCGTAGCGGTAGAGCGGCACGTACCAGGCATCGAACATGTGGCGCGCGATGGCGTTGCGTTGTTCGGCCGGCGCCTCCTTGAAGTCGAGCAGCGCAGCACCTTCGAGCCAGTTCATGGTCAGCAGCCGCCTGGTCGACAGCCCGGCCTCCACCACCGGCATGTGAACGCCCGGATTGTCCCGCAACATCTCGCCATAGAGCGCCATGTGCCGGGCCTCGCGCTCGTAGTCGAGCTCTTCGCGGAGCCGCGCCGCGATCTCGGCGTGGATCTCGCCGGTCTCGATGGCCGGGTCGTAGCGGGCATAGACGGCGAAGATCAGCTTGAGCTGGCGGATGTCGGCCGCCACGGCAGACGCCATGTCCGGGTATTGCAGCTTGCAGGCGAGCGCCCTGCCGTCGTGCGCCGTGGCGCGATGCACCTGGCCGAGAGAGGCCGCGGCCACCGCTTCCGTCTCGAAGTCGGCGAATGCGGAGCGCCAGTCGGGGCCCAGCTCGGCGGCCATGCGCCGCTTGACGAAGCTCCAGCCCATCGCCGGCGCCCGCGACTGGAGGGCGCCCAGCGCCTCGGCGTATTCGTCGGGCAGGCCGCCGGGGATCGTGGACAGCAACTGCGCGACCTTCATCAGCGGCCCCTTGAGGCCGCCGAGGGCACGCTTGAGGTCCTCGGCGTTCCGCTCCCGGTCGGCGGGCAGGCCGAGATAGCGCTGGCCAGCCATGCGTGCGGCAATGCCGCCCACCGAGGTGCCCACCCGCGCATAGCGGCGTACCCGCCCGCTCAGCCTGTCGTCCTCTCGATTCGGCACGAGCGACGCCTTTCCGCTCCTACTCTCGTGACCAGGGCCGCGTTGCGGCGCGTCACCCCATTCGATAAATCATACCATCGTCCCCCTTGTCCGCATGGGCGCGGCAGACGCAGCATCGGACGAAGCGGGTGCGGGCCCGGAGAGGAGCGGGAAACCGATGCTGGACAGATTCGAACGCTATCCGCTGACCTTCGGTCCCACGCCCATCGAAAGGCTGGATCGGCTCTCCAAGCATCTCGGCGGCGCGGTCGAGCTCTACGCCAAGCGCGACGACTGCAATTCGGGCCTCGCCTTCGGCGGCAACAAGATCCGCAAGCTCGAGTACATCGTGCCCGATGCCATCGCGTCGAACGCCGATACGCTGGTGACCATCGGGGGCGTGCAGTCGAACCACACGCGGCAGGTCGCGGCGGTGGCCGCGAAGCTCGGCATGAAGTGCCGCCTGGTGCAGGAGAGCTGGGTGCCGTTCGAGGACGCCGTCTACGACCGGGTGGGCAACATCCTGATGAGCCGCGTGATGGGGGCGGAAATCGAACTGGTCGACGAAGGCTTCGACATCGGGATTCGGGAAAGCTGGGAGCGGGCGCTCGAGGACGTGAAGGCGAAGGGCGGGAAGCCCTATGCCATTCCCGCCGGAGCCTCGGTGCACAAGTTCGGCGGGCTCGGCTACGTCGGCTTCGCCGAAGAGGTGCGGGCGCAGGAGCAAGAGCTCGGCATCGGGTTCGATTACATCATCGTCTGCACGGTCACCGGCTCGACCCATGCCGGCATGCTGGTGGGATTCGCCAAGGACGGGCGCGCCGACAGGGTCATCGGGATCGATGCGTCGGGAACGCCGGCGCAGACCCGCGCGCAGGTGATGGACATCGCCCGCAACACGGCGGAGCTCGTGGAGCTCGGCCGGGACATCACGGACGACGATCTCGTGCTGCTCGAGGACTACGCCTATCCCGCCTACGGCGTGCCGTCGGCGGAGACCAACGACGCGATCCGCCTCGCCGCCCGCACCGAGGGGCTAATGACCGACCCGGTCTACGAGGGGAAATCCATGCAGGGCATGATCGACCTGGTGCGGACGGGGTACTTCCCGGCGGGATCGAAAATTCTCTATGCCCATCTCGGCGGCGTGCCCGCCATCAACGGCTACAGCTACATCTATCGCAACGGCTGACCACCGGCCGCCGCCCATCGGTCCTACGCAGGAGAGAGTCATGGCCGCTCAACGCATCGGTGCCTACGTCGAGGTCGCCCCCGGCGTCGACATCTACTACGAAGACGAAGGGGAAGGGCCGCCGCTGGTCCTGATCCCCGGCTGGACCTTCACGACCAGGGTCTTCGACCATCAATTCGCGGCGTTCTCGGACTCCTATCGGGTCATCTCGTTCGACCCGCGCAGCCACGGCCGCTCGACCGTCACCAGCGACGGCAACAACTACGCCACCCAGGCCGCGGACCTGGCCGCGCTTCTCGACCATCTCAAGGTCGAGAATCCGGTTCTGGCGGGGTGGTCCGCGGGCTCGCTGACCGCGTGGCACCATGTCCGCAATCGGGGCACGGACGGCATTCGCGCGCTCGTCTCCATCGACATGCCGCCGCTCGGCATGAGCTACGACCGGAGCGACTGGGTCGAAGGGGCGATCGACGCTCTCGCCGGGTTCTTCCAGGGGGTGCAGACCGCGCAGGGGCAGCGGGGCGTCGTCATCTGGTACGCCGACAACATCATGATCGAAGGCGAGATGTCGCCCGAGGTGACCGCCTGGATCGTCGAGCAGTCTTTGTCCACGCCGCCGCTGATCGCCGCCAACCTCATCGCCGACGTGTGCTTCGCGAACTATCTCGAAGAGGCGAAGCAGGCGGACGCGAACATTCCGTCGATCTTCTTCGTAGCCGACCACTGGGCCGAGACCGCCAAGCCGTTCCTGGCCAAGCATTGCCCCAACTCCGGCGTGGAGGCCTTCGGCGGTCACATGATGTTCTGGGAGTATCCCGAGCGGTTCAACGCGAGCCTGGCGGAGTTCCTTTCCGCCCTCTGACCCGGTCAACCCTCGACGATGGCGACGTTCCCGATCCAGCGCTGCTTGCGGCGCGCGAGCCGCCCGGGGACATCCTCCGCTTCGTAGTCGGCGATGGGGACGGACGCGCGATCCACGTCTAGCGGCGGCTCCAGCAGGTTCGAGTTCAGGACCGAGTAGAGGCGCCCCTCCATTTCGCAGACGGCCGCGGCGATCGCGCCGCAGCGGGCGCAGACGAGAAAGGTCGCGGTCTCGTGGCCGAACGCATAGCGGCTGACCAGGTCGGGCTCGGCGAGCGTGATGGTGAGGCGGCCCGAAGGCGCGGAGACGTAAAGGCTGCCGTGCTTCCGGCAGAAGCTGCAGCCGCAATGGCGCGGGGAGAGGGGCGTGTCGTCCTCGACCTCCAGAGCGACGCCGATCGCGCCGCAATGACAGGCGCCTTCCAAGGTGTTGGCCACGGAAATCTCCCCTCGTCGTCGCGGCGCCTTCGCATCGACCGGCGACGCATCACTTGCATAGCGTCGCGCATTCGCCATAAGGCGGTAAAGCAGACAATCGCAGACGGGGAATCACCGATGAACCGCGACGCCACTCACGAAAGGTCCACGCCCACCTACACCATGGGCTACGGCCCCGAATTCCAGAAGATGCTCGAGCGCAGGAACGTGGCGGTCTGCGCCGCCCATCTGCTGCCGCATCTCAAGCCCGGCATGCGCCTGCTCGACCTCGGCTGCGGTCCCGGCACGATTTCGGTGGGGCTGGCGGACGCGGTTGCACCCGGAGCGCTGCACGGCATCGACATGGAGGTGTCGCAGATCGAGATGGCCAGCGCAGCCGCCACGGCCGGCGGGCATGGCAAAGCGGTCTTCCAGGTCGGGGATGCGACCGATCTTCCCTTCGAGGATGCGTTCTTCGACGTGGCCCACTGCCATGCCTTGCTCAACCACGCCCCCGACACGCAGGCGGTGCTCGCCGAGGTGAAGCGGGTGCTGAAGCCCGGCGGCCTCTTCTCCGCGCGGGAGGTGTTCGGCGATTCGTCGTTCATCGAGCCCGCGCGCGATCTGGGCGGTATTACCGGCGACACGGTTTGGGCGACGTTCCTCAAGCTGCTCGCGGCCAATGGCGGCCATCCCCAGATGGGCCGTGAGCTCAAGGCTGCGTTCGTCGAAGCCGGGTTCGCCGACGTTCGTGCCAGCGCCTCCTTCGAGACCTATGACACGGCCGACGACCTCGAGTTTCTGCGTGGCTTGATCATCGGCTGGTTCTTCTCGCCGCTGACCATGGAAGCGACGATGAAGCTCGGGCTTGCGACCCAGGAACAGTTCGAGCGATGGAGCCGCTCACTCGACGCATGGATGGACGAGCCCGGCGCTTTCGCCGGCTTCGCCTGGGGCGAGGCGATCGGGTGGAAGCCCTGACGCCGCGCGGCTATTTCAGCGTCACGCGGTAGTTGCCGAGCGCGTCGATGACGGCGTTGGCGTCCTCGGGCACGAGGACCGTGGTGGTTGCTTCCTCGACGATGGCGGGGCCCGCAAGCGTGGCGCCGGGCGCCAGGTCGTTGCCGCGATAGACCGGCACCTCCTCGGGTGTGCCCCGGCCGGGCAGGTGAACCCGGCGGGTGCCGTGAAGCTCCGGTGGTGGCGCCGTATCCGAGCCTTCCGCCGGCGCAAGCTCGGCGGCGGCGGGCCCGATGGCGCGGACCTTCCAGGTGGTGAACTCGACCAGGTCGCTCTCGTTCTTGATCGTGTAGATGCGCTCGTGCATCCGATGGAAGCCCTCGGCGAGCCCGGCCACGTCGTCGGCAGCGAGCGCGCCATTCGCCGTCTCGAACGGCACCTCGATTTCCCATGACTGGTATTGGTAGCGGCCGAGATAGGCGTACTCGAAACGCTGGTCGGCCTCGGCGATGCCCGCGCGCGCGAGGAAGGCGCGGCCCCGCTCCACCAGCGTGGCCAGCACCGCGTTGACGCCGTCTGCGTCGAAGCGCGCGGCGTCGGTCACCAGGGTCGCGGTCTCCTCCCACACGATGTCGGAGATGAGTCCGCCGAAAGCGCTGAGTCCGGCGGAGAACTTGGGCACCATGTAGCCCTTGATGCCGAGCACCCGCGCCATCTGGCCCATGTGGATGGCGGTGGCCCCGCCGCCGGCGACGAAGTAGCTCTCGCGCGGGTCGATCCCCTCCTGCACGGTGATGTCCTCGATGGCGGCGATCATGGTGTGATCGACCGTGCTGGCGATGGCGCGGGCGGCCGCCGCAAGCTCGATGCCGAGCGCATCGGCGATGGTGCCCACAGCCCGCTCCGCCGCCTGCTTGTCGAGGCGCATCCGGCCGCCGAGGAAGTAGTCGGGGTCGATGATGCCGAGCACCACGTCGGCGTCGGTCACCGTGGGCCGGGTGCCGCCGAGGCCGTAGCAGGCGGGGCCGGGGTCGGCGCCCGCGCTCTCCGGCCCCACGCGTAGCAGCCCGCCCGCGTCCACGTGGGCGATGGAGCCGCCGCCGGCGCCCACCGAGCGCACGTCCACCTTGGGGATGCCAAGCATGTCGAACTCGGTCAGCATCGCCTCGGGCGAGATCACGAGCTGGCCGTCCCGCACCGCAGAGACGTCGAACGAGGTGCCGCCCATGTCGACCACCACGAGATCGGGTACGTCTGCGAGCCTGCGCGCCGCGACCGGCGCCAGCGTCGGCCCCGACATCACGCTGTAGATCGGCCGCTCGGCGATATCGTCCGGCGGCATCATGCCGCCCAGGCAATTCGCGATCATCAGCTCGTTGCCGTAGCCGCCCTCGCGCAGGCCCCGGTCGAGCGCGTGGACGTAGGCGCTCACCACCGGGCGCAGCGCGGCGTCGATGGCGGCGGAGACGGCGCGGCGGTATTCGCGGGCGATGGGGTTGAGCCGGTGGCTGAGGGTCACCGGGACCTCGGGCCAGACGTCGCGCACGATCTCGCCCACGCGCCGCTCGTGGCTGCCGTTCACCACCGACCAGAGCAGGCAGACCGCGACCGCCTCCACGCCGAGCTTGCGAAAATCCTCGACTGCCGCGCGCACGTCGTCTTCTTCCAGCGCCGTGTGTTCCGCGCCGGTGGCGTCGATCCGCCCGCGCACGCCGCGCGTCCGGATGCGGGGCACGAAGGGCTCGGGGTAGGTGAGGCGCCACTGGAACGGCGGCTTGCGGGGCGCCTCGCGCAGCGTGAGGATGTCGCGAAAGCCGTGGGTGCAGATCAGCCCGACGCTCGCGTGCTTGCCTTCCAGCAGCGCGTTGGTGGAAACCGTGGTGCCGTGGACGATGCGCGCCACCCGCGCCATGAAGTCGGATAACTCCAGCCCGTAGCCCTCGGCCGCGAGGCCGAGCGCGTTCATGAAGCCCTGCTCGAACCCGGCGGGCGTGGAAGGAGTCTTGAAGATGCGGAGGCGCTGGTCGGGGTCCGAGACGACACAGTCGGTAAAGGTGCCGCTGATATCGATACAGACCCGGTAGTCGCCGGGCGGAGAGGCAGCGGCCATCTAGGCCTCGGCTCCGCCGTTTCGCGCCTGCCGCAGCCGCGCGGTCTCGTCTGCGTCCACCTCGTGCCGGATGCCGTCGGCGGCGAGGCCGAGCGCGACGGCGTAGACATCCTCCGCCTTCTCCGGGCTGAGCCAGCCGTTGTCCACCGCGCGCGCGACCGCCACCGGGTCCCGCCGGACGGGATCGCCGTAGCCGCCGCCGGCGGTGGTGACGAAGCGGAACATCTCACCCGGCGCGCAGCGCTCCTCGTGGAAGGAGGGGAGGGTGACGAGGGCGCCGTCGGCGGTTCGCTTTTGATTGATCGAGGGCGCGCCGTCGCTGCCGCCGCGCACGCCCTTGGAGGGGTAGGTGTCGCCGTCGCTGCAATAGACCGCGGTCATCTCGCCCGCGACGGGGCCGTAGACGGCGAGCGTGCCGGGCGCGCCGTCCCACTCGCCGTGGCCCAAGGTGTCGATGGCAAGCTCCCGGCACTCGAAGTGGATCGGGAACATGCTCTCGTCCACCTCGGTGGGGGAGAGGATCTGCATGCCGCCGTCCACCGGCCCGCCGAAGGTGACCCAGCCGTCGTGTCCCGGCAGCCCCGGCCCGCCGCCGAAGCCGATGAACATCTGGTTGACGTAGGTCTGGCCGTCGCGGCGCGGATCCTCGCCCGAGATCACGGCGAGCCCGAGCGCCTGCTGATAGCCGCCTTCGGCCATGCCATGCGTCGGCCCGATCTGGGCAAAGCAGCAGGAGACCGCGTTCACCAGCCGGTCGGTCACGTTGGTGGTGGCGACCGAGGTGCCGACCGGATAGCGCGGCCGGCCGACGATGCAGCCATCGCGCAGCAGCACCCGGATGCGCCGCGCGCTGCCCTCGTTGTGCGGGATGGTGTGGTCGATGTTGTAGAAGACGCCGGCGCGGCAGGCCGCGATGGAGCAGGTCTCGCTCAGGTTCAGCCCGCCGGGGATGCAGTCGACATTGTCGCGCACGTCCACGGTGATCGTCGCCGCGTCGGGATCGACCGTCACCTGCGCCCGGACCGGAATGCCCTCGTCGGCGACGCCGGGCAGCGGATCGTGCCGGTTCTCGTAAGACCACGTTCCGGCCGGCAGCGTCCGGATGGCGGCGGCGGCGCGGCGCTCGCCGTAGGCCATCCAGGCCTCGACGAATTCGGCGATGGTCTCCGGCCCGTACTTCTCCACCAGCTCCTTGATCCGGCGCTCGGCGGTGCGGCAGGCGCCCACCTGCGCCAGATAATCGCCGTACCAGAGGTCGGGCACGCGCACCTTGATCCTGGCCATGCGGATGATGTCGCGGATTTCCTTGTAGCCCCGCTCGACCCGCACGCCGGGGAAGTGCAGCCCTTCCTCGAAGATGGTCTTCGCGTAGGGCAGGTATGTGGACGGGATCGGCGCGCCAACATCGGCATGATGCGCGCGCGAGACGGTCCAGAAGAGCGGCTTGCCGTCGAAGAAGACCGGCACGCAGAGCGTGAGGTCCGCGTGGTGGGTGACGCCGGTGTAGGGGCAGTTGTTGAGGAAGGCGTCGCCCTCCTCGATGTCGTCGAAGAGTTCGGTGAGCGGCCGGGTGGTGAGGTCGATGGCCGCCGCGTGCACCGGGATGCACTCCTCGATGCAGACCAGCCTGTGATCGTAGGTGAGGATGGCGCAGGACATGTCGCGCGCGATCTTGATGACGCCCGACTTGCTCGCGCGCAGCACGCCGTTGCTCATCTCGCGCAGGATGGCGCCGAAGCGGCTGGAGAGCACCGAGAGCAGCATCGGGTCGAAGTCCGGCGCTGCGGCCGACATGGCATCGCCGCCGACGGTGATCGTGTCCGATTCGGAGTAGGGCAGGTCTTCCATGGCGGCTATTCCCGAAGGCCCGGCGGGGCTCTGCCGGGCGCCGGCGAGAGTGCCAAATTCACGCGCTGCCGTCCATCCGCCCGGCCGCCCGCCCGCGGACCGGATCCGGGATTCGGCGGGATAAAGCGGGATTTCGCAGGACGGCGATTAAGTGCGGTGCTCGGTCAGGCCCGTGCCCTGGTAGACGATGCGGCGGTGATTGAGCTCCGTGCGTTCGTGGTACGCGACCGCGACCGGGTCGAAGTCGCAGGCCGGCGTGGGCTCGTGCTCGAAGTAGCCGAACCTGTCCTCGCCTCTGACCAGGGTCGCGCTGTCCCAGTCGGCGAGGGTCTGGCGCGCGTCGGGCGGCATGTAGCGGATGGCGATCCCGATGCGCCGGTCGTCGCTGCGATTGGGGTGCGAGGCATGCGCGAGGCGGTAGGCGAAGAGCGCCGCCTCGCCGGTGGCGACCTCCATGTTGACGGCGTCGTCTTCGTCGATCCCCGCGCTGATCTCCTGGCCGCGCGAGAGCATGTTGTCGTCGTGCCATGTCTCGCGGTGCGGCAGCCTGGGGCCGAGGTGGCTGCCGGGCATGAAGCGCATGCAGCCGCTCTCCACCGTCGCCGGCGAGAGGGCCACCCAGGCGCTGACCAGGTGGTCCGTATCCAGGCCCCAGTAGTTGCTGTCCTGATGCCAGGAGACGTACTGGGGCGAGCGCGGCTCCTTGATCCACCACTGGCTGGTCCAGCACAGGATGTCGGGGCCGATGAGGTCCTCTACCACATCGAGCAGGCGGGGATTGCGGACCAGGTCCGTCATCCAGCGCAGGAGCAGGTGGCCCTTGATGCGAAATGCGCCCCTGCGAGGCCCGCCGCGTTCCGCCTCCAGGCGCTCCAGCGCGCCGCGCATCGCGGCCGCTTCCTCCGGCGAGAGCAGGGGGATCGGCGGGCAATATCCGTCCCGTCCGTACTGCTCGACGGCAGAGGTTGGCAGCACCTTGGGCATAGCCGTTTTCTCACCGGTATCGGCGCGCAGCGCAACCCTCGCGAACACCTGCAGATCCGGCGCCTCGATGGGCTACGGGCTTGGGGAGGGTAGAGGAGCGGCTACACCAGGTTACGCAGGGAGGCGAGGTCGAAGGCGTCGTCCACGTCGAGCCAGTGGCCGGTGATGTAGAGCACGTCGATGGCGGCGCCCTGGCCGATGAGGCGGGTGAAGAGGGTGGGGAGGTCGGCGCCGTCGAGGGTGCCGTCCTTGCTCATGGCGTCGAGCGCGGCCCGAACTAGGGCGGCGCCGTCCTCGCTCAGCCTGGTGAGGCCGATGAACTCGCCGTGGGCGTCGTCGGCGCCGGTCTCGTCGTTCCAGATCGCCTCCAGGATCACGCGATCGTCGTCCAGGTAGCTGCCGGTGAAGGGGCGCGAGCAGCGCACCCAGTCGACCGGGCGGTCGGGCGCGCGCGAGGAATCCGCCCGGCGCCTGGCATCGACCACGGTCACGATGTCGCCGTCCGCCGAGAGCAGCCCGTCCAGCACGTGCCGGCGGAACAGGATGTCGCCGTATGAGATCAGGCACGGGCCGTCGAGCCGGTCGCGGGCGCAGGCGAGGGAGGCGGCCTCGCCCGTCTCGCCGTAGCGGTCGTTGTCCACGGTCTCGATGCCGGCGAGCGCGATGGCCTCCTTGCGGTAGCCGCGCACCACGGTCACGTCGCGCAGGCCGCTCTCGTTGATGGTGCGCACGAGGCGCTGCAGCAGGGGCTCGCCGCGCACGTCGAGCATGCACTTGGGCCGTTGCTCGGTGAGCGGGCCGAGCTTCGCCCCGCGCGAGGCCGCGAGCAGAATCGCGCGGGGGCCGCCGCCGGTCGCGAGATAGCGCGCCTCGGCCGCGGCGAGCTCCGCCTGGCCGGTGAGCGCGAACACCTCGCGCACCGGCGTAATCTCCTCCTCGACGGCGACGAGCGACTCGCTCTCCCGAATGGCCGTGCTCACCTGGCGCATGGCGGAGACTGCGGCCCGCATGTTGTGGTTGGCCCAGATCACCATGGAGACGCCGGCATCGCGGAAGGTCTGCGTCGGCGTGCGGTGGTACATGGTGGGCACGATCACCACCGGCGCCCGCCCGCCCCAGGCCTCGCAGAAGCCGGTGATCTCGTCGGCGGTCGCCTTCTTCGAGTGGATCAGCACCGCGTCGGCCCCGGCCTCGCGGTAGGCCTCGGCGCGGCGCAGCGCCTCCTCCATGCCCCAGCCGGCGATCAGCGCCTCGACGCGGGCGACGAGCTGGAAGTCGCCGTCGCTCTGGCTGTCCTTGCCCGCCTTGATGCGGCCGCAGAACTCTTCCACGTCCGCCAGCGGCTGATTCTCGCCGATGAAGGAGTTGGTCTTGGGGAACAGCTTGTCCTCGATGCAGACCCCGGCGATGCCGCGCTGGCAGAGCTTCCTCACCAGGCGGCGGACGTTGTTGAAGTTGCCGTAGCCGGTGTCGCCGTCCACCAGGATGGGGATCGTGGTGGCGTCGGCCATGAACTCCAGCATCTCCAGGACCTGGGTCCAGGAGGCCTCGTTGTTGTCGCGCACGCCGAGCGCTGCGGACATGGAGAGGCCCGAGGCCCAGATGCCCTCGAATCCGGCTTCTTCCACGATCTTCCCGGATAGTCCGTTATGCGCCTCCATGATGAAGGAGAGCGCAGGAGCCTGGAGCAGGGCGCGCAGTCGCCCGGCCTTGGAGACCGGCTCGCTCTGCGCCTCGGCGCTGCCGATGGGGAGTCGTGTCGCCATGGGAGATCGCCGGTTCGTCGCCCGTTCGTCCATGAACCTGACGTATCGCGATGATATAAAAGGGTAACGACAAGCCGGCGCCGATGCAATGCGGCGCTCCGATTCCGCCTCCCGACGCAACCGACAAAGACGGAGCCGCATGTCATCACCCGCCGATCACGACCCCATCGCCTTCATCGACCTGCGCGCGCAATACCGGCGGCTCAAGGCGGACATCGACACGGCGCTCGCGCGAGTGCTCGAGGACGGCCGCTTCGTCCTCGGCCCGGCGGTGGCCGAGCTGGAGACGGCGCTTGCCGCACGCGCGGGCGTTGCCCACGCTGTCACCTGCGCGAGCGGCACCGACGCTCTTCAGATCGCGCTGATGGCGGAGGGGATCGGGCCGGGCGATGCGGTCTTCGTGCCCGGCTTCACCTTTCCCGCGACGGCGGGCGTGGTGGCGCTGGTGGGGGCGTCGCCGGTCTTCGTCGACGTAGACGAAGAGAGCTGCATGATGGACCCCGCCGACCTCGCGGCGAAGATCGACCGCGTGGCGGCAGACGGGCGGCTCGCGCCCAGGGCGGCGATCGCGGCGGACCTCTTCGGCCAGGCGGCGGACTATGAGGCGCTGGCGCCGCTCGCGGCGGAGTGGGGCCTGCTGCTGATCGACGACGCGGCCCAAAGCTTCGGCGGGGCCAGCGGCGGCCGGCCGGTGGGCGCGCTGGCGCCGGTCACCGCCACCAGCTTCTATCCGGCCAAGCCGCTGGGCGGCTATGGCGACGGGGGTGCGCTCTTCACCGACGATGCGGCGCGGGCGTCGCGCTGGCGCTCGATCCGCCAGCACGGCCAGGGCGAGGGCAAGTACGACATCGTGCGGGTCGGCCTCAACAGCCGCCTCGATACCCTCCAAGCGGCGATCCTGCTGGTGAAGCTCGCCGCCTTCGATGCCGAGATCGACGCGCGCGAACGGGTGGCGGCGACGTACGATTCGGTGCTGGCCGGTGCCGTCAGCCTGCCGGGTCGGCTGCCGGCGCGAAGCTCGACCTGGGCGCAGTACACCATCCGGCTGGAGCGGCGGGATGCGGTTCAGGCGGCGCTGGCGGAGCAGGCGATCCCGACCGCGATCCACTACCCGGTGCCAATGCACCTGCAGCCCGCCTATCGCGCCCACGGCGACGGCCCCGGCTCGCTGCCGGTGAGCGAGCGCCTGAGCCGGCAGGTGCTGTGCCTGCCGATGCACGCGGACCTCGACGAGGCAACGGCCGTGCGCATCGCCCGCGCCGTGCGGGACGCGGCGGCCGGGTGAGGGTGCGGCAGGCGTTTCCATGAGCCAGGGGGCGCCGCCTGCGGAGGCCACCCGTTGGGACATCGTGCTGATGGCGCTCGGCGCCGGCATCCTCGCCGGCTTCCAGGTGGGCAAGGTGCCGCCGGCCCTGCCTGTGCTGCGCGAGAGTCTGGGGCTCGACTTCGTCACTGCCGGCTGGCTCACCTCGATCTACTACGCGATCGGCGCTGCCGTCGCCGTCGCCGTGGGCCTGCTTTCCGATCGCGCAGGCCCGCGCCGGCTGATGCTGGCCGGTGTGGCCTTCCTCGGGGCGGGCAGCCTGCTGGGCGGGCTGGTAAGCGGCAGCGCCTGGCTGCTGGTCGCGCGCTTTATCGAGGGGTTCGGGTTCGTGGGCATAACGGTAACCGCGCCCAAGCTGATCGCCGCAGCGGCGCGGCCCCGCGACCACGGTCTTGCCTTCGGCATTTGGGGTGCCTACATGCCGCTCGGCATGGCGATCGCCATGCTGATCGCGCCGGCGCTGCTCGATACCATCGGCTGGCGCGGCTTCTGGCTGTTCAGCGCAGCGCTGGTCGCGCTCTTCATGGCGGCGCTGGGCTGGAGCCTGCACCCGCGGCGTTGGCCGGTGGCGTTCGACGCGCAGGCGCTCGATTGGCCCGGCGTCCGGGAGACACTGGTGCGCGCCGCGCTCTGGCTCTTCGGTCTCTCGTTCGCCTTCTACACGCTGCAGTGGTTCGCCATCACGGCCTGGCTGCCGACCTTCCTGATCGAGACGCAGGGTCGCAGCGCGGCCGGCGCGGCGATCTGGGGCGCGATGGTGGTGGCGGCCAACGCCCTCGGCAATTTCGCCGCTGCCTGGCTGATGCACCGGCGCGTGCCGCGCTGGGCGCTGATCGGGATCGCCTACTGCGCCATGGGCGGGTCGTCGGCCGGGATCTTTCTCGCCGGCACGCCGGGCGGACTGAAGATCGTGCTGGCCTTCGTGTTCAGCGCCGTCGGCGGCCTGCTGCCGGCGGCGGCGATCGCCGGTGCCGCCGACCACGCGCCGCGTACCGCCTTCGTCGCCATGGCGAGCGGCTTCGTGGTGCAGGGTGCCGCGATCGGCAGCCTGCTCGGCCCTCCCGTGATGGCCGCGGCGGTCGAGGGCCTGGGCAGCTGGGCCGCATCCTGGTGGGTGATGCTCGCGGTCTCGGGCGCCGGTCTCGGCCTCGTGGCCGGCCTGTTTGCGACCGACCGCCGCCCCCGCAACTGATTCCGTTCGGCCTTACCGAGGTCTTTCGCTCGATGCGCCGACGCTCCGCCCTCAAGAGCCCGCCGTCCGCAGTCTGCGGCGCGGTCGTCGGCCCTGCGGAATCCCGCCCATCCCGCCTGATCCCGGCGTGTCCCACAACAAAATTACGGTTGTCCATCCCACGTGAGACGCGGGCGGGGTAGTTGCACCCTGCCAGCGCCACCCTATAGTGCGCGCCATGCCCGCAGAGACCCTCGACCTCGGCCTCGCCAAGCCGCGCCGGCAGACGCGCGTGGTCGTCGCCATGTCCGGCGGCGTCGATTCGTCCGTGACCGCCGCCCTGCTGGCGGAAGCGGGCTACGAGGTGGTTGGCATCACGCTGCAGCTCTATGCGGCGGGCGGTGCGCGCACCCGGCCCGGCGCCTGCTGCGCGGGCGAGGACATCTACGATGCCCGCCGGGTCGCGGACCGGCTCGGCATCCGCCACTACGTGCTCGACTACGAGGCGCGCTTCAGGGAGGCGGTGATCGACGACTTCGCCGATTCCTACCTGCGCGGCGAGACCCCGATTCCCTGCGTGCGCTGCAACGAGCGGGTGAAGTTCCGCGACCTGCTGGCGCTCGCCCGCGATCTCGGCGCGGACGCGCTCGCCACCGGCCACTACGTGCGGCGGGTGGCGGGGCCGGAGGGACCGGAGCTCCACCGCGCGGTCGACGGCGCGCGCGACCAGAGCTACTTCCTCTTCGCGACGACGCAGGAGCAGCTGGAGTTCCTGCGCTTCCCACTCGGCGACATGCCGAAGGAGCAGGTGCGGGCGCAAGCCGAGCGGCTCGACCTCGCGGTCGCGGACAAGCCGGACAGCCAGGACATCTGCTTCGTGCCGTCCGGCCGCTATGCCGGCGTGATCGAGAAGTTGCGCCCCGGTGCCGCCGAGCCCGGCGATATCGTGGACGAGGGCGGCCGGGTGCTGGGCCGCCACGCGGGCATCATCCACTACACCGTGGGCCAGCGGCGCGGGCTCGGCATCGCGGCACCCGAGCCGCTCTACGTGCTCGCGGTCGATGCCGCGCGCCGCGCGGTCACGGTCGGGCCGCAGGCTGCGCTGTTGCGCGACCGGGTCTTCACCGGCCCGCTCGCCTGGATCGGCCGCGACGTGCCCGTGCCCGGCGAGGCGCGGGCGGTGATGGCGCGGCTCCGCTCCAGCCATCCCGGCGCGCCGGCGCGGCTGGTGCAGGGAGCCGACGGCACGGCCGAGGTGACGCTGGACGAGCCGGAGCCCGCGACCGCGCCGGGGCAGGCCTGCGTGCTCTACGACGGCGAGCGCGTGCTCGGCGGCGGCTGGATTACCGGCACCGGGCGGAGCGCGGCGCTGGCCGAACGCAGCGGGCACGGCTTGGCGGCCGCAATGGCCGCCGCCTGACGCCGGGTCGCGCCCGTGCATCTCGACGGCCCGGCCTTCGTGCGCGGCGAGGGCCCGTGACCGAGCCCCGGCTGATTATCGAGAGCGCCCCGCTCGCCGAGCTCTGCAAGGCGTGGCGGAAGGCGGACTTCGTCACGGTCGATACCGAGTTCATGCGCGAGAGCACCTATCGCGCCAAGCTCTGCCTGCTGCAGATCGGCCCGGCCAAGGGAGAGCCGGTCGCGGTCGACCCGCTCGCGAACGGGATCGACCTCGCGCCGCTCTACGACCTGCTGGCACGCGCGCCGGTGCTGAAGGTCTTCCACGCGGCGCGGCAGGATGTCGAGGTGCTGCTGCCGCTCGCCGGCGGGGTGCCGCACCCGCTCTTCGACACCCAGATTGCCGCCATGGTCTGCGGCTTCGGCGACTCGGTGGGCTACGAGACGCTGGTCGCCAAGCTCGCGCGCGGGCGCATCGACAAGACCCAGCGCTTCACCGACTGGGCGCGCCGGCCGCTTTCCGAGCGCCAGCTGCGCTACGCGCTCTCCGACGTGAGCCACCTCCGGGTTGTGTACGAGAAGCTCGCGGCGGAGCTGGAGCGCACCGGCCGGCGCTCGTGGCTCGACGAGGAGCATGCGGTGCTCATCGACCCCGCCACTTACGAAGCGCCGCCCGAGGAAGCATGGCGGCGGATCAAGGTGCGCGGCGGCAACCGGCGCTTCTTCGCGGTCCTGCGCGAGGTCGCGGCGTGGCGCGAGACCGAGGCGGCCCGGCGCGACAAGCCCCGCCCGTGGGTGATGCGCGACACCGCGCTGAGCGAGATCGCGGCGCAGCGCCCACGCACGGCCAAGGAGCTCGCCAAGCTGCGCTCGGTGAGCCAGCGGACCGCCGAGAGCGCCACGGGCGCTGCGCTGCTGGCGGCGGTGGAGCGCGGCCTGGCGCTCCCGGACGAGGACTGTCCGACGCTGCCGCCCCGGCCCGAAAAGTCTTCGGCGCCGGCGGCCCTGACCGACCTGCTAAAGGTGCTGCTCAGCTTCAAGAGCGAGGAGTCCGGCGTCGCCCGAAAGCTGATCGCCAGCGCCGCCGATCTGGAGCGGATTGCCCAGGGGCAGACGAATGGCGTGCCGGCGCTACAGGGTTGGCGGCGCGAGCTCTTCGGCGCTGCCGCCCTCGATCTGGTGAACGGCAGGCTCGCGCTCTCCGTGGAGCACGGCGCGCTGCGTCTGATCGCCTGCGACGGGGCCGGCGAGGGCGCGCAGGCGCCGGTTCAGTCTTTGGCGGCTGCGGAGCGGCGGTGAGCGCGCCCGCCGCCCGGTTCGATCCGTCGCGGCTCACCGCCGACGACCCGGCGCCTTTCTCCTGGATCGGGCCGGACAGCGCCGATCCGCGTTTCGTGCTGGTGTGCGATCACGCCAGCAACGCGGTGCCGGCTCATATGAATCGGCTGGGCCTCGACCAGTCGGAGCTCGACCGCCACATCGGCTGGGACATCGGCGCGGCGACGGTCACCCGATCGTTGAGCGCCCTGCTCGACGCGCCGGCCTTTTTCTCCGGCTATTCGCGCCTGGTGGTCGATTGCAACCGCCCGTTTGGGAGCCCTACGGCGATGCCAGCGGTAAGCGACGGCACGGCGGTGCCGGGCAACCAGGCGATTTCGGAGGCGGAAGCGACGGCGCGGACGGATGCGCTCTTCTGGCCCTACCACAGCGCCATCGCCGGCTACCTCGACCGGGTGATCGAGGCCGGCGCGGTGCCCATGCTCATTGCCGTTCACAGCTTCACGCCGGTGTTCCAGGGCTTCGTCCGCCCGTGGGAGATCGGACTGCTTTACGAGCACGACGACCGGCTGGTGCAGCCGCTGAAGGACGCGCTAAACGCGGTCCGCCCCGGGCTCACCATCGGCGACAACGAACCCTACGCCATTATCGGCCCGTCGGATTATTCGATTCCGGTGCACGGCCAGGGGCGCGGGCTGCCCCATATCGAGTTCGAGGTGCGCCAGGACCTGATCGGCACACAGGAAGGCGCCGAGGACTGGGCGGGGACGCTCGCGGAAGTTCTCGCCCGCGTGCACGCGGCGCTTTCGCCGCTCGAGATCGAGAACCGGGTGCCGGCCGGCGCCGACGACGGGGCGTGACGGCTGTCCGCTCCTCTCCGTCCGCAAGCCGACGAGCGGAGAGGAGCCCCGACAGGGTGGGCCGCGCTACTTGGGCTGCGGCACGATCCTGAGATAGGGCTTGGGCGCGTTCCAGCCGTCGGGATAGGTCTTCCTGGCCTCCTCGTCGGAGACCGCCGGCACGATGATCACATCCTCGCCCTGCTTCCAGTTCACCGGCGTCGCCACCTTGTGCTTCGCCGTGAGTTGGCAGGAATCGAGCACCCGCAGCACCTCGTCGAAGTTGCGGCCGGTGCTCATGGGGTAGGTGAGGGAGAGCTTGATCTTCTTGTCGGGCCCGACGAGGAAGACGGTGCGGACGGTGAGGTTGTCCACCGCCGTGCGCCCCTCGGAAGTGGTGCCGGCGCCCGCCGGGAGCATCTCGTAGAGGGTCGCGATCTTGAGCTCCGGGTCCCCGATTAGCGGGTAGTTGACCGCGTGGCCCTGCGTCTCCTCGATGTCCTTGGACCAGGCGTGGTGATCGCTCACGCCGTCCACGCTGAGCCCCAGGACCTTGCAGTTGCGCTTCTCGAACTCCGACTTGAGGCCGGCCATGTAGCCGAGCTCGGTGGTGCAGACCGGCGTGAAGTCCTTGGGGTGGGAGAAAAGAATCGCCCAGCCGTCGCCGATCCAGTCGTGGAAGTCGATCGAGCCTTCGGTCGTGTCTGCCGTGAAGTTCGGGGCTTCGTCGCCAATTCTCAGTGCCATCGCCTGATGTCTCCTCCTGAGCGTCCGCGCGCTGGCCGTGGAGCCGGCTGCGGTCCGGTTAAACTGGGGTCGAACGGCCCCGCGCGTGCCGTGGCGGCCGCCGATAGACGACAATGTGGTGAGCGCAGCCCGCCGCGCAAGCGCCTTTTGTGGGCGCCTGCGCGAAGCCGGACGAAGTCAGAGTTGCGTGAGCATGTGCTCCGCGCTGCTCACGTCCATCTCCGCCGGGTTCTCCTCCACGTTGAGGGCGGTGATCGTGCCGTCGTCCACGATCATGGAGAACCGGGTCGTCCGCTCGCCGAGGCCGAAGCCGGTGCCGTCGAGGGTAAGCCCCGTGGCCCGCGCGAACTCGCCGTTGCCGTCGGCCAGCATGTCGATGGTGTCGCCGGAGCCCGTGTTCTCGCCCCAGGCCTTCATCACGAACGCGTCGTTCACCGACACGCAGGCGATCTGGTCGACGCCCTTGGCCTTGAGCGCATCGGCCTGCGCCAGGAAGCTCGGCACGTGCTTGGCCGAGCAGGTCGGCGTGAACGCGCCGGGGACGGCGAAGAGCGCCGTCTTCTTGCCGCCGAAGTAGTCGTCGCTCGATACGTCAGAGAGTCCGTCTGCCGTGAGCATCTTGAAGTTGACCGACGGCATCTTGTCGCCCGCGCTAACTGCCATTGTCTCCCTCTCCTCTTGAGTGTTCGATCGCCGGGCCGGCCCCGGTTGGCGCGCACTATGCGAAGAGCGCCGCGGGAATGCAAACCCAGCGCCGGGCGTGGTCTCCCGGCCGATCCGCCGGCTCCGCCCGCTCCGTTTTCCGCCGTGCGCCGCCGTGCTAGGGAATGCGGCGGCGCCATGACGCGGCGCGGCGAAGGGGCCCGCTGCGGGTGAGGGAGCGATGACCGAGGCGTTACCGAGCCAGGCCGAAGTGGTGATCGTCGGCGGCGGCATCATCGGATGCAGCATGGCCTACCACCTGACCAAGCTGGGCCGACGGGACGTGGTGCTGCTGGAGCGGGGCCATCTCACCGGCGGCACTTCGTGGCATGCCGCAGGCCTGGTGAACCAGCTTCGCGCGACCGCGACGCTGACCGAGCTCGCCCGCTACGCCGTCGGCCTCTACGAAGCACTGGAGGCGGAGACCGGCCAGGCGACCGGCTTCCGCCGCAAGGGCAGTCTTCCCATCGCACGCACCGAAGAACGGCTCACCGAGATCAGGCGCACGGCCGCGCTCGGCGACTGCTTCGGCGTCGAGGCTTACGAGGTCGGGCTGAACGAGGTGGCGGCGCTCTATCCGCTGATGGACGTCTCGTGGATCAAGGGCGCGATCTATATTCCCGGGGACGGTCAGACCAATCCCGTCGATACCGCGATGGCACTTGCCAAGGGCGCCCGCACACGGGGCGCCCGAATCTTCGAGGAAACGGCCGTCACCGGCTTCGAGCGCAGGAACGGCGCGGTCTCCGGCGTCTGCACCGCGAAAGGCACCATCGCCTGCGAAACCGTCGTCAACTGCGGCGGCGTCTGGGCACGCGAGATCGGGTCGATGGCAGGCGTGAACGTGCCGCTCTACGCCGCCGAGCACATGTACGTGGTCACCGAGCCGATCGACGGGCTCTCTCCCGATGCGCCGATCGTCCGCGACACCGATGGTTACATCTACGTGAAGGAGGACGCAGGTCGTCTTCTCGTGGGCTCGTTTGAGCCGGTGGCCAAGCCGCTGCCGCTGGAGAAGCTGCCGGCCGGGGCCGAGTTCGTCGAGCTGCCGGAGGACTGGGACCACTTCGAGCTGCCGATGACCAACGCCATCGAGCTGTTACCGGTGCTTGAGCGAGCGCCGATCCGCCGCTTCATGAACGGGCCCGAGAGCTTCACCCCGGACAACAAGTTCGTGCTGGGCGAGGCGCCGGAGCTTGCGCGCTTCTTCGTCGCTGCCGGCTTCAACTCGCAGGGCATCCTTACCGCCGCTGGCGCCGGCAAGGTGATGTCGGAGTGGATCGTCGAGGGGCAGCCCACTGTGGATCTCGCCGAGCTCGACATCTCCCGCTTCGCCCGCTTCCAGAACAACCGCCGCTATCTGGTCGACCGCACCAAGGAGAGCCTGGGCCTGCTGTTCCAGATGCACTGGCCCTATCGCCAGGTGGAGACCGCGCGGCCCGTGCGCCTCAGCCCGCTGCACCCGCGCCTCGTCGCCCACAACGCCTGCTTCGGCGAGGCGGCGGGGTGGGAGCGCGCCAACTGGTTCGCGCCCGAAGGCGTGGAACCGACCTACGAATACGCTTACGGCAAGCAGAACTGGTTCGATCATGTGCGGGAGGAGCACCACGCCGTGCGCCAGGCGGTCGGCATCCTCGACATGAGCTCGTTCGCGAAATACCTGGTGCAGGGGCCGGATGCCGAGCGCGAGCTGCAGCGCCTCTGCGCCAACGACGTCGCGGTGCCGGCGGGCAAGATCGTCTACACGCAGCTCCTCAACCGGCGGGGCGGGATCGAGGCGGACCTTACCGTGACCCGGCTCGCCGACGACCGATACCTGGTGGTGACCTCGGCCGCTTCCCAGACCCGCGACCTCACCTGGATCGAGAGGAACCTGAGCGGCGGGGCGCGAGTCTACGTGACCGACGTGACCTCGGGCTCGGGCGTGCTCGCCGTGATGGGGCCCAACGCGAGGACTCTGCTCGGGCGGGTCAGCGATGCGGACCTCTCCAACGCGGCCTTCCCCTTCGGTACCTGCCGGGAGATCGATATCGGCTACGCGCACGCAAGGGCGATGCGGGTCTCCTACGTGGGCGAGCTGGGCTGGGAGCTGCACATCGCGACCGAGTACGTCGTGCCCATCTTCGACCGCCTCATGGCGGCGGGCGCCGATCTCGGCGTCAGGCTCTGCGGTATCCACGCGATGGATTCGCTCCGAAGCGAGAAGGGCTATCGCCACTGGGGCCACGACATCACCCAGGCCGAGACCCCACTAGAGGCGGGCCTGGGCTTCGCCGTCTCGTTCAAGAAGGATGCCGACTTCATCGGCCGCGCGGCGCTGGAACGCCAACGCGAGGAAGGACTTACCGCGCGCCTCGTGCACGTGATGCTGGAGAAGCCCGAGCCCTTCATGTTTCACGACGAGACGATCTACCGGGGCGACGGGGTCGTGGGCCGCATCACGTCTGCGGCTTACGGCTACGGCTTCGACCGGCCGGTCGGCATGGGCTACCTGCTGAGCGAGAAGCCGTGCTGGTGGCAGACACTCGACGAGGGTGTGTACGAGGTCGATATCGCCGGCGAGCGCGTGCCGGCGACGATGTCGCTCACGCCTTTCTACGATCCGGCGGGCGAGCGGCTGCGGAGCTGAGGGCGGCAGGGCACGGCATGGGCGACTGGTACCCGAAGGAGCGGCTGGGCGACCTGCCGGCGGAGGCGGCCCGGCGCTGGGGGGGGCGCGAGGCGTTGGTCTGCGACGGCAAGCGCTGGACCTACCGGGACTACGACCGGGAGGTGGATCGTGTCGCCAAGGGGCTGATGGCGCTCGGCGTCGAGACGGGCGAGCACGTCGCGCTCTGGATGAACAATCGGCCGGAGTGGCTCTTCCTCACCTTCGCCATCGCCAAGATCGGTGCCGTGCTGGTGCCGCTCAACACCCGCTACCGCACCGACGACGTGGCCTACACGGTGCGGCAATCCGACAGCGGCACCTGGATCAGCGTGGACCGCTCCGGCCCGGTCGATTATGCGGCGATGCTGGCGGAGGTGCTGCCGAGGCTGGCGGCGCAGGATCCGCGCGCAGCCGCAATCGAGGGCTTCCCCCGGCTTCGTCGACTTGTCACGGTGGGCGAGAGCGACGTGCCCGGTACGGTGGGCTGGGAGGCGATGCTCGCAGGGGGCGACGCGGTGAGCGATGCCGCGCTCGGGGCCCGTGCGGCGGCGGTCGATCCCGACGAGCCGGTGATGATCGGCTACACCTCCGGCACCACCGGGCACCCCAAGGGCGTGCTCCACACCCACCTGATGATCCGCAACATGCGCGAGCGGGCCAACCGCATCGGCCTCACCTTCGAGGACGCGATCGTCAATCCGCTGCCGCTCTTCCACATGTACGGCTTCAGCGAGGCCGGCTTGATCGCCGTGATCGCGGGCTGCAAGCACGTGCTGCTGGACCGCTTCGACGCCGACGAGTGCATGCGGCTGGTTGAGGCGGAGAAGGGCACGATTACCCACGGCTTCGATACCCACTACAAGGAGTATCTCGATTCCCTGGAGCGGACGCCGCGGGACATCTCCAGCCTGCGCTTCGGCACCTTTCCCTCCGGCATGACCAGCTCGGCCCGTATCGCGCGGCGGGTGCAGACCGAGATGGTGCCCACGTTCACCGGCTGGGGCATGACCGAGACCTTCACCTTTGCCACCATGTCCTTCGGCAACTCGACGCCGGAGCAGCGCTCGGATGCCTCGGGCTTCCCGGCGCCGGGCTTCGAGATCAAGGTCGTTGACCCGGAGACCGGCGGGGAGATCGCGGTGGGTGAGGAAGGCGAGCTGCTGATTCGCGGCTACATGATCACCCAGGGCTACTACAAGAAGCCCGAGGAGACCGCCGAGGCCATCGACGGCGACGGCTGGCTGCATACCGGCGACACGGTGGTGCTCCGCGCCGACGGGCACATCCGCTTCGTCGGCCGCTTCAAGGACCAGCTCAGGGTCGGCGGAGAGAACGTGTCGCCGGCGGAGGTCGAGGCCTTCCTCATGGCCCACGAGGCTGTCGACCAGGTGGCGGTGGTAGGTTATCCCGATGCGCGGCTCAACGAGGTCGCCGTGGCGTTCGTCGTCACCGCGCCGAGTAAGTCCGTCACCGGCGAAGAGATTGCTGCCTACTGCAAGGGCCGGATCGCGAGCTTCAAGAGCCCGCGCCACGTGCTCTCGGTCGATGCCTTCCCCATGACCGCGAGCGGCAAGGTGCAGAAGCACAAGCTTCGCGCGCTTGCCCTGGAAAGGCTGGGCGACCCGACGGCCGATCGGGCCGCCGAATAGACGGCGTCAGCGGAGCGTTCACGCAGCCTTGGCAAGGCCCCGCAGCACGTAGTGCAGGATGCCGCCGTGGCGGTAGTAATCGGCCTCGTCGGCGGTATCGATCCGGCAGCGGAGCGCGATCTCCTCCGCCGAACCGTCGGCGCGGCGGATGCGGCAGGTCACGGTCATGCGCGGCGTGATTCCGCCGGCGATGCCCTCCAGGTCGATCTGCTCGCTGCCGTCGAGACCCAGGCTCTTCCGCGTCGTGCCCTCGGTGAATTCCAGCGGCAGCACGCCCATGCCCACCAGGTTGGAGCGGTGGATGCGCTCGAAGCTCTCGGCGATGACGGCCCGCACGCCGAGCAGCCGCGTGCCCTTGGCTGCCCAGTCGCGCGAGGAGCCGGTGCCGTATTCCTTGCCCGCGAACACGACGAGCGGCACGCCCTCGGCCTGGTAAGCCATGGCGGCGTCGTAGACCGGCATCTCGGTGCCGTCCGGCATGTGAAGGGTGATGCCGCCCTCGGTGCCGGGCGCAAGCTCGTTGCGGATGCGGATGTTTGCGAAGGTGCCCCGCATCATCACGTCGTGGTTGCCGCGCCGCGCGCCGTAGGAGTTGAAGTCCCGGCGCGCAATCTGGCGCTCCAGCAGGTACGTGCCGCCGGGGGTCTCGGCGCCGATGGCGCCGGCGGGCGAGATGTGGTCGGTGGTAATGGTGTCGCCGAGGAGGCAGAGGATCCGCGCGCCGCCGATGTCCTCCGGCGGCTGCGGCTCCGCCGCCATGCCCTGGAAGTAGGGCGGGTGCTGCACGTAGGTGCTGCCCGCATCCCAGGCGTAGGTCTGCCCGGCCGGCGCCGCAATCGAGCGCCAGTCGTCGTCGCCGGTAAAGACATCGCCGTAGCGCTCGCGGAACATGGCGGGGGTGATGGCGCTTTGCACGGTGTCGCGAATCTCGGCCGCCGTCGGCCAGATGTCCCGCAGGTAGACAAGCTCGCCGCCGTGGCCCGTGCCGAGCGGCTCGGTGCCGAGGTCGCGCGTCATGGAGCCTGCGATCGCGTAGGCCACGACCAGCGGCGGCGAGGCCAGGTAGTTGGCCTTCACGTGCGGGCTGATCCGGCCCTCGAAGTTGCGGTTGCCGGAAAGCACGGAGCAGACCACCAGGTCGGCGCTCTCGACGGCTTCGGCGATCGGCGGCTCCAGCGGCCCCGAATTGCCGATGCAGGTGGTGCAGCCGTAGCCCACGAGGTTGAAACCCAGTGCGTCGAGGTCGTCCTGCAGTCCTGCCTTGGCAAGATAGTCCGAGACCACCTTGGAGCCCGGCGCCAGCGAGGTCTTGACCCAGGGCTTGACGCTGAGGCCACGGGCGACCGCGTTGCGGGCGAGCAACCCGGCCCCCACCATCACGCTCGGGTTGGAGGTGTTGGTGCAGCTCGTGATGGCGGCGATCACCACATCGCCGTGCCGGAGAGTGTAGTCCGTGCCGGCGACCGGCACGCGCGTGCTTGCTGCCCCGTCCGAGACGCCGAAGGTCGAGTCCAGAGCGGCGGCGAAAGTCGGCTTGGCGTCGGAGAGCCGGATCTTGTCCTGCGGCCGCTTGGGGCCGGCGATGCTGGGCTCCACCTGACCCAGATCGAGCTCCAGGGTGTCGGTGAACACGGGATCGGGCGTGCCGGCCTCGCGCCACATGCCCTGCGCCTTCGCGTAGGCCTCGACCAGCGCGACGCGCTCGGGCTCCCGCGCGCTGCCGGTGAGGTAGTCGACGGTCTCGCGGTCGATGGGGAAGAAGCCGCAGGTCGCGCCGTATTCCGGCGCCATGTTGGCGATGGTGGCGCGGTCCGCGAGCCCGAGATCGTCGAGGCCGGGCCCGAAGAACTCGACGAACTTCCCGACCACGCCGCGCTCGCGCAGCATCTGGGTCACGGTCAGCACCAGATCGGTCGCGGTCGCGCCCTCGCGGAGCCGGCCTGAGAGCTTGAAGCCGATCACGTCCGGCAGCAGCATCGAGATCGGCTGGCCGAGCATGGCCGCCTCGGCCTCGATTCCGCCGACGCCCCATCCGAGCACGGCGAGGCCGTTGACCATGGTCGTGTGGCTGTCGGTGCCGACCAGGGTGTCGGGATAGGCGACGGTGGCGCCGTCGGCCTCGTCGGTCCACACCACCTGGGCGAGATACTCCAGATTGACCTGATGGCAGATGCCCGTGCCCGGCGGCACCACGCGGAAGTTCTCGAACGCCTGCTGGCCCCAGCGGAGGAAGGCATAGCGCTCGCCGTTGCGCGCCATCTCCAGCGAGACGTTCTGCCCGAAGGCCTGGGTCGTGCCGAAATGGTCCACCATCACCGAATGGTCGATCACGAGATCGACCGGCGAGAGCGGATTGATGCGGCCGGCATCGCCGCCAAGCGCGGTCACGGCGGCCCGCATTGCGGCGAGGTCCACTACCGCCGGCACGCCCGTAAAATCCTGCATGAGCACGCGGGCCGGCCGGTAGGCGATCTCCCCCCCGCCGCGTCCCTCGTCCAACCACCCCGCGACCGCACGGATGTCGTCGACGCTGACGCTGCGGCCATCCTCGAAGCGGAGCAGGTTCTCCAGCAGGACCTTGAGGGAGAACGGCAGGCGGGCGATGTCGCCGAGGTCGGACTCGGCAGCCGCCGGCAAGCTGTAGTAGTCGTAGGAGCGCCCGCCGACGCTGAGTGTGCGGCGGGTGCGGAGGCTGTCTTGTCCCAAGGCGATCAACGCGCTGTTCCCCCTTGCATTCCGGCGCCGGGTGCCTGCTTGCCGCATGCACGTGCCGCCGATAGGCTTGGCGTTCCTTCTAGGCTCGACCGGAGAGGGGTGCAAGATTCCCGGCCCGGCTAGCCCGCATATCTCACCAGCGTCACGGCCAGCGTCGCCCCCAGCCTGTTTCGAGGCGCACGGCGTGGCCTGCATCCGCGGAGAGCGCCCGGTCTTTACCGGGGTCTCCTTCCGCCTTGAGCCCGGTGGAGCGCTCGCGCTCGTCGGACCTAACGGCTCGGGCAAGTCGAGCCTGCTGCGCATCCTCGCGGGTCTCCTGAAGCGGGCGGGTGGAACGCTTGCCTGGGAAGGCGAATCGCTCGACGAGGATTGGCCCGCGCATCGCGGCCGGCTCCACTATGTCGGTCATCTCGACGCGGTGAAGCCGACGCTCTCGGCGGCCGAGAACCTGGATGGCTGGGCGCGTTTCAGAGGGGCTGCGCGGGCCGCGCCCGGCGCGCTTGAGGCCCTCGGCATCGAGGGGCTTGCCGACGTGCCGGGGCGTTACCTGTCGGCAGGACAGCGACGGCGGCTGGCGCTGGCACGAATTCTGGCGACGCCCGCGCCGCTCTGGCTGCTCGACGAGCCGACGGTCACGCTCGACGCGGAAGCCGCCCACCTCGTCGCGACCATGATCGCCGCGCACCGGACCGATGGCGGCATCGTGGTCGTGGCCACCCATGGGGAGATCGCGCTCGACGGTGCTCACCGGCTCGACCTCGGTGGGCACGCGATCACGGCCGATGCGCTGCTGGCCGACCAGGAGCCCACGCCGGAGGACGAAGAACAGTGGTAGGCGTCTTCCTCCGGCTCATCGGGCGCGAGGTCACGCTCGCGGTGCGGGGCGGCATCGGCACGTTGATGGCGGTGGTCTTCTTCGTCATCGCGGTGACGCTCTTTCCGCTCGGCGTCGGGCCGGAGCTCGGCCTGCTCAGCCGAATTGCGCCCGGCGCCGTCTGGGTCGCGGCGCTGCTCGCGGCGCTCTTGTCGCTGGACCGGCTCTTCGTCGCCGACCACGAGGACGGCAGCCTCGAACAGCTGATGCTCGGCATGCTGCCGCTGGAGTTCGTCGTGCTGGCCAAGACAGTGGCGCATTGGCTCACGACCGGACTTCCGCTCGCCATCGCCGCGCCGATTCTCGCGCTCCTCCTGAACATGAGTACGGACGGCCTCGTCATCCTGATCGTCTCGCTGCTGCTGGGCACGCCGATCCTCAGCCTGATCGGGGCTGTCGGCGCGGCGCTGACCGTGGGCTTGCGACGCGGAAGCGCGCTAATCGCGCTTCTGGTCTTGCCGCTCTATGTTCCCGTTCTCATATTCGGCGTGGGTGCGGTGGAGGGCGCCGTGCTCGATGTCGGCGTGCATGCGAACCTGTCGATCATGGCAGGCGGGCTGGCGGCCGCGCTGACGCTTGGGCCAGTGGCTGCAGCGGCGGCACTCCGCATGACGGTGGAATAGGTCGGATGGCGACACGGGCAACGGGAGCGACGAGGCGCGCGAAAACGAGCTGGACGAGCATCCACTTCTTCGCCAACCCGGCGCGCTTTCTCCGCGTTGCGCGCGCGGTCTATCCCTGGGCGGCGGCTGCGACAGCGGCGCTGATCGCGGCCGGCCTGGTGCTCGGCCTCTACGTGGCACCGCCCGACTATCAGCAGGGCGACGCCTACCGCATCATCTTCGTCCATGTGCCGGCGGCGTGGATGTCGCTCTTCGTCTACGTCGTGATCGCGCTCTGCAGTGCGGCCAGCCTGGTCTGGCGCCATCCGCTTGCGGACCTGGTGGCGAAGTCGAGCGCACCGGTCGGCGCCGCCTTCACCTTCATCACGCTGTTGAGCGGGTCGCTCTGGGGGCAGCCGATGTGGGGCACGTGGTGGGTGTGGGACGCGCGGCTCACCTCGATGCTGATCCTGTTCTTCCTCTATCTCGGGTACATGGCGCTCCACGCTGCCTTCGACGATCCCGCCAAGGGCGCCCGCGTCGCCGCGATCCTGGCGCTGGTGGGCGTGGTCAACGTGCCCATCGTCAAGTTCTCGGTCGACTGGTGGAACACGCTGCACCAGCCGGCGACGATCTCGAAGATCGACGCGCCGTCCATCGACAGCTCCATGGTGGCGCCACTTCTGCTGATGGCGGCGGGCTTCATGGCCTACTACCTGACCGTGCTGATTCCGCGCGTGCGCGCAGAGATCGCGAGCCGGCGCATCCGGAATCTGCGGTTGGCCCAGGTCTCTCTTTAAGGTTGCCCCGACGCGGGCGGGGGGAGCGTCGCACTAACCTTCGGCGACGGCGCCCAGCGCCAGGTACTTCTCCCGCCGCTGGCCGCGCAGGGACGCTCCGTCGAGGCCGCGCAGCTCGGCGAACGCCTCTTCCAGCACCGAACCGGCCCGATCGATCGCGCTCGCCGCATCCCGGTGGGCGCCGCCCACCGGCTCCGGCACGATGCTGTCGATCACGCCGAGGGAGTGCAAATCCTCCGCCGTCAATCGCAGCGCCTCCGCCGCGGTCTCCGCATGAGCCGCGTCGCGCCAAAGGATCGACGCGCAACCCTCTGGCGAGATCACCGAATAAGTCGCGTGCTCCATCATCAGCACGCGGTTGGCGACGCCTAGCGCAATCGCCCCGCCGGACCCGCCCTCGCCAATAATCAGTGCAACCACAGGAACCCTGACATCGAGACAGGCCTCGATGCAGCGCGCGATCGCCTCCGCCTGTCCGCGCTCCTCAGCGCCGACGCCGGGATAGGCGCCCGGCGTGTCGATCAGCGTCAGCACGGGGACCTGAAAGCGCTCCGCCAGCCGCAGCAGACGCGACGCCTTGCGGTAACCTTCGGGGTTGGCCATGCCGAAGTTGTGGGCGACCCGGCCCTCGGTATCGGATCCCTTCTCCTGGCCGATGACCATGGTGGTGTGGCCGTGGAAGCGCCCCAGCCCGCCGATCACGGCCCGGTCCTCGCCGAAGGCACGGTCGCCGGCAAGCGGAATGAAGTCCGTGATGAGGCGCGCGATGTAATCGGAGCAGTGGGGCCTGAGCTGATGGCGGGCGACTTGCGTCTTCTGCCACGGAGTCAGGCGGCTGTATGTCTGCTTGAGCAGACGGTCGACCTTGCTCTCGAGGCGGGTGACCTCGTCGAGCATGTTGACGCCGCTGTCGTCGCTGAGGTGGCGAAGCTCCTGGAGCTTGCCTTCGATTTCCGCGATCGGCTTTTCGAAGTCGAGATAACTGTTCATCGACTCGCCCTTTAACCCAGATCATGTATAGCACGAGGCGGCGTTTCGACAATCGGAACCTCGAATCGCCCGCGCCTGCCACCGCGGCGACGGTCGCACCTGGCACTCGGCCGCCGCCGCTGACGCCATATGGTGGGGGTGCAGCCGACATGCAACCCGGCCCTCGTAGCGTGTGGGAACAGGGCTGTTAACTCAGGCGTCGAGCCTTCTGGCAGCGCGCGGACGCGGGATCACGCGAAGCTGCGTTATCTGATTACGCTTGCGGGCACGGACTTCGAAGGTGAAGCCATAGAGCGTGAACGATTCGCCGATTTCGGGGATCTCCTGCGCCTCGTTCAGCACGAGGCCCGCTATGGTTGCGGCCTCTTCGTCGGGGAGATCCCATTCGTACGCCCGGTTGAGATCGCGGATTGCAATGGTTCCCGGAACGAGGAACGAGCCGTCCGCGCTCTCCTCCACTTCGCCGAGTGCGACGTCGTGTTCATCGACGATCTCGCCCACGATCTCCTCGATGATGTCCTCCAGGGTCACGAGACCCATCAGCGAGCCGTATTCGTCGACGATCAGCGCGAAATGAGCCTGTCGCTCGCGGAACGAGTGGAGTTGCTCGTCGAGCGGCGTGGTCTCAGGCACGAACCAGGGCTCGGTCACGATAGACATGACGTCGAGCCTGTCGAGGTCGGCGAGGTTCTCATGCACCGCCCGCAGAAGGTCTCTGGCGTGCAACACGCCGACGATGTTGTCGGGCTCGCCCTTCCACACCGGAAGGCGCGTGTGGGGACTGCGGACGACCTGGTTAAGAATATCTGCTGGCGCAGCCTCCGCGTCGATCATCTCCATGGCCTTGCGGTGAGTCATCACCGCGCCGACATCGACATCCTCGAGATCGAGGATGCTGTGAAGCATATCGCGCTCATGCTTGACCATGGCGCCTTCCTGCGCGTGCAGCGCGATGGTGCCGCGCAACTCTTCCTCGGCAGCGCCTTCTTCACGCTCTCCCTGAGAAGCGCCGGCTGCGCTGAGTGTGGCTGAGACGATCAGTCGCACAGCGCGAACGATGGGAGAGAGCAGCCATACGATGGGGCCCAGTACCGGCGCGACTCGCAGCGAGACACGGTCCGGATCGCGGATCGCGTAGGTCTTGGGCAGGACCTCGGCGAACACCAGGATGACGAGGGTCATGCCGATCGTCGCGTAGGCCACGCCGGCATCGCCCACGACCGAAATCAGCACGCTGGTTGCCAGGGCCGAGGCGAGAATGTTGACGGCGTTATTGCCGAGCAGGATCGCGCCGATCAGTCGCTCACGATCGTCGGTGAGGCGTTCGACGGCGCGCGCGCGCCTGTTGCCGGTGCCGGCAAGATGGTGCATGCGCGGGCGGGAGGCCGCGGTCAACGCGGTCTCGGAACCCGAGAAGAAACCCGACAGCGCTATCAGAAAGCCGATTGCGCCGATGGTGATGGCAGTCTCGGTTGTCATGGTTGTGTCGTCGGGGATTGTGGTGGGGGATCAACGGGGAGCCGAAAGGCCCCCTTCGCCAAAGGCCTGGTCGAGCACAGTGCGAAGTGCGTCGAGAGGGACATCCCGGCTGAGGAAAGCGCGTCCGATGCCGCGTGTCAGCACGAACGTCATGCGTCCGTCCCGCACCTTCTTGTCATGCTTCATGCGCTCGATCAGCGCGGCTGAGTTCCACCGAATCGCGGGGAGGGCGTCCGCCTCGCCGGGTAGACCAACCGCACGAAAATGGGCCGCCACCCGCGCGGCGTCACCCTCGCTGCACAGCCCGAGGGCTGCGGACAGCCGATGTGCGAGCACCATGCCGTAGGCGACTGCCTCGCCGTGCAGGAGCGATCCGTCGTAGCCGGCCTCCGCCTCCAGGGCATGGGCGAAGGTGTGGCCAAGATTGAGCAAGGCCCGGTTGCCGCTCTCGCGCTCGTCGTCGGCGACAATGCGCGCCTTGGCCCGGCAGGAATGGGCCACGGCGGTTCGCAGCGCGTCCGGATCGCCGTCGAGGAGTGCCGCGTCGTTTCGCTCGAGCCAGGCGAAGAACGCAGGGTCGTCGATGAGGCCGTACTTCACGACCTCGGCATAGCCTGCCCTGCGCTCGCGCAGCGGCAGCGTGTCCAGCGTCGCTACGTCGGCGAGCACCAGGCGCGGCTGGTAAAACGTGCCAATCAGGTTCTTGCCAAGGGTGCTGTTCACGCCGGTCTTGCCACCGACGCCGCTATCCACCTGGGCAAGAAGTGTGGTCGGTATCTGAACGAAGGGGATGCCGCGCAGCAGAATGCTCGCAGCGAAGCCGGTGAGGTCGCCCACGACCCCGCCGCCGAGTGCCACCAGCGCGGTCGAACGCTCGATCCCGCGGCCCAGTATGTTCTCCAGCACGCCACCGAGCGTGGCCAGGTCCTTGCTCTGCTCGCCGGCGTCGACGACCAGCTGAGAGCACAAAAAACCCGCTTCCCGCAGGGAGTTCAGGGCCGCGTCGAGATAATGCCCGGCCACGACGCGGTCGGTGATCACAACCGCCGAGCGGCCTGCCAGGAGCGGCGCCATGAGCCGTCCCGCCTCGCCGACGAGGCCGGCACCCACCACGACGTCGTAGCTGCGCGGTCCGAGTTCGACGCGCACCGTCTCCCGGTCACGTTCGGGTCGTGGGTCGGGGTCCGCCGTGCTCACCGGGTCAGGCCTCGATGCTCGCTGACGACGAATCGGGAGCCGCCTCTCGCCTCTGCGCCTCGACATGCGCCCCGAGCGCGCCGAGAACCGCCTCTACCGTCTGTTCGTGCGGTCCGTCCCTGCTTTCGACGACGACGTCGGCCTCGGCGTAGATCGGGTGACGCTCGTTCATCAGCCGCCGCAGGATTTCGCGCGGATCGCCACCGGCCAGCAGCGGGCGGTTATTGCGCCGCGAGACGCGGGAGACCAGCAATTCGAGGTCGGCGCGCAGCCACACCGATATGCCGCACGCCCTGATCGCCGTGCGCGTTTCGGGGTCCATGAACGCCCCGCCGCCGGTCGCCAGAACGTGCGGCGGGCGGCTCAGCAGCCGGGCGATGACCCGCCGCTCGCCATCGCGGAATGCCGCTTCCCCGTGTATCTCGAAGATGTCCGAGATCGAGCATCCCGCGGCGCTTTCGATCTCTTCGTCCGCATCGACGAACGGAATGCCGAGTCGGCTGGCGAGCCGGCGGCCTATCGCGCTCTTGCCCGCACCCATCAGGCCCACGAGGACGACCGAGCAGTCTATCCGTGGGCACCCCAATTCTGCCGTCATTGGCTCAGCGGCACACTCCGCTCCGCCCGAACGCGCGTCGTTGAAGCGCTGCGCCCGCGCCGATAGACTGCCACACCATCGCCATAATCCGATTCTAACACACAAGCGTCGAATGCCTCGCGGCTGTTTCAGCGTCGACGCGTGTTCAGGAGTGAAGGCACGTCCCGTTGAAAGTCCTCGTCATCATCCTCTTGCTCATCATCGGCGGCGGAATTGGATTTCTTCTGACTTGGGATATCCCCCCGCCGCCCGGTCCGGTCGAAAAGGTGCTGTCCAATGATCGCTTCGAGAAGTGAGAGCACCCCCGGGTAGTCGGATGTTCCGACTGCCTCTTTGCCGTTCGCCAGCTGGCCGAAAGCCATGGTCCGCGCTTGTCGGCGCATTCCTTCCGGCCGTCCTGCTGCTGATCGCGTCCATGGGCGAAAGCATCGCTCAGGAGGCCGATGAGCCGTTGCGGCTGATCCCGCAACAGCAAACCGAGGAGGGTGACGAAAGCAGTGCGGAGCCGGGCGGGGGCGAAGGCGAGTCCCCGAACATCGATTCGGTCGTAGGCGCGGAGGGCAACGACGCGACCGACTCGGCCGCTCCCGCATCGGCCGATAGCGACATCCAGGTCGGTGCGCTCGAGGCCATCGATCCGGACGCAGCCGGCGTGTCCATGCCGGGCATCGAGTCATTTCCCGGCGATGTCTGGTCGGGGTCGCGCCGCTCAAGGGTCGAGGCCCTGCTGCCGCGCCTGCCTGTCGCGGCGCCTTCGTTTGCCATGCGGCGGCTCGCGTTGGGGTTGCTCGCCTCGCCGGCGCAACCGCCTGCGGGCGAGAGCGAAGCCGGTGCGCTGGCCCTTGCGCGGGCCGAGCGCCTGGTGGCCATGGGAGCGCGCGATGCGGCTCTTGCGCTGCTGGAGCGGGCCGGTCCGGCCGGCGGCCAGAGCCTCATCGCCCGAATCGAGAACGACCGCCTTCTCGCCGCGTTCGATCTCGACGCCGCATGCGCGCAAATCCTCGGCAAGACGGGTCGGGCCGGCGATGGCTATTGGCGCCGCGTTCGCATCCTCTGTCAGGCGCACGCCGGCTTGATCGAGGCCGCAACTCTCGGACTCGAGTTGCTGCTCGAAACGGATACCGCGCCCGACCAGGTGTTCGACGACACGATCTATGCCATGGCGGGGTTGGCCGAGCCGGTGGTGGATCCGCTCGCCGATCCGACTCCCCTGCGCGTCGCTGCCTGGCGGCTTGCGCAGCTCCCGATTCCGGCGGAGGCGGTGGCGCGGGCAGCGCCCGATGTGCTGCCGGCGATTGTTGGCGCGCCCGAATCGATGCCGGGGACGCGGCTGCTGGCGGCGGAACGCGCGGAGGCGACCGGCACGCTCCCCATCGAGGCCCTTCGCGATCTTTACCGGGCCATGCCGTTCTCTTTGGAGGAGCGCGCCGACGCCTTGGCGCAGGTCGAATCGCTGGAACCGCCGCTCGGCCGTGCCTTGATGCTCCAGGCGATCGAGGCAGAGACGGCGCCTGCCTTGCGGGCGGAGCTGCTGGCGGAGGCGCTCTTTCTTGCCGAGGCTCAAGGGGCGCACGGGACTGCCGCGCGCGCGTTCGCGCATCTGGTAGACACGGTGCCGCCGGCGCCCGCGCACGTCTGGTTCAGCGCAGCGGCCGGACGAGCCCTCATCGCCGCCAGCGAACTCGATGCGGCCGCACGCTGGTACGCGCTGGCCACGGATCATGGGTCGCGAACCCCTGAAGCGATGCGCACCGCATTGCGACTTTGGCCGTTGATGCTTCTGAGCGGCGATGACGACCATCTGACCACGGCCCAGTTCGGCGCTTGGCTTTCGCTGCGGGCCGACGAGGGCGGGCGGACGGTTGCAGTCGCGCGGGCGAACTGGCTGGCGATTCTGGTCGATGCGCTCGGGGGCCGTGTGGACCCGGAGGTGTGGGATCGCCTGTTGCTGGACGAGCAACCCGTGGCAGCGCGTGCGCCGGCACTGGCGCTGGCGAACGGCCTCTTGCAGGCGTCTGAGGGTGGGCGGCTCGGCGAAACCGTCCTGTTGGCGCTGCTCCTGCTCGGCGACGCTGGCCCTGCCGCTGCCGGCATTGCGACCGTCGGGCCCGTGGTCTCCAGCCTCGTTTCTGCCGGCCTGCAGGAGGAGGCGCGGGCCATTGCCCTCGAGGCGGCGCAGGCGGCAGGACTTTGACACGGCGAGGTCGGCCATCGACAGCCAAGGCCGAGCTCCGCGAGGGCGACGCGGCCGCCATCGAGGCGTTTCTGGAAATGGCCGCGGCAGAGCGCGGGCTCGCCCGCAATTCGATCGACGCCTACCGGCGCGACCTCGCCTGCTTTGCCGCCTATCTCGCGCCCTCCCGTGTGGCGTTGGCCGATGCCGACACCGCATCGATCCGGGGGTTCGTGGCGGAACAGCATCGCTCCGGCGTTGCGGCGCGCACTGCGTCGCGTCGGCTCTCATGCTTGCGCCAATTCTATCGGTTCTTGCTGACCGACGGCCGGCGCGATGACGACCCGACCGCGCCTGTGGATTCTCCTACGCTCCCCCGCACGCTCCCCGGCGTGCTGAGCGAGGAAGAGGTCGAGAGGCTGCTGGCGGCAGCGTGGCCGGAGGACGATGCGACGAAGGCTTCGCCCAAGCGCGAGGCCGACGGTCTTCGCCTGCGGGCCATGATCGAGCTGCTTTACGGCAGCGGGCTCCGCGTCTCGGAGCTGGTGTCGCTGCCGCTCCACGCGGTCTCGGCCGAGACACGGAGCCTGCTGGTGCGGGGCAAGGGCGACAAGGAACGACTGGTTCCGCTCGGGGCACCGGCCCGCCGCGCCCTCGACGCCTATCTCGCTGTGCGCGATCGCCACGTGGCGGGCGGAGCTCCGTCCCGCTGGCTGTTCCCCTCGCGCAGCGCGAGCGGCCACCTGACGCGGCATCGGCTTGCGCAGATGCTCAAGGCGGTGGCGACGGCCGCGGGGATCGAGCCGAGCCGGGTCTCGCCCCACGCGCTGCGTCACGCGTTTGCGAGCCATTTGCTCGCCCATGGTGCGGACTTGAGGGCGGTGCAGAAGATGCTCGGCCACGCCGACATCGCGACGACGGAAATCTACACCCACGTCCTCGACGAGCGGCTCCGGCGGCTGGTCGAGGCCGGGCATCCCCTCGCCGCTGCAGGCCGCGCGCGCTCGGGCGGCTAAAGACATGCTGGAACGGGCATATTGCAGATCCTGCGTCGAGGCCGCCGGTTGTCGGCCTGCGGCGCGCTGTACTAATGTGTCCAACTGCCGCGGGCCACGCGACAGTCGCCCGAGCAGAACCGTCTGGATGGGTCTGAGCGCGATCATGGGACACCGACTCGGCGTTCCGAGGACGACGCACACGCGATGAGCGGACAGCGGCCATTTCTGATTCGCATGAGCCTCTTCCTGGCCCTCGTGGTCGGGGTGGTGGTCGTGCTGAGCGATACCCTGGCCGACGCGTTCTTCGCCAATTCGATTCTGAACGGCGTCATCCTTGGCGCGCTGGTCATCGGCATCGTCTACAACTTCCGCCAAGTCCTGCTGTTGAAGCCGGATACCGCCTGGCTCGCGGCGGTGAAGAGCGACGACGTGCCGGGCGCGGCGGCACCGGCGTCGGCCCGCAAGCCGCGCCTGCTGGCGCCCCTGGCGACGATGCTGGCGGACCGGCGGGGCCGCATGACGCTCTCCGCGGTTTCGCTGCGCAGCCTGCTCGACGGCATCGGCTCGCGCCTCGACGAATCGCGCGATCTGTCGCGCTACATGATCGGCCTGCTGATCTTCCTGGGCCTGCTGGGTACGTTCTGGGGTCTGCTCCAGACCGTGACCTCGGTGGGCGACGTGATCGGCGACCTCTCGGTCGCCAATCAGGACATGATCGGCGTCTTCGACGACCTCAAGGGCGGCCTCGAAGCCCCGCTCGAAGGGATGGGCACGGCCTTCAGCTCCTCGCTCTTCGGACTCGCGGGCTCGCTTGTCCTGGGCTTTCTCGACCTCCAGGCGAACCAGGCGCGGAACCGCTTCTACAACGAGCTGGAGGACTGGCTCTCCTCCTATACCCGGCTTACCGGCGGCACGCTCGGCGTGGAGGGCGACCAGTCGGTTCCGGCCTACGTCAGCGCCCTGCTGGAGAAGACCGCCGACAGCCTGGAGGAGCTGCAACGAACGCTCGCGCGCGGCGAAGAGCAACGCGCAACCTCCTCGTCCAACCTCCTCTCGCTCACCGAGCGCCTGGCCACGCTCACCGACCACATGCGCTCCGAGCAGGACCTCATGGTCAAGCTGGTGGAGAATCAGCTGGAGATGCGGCCGGTGCTTGAGCGCCTCGCGGCGGGCGCCACCCGGCAGGGCGGCCTCGACGAGCCCAGCCGCGCGCATCTGCGCAACCTGGACGTCTATCTCCAGCGGCTCCTGGAGGAGATGGTCTCCGGGCGCGAGCAATCGGTCGCCGAGCTTCGCAGCGAGATCAAGCTCCTCGCACGGACCATAGCGGCGGTCGCCGAGAACGATCGGCGCCAGAACTAAGCGCGGGAGGCCCGCCCGGTGTTTGCCGCATCGCGCCTGAAACGAAGGGGCTCTAGCGCCGACTACTGGCCGGGCTTCGTCGACCTGATGTCGACGCTGCTCCTGGTGATGATCTTCCTGCTCGTCGTCTACATGCTGGCGCAGTACTTCCTGCAGCGGACCCTGTCGGAAGAGACCGAGGCGAAGGACGACCTCAACGCCCAGCTCAACAGTCTCGACGAGACACTCGCCCTCGAGCAGCAGGCCAACGCGGACCTCAGGATCAACATCGCCCAGCTTGCGGATCAGCTTCAGTCCTCGCTCTCGGTCCGGGACCAGCTCATCGCCGAGCTTTCGATGGTGACCGGCGAGCGCGACACGCTCCAGCTTCGCCTCAGAGAGATGACGGGCGAGGCGCAGACGGCACTCGCCGAGGAAGCCCAGGCCGCCATCAGGGCCGACGCCGGCGAGGAGAAGATCAAGGTCATGCTCTCCGACATCGAGCGCCTGCGCCGCGACATCGACGCGCTGAACGCGGTACGCCGGGATCTCGAATCCAAGGTCGGCATAATGGCCGCCGCGCTCGTGGAGAGCCGGGGCGAGCTCGACCAGAGCGAGGACGAGACCGCGGCCGTGCGCGCCGACCTCTCGGCGTTGCGCGACACCACGGCGGAGCTCGAAGCGCGCCTCTCCGACGAGCAGGAGCGCACGGTGCTCGCCCAGCGCACGCTGGAGGAGCGGGAAATCCGCCTCGCCGAGGTGCAGGCCCTCCACCTCGCGGCCCAATCCTCGTACGAGGGCACCCAGGCGGCGCTGGACGAGAACCGCCAGCTGAGCGCGCGCCAGCGCGACCAGATCGCCGTGCTCAACCAGCAGATCAATGCGCTCAGGGCGCAGCTCGGGCGCGTCGAAGAGGCCCTGCAGATCTCTGAGCGCAAGACCCAGGAGCAGGACGTGACGATCGCCAACCTGGGCCAGCGCCTCAACATGGCGCTCGCCGCCAAGGTGGAGGAGCTCGCCGCTTACCGCTCCGAGTTCTTCGGCCGGCTCCGGGAGGTGCTGAGCGACCGGCGCGATTTCACCATCATCGGCGACCGCTTCGTGTTCCAGTCCGAGGTCTTGTTCGCCCCCGCCTCCGACGAGCTGGGCCCGGAAGGTCACGACAAGCTGGCGAAGTTTGCGCAGGTCCTCAAGGGCGTGATGGTTCAGATTCCGTCCGATCTGCCCTGGATCCTGCAGGTCGACGGCCACACCGACAGCCGCCCGATACAGACGGCCCGCTTCCCGTCCAACTGGGAGCTCTCGGCGGCGCGCGCGATCTCGGTGGTGAACTTCCTCATCGCTCTCGGCATCCCGCCCGAGCACCTGAGCGCCGCCGGCTACGGCGAATTCCAGCCCCTCGACGCGCGCGAGGACGAGATCGCCTATCGCCGAAACCGCCGAATCGAGCTCAAGCTGACGCAGCGTTAGAGCGAGGCCGCCTTTGACGGACTCGCGACAGGCCGCGACCGCGGCCCGCCGCGAAGCGGCGCCCTCGCGGAGGCGCCGGCCGCCGCGCCCATAGGCGCGCGTGCCCGCGCGACGGCCGGCTGCCGTGAGCGATAAAGAGGGAGAGCAATTCCGTGTCAAACGGAAATGCTCTACCCCGCGGCGCTGCGCGGCGCCTCTGCATCGGTCTCCTCTTTCTGGCCGTCGTTGAACTGGAGCGCGGCGAGCCGGGCGTAGAGCCCGCCCCGCGCCATCAGCGCCCGGTGCGTGCCCTCGGCGACCACGCGGCCCTCGTCCATCACCACGATGCGGTCCGCCTTCTGCACGGTGGCGAGGCGATGGGCGATGACGATGGTGGTCCGCCCCGCCATGAGCCTTTCCAGCGCCGCCTGAACCGCGCGCTCGCTCTCGGCATCCAGCGCGCTGGTCGCCTCGTCGAGCAGCAGCACCGCCGGGTTGCGCAGCACCGCGCGGGCGAGTGCCAAGCGCTGCTTCTGCCCGCCCGAGAGCCGGGTGCCCTTCTCGCCGAGGAAGGTGTCGAAGCCCTCCGGCAGGCTGTCGAGGAAGGCCGCAGCACCCGCCGCTTCCGCCGCGGCACGGACCTCCTCGTCGCTCGCCTCGGGCCGGCCGAAGTGGATGTTCTCCCGCGCGCTCGCGGCGAAGATCACAGCGTCCTGTGGCACCAGCGCGAAGGAGCGCCGCACCGCCTCGAGCGAGGCCTCCCGCAGGTCGACTCCGTCCAGCGCGACGCGCCCGTCCTCCGGGTCGTAGAAGCGCAGCAGGAGGTTGAAGACTGTCGACTTGCCCGCACCCGAGGGGCCGACCAGGGCCACCGTCTCGCCCGGCGCCACGGCGAGCGAGAAGCCCTCCAGCGCCGGCATGTCCGGCCGCGCGGGGTAGTGGAAGGTGGCGCGGTCAAGCTCCACCGCCCCCCGCTGCGGCTCCGGCAACGGCTCCGCCACTGCCGGCGCAGGTGCCAACGCGGGCTCCTCGTTCAGCAGCTCGGCCAGCCGCTCGGCGGCGCCGGCGGCATGCTGCATGTCGCCGTAGACCTCGCTGAGCGAGCCCACCGAGCCCGCGACCACCACGGCGTAGAACATGAAGGCGGTCATCTCGCCGCCGGTCATCTCGCCCTGGAGCACCGTGGTGCCGGCGATCCAGAGCACGAGGCCGACGCCGCAGAAGACCAGCAGGATGACGATCGCCGTGAGCATTGCCCGCGCCTGCACGCGGCGGAGCGCCGCACGGAACGCCGCCTCCACGTGGTCGCCGAAGCGCTCGCCGCTGCGCTCCTCCTGCCCGAACGCCTGCACGGTGCGGATGCCGCCGAGCGCCTCCTCCATGTGGCCGCCCACGTCGCCCACGCGGTCCTGGGCGAGGCGGGAGTAGCGCCGCACGCGCCGGCCCAGCACCACGATGGGGATCACCACTACGGGCACCATCAGCACCACGAAGCCGGTGAGCGTCGGGCTCGTCACCACCAGCATCGCGCTCGCGCCGAGGAAGAGCAGCAGGTTGCGCAGCGCCGACGACGCCTGCTGGCCGATCACGGTCTGCAGCAGGGTGGTGTCGGTGGTGATGCGCGACAGCAGCTCGCCCACCTTGTTGATCTCGAAGAAGGCCGGGCTCAGCCCCACCAGGCGGCGGAACACCGCCCGCCTGATGTCGGCAATCACCCGCTCGCCGAGCCAGGAGACGAGGTAGAAGCGCGCGAAGGAGCCGCCCGCCAGCAGCACCACCATGCCCGCCATGTAGATCAGCGCCTCGTGGAGCCGCGAGACCTCCTCCTTGCCGAGGCCGTCGTCGATCAGGACCCGGAGCCCCTGGCCCATCGCGAGCACCGCCGCGGCGCTGATGCAAAGCGCGAAGACCGCCGCCACGATCACCCCGCGGTACGGCCGGAGGAAGCGGAACAGGTAGCGGATGCGGCGGATCTCGCCGCGGGGCGGCCGGGCGGACGATGCCGGCGGATCGCCCGTGCGCCGCCGCCTCGCTTCCGATCCGAAGATGCTCACCGCTGCCGCCCCCAACGCTGCTGGCGGCACGATGGTACCCGCGCGCCAAGACTTGGGTAGTGTGGCAACTCGGCGCGAGGCTCCAGTCCTCCGGGCCGCAGGCCCGGACGGCGCGACTGCGCCGCGCGCGAATGCGCGTAGCCAAGCGAGCGGAGCGAGCGCCCGGCGCCTGAGGGAAATGAACAAGTTGGGGGACAGGGGGAGGTGGGTACCCCGCCAATACACATCGCCGCTTGCACCTTCCGCCCCTCAACTATATGAAAGCCGCTCGGCAAGCGGGGCCCGCCATGAAGAAAGACATTCATCCCGACTATCACGAGATCACCGTGGTTCGGACCGACGGCAGCACGTTTACCACGCGCTCCACGTGGGGCAAGGCGGGCGACACGCTGACCCTCGACATCGACCCGCTCTCGCACCCGGTCTGGACCGGCGGCGCCCAGCGCCTCGTCGACCGCGGCGGCCAGGTCTCGCGCTTCAACAAGCGCTTCGGCGACTTCGGCCTGAACTAGGTCGCTCGCGCCCGAAGGGTCGCGAGCGCACAATCGAGAGTCTTCCGCGCCCGAAGGGTAGCGCGCAATCAAGAGTCTCGCCCTGGCCTCCCGAACCGTTTCCCCGGCGCGATGGGACGGAACTACACCCAAAATCGCGAGATACGCCGGGATCAGGCGGGATAGGTGGGATAGGTGGGAGGTGTCGCTCACGCCCGAAGAGTCGCGAGCGCGCAATCAAAGAGTCCCGCACACCTGAAGGGTCGTGCCCACGAGAGCAGCCTCGCGCCCGCCCGGCCCTCTGCAACGACGGGAAGAATTATTTCAGGCGGCCTATTCCGGCCTAAGCCGGACCAAGGTGGCCCAAGGTGGTCCAAGGTGGACCAAGGTGGACCAAGGTGGACCGAGGTGGCGACGTCGCGGTCGCGCACGCGCGCAGTGTCGTGCGCGCGAAAACAGAGGCCCGCGCATCCATCTTGTTTGCGGTGACCCGCTCGCTCTCGCACGGCGTCGCGCGGTAACGCGCGCGGGAAGGTAATGGGCACATGGCGCCATCCTGACGCAGCAACCGCGCCCCGTGCACCGCACCATGGTCTGGGGCCTTGACGGGTCACGCGCGGGGGATGGCTGAGGCCGACCGACTGCGCGGCGTAAACACGGAGCGGCGGGAGCCGGTCGCGAAGCAGGGAGGGCACGATGCCGAGTGCAAGCCAGGCGTCCGGCGAATCGAGGGTCGTCCGCACCATGACCCGCGACGATCTGGACTCCGCCTGCCGCATCCTGGTCGAGCAGGGGCTCTGCGCCGCCGAAGGGCTGCAGCAGCGGCTCGCGGCGACTCTGGAGACGGCCAATGCCGATTACCTCGTCGCCGAGGAGGACGGCGCCATCGTCGGCGTCACGCTGTCGGTCTTCGACGGGTTCACCGGCTTCGTCAGCTACATGGCCGTCGCGCCCGGCGCCGAGCGGCGGCACATCGGGCGCCGGATGATCGGCGAACTGGTGCGGCGCACGCGGGCGCGCGGCGGCCAGAACATCGTCGTGGCCTCCTGGCTCAGCGCCGCCGGATTCTACGAGCGCATGGGGTTCCGCACGCCCGGCGCCGTCTTCCTCGTCCGGGATGTGTAGTGGCCCGTATCCAAAGGTCGTAAACCGTTGATTCGGGGTGTGTTCTGGTCAAATCCACACCCCCATACCGTCATGCCCGGACTTGATCCGGGCATCTCGTGGCTCAAGGCGCACTCCGTGCGCCTTCGTGGATGGCCGGAACCAGTCCGGCCATGACGAGAGGGTGGGTTCGCGCCCGTCTCCCGCTCAGAAGTCAGGATCGATGCTGTACTTGATCGTTAGCGACTGGGGTTTGTCTATATCGGTGGCCAACGCTGTCAGCGCGTGACCCTGAATAATGCCCTGCGCAACGCCCAGGAAGCGTGGTTCGGCACCGCTATCCTCGTATAAGCGGATGTGAGCCATGCCCGTATCGCAAGTCGTGCTGGCTTCGATGGATAGCATTCCCATCGCGTTCTGCCACCGCCAATTCTCAATCTCGCAAGTCCCAACGTGATCGTCGCAGGCAAGAGCCGAGCCCAGGCACAGCGGGATAACGGCCAGCGTCAACAGAGCGAACCTCATTCGACTCTCCTTCAATCAGTTGCCGCCGGACCCGGAACCAAACTCCCCCCGTATCGCCTCGCTCTGCTCCCCGAGAGCGGGGACGGGGCGGAGGGGGCGGGCGGCGTCCGCGCCGTCGCCGTGGCGGGCGGGGGGTGCGACGATCTCGACCGTGCCGGCGGCCGTCTCCACGGCTGCCCGGCGGAGCTGCGGATGCGCGGACAAGCCCGCGACGTCGTTGAGCCGGCCGAAGGCGATGCCCGCCTCGCGCAACGCCGCCGCGAGCGACTCCATGTCGTGGCGGCTGAAGACCGCGACGATCAGCGCGTCCATCTCCGGCTTGTTCCGGAGCCGGGCCGGGTGGCCGGCGAAGCGCGCATCGACGCTAAGCGCCGCATCGCCCAGGATCGCCTCGCAGAAGCGCGCCCACTCGCGCTCGTTCTGGATCGCGATCACCATCTGCCCGCCGCAGCCCACGGGATAGGCGCCGTAGGGCGCGATCATGGCGTGGCTGAGGCCGGTGCGCGCGGGCGCCTTGCCGCCGTGCTCCAGATGCAGCAGCGGCACGGTCATCCAGTCCGCCATGCCGTCGAAGAGCGAGACCCTGATGCCGGTGCCCCGGCCGGTGCGCGCGCGGCCGATCACCGCCTCCAGGATCGCGCCGTAGGCGTTGAGTCCCGCCCCGATGTCGCAGACCGAGACCCCGACCCGGCTCGCGGACTCGGGCGTGCCGGTGACCGACGCGATCCCCGATTCGCACTGGATGAGGAAGTCGTAGGCCTTCATCGCGGCGTAGGGGCCGCTCTCGCCGTAGCCGCTGATGTCGCAGGTGATAAGGCGCGGATGCCGGCGCCTGAGCGCGTCCGAATCGAAGCCCGCGCGCGCCGCCGCGCCGGGCGCGAGGTTCTGCACGAACACGTCGGCGCGCGCGACGATGCGCTGCAGCAGGGCGTTGTCGTCCGCGTCCTTGATGTCGAGGACGACGGATTCCTTGCCCCGGTTGAGCCAGACGAACCAGGCGCACTCGCCGCCCACGTGGCGGTCGTAGAAGCGGGCGAAGTCGCCCTCCGCCCGCTCCACCTTGATGACGCGCGCGCCCGCGTCCGCGAGGCGCATGGTGGCGAACGGCGCGGCCACGGCCTGCTCGACCGAGACCACCAGGAGGCCCGCAAGCGGCCCTTCGGCGCTTTCACTCACGTCCTTAAACCGTCATGCGCGGACTTGATCCGCGCATCCATATCGACTCGGTGCGGCGGCACGACGTGGATGGCCGGGTCAAGCCCACTGCTGTCCGGTTTAGCTTGGGTGGACAAGGTGCATGGCTTGGATTCAACTGGGTTTTCGCAAGACCTGTCGAATCGAAGCTCGGATTGGAGCCCAAGCCATGCCCTACCAGGATACGATTTTCGGCGGACTGATGAAGGCGTTTCCGCGCTGGCGCTTCGACAAGCTGGCAGACCGCCACGGTGCGGACTACCGGGTCCGGCGTCTTTCGTCGTGGGCCCAGCTCCAGGCGATGGTGTTCGCCCAGCTGTCGGGCTCGCGCTCGCTGCGCGAGGCGGTCGGTGCGCTGGAGCGCTTTCCGGGCATCCACGCCCATCTGGGTCTGGCGCCGGTGCGGCGGTCTACGCTCGCGGATGCCAACCGGGTACGTCCGGCGGCCCTGTTCGAGGATGTGCTCGAGGCCCTGGTCGCCCAGCTGGGCGCATCTGCGGGCCGGCGCGGGCGGGAGATGCTGCGCCTCGTCGACGCGACCCGGGTCCTGGTCGGCAAACGGATCGAGAGCTGGGAGGCCGACGGCGCCGTCAAGCTGCACGTGGTCTACGATCCGGACGCGGAGGCGCCCGTTTGCTTCGCCGTGACCTCGGTCAGGGTCAACGACATCACGCCGGCCAAGCGCTTCCCCATCGAGCCCGGCGCGACCTACGTCTTCGACAAGGGCTATTACGACTTCGCCTTCTGGGCAGCCCTCGATGCCGAGGGGAGCCGCTTCGTCACCCGCCTGAAGAAGAACTCGCCCACAAGCCTGATCGAGACCCGCCCGGTCAAGCCGGACGGCCCGGTCGTGGCCGACCGCGTGGCCTTGCTGTCGAAGCGCCTGGCGGCGAGCCGCCAGAACCCCTTTGACAAGCCGGTGCGTCTGGTCGACGTGCGCATCGACAGCGGCAGGGAGATCACGCTGGTCAGCAACGACCTCAATGCTCCGGCCGAAGAGATCGCGGCGCTCTACAAGCAGCGCTGGCAGATCGAGCTGTTCTTCAAGTGGATCAAGCAGAACCTGAAGATCCGGCATTTCCTCGGCACCAGCGAAAATGCCGTACGCATCCAGATCGTCACCGCGCTGATCGCCTACCTGCTGCTGCGGCTCGCACAGATCGGAACCGGAACCGGGCTCGGCCTCCAGGCCATCGCCCGCCTCATCGCCAAGACGACCTTCCAACGCCGGGCCCTCACCGACCTCTTCGAACCACCGCCCGAGGCGCCACAAACCCATGACCAACTCCAAATCCCCTTTGCCAAAATCTAAACCGGACAGCAATGGACTTAGTCCGGGCATCCCATGTCAACCAGGTGTGGCGGCGAGACGTGGATGGCCGGGACAAGCCTGTTGACGCCGGTGAAGAGGCGCGCTTATTCGCCGGTTTTCCAGCGCGTGAGGCTGTTTTCGGCAGACGGTTGAGCGCCGACGCTGTTGGTTCGGTGACGAGGGCATGATTCTGTAGTTGGTTTCGGCCGCGATCGGG
>JAJEEP010000154.1 GCA_022820945.1 Alphaproteobacteria bacterium | reverse complement strand
GGTGATGCGCGACCTCGGCCTCGACCGGCCGGTGCATGAGCAATACGGCTATTTCGTCGTCAACGCGCTCCAGGGCGATCTCGGCAAGTCCTTCATCTTCGGCGAGCCGGCGCTGCAGCTGATCGTGCAGCGCATGCCGGCGACCTTCGAGCTCGCGATCGCGGCGCTGCTGATCGCCGTCGTTCTCGGCATCCCGCTCGGCGTTATCGCCGGGCTCAGACCGGAGGCCCCATCGTCCAAGGCGATCATGGCGGGCTCGATCCTCGGCTTCAGCCTGCCGAGCTTCTGGGTCGGCATCATGATGAGTATGCTGTTCGCCGTGATGCTGGGCTGGCTGCCTTCGACCGGACGGGGCGACACCGTGCCCTTCCTCGGCATGCAGGTCAGCTTCCTCACCTGGGACGGGCTGCAGCACCTGTTGCTGCCGGCGATCAACCTCTCGCTCTTCAAGCTCTCGCTCGTCATCCGGCTCGCGCGCGCCGGCACGCGGGAGGTCGTCCACCAGGACTACATAAAGTTCGCGCGCGCCAAGGGGCTGAGCGAGAGCCGGGTGGTGCTGGTCCACCTGCTCAAGAACATCATGATTCCGGTGGTGACCGTGCTCGGCCTCGAATTCGGCGGGCTCGTGGCCTTTTCGGTGGTGACCGAGACGGTGTTCGCCTGGCCCGGCATGGGCAAGCTCATCATCGATTCTCTGCACGAACTCGACCGGCCGGTGGTCGTCGCCTATCTCATGATCGTGGTGCTGATGTTCGTCATCATCAACCTCCTGGTGGATATCGTCTATTCCGTCCTCGACCCCCGGGTCCGTCTCCAGGACGCCCGCGCATGACCGCCGGGACCGACAGGCGGGCGCAGGTCGTCGCCGTAGAAACCCCGTTCCGCCGCTTCGCCTCGGACTTCTTCGAGAGCCGCATCGCGAGGGTGGCGCTCGCGGTCTTCGCGGTCATCGCTTTCATCGCGCTCTTCGCGCCCTGGATCGCGCCGACCGACCCTTACGACCTGGCGCAAGTGAGCGTGCTCGACTCGCACATGCCGCCCGGCGCCGAGACCTTCGACGGGCGCGTTTTCTGGCTGGGCACGGACGGCGCCGGGCGCGACCTCGTCAGCGCGATCTGCTACGGGCTGCGCATCAGCCTCGGCGTCGGCGTGATGAGCGGCGTCATCGCCATGGCCATCGGCTGCGCCGTCGGCCTCGCCGCCGCCTATTTCGGCGGGCGCGTCGATACGCTCATCATGCGCATCGTCGATATCCAGCTGAGCTTCCCCTCGATCCTGGTGGCGCTGGTGCTGCTGGCGGTATTGGGCAAGGGCGTGGACAAGATCCTGATCGCGCTCGTGACCGTGCAGTGGGCCTATTACGCGCGCACGGTCCGCGCGAGCGCGCTGGTCGAGCGCTCCAAGGAATATATCGACGCCGCCTCCTGCCTCGCGCTCGGCCACCGGCGCATCCTGTTCCGCCACCTGCTGCCCAACTGCCTGCCGCCGCTGATCGTGGTGGTGACGGTCCAGACCGCGCACGCCATCGCGCTCGAGGCGACGCTGAGCTTCCTCGGCATCGGCCTGCCGATCACCGAGCCCTCCCTCGGCCTGCTGATCGCCAACGGCTTCGAATACATGCTGAGCATGAAATACTGGATCAGCGTCTATCCGGGCGTGGCGCTGCTCATCACCATCGTGTCGATCAACCTGGTGGGCGACCAGCTGCGCGACATCCTCAACCCGCGCTTGCAGAAATAGCCTCATGGCAGCGGCGAACGCCACCCTGGCCGTCGAGGGCCTGAAGACGCATTTCTTCACCAAGGCGGGCATCGTCAAGGCCGTTGACGGCGTGAGCTTCGAGGTCGGCCGCGGCGAGATCATGGGGCTGGTCGGCGAATCCGGCTCCGGCAAGTCGGTCACGGGCTTCTCGATCATGCGCCTGGTGGACCCGCCGGGCCGTGTCGTGGAGGGCCGCATCCTCCACAATGGCGAGGATCTTGTCGGGCTGGACGACGAGCGGATGCGCAATCTTCGCGGCAACCGCATCGCGATGATCTTCCAGGACCCGATGATGACCCTGAACCCGGTGCTGCGCATCGAAACGCAGATGGTCGAGGCGGTGCAGGCGCACAATCCGGTCTCGAAGGACGAGGCCCGCGGCAAGGCCCGCGATGCGCTGGGCCAGGTGGGTATCCCCTCGCCGGACGAGCGCCTCCGGGCCTATCCGCACCAGTTCTCCGGCGGCATGCGCCAGCGTGTCGCCATCGCCATCGCGCTGCTGAACAAGCCGGACCTCATCATCGCCGACGAGCCGACCACGGCACTCGATGTCACCATCCAGGGGCAGATTCTCTACGAAGCGCAGAAGCTCTGCCGGGAGTCCGGCGCAGCGATGATCTGGATTACCCGCGACCTCGCCGTCGTCGCGGGAATCGCGGACCGCATCTGCGTCATGTATGCCGGGCGCATTGTCGAGCAGGGAGAGACCGGCGACATCATCGACCGGCCGGCGCATCCCTATACGCGCGGCCTGATCGGCTCCGTGCCTAGCCGCAACACGCGCGGCGGCCGGCTGTTCCAGATTCCCGGCATGACGCCCTCGCTGCTGAACCTCGCGCCCGGCTGCGCCTTCCGGGAGCGCTGCCCGGCGGCGGACGGCGCCTGCGCCGTGGAGCCGGAGACCTCGCACCCGCTGGCCGGCCGGGAGCTTCGTTGCCACCATCCGCAATTGGAGCCCGCGCCGTGATCGAGGCGCGGGAGGTCAGCAAGCGGTTCGTGAAGACGCCGGACCTTGCGGCCCGGCTCGCCGGCCGGCTCGGCGCCGATGTCCATGAAGAAACCGTGCATGCGCTCGACGGCGTGACGATTTCTGTCGAGCGGGGCGAGGTGGTCGGGCTGGTCGGCGAGTCCGGTTGCGGCAAGTCCACCTTCGGGCGGATCGTCGCCGGCATCATGGAGCCGACCGAGGGCGCGGTCTTCTACCGGGGCCGGGACCTGAAGACGCTTCAGGGCCGGGAGGCGCGCGAGGCCGCGCTCCAGGTGCAGATGATCTTCCAGGACCCGTTCGCCTCGCTCAATCCGCGCATGCGGGTTGAGGACATCGTCGGCGAGGCGCCGCTGCTCCACGGCATCGTCGCGAAGGGCGAACGGGCCGACTATATCGACGCCACCATGCGCCGCGTCGGGCTCGATCCCGCGTTCAAGCGCCGCTATCCGCACCAGTTCTCGGGCGGCCAGCGCCAGCGCATCGGCATTGCCCGCGCGCTCGCGGTGAATCCGGAATTCCTGGTCTGCGACGAGGCCGTGGCGGCGCTCGACGTCTCGATCCAAGCGCAGGTGCTCAATCTTTTCATGGACCTGCGCCGGGACCTCGACCTCACCTACCTGTTCATCAGCCACGATCTGAGCGTGGTTGAGCATATCTCCGACCGGGTGGTCATCATGTATCTCGGCCGCGTGGTCGAGTCGGCCCCCACAGGACCGCTGTTCGACGGGCCGAACCACCCCTATACGCAGGCGCTGCTGGCGGGCGCGCCGACGCTCGACGCGCGCCGGCGCATCTACGATCCGGTCAAGGGCGAAATCCCCTCGCCGCTCGACCCGCCGACGGGCTGCCATTTCCATCCGCGCTGCCCGCATGCGGTAAAGCGTTGCCGCGAGGAGGCGCCGGCGCTGAAGGAGATCGCGCCCGGACGGCATTCGGCCTGCCATCTGAACGACGGCTGAGGCCCCCGCCGGGCGAACGTTGGACAGGAGGCGGCGATGAACGCGCGCAAGACGCTTTACCTGGCGAACCCCTATGGCTTCTCGGCGCAGCAGAAGCAGGGGCCGCTCCGGGCGCTCGAAGCGGCGCTGGAGGCTGCCGGGGCGGAGGTGTGGGAGCCGTTCTCGCGCAACAACCAGATCGACCGCGCCGAGGCCGGCTGGGCCTGGCGCATCGCGCAGGCGGACATGCGCGACGTGCGCGAGGCGGACGGGCTGTTCGCGGTCGTGAACGGCTGCCCGCCGGATGAGGGCGTGATGGTGGAGCTCGGCCTGGCCTTCGCCTGGGAGAAGCCGGTCTTCCTCTTCCGCGACGATTTCCGCCGCTGCACGGACAGCGAGCAATACCCCCTCAACCTCATGGTCTTCGCCGGCCTCCCCGCCAAGGGGTGGGAGGACTACTGGTACACCTCAATCGAGGAAATCGCCGACCCCGCCAAGGCGCTGGCGCGGTGGTTGGGAGATGGGTCGCGCTGATAGCAGCCAACGGAGCGAGAGCCGGTGTGAGTGCCCTATGAGGGCGTTGACTGCCAATCCGTTCTCCGAACGCTATCCGATTTCAGATACACATTCTCCGGATTTTGACCGAAGTTCTGTATTAGCTTTTTGGTGTATCGTACCAAATCGTTAGCCCAAGTTTAACACGTCATTTTAGAGATCGTTGTTTATCAAAGAGTTGGAGCACAAAAATTATGTGTAGGGCACTACATTCGGGTTTCTTTCGACGGGTTCGGGTTCAGACGGTCATTTTCCTGATGCCGCCCGGGGCGGGATCGGCGCCGAGGGCGCGATAGATTTCGAGTTGCCGGGGCTCGGCCCGGGTCGCCTTGCGCAGG
>JAJEEP010000069.1 GCA_022820945.1 Alphaproteobacteria bacterium | reverse complement strand
GACCAACATTTTCGCCCGTCCTGTGGCACCACGTTTTTCGCAGCTTGCCACCGGGGCAGGATGGAAAAGCCCGGAAATCCGGGCTTTTTTCAATCCGAGAGCGTCAAATCAGCGGCCAAACTGTTGAAGATGAGTCATGGTCTGTGTCGCGCGGAACGCGCGCGGGGTGTGTGTCGCGCGGAGCGCGCGCGGGGTGTGTGTCGCGCGGAACGCGCGCCGAGCATATGTCGCGCGGACTATTGGGCGGCGACGCAGCCCATGGCGAGGGAGCTGGAGGCGCGAAAATCCACGTCCTTCGGGTGCCCGTCGAGGGCGAGACGAACGGCGCGGTCGAGCCGCTCGGTGAAGGCGCCGATCTCCGCCTCGCTCACGGTGAGCGGCGGGCAGATGCGCAGGAAATTCTTCACGCAGATCACGATCACGCCGCCGAGGGCCGCGTTGAGGCGGATGCGCTCGGCCATGGCGGGGTCGGGCGCACGCGTCTCCTTGTCGCTCACGATGTCGAGCATCTGGTAGAGCCCCTGGCCGCGCACGTCGCCGATCACCGCGTGGGTATCGCGGAGGCGCTCCAGCGCGGCGCGCAGCACCTGGCCCATGGCGGCGGCGCGCTCGTCCAGCCTGTCGCGCAGGACGATCTCCAGCTGCTTGTCGGCGACTGCCGCCGGCAGCGGGTCGCCGGAGTAGGTGCCGGCCCAGGGGAGCCCCGCCTTGCCGCGCGCCTGCTCCGCGATCTCGCGCGTGGTCACCGCGCCGCAGATCGCAAGCCCTGCGCTCATGCCCTTGGCGAAGGTGACGATGTCCGGCGTCACGTCGTAGTGCTGGAAGCCCCAGAGCTTGCCCGTGCGTGCCGGCGCGAGCTGGGCCTCGTCGAGCACCAGGAGCGCACCCTCGGCCTCGGCCAAGCCCTTGAGCCGCGGCAGCCACTCGGGCGGCGGCACCACCATGCCGCCCGCGACCAGCATGGTCTCCGCCAGCACGCAGGCAATGTCGCCGCTGGTGACGTGGTCGATCAGCTCGCGCGATTGCGCAAGGCAGGCCACGTCGCAGGCGGGGTATTCGAGGTTGACCGGGCAGCGGTAGCAGAAAGGCGCGTAGATCGCGGGCGCGTTGGCGGGCGCCAGCAGGGGCCCCAGATGACGCCGCCGGGCGCCGCCGATGGTGGTCACGGATTCGACCGCGAGGCTGCCGCCGTGGAGACCCCGGATCACCGAGAGGATGTCGTGCTTGCCGGTGACCGCGAGCGCCATGCGCATGGCGACCTCGTTCGCCTCCGAGCCCGTGACCGCGAAGTTCACGACCTCGAGCCCGTCCGGCAGGGTGGAAGCAATGCGCTCGGCGAAGCGCACGAGATGGGGGTTCGAGTACCACGAGTTCTCGTGCCAGAGCTTGCCGGCCTCGGCGCGCATGACCTCCACCAGCTCGGGATGGCAGTGGCCCAGCACGTTGCACATCATGCCGGCGGTCAGGTCGTAGTAGCGCTTGCCGTCCACGTCGTGGAGCCAGATGCCCTCGCCGCGCTCGAACTGGATTGCCGGCTGGTAGCGCCAGCCGTAGACGCGGGCTGCGTCCCGCGCCATCAGGTCGGCATGGGCGTTGGAAGGCGCGTGGGCGGGTGCGGGGTCAGCCATCGCGCGCGAGGTCGACCCGAATATCCCGCAGGATCGGGTCGGTGGCGACGGCGATCTCGTTCTCGATCTGCGCGCCGCAGCCGGGGCAGCAAAACAGCCGGAACTCGACCGGGTCGTCGACGAAGAGCGAGGGGTCCCCGATCAGCGGGTTGGAGTCCGAGACCGGGCGCACGTCCTGCAGGCAGGCGTCCTTGTAGTTGGCATCGAGCGGGCCGAGGGTCGCCCCGCACTCGCCGCAGGCCCAGTAGGCGCCGGCCGCATCCTCACGCACGTCGAGCGAGTCGGTCGCGCGCAGCCGGAGATCGCCGTTGCGCTCAGGCTGCGGCGTCGCGCCGTTGGTGAGCCGGGCGAGGCGATCGGCCTTGATGGCGGCGCGGTTGCGTTCGGTCGCCTCGAGATCGACGGTGGCGTCGTCCTCGCTCAGCACGGCGCCGAAGATCGCCCGCGCGGCTTCCGGCGTGACGTTCTGGTGCAGGAGGTCGTGCTGGATCTTCGCGGGATCCCGCCGCATGGGATCGCCGAAGCCGCCGCCGCCGGACCAGCGCACCGCGTAGACATCCGCCGGGTGCTGGTCGAAGTTCTCCTGCCTGAGCTCCAGGTGCTCGGGCCGGCCCGAGACCTGCGAATAGTCGTCGATCAGGCGGCTCTCGGCCATGCGCTCCAGGATGTCGCTCTCGCGGATGAACTGGTAGGCGTTGGTGGTGGACGGGAAGCCCCCCATCATTCCCGTCGAGGTGGGCGTCGCGTTGCCGGACGACAGCGTGTCCTGGGTGATGCGGTCGGTGTTGTGGGGAATGAAGCAGGTCTCGGCGGAGAGCCCGCCGCGGTAGCGGCCGGCGCCGCCCGAATCCGGCAGCTCCTTGCGGTAGAGGACCAGCAGCGGGAAGTTCTGCTCGTTGTGCTCCACGTTGGGAAGCTGGCAGATCGGCGTGCGCGCCTGGCCGCCGGTGTTGATGCCGTCGGCATGCGCGAAGGCGCCGATGGAGCCGCCGATGGGGTCGATCAGCAGGTAACCGTAGCGCTCGCCCCACTGGTCGATGCCGCGGAAGAGCGTCGCCGGCCACTGGCTGGTGCCGCCGATGCCCATGATGTCGCCGCGCAGCTCTTTGTCCGAGAAGAGCATCTTGGAGATCGCGTTGTAGGCGGGGTAGAGCGATATCTCCATCGACTGTGTGGGCGCGGTGGACACGCTGGCCGGGAAGTCCGCGCAGTTGAGCGTGCCTGCCGTCGGGTCGAAGTCGATGTGGCGGAGCGCCCCGCCCACCGCGAAATACTGATCCCACGCCAGCAGCTCGTTGATCGCGACCATGACCGAGCCGCGCCAGCCGGAGTAGGTGGCGTTCATGGCGCCGTCCTGCGGCGCGGTGCCGTCGTTGTCGAAGATCAGCCGGTTGCCCTTCTTGGTGACGGTGATCTGCACCCGGTGGGTGCGCCGGTCCCCCGGCCGGCAGGCCTCGACGTAGGTGCGGTCGCTCCAGGCGCCGTCGGGCAGGCGCTCCAGCTTGGCGAGGAAGGCGGTCTCGGCATTGTCGATGATCCGCTTCATCACGCCCTTGACCGTGCGCGGCCCGTAGCGGCGGACGAGCTGCAGCAGGCGCTCGCGCGCGCTCATGTTGCCCGCGAGCTGGGCGCGGAAGTCGAGCGCCACCATCTCGGGCTTGCGGGAGGAGCGCAGGTAAAGCTCCTCGATGTCGCGGCGGACCACGTCGTTCTCGACGATCTTCACCGGCGGGATGAGGATTCCTTCGTCGAAGGCGCTTTCGGCGGCAGGGCAGAAGCTCCCCGGCGTGATGCCGCCGATGTCGTACTGATGCAGGCAGTTGGTGATCCAGCAGAAGAGCTCGCCCTCCCAGAACACCGGGCAGATCACCATCACGTCCATCTGGTGCGCGGCGCCCACCCAGGGGTCGTTGGCGAGGAACATGTCGCCCTCGCGGATGCCGGGGTTGTCGCTGCGGTTCTCCAGGATCCACTTCACCTGCGTGTCGGTGACGCCCGACATGTACTGCATGTAGGGGCCGAAATAGACGAACTCGGCGTCCTCGGTGAGGATCGAGGGGTTGAGATCGAGCGCGTAGATCGCCACCGGCGAGCCGGAGATGCGCTGGATCGTGGCGCCGTGCTCCTCGTTGATGTTCCAGAGGTTGTGGCGAATCACCTCGTAGGTGACGGGATCGATTTGGGTTTCCCAGTCGCGGTGGAGGGTGAGTTTGTCGGAGATGCTGAGCTCGCGCGGCGGCACGTAGGGCTTGGCCACGCCGTCGAAGCTGGTCTCCGTCATTTCGCTGATGCGCCGCATGGTCGCGGCCTGTGGACCGGTATTCATGGTTCAGCCTCGTTTAGCCGCGTCCAGCTTAGACGTGAATCGTCCGCCCGGCGACTGCGAGTGCCGCCTCCTTCACCGCCTCGTTGAGCGAGGGATGGGCGTGGCAGGTGCGTGCGATGTCCTCCGCCGAGCCGCCGAACTCCATGATCGTGACTGCCTCGGCGATCAAAGTGCCGGCGTCGTGGCCGACGATGTGGACACCGAGCACGCGGTCAGTCTCGGCATCGGCCAGCACCTTGACGAAGCCGTCGGTGGCCGACATCGCCCGCGCGCGCCCGTTGGCGGCGAAGGGGAAGCGGCCCACCGTGTACTCGACGCCGGCCTCTTCCAGCGCCTCCTCGGTCTGGCCCACCGTCGCCACCTCGGGCGCGGTGTAGACCACGCCGGGGATCGTCTCGTGGTTCACGTGCCCGCTCCCACCCGCGATGATCTCGGCCACCGCGATGCCTTCCTCCTCGGCCTTGTGCGCCAGCATCGGGCCCGCGATCACGTCGCCGATGGCGTAGATGCCGGGCACGCCGGTCTCGAAGCGCTCATTGACCTCGATGCGGCCCTGACTGTCCAGCGCGATGCCCGCGGCATCGAGGCCGAGGCCCTCGGTGTTGGGCCTGCGGCCCACCGCTACCAGCACAACGTCGACGTCGAGAGACGCGCTGTCGCCGCCCGCAACCGGCTCCATGCTGAGCCTGACGCCCTCGTTGGTGCGCTCCGCGCCGGTGACCTTGGTGCCGAGCTTGAAGGCGATCTTCTGGCGGCGCAGCAGCCGGTGAAGCTGGGTCGCAACCTCGACGTCCATGCCGGGCAGCACGCGGTCGAGGAACTCGATCACCGTGATCTTGGCGCCGAGCCGGCTCCAGACCGAGCCCATTTCGAGGCCGATGTAGCCCGCGCCGATCACCGCCATGCGCGCCGGCACCTCAGGCAGCGCCAGCGCGCCCGTGGAGGTGACGATGCGCTCCTCGTCCACGTCCACGCCGGGAAGAGGGGCGGAAACGCTGCCCGTCGCGATCACCACCGCCCCGGCCGTCACGGTGCGTGGCTCGGGCCCTTCGATCGCGACCGTGCCGGGGCCGGTAAGGCGCGCGTGGCCCTGCAGGTGGGTCACGTCGTTGTTCTCGAGCAGTCCGGCGACGCCCTTGGTCAGCGCGCCCACCACCTTGTCCTTGTGCGCCATCATGGCGTCGAGGTCGAGCTCCACACCCGAGACCTTGATTCCGTGGCGGGCGAGCTTGGACTTGGCGTGGGCGTATTCCTCCGAGGTATGCAGCAGCGCCTTGGACGGGATGCAGCCGACATTGAGGCAGGTGCCGCCGAGGGTCGGCGTGCGCTCGACGCAGGCCGTGCGCAGGCCGAGCTGTGCCGCGCGGATGGCGGCGACGTAGCCGCCGGGGCCTGCGCCGATTACCAGAACGTCGAAATCGTGTTCACTCATGGGGGCTCCGGCTGGGCATACTGGATCAGAGATCGAGCAGGATGCGCTGCGGGTCCTCGATGCATTCCTTGATGCGGACCAGGAAGCTCACCGCCTCGCGGCCGTCGATGATGCGGTGATCGTAGCTCAGCGCAAGGTACATCATGGGGCGGATCGCCACCGCGCCATCGATGGCGACGGGGCGCTCCTCCACCTTGTGCATGCCCAGGATCGCGGACTGCGGCGGGTTGATGATCGGCGTCGACATGAGCGAGCCGAAGACGCCGCCGTTGGAGATGGTGAAGGTGCCGCCGAGTAGGTCGTCCAGCGCGAGCTTGCCGTCGCGGGCCTTGGCGGCGTAGGAGCGGATCGCCTGCTCGACCTCGGCGAAGCTCATCTGCGCGGCGTCGCGCAGCACCGGCACCACCAGGCCCTGGGGTGCGCTCACCGCGACGCCGATGTCGTGATAGTGCTTGTAGACGATGTCGTCGCCGTCGATCTGCGCGTTGACCGTCGGGTACTCGACGAGCGCGGCGACGGACGCCTTGACGAAGAAGGACATGAAGCCGAGACGGACGCCGTGCTTCCGCTCGAATGCCTCCCCGTGCGCCGCGCGCAGCGCCTGGGCGGCGCTCATGTCCACTTCGTTGAAGGTGGTGAGCATCGCCGCCGTGTCCTGCGCGAGCTTGAGCCGCTCGGCCGCACGACGCCGCAGGCGGCTCATGGGCACACGCTCCTCGCGCCTCTCCACATGGGGTGGCGGTGCCGCGTCCGGCTGAACCGGAGCAGGGGAGGGTGGAAGAGCCTCAGGCACCGGAGCTTCTGGTGTCGCGCGAGCGGGAACCGTCTCGTGCGCGGATGGTGATTCGGGCTCCGGAGGGGATTCCGGTTCAGCCTCAGGGGTCGGCGCGGCGGTCGAGGCGGCACGCGCCACCACGGCGGCGAGCACGTCGCTCTTCAAGAGGCGTCCGCCCTTGCCGGTCCCCTCGATTCCGTTCGGATCGAGGCCGTGCTCTTCGAGCAGGCGCCTCACGGCCGGCGAGGGCGGCGGCACGCGCATCCGAGAAGCCACGGCATCGCGCGCACTAGCCCGCGCGGGAACCGTCTCGCGCGCGGCAGATGACTCGGGTACGGGTTCGGCGGCGGCCGAAGCATCGGGAGCAACCCCTTCACCGGGCTCCAGGCGGCCGAGCAGCGCGCCAACCTCCACATCCGCGCCCTCGCCGGCGACGATCTCCGCCAGGGCGCCCGCAGTCTCTGCCTTGACCTCGACGGCGATCTTGTCGGTCTCCAGCTCTACCAGCGTCTCGTCCAGCACCACTGCATCGCCCGGCGACTTGTGCCAGCGCATGACGGTCGCTTCGGTGACAGATTCGCCGAGAGCGGGGACGGTGATGTCCATGGTCACGACCCAGCCTCCGCGCCCAGCGCCTCGTCGATCAGCTCACGCTGCTCACGCTGGTGCAGGACGAGGAAGCCGGTGGCGGGCGAGGCGGCGGGTGTGCGCCCGACATAGCGGGGCCGGCGCGCGCTGCCGTCGAGCTCGGTCAGCACCTGCTCGATGCGGGGTGCCACGAAGGTCCAGGCGCCCATGTTCTCGGGCTCCTCCTGGCACCACACCACCTCGGCGTCGCCATACTTTGCGGCCTCCACCATGAGGCTCCGGCTGGGGAAGGGGGCGATCTGCTCCAGCCTGAGCAGCGCCACGTCGTCGATGCCGCGCTCCTCCCGCGCCGCCAGCAGGTCGTAGTAGACCTTGCCGGAGCAGAAGACGACCCGCCGCGCGCGCTCGGGCACGATCGCGGGATCGGTCTCTCCGATCACGCGGTGGAAGCGGGTGCCGCCGCTCATCTCGTCGAGCCGGGAGACGCAGCGCTTGTGGCGGAGCAGGGACTTGGGCGACATCACGATCAGCGGCTTGCGGAAGCTGCGGCGGAGCTGGCGGCGCAGCACGTGGAAGTAGGAGGCCGGCGTCGAGCAGTTCACCACCTGGATGTTGCCGTCGGCATAGAGCTGCAGGTAGCGCTCGAGCCGCGCCGAGCTGTGCTCCGGCCCCTGCCCCTCGAAGCCGTGCGGCAGCAGCATGACGAGGCCCGACATGCGCAGCCACTTGGCCTCGCCGGCAGCGACGAACTGGTCGATGATGACCTGGGCGCCGTTGGCGAAGTCGCCGAACTGGGCCTCCCAGATTGCGAGCGCGTTCGGGTCGGCGATGGAATGGCCATACTCGAAGCCGAGCACGCCGGCCTCGGAGAGAAGACTGTCCGCCAGCTTGATCCTGGCCTGGTCGGGCCTGATGTTGTTGAGCGGGATGTAGCGGCTCTCGTTTTCCTGATCGATCAGGCCCGCATGGCGCTGGGAGAAGGTGCCGCGCGAGCAGTCCTGGCCCGAGAGCCTGATCGGCTTGCCCTCCAGCAGCAGCGAGCCGAAGGCCAGTGCTTCCGCAGTCGCCCAGTCGATCGGGCCGCCCGCGTCCAGCGACTGGCGCTTCTGCTCCAGTTGGCGGCGGATGCGGGGGTGCACGGCGAAATCCGCCGGCACGCGGGTAACCGCCTGGCCGATTTCCGCCAGCGCCTCAGGAGCAACGGCGGTATCGCCGGGCCGCTCGTCGCGCGGCGCCGCCTCGATGTCCGCCCAGTCTCCTTCGAGCCAGTCCGCCTTGTTGGGGCGATAGCTCTTGGAGGCTTCGAGCTCGGTCTCCAGCCGGGCGCGGAAGGTCTCCATCATGCTCTCGGCGCCGTCCACCGTGAGCACGCCCTCGGTCACCAGGCGCTCGGTATAGATCTGGCGCGTCGTGGGTCGCTCGCCGATCGCGCGATACATCGCGGGCTGGGTGAAGGCCGGCTCGTCGCCCTCGTTGTGGCCGTGGCGGCGGTAGCAGAAGATGTCCACCACCACGTCCGCCTTGAAGTGCTGGCGGTAGTCGGCCGCGATCTGGCAGACGCGCACGACCGCCTCCGGGTCGTCGCCGTTCACGTGGAAGATCGGCGCCTGGATGATCTTCGCCACTTCCGACGGATAGGGCGAGGTGCGCGCCTGGGCCGGGCTCGTGGTGAAGCCGATCTGGTTGTTGATGACGATGTGCACCGTGCCGCCGGTGCGGTAGCCGCGCAACTGCGAGAGCTCGAAAACCTCCGAGCACGTGCCCTGGCCAGCGAGCGCGGCATCGCCGTGGATCAGAAGCCCCATGACCCGCTCGCGGGCCTTGTCGCCGCGCATCGCCTGCTTGGCACGCACCTTGCCCAGCACCACCGGATTGACCGCCTCCAGGTGCGAGGGGTTGGGCGTGAGCGAGATGTGGAGCGGGCGGCCGTCCCCCAGCAAGCGGTCAGCCGAAGCGCCGAGGTGGTACTTGACGTCGCCGGAACCCTGAACGTCGCCGGTGACAGTCACGCCCCCCTGGAACTCGGAGAAGACCGCGGCGTAGGACTTGCCCATGATGCTGGTCAGCACGTTGAGCCGCCCGCGGTGGGCCATGCCGATGACGATCTCGTCGACCCCCTGCCGCGCAGCCTGCGCGATCACCGCCTCGAGCGCGGGGATGACACTCTCCGACCCTTCCAGCGAGAAGCGTTTGGCGCCGGCGTACTTCACGTCGAGGAAGCGCTCGAAGCCCTCCGCCTCGTGCAGATGGCGCAGGATCTCCGTCTTCTCGCCGCGCGAGAGCGACTGCCGATTGCGCTCGCCCTCCATCATCCGCTGCACCCAGGCCTTCCGGTCCGGGTGCTGGATGTGCATGAACTCCACGCCGATGCGCGCGCAGTAGGTGTGCTTGAGGATCTCCAGCACCTGGCGCAGCGTCGCCCGCTTCAGCCCGAGCACACCGTCGACGTAGATGGGCCGGTCGTAATCCGACTCCGAGAAGCCGTAGCTCCTGGGGTCGAGCTCCGGGTGGTGCCGCTCGCCTTCCAGACCGAGGGGGTCGAGGCTCGCGATGAGATGGCCGCGCACCCGGTAGGCGCGGATCATCATGAGCGCGCGGATCGAATCGATGGTCTCGGCCTGGACCGGCGCCTCGGGATCGGCGCTGGCTGCCGGCGGGCGGGGCTCCGGCAATCCCATCGCCTGGTCGCTTGGTGCGGGAGCCGCTGGCGCGCGCTCCGCAGCGCCGTCGCAGCCATCGAAGCCCTTTTCGTTCTCGAAGATTCGCCGCCAGCTCGGATCGACGGAGGCGGGATCGCGCAGATACTGCGCGTGGAGCTGCTCGATGACCGCGGGGTCGGCCCCACCGAGAAAGGAGGAGGCCCCGTCGAGGTCGTTGCTCACGCCGCCCGCCCCGGCGAGTGTCGCCGCTCCAGCACCTCCAGCACCGTGGTGCCGATGGCGGCCGGCGATTCCGTCACGGTGATGCCCGCGCTCCGCATCGCCTCGATCTTGTCCTGGGCGCCGCCCTTGCCGCCCGAGATGATGGCGCCGGCGTGGCCCATGCGCCGGCCGGGCGGTGCTGTCAGGCCTGCGATGAAGCCGACGATGGGCTTGGCAAGCTTCTCCGCACGCACGAAGTCGGCCGCCTTCTCCTCCGCGCTGCCTCCGATCTCGCCGATCATGACGATGGCTTCGGTCTCGTCATCGCGCGCGAACAGGGCGAGGCAGTCGATGAAGTCGGTGCCGGCGACTGGATCGCCGCCGATCCCGATGCAGGTCGATTGTCCCAAACCTGCGGCGGTTGTCTGCCCCACCGCTTCGTAGGTGAGCGTGCCGGAGCGCGAGACGATGCCGATCCGTCCGCGCCGATGGATGTGGCCCGGCATGATGCCGATCTTGCATTCGTCCGGCGTGATGACGCCCGGGCAGTTGGGACCGATGAGACGGGTCTGCGAGCCTGAGAGCGCGCGCCTGACCCGCACCATGTCGAGCACCGGGATGCCCTCGGTGATGCAGACCACGAGGCCGATCCCGGCGTCGATGGCCTCAAGGATCGCGTCCGCCGCGAACGGCGCCGGCACATAGATGACCGAAGCGTCGGCGCCGGTGGCGGCGCGGGCCTCGGCCACGGTGTCGAACACGGGCAGGTCGAGATGGGTACTGCCGCCCTTGCCGGGGGTGACGCCGCCCACCATGCGCGTGCCGTAGGCGATCGCCTGCTCCGAGTGGAAGGTGCCCTGGGCGCCGGTGAAGCCCTGGCAGATCACGCGCGTGTCTCGATCGACGAGAACCGCCATCAGCCCGCTCGCCCGATTGCCTGAACCACCTTTGCCGCCGCGTCGCCGAGGTCGTCGGCTGCGATCAGGTCGATCCCTGCGCCATCCAGAATCGCCTTGCCCTTCTCCACATTGGTGCCCTCAAGCCTGACGACAAGGGGGAGGTCCAGCGATACCTCCCGCGCCGCGGCGACGATCCCCTCGGCGATCACGTCGCAGCGCATGATGCCGCCGAAGATGTTGACCAGGATGCCGCGCACGTTGGGGTCGGAGAGGATGATCTTGAAGGCCTCGGTAACCCGCTCGCGGCTGGCGCCGCCGCCGACATCGAGGAAGTTGGCGGGCTCGGCGCCATGCAGCTTGATGATGTCCATCGTCGCCATGGCGAGGCCCGCGCCGTTGACCATGCAGCCGATGTTGCCGTCGAGCTTGACGTAGCTCAGCTCGTGCTCGCCGGCGGCCCGCTCGGCCGGGTCTTCCTCGTCCGGATCGCGCAGCGCCGCAATCTCCCGCCGTCGGTAGAGAGCGTTGTCGTCGATGCTCACCTTGGCATCGAGGGCGATAAGCGCGCCTTGCGCGGTTTCGATCAGGGGATTGATCTCGACCAGGCTCGCATCGGTGCCGAGGACCGCGTCGTAAACGGCGCGCGCCATCTTGTTCGCCGCTTTCGCCGTCTCGCCGGAGAGTCCGAGACCGAAAGCGAGGCTGCGCCCGTGGTGAGGCTGGAAGCCGCTCGCCGGATCGACCGGCACGGTCACGATGGCATCCGGGGTCTCGGCCGCGACCGCCTCGATCTCGACGCCGCCCTCGCGGGAGGCGATGAGCGCGACACGCCCGCTCTCGCGATCCACCACGGCGCCGAGGTAGTACTCGTGGGCGATATCGGCGCCTTCCTCCAGGTAGACGCGGCGCACCTCGCGGCCCGCTGGCCCCGTCTGGTGGGTGACGAGAACCTTGCCGAACATGGCTTGCGCTGCCGCAATCGCCTCGTCGCGGCAGGTGCAGACCATGACGCCGCCGGCCTTGCCGCGCCCGCCGGCGTGAATCTGGGCTTTCACCACCCAGACCGGGCCGCCGATCTCGTTCACGGCGGCCTCGATTCCGTCCGGCGCAAGCACCGGCACGCCGCGCGGCACCGGCACGCCGAACCCCGCCAGCACCTGCTTGGCCTGATATTCGTGGAGGTTCATGAAGCCGTCCCGCCGCGCGAGGATCGAGGGCGCGCCCTTATAGCATTCCCTCTCCCGCCCCGGCTATCGCGACGGCCGCGTGAAAGCGACCCGAACGGGGATGCCCTCCGATCGAGGAGCGCGCTGCCGGCACGTGGTTCGGCGCAGGCTACGACGCCGGCAAAACGATTGCCGGTCCATTCAACCCTTCCCACTTACGGCTCTGCATCACACGCATTAGTTTCCCCCTTTGTCCCACGAAACAGGTCGCATGTTTCAAAAAACGTAATATTATTTTTTCAAAACTATGGGATTTATATTGACGAACGCTCCCGGGTTTGCGATGCTCGATACAGGACTTGGGCAATTAATGGAGTCGATTGGCCGACGCGTTTCTGGCACCAACGAGGGGACGGAACCGCCGGATCGATATCCGGCGGTTGCTTGGCAGGAGGCGCGTTGGGCGGTTGGCGATGTTGGAAGACTGGGGGTGGAACTCCATGTGGTTTGCTCACACGGTCGTTCGGAGATAGCGATGCGCGTGGAATTCGGTGAAGGGGTCGATCTTCTGACACACGCTTATCCCAAGCTCAGTCGTCAGCTCAAGAAGTGTGCCGCCTATATTCTGGAGCATCCGAGCGAGGTTGCCACACTCTCCATGCGCCAACTGGCGGCAAGAGCGGAGGTGCCGCCCAGCACCATGAACCGGCTCGCCAAGGCGGTCGACTTCAACACTTACGACGAGTTTCGCGCGCTTTACCGCGACAGTATCAACGACCAAGCCACGGGTTATTCTCTCGAAGGCGGCCAAGTACATGTGGTCGCCCGCGAGGACAAGTTCGATCACGATCTCAACGCCTTCCAGCAGGCAGCGCTGACCAATATCCATACCTTGTTCGACCACATAGACCGCGCTGCCCTGGAGCGGGCAGTGCAGGCGTTGACGGACGCGCGCACCGTCCTCGTGATCGGGATGCTCACATCCGAGTCGTCCGCCAATTACCTGCACCATGTGGCGGCCACAGGGTTCAAGAACTGGCATTTGCTGGTGCCCAATAGCGCCGAGTACTTTCTATTGTTGGGAGCCCTGGCGCGGGGCGACGTCGTCGTCTGCATCGCCGTCGAGCCTTGCGCGGCCGAATCCATCAAGGTTGCCCGGCTCGCTCGGGAGGCGGGTGCGCGGGTTATCGGCATCACCGACCGGCGCACGTCGCCCCTGGCCGCGAGCGCGGACGACATCCTGCTCATCTCCGTCCGGAGCCCGAGCATGTTCCCGTCCCACGTCGGCGCCACCATCCTCGTAGAAGTGCTGGTCGGCATGATCGCGGCGGGCAACGAACGTTCGGTTGCCGAGAATGTCGAAGAAACGGAACGTTCGCGCCGAAATATGGGGGAATACTGGGACGAACGATCCTAAGATTGCCAAATTCGAGCGGCTGAAATCTTCGGATTAGTCGACTCATCGACTCAACGTTTTCGCGTGATGGCAACACCGAGCAATCCACGACTGGCGAGGAACGCCGGCTCGTGACACCATGGCGGCACGGCTCATTCGGACGAGAGACGCCGCCATGACCCCGGAGCAGGTGCTTGCCCATCGCCCCAAGGTGCTGACCGATGCGCAGCGGGAGGCGTACTTTCGCGACGGCTATCTGCTGCTCGAGCGCTTCGTGCCGGAGGACTGGCTCGCCACGCTGCGCGGGCTCAGCGAGCACTTCATCGACGAGAGCCGGAGCCGGGCCGACTCGGACGACAGGTTCGACCTGGAACCCGATCATTGCGCCACGGCGCCCCGGCTCAGGCGCCTGAATCAGCCGGTGGCGCGACACCCCGACTACTGGCGCTTCGCGAGCGAATCCTGCATCACCGACCTGGCCGAGGACTTGCTCGGACCCAACGTGATGTTTCACCACTCCAAGCTCAACTTCAAATGGTCGGGCGGCGGCGAGGAGGTGAAGTGGCACCAGGACATCCAGTACTGGCCCCACACCAACTACAGCGTGCTCACCATCGGCGTCTATCTGGAGGACGTGGACGAGACCATGGGGCCCATGGGCGTGATCCCCGGCGCGCACGAGGGCGAGCTGTTCGACCTCTATGACGGGAACAACTGCTGGGCCGGCGCCATCAGCGAGCGGGACCTGCCGCGGGTGCCGGTGGAGAAGGCGGTCTATCTAAAGGGCCCGGCGGGCTCGGTGACGGTGCACCACTGCCGCATGATCCACGGCTCCAAGCCCAACGCCCACCCGGCGCGCTCGCGGCCGCTGCTGCTCAACGCCTTCTCGTCCGCCGACGCGCTGCCGGTGACGGCCTACAATTATCCCTCGGCCCATAACGGGGAGCTCGTGCGGGGCGAGCGCCCGCGCTGGATTCACTTCGACCCGAGACCCTGCCTCCTGCCGCCGGACTGGTCGGGCGGCTACACCTCGATCTTCGCGCTGCAGCAGGGCGAGGAGCAGGAGCCCCAGGCCGCAGCCGCAGGCGGCTAGAGCCTAGGCCCCGTCGTCGGGTGCGAGGCAGTTCTTGAACGACCCAGCCATGTTGCGGAGCAGTGTGAAGTAGAGCTCCGGCCCGTCCTCGATGGTGGCACCGAGTGGGTCCACGGTAGCGGTCTTCACGTCGCTGCCTTCGATGACGGTCCTGACTATGCGCCGGTCGAATTGGGGCTCGTCGAACACGCAGACCACGCCGAGCGCGTGCAGCTTGTCTTGCAGTTCGGCGATGCGCCGCGCGCCGGGCGCGCGCTCGGGGCTGACGACGACCGAGCCCGCGGCGGTAAGCCCGAAGCGATCCTCGAAATAGCGGTAGCCGTCGTGGAAGACGATGAACGGCACGCCGCGAGCCGGCGCCACTTCCTGGGCGATCTCTCCGGTCAGGCGGTCCAGGCGGTGGAGCAGGGCGTCGACGTTGGCCTCGTAGGTGGCGGCGTTGGCAGGATCGACGTCGGCCAGGGCGCCGCCGATCGCGCGCGCCAGGGTCCAGCCGTTGATCGGATCGAGCCAGACATGCAGGTCGAAGGCGCCGTGGTCGTCCATGTCGTCGGCATGGTCATCGTGGTCGCCATGGCCATGATCGTCACGACCCGCGTGGTCGTCCATACCCCCGTGGCCGTCGCTGCTGTGGTCGTGGTCCTCGAAGGCGCCGCCCTCGCGCATCGTCCGGAGCACCAGGCCTGGTGTATCGACGAGCTTGACCACCCGGGCGTGGCCGGCGAGCGCCTCCACCGGCCCGGCGAGCGCGGTTTCCATCGTGTCGCCGACCATGAAGACGATATGAGCATCCTCCAGCGCCTCCGCGTCTGAGGGACGCATGGTGAAGGTGTGCGGCGACGACGTTCCGCGAACGATCAGGTGAGGCTCGCCCACGCCCGCCATCACGGCACTTACCAGAGAATGCACCGGCTTGATCGAGGCGACGACCCGCAGGTCGTCGTCGGCCGTCGCGGGGCCTGCCGCCGCGCAGCCGAGGAGCGCCGCCGCGGCAAGTGTGAGGGGGAGGCGTCGTGGTACGATGCGCGGACGATCCATGGTCGCGACTCCATCGTTCAGGCGGACGTGGGTATGCGAACGTTATAATGTTTTATTTCTACACCGGCTCAAGCGTTCTTAGCAAGAGCCGCCGGCCTCCTGACCGGCGGGCGGCATGACGACAGGGAGCATGTCGCCCGCCGGGCCGGAGACGCTCGTGAGCGCCCGCAACATCGGCGTCCGCCGGAGCGAGCGCTGGATCATCCGGCACGTCGACGTTCAGGTGCCGCGCGGGGCGCTGGTCTACGTGATCGGCGCCAATGGCGCGGGCAAATCGACCTGCGCCAAGGCCGTCCTCGGCCTGATCCAGATCGACGAGGGCGCGGTCGAGCGCGCGTCCAGCGTGGCGGTGGGCTATGTGCCGCAGCGCCTCGCCATAAGCCCGACGCTGCCGCTCAGGCTGCGCCGTCTGATGACATTGACCCGGCACTACCCCCGCCGGGAGATCGAGGCGGCACTGACCGCCGTCGGCCTGGAGCGGCTCGGCAATCCGCCCATCTCGACACTCTCCGGCGGCGAGTTCCAGCGGCTGTTGCTGGCGCGGGCGCTGATCGACAAGCCCGATCTGCTTGTCCTCGACGAGCCGGCCCAGGGCGTCGACGTGAGCGGGGCGGACGTCTTTCACGAGCTGATCGAGGAGGTCCGCCGCAGCCTGGGCTGCGGCATCCTTGTCGTCTCCCACGACATCGAGCTCGCGGCCAAGACCGGCGACGATGTCGTGGTGCTCGTGCCGCACGAGCATGACGAGGAGCCCGCCGGCGCCGGTGCGCCGGGCACCTGAGCGATGCTCGACGACTTCTTCATGCGTGCGCTCATCGCCGGCATCGGGCTCGCCCTCGTCACCGGCCCGGCGGGGTGTTTCGTCGTCTGGCGCAGACTGGCCTACTTCGGCGAGACCATCGCGCACTCCTCGCTGCTGGGCGTTGCCTTCGCCATCGTCATCAGCATCGATCTGGTGATCGGGATCCTGGCCAGCGCTGCACTGGTGGCCTTCATCATGTTCTATCTCGACCGCCGCGGCACGCTGCCGACCGACACCCTGTTGGGGCTGCTCGCCCACGGCGGGCTGGCACTGGGTCTCGTGATCCTCTCGTTCTTTCCGTCCATGCGGATCGACCTGCACGGGCTGCTCTTCGGCGACATCCTCGCCGTTGCGCGTGTCGATCTGGCGGTGATCTGGGGCGGCGGCGCGGTCGTGCTGGGCGTGCTCGCGTGGCTCTGGCGCCCGCTGCTGGCGGCGACCGTCAACCCGGACCTCGCTGCCGTCGCGCGCCTCAAGCCGGAGCGCGCGCGGCTCATCTTCGGGCTACTGGTGGCGGCGATCATCGCAGCCGCCATCAAGATCGTCGGCATCCTGCTGATCGTGGCGCTGCTTATAATTCCTGCGGCGACCGCCCGGCGCTTCGCCCCGAGCCCCGAGTGGATGGCCGCAGGCGCAGCGGCGGTGGGTGTCACGGCGACCGTGGGCGGGCTCTACGCGTCCGCGACCTGGGATACGCCCTCCGGCCCCTCCATCGTCGTCACGGCGCTCGCCATCTTCGTCGTGACCCGCATCGACGGGCTGCGGAATTTGGGTCAAGCGGTGCTCAATCGGAGGCGGTAACGGCCTCGTCAGCGCGACCGACGCCAGCGGCGATTGCCGCCCGTCAGCCGAGTGGCGTGTTGAGAAAGGCGATGAACGACACCAGGCCGACGAGGGTGACCAGGGCGGCGCCCGCGTAGTTCATGCCGTGGCGGAGCGCGTTGGCCCCGCCGCCGCCCGAGCGCTCCATCATCCGCATCGCGGCCTGTCTCGCCAGAATCGCGCCGACCCCCAGCACGCAGATGCTGGATCCGATGCCGAGCGACATCGCCGCCACCAGCAGGGAGCCGGGAACGATCATGTCGTTCGCCACCGCGTAGAGCATGATCAGCACGGCGCCGGGGCACGGGACCATGCCGGCCGCGAGCGCCAGGATGCCGCCTTCCGCCTTGCCGCCGTGGCTATGGCCGTGATGGTGGTGGTGGCCGTGATGATGAGGGTGCGTGTGATCGTGACGGTGAGGCGGACTGTGATCGTGGCTGTGCCCGTGGTCGCTGGCACCGCCCGAGCGTGCTCTCAGCGAGGCGCGCACGGCCTGGTAGAGCATGTAGAGGCCGATGCCGACGATGATGAGGAAGCTCGCGGCGCGTACGCCCGGCACGTCCGACAGCGCCAGTCCGAAGCCGCCGCGCAGTACGAGGTCGGCCAGCCAGACGATGACGATGGCGGCGATGACGTGGACGATGGCGATCTGCACCGCCATCACCACGCCGCGCATCACCCGCGCCTCGCGCCCGAGGAAGTAAGAAACGACCACGAACTTCCCGTGCCCCGGCCCGAATGCGTGGATGGCGCCGTAGGCGAACGCGACCGCAAGGGCCAGGATGAGGGCGCCGAGGTTATCGCCGCGCTCAATGGCGTTCATGTGGAAGGCCACCTCGGCGTTGGCGCGGCGCTGGAAGTCCATCAGGAAATCCGTCACACCGTCGAACAAGCCGCCGTCCTCCTCGACGATCTCGACCTCGACGGGGGCCGGGGCGGGTGCTGCGGAGTCGGTCTGCGAGAGCGCGAGCGGCGCAGTGACGAGGCTCGTCAGCAGCAGCACGCACGCCAGACCCAGCCGCGCAATCGGTCTGCGGAGGCGGAGTCTGCAGGGCCTGTGATTCATCGCGGCCTATCCATCGCAGGCGAGCGTCACCGGCTGGGGATGGCCGGATTGCGCGCCCGTGCCGCGCGCAACGCGGAACGTGCAACCCGGAGTCATCTCGCCGCTAACCAGCAGGAACGGTGACTCGGAAAAGCTGAAATCCACGAAAATTTCGCGGTCGAACAGGCTGACGGTCACCGGCTCTGCTTTCGGATCGAGGGGCGGCGTAAGGTCCACGGAGAATTCGTAAACGAGTTGCCCCTGCTCGATCCGTGCTCCAAAACGATCCACGTCGAAACCGTACTGTTTTTCCTCTCCCGACCAGATGTGAACGAAATAGTCGGCCGGCGAGAGCGGATCGAAGGTCTCGGCGCGCAGGTTCCTGACTTCAAGCGAATTGAGCGTTCCGTCCTCGTCCAGATCGTAGGTCTGGATGGTGTGGGCGCTGTAGAAGTCGTCGAATGTCCACGAGAAATCCAGTCCGCCGACCCGCCGCTCGTCGAACGAGACGGTGATCGTGGTCTCGACCCAAGTTGGCACTTTTTCCGACCAGCCGAGCCTGATCGAGCCGGTTTTGCGGCGCTGAACCACTAGGTGTTGGGGTTGGAAGACCCCTGACCCCCACATTTGCCATGGGCGATCCTGAAAGCCAATTGTGGGGC
>JAJEEP010000102.1 GCA_022820945.1 Alphaproteobacteria bacterium | reverse complement strand
CGCGAAGCTCCTCGGCCACGCCCAGATCCAGACCACCGCTCGCTACACACACCTCGCACGAGACGCCGTCAAAGATGCGGCCGTTCGAGTCGCCGAGCGAATCGCCGAAGACATATTCATAGGTCTTGCCCCGAACCGCGCTCGAATATCGCCTGGGCCAAACAAAGCGTCGCGCATCGGTGCCGGGTGCAATGCGCATTCGCCGCCGGCATGTGGCGTGCCTGCGTCGCACTATGCTACGCGGTGATACGGCTGTCGTGCGGGCATGCGGCGGCGCGGCGGTGACGGAGGCCCTGCTCCTGGATGGCCGGCGCCGCACATGCGGGTTGACGGCGCGGCGAATGAGCGCTAATGGCATGGATGTTCCGTTGATTGCTCGGGGTCGATCCGGGCTGGTTGTTTTAAGCGATGCGATGGCTATGGACAGCGTCCGACTCGTGCTGGTAAACTGGCCGTCGCAGTTCACAAACGAGGCCTCCCGACACGAGGCCTCTTCATAAACGTAAAGCCGTTATCGAAAGCAGACGAAGTGAACGAGAGGCGGTGTTAAATCGGCGCGATCGATCGCCGTTAATCCGTGTCTCCTACGCGCGCGTCCGGAGCCGTCGATCACGCGAAACACGTTGGTGAGAGCCATTTACTTCCTGTCCTGGCGCGCGCAGTTTGAGGGCTCTGCCGCTCTCTCATCCGCCAGACGGTGTCCGCCCTTCTTCTGATCACATGATCTGGATAACACCCGCAGAGAGACGAATGAAATGCTTCGAAAATCAAAATTCATGCCGGGTGGCGCATAGGGGTACAAGCGAGTAATTCCCCCGAGTTGAATGTCCAGGAAGATTACTAGGACGTCAGGCTAGAGCGCTCTAAGAGGCGTATTTCAGGACGATTTCTCAGGGTTGGAGGAGCCGAAATTCCGTAGTCGGGAGACGTTGAGGGAGGGGCGGGCGGGCTGATTGCGGCCGATGGCCCTCGCGCGAGCCGCCGCTCCTGCTTTGACAGGGTATAGGTGTGTGCTAACATATTAGAGTGCAAGTCAGGCCAGTTCAGGCGGCTCAGGCCGAAGGAGAGGCGCGAGCGGGCATGGTCCCGCGATCGTCCTCCACGCGACGGCTGGAATCCCTCGATCGTTTCGAAGGGACGCTCGCGAATCGCGTTTACCTGAGCCTGCGCTGCGCCATCGTCGGGCTCCGCTATGCGCCCGGCGAGGTGTTGCGCAAGGCGGAGGTCTGCGAGGCGCTGAGCGTGTCGCGCTCGCCGGTCGCGGCGGCCATCGCCAGGCTTGCGGCCGACGGCCTCGTCGACGTGCATCCCCAGGCCGGGACCTATGTCTCCCGGATCGCGATGGCGGAAATCCGGGAAGGGGCGTTCATCCGCGAGGCCCTGGAGCTTGCCGCGATCGAGCACGTCGCCCGCCGCATCACCGACGACCAGCTTGGATTGCTCAGGCGCAATTTGAGAATACAGCGGGTGATGCTAGATGACGGCGACCTGACCGGCTTCTACGAGCACGACGCGCAGATGCACGAGCTGATGCTCTCATTCACCGGCTATCGCCGCCTTGGCCGGATCTCCGAGAGCGTCCGGGCTCAGCTCGACCGGGCGCGGCAGCTCGTGCTGCCGGCACCGGGACGACTGCAGGAAACCTATCGCGAGCACGAAGCCATCGTGGGCGCCCTCGAGGCCCGCGATGCCGAGCGCGCCAAGCAGGCGCTGCGCCATCACCTTGGGCAGCTCGTCACCATGCTGACGACCCTTGCCACCAGGGAGCCGGCGCTGTTTCACTCCGATCCATGAACCCACTCGACCAAGGGAGAATCCAATGAAGATCACATCTCTTTACAAGAAGGCGGTCCTCGCGCCGCTTGCGGGCGTTGCTGCGCTCGGTCTCGTAGCCGGCACGGCACAGGCGGCCGGCGAGTTCGACGGCGTGGAGGTCAACATCATGACCTTCACCGGCCCGCAGATCGCCGAGCCGCTGCAGCGCCGCGCACCGGACTTCAACGCCATGACCGGCGCGCAGATCAACATCGTCACGGTGCCGTTCTCCGACCTCTACACCAAGGTGCTGACGGACTGGGCATCGGGCACCAACTCCATCGACGCCGCGGTGTTCGCGCCGCAGTGGGGCGTGGACTACATCGTGCCCGGCTACATGGAGAACCTGAGCGAGCGGGTCGCGGCGGACTCGGCCCTGCAGGAAGACGACATCGCGCCGTTCTTCCGCGAGTTCTCGCAGAAGTTCGCCGGCGATACCTACATGCTCACCCTCGATGGCGACTTCCAGATGGTCTACTACCGCTCCGACGTGTTCGCCGATGCGGGCATCGCGGCGCCGGAGACTTGGCAGGACTACGTCGCCGCGGCCGAGGCCACCCACGGCCAGGACATGAACGGCGACGGGACGCCGGACTACGGCTCCTGCATCTCCAAGAAGCGCAGCGCGCAGGCCTACTGGATGATCCTCTCGATCGCCGGCGGCTACCTGCAGTCGCAGGGGACCTCGCAGGGCATCTTCTTCGACACCGACACTATGGCGCCGCTGGTCAACAACGAGGCGTTCTCCGCAGCGCTCGACATCTACACTGCGACGACCGCCTTCGGCCCGCCAGACGAGATCAACCTCGACGTGGGCGACACGCGGAGCCTGTTCACCTCCGGCCGCTGCGCGCTCACCATCGACTGGGGCGACATCGGCACGCTCGCCATCGACCCGGAGACCTCGCAGGTGATCGACAAGGTGGGCTCGATCATGCTCCCCGGCTCGACGTCGGTGCTCGACCGTGCCAGCGGCGCGCTCGTGCCGTGCGACGCGGAGACCTGTCCCTACGCCATCAACGGGGTCAACCGCGCGCCCTTCGCCGCCTTCGGCGGATGGTCCGGCGGCATCAACGCCAATGCCGACGACAAGGTGAAGGACGCGGCCTACGCCTTCTTCTCCCACATGTCGCAGCCGGCGCAGTCCAACGAGGACGTGACCATCGGCATCACCGGCTTCAACCCCTACCGTCTCTCGCAGTTCGGCGACCTGTCGCTGTGGGTGCAGGCGGGGATGAGCGAGGCTGCCGCCGAGGACTATCTCGGCGCGATTCAGGCCAGCCTGAACAGCCCGAACATGGTGCTCGATCTGCGCATCCCGCAGAACCAGGCCTATCAGCAGGTGGTGCTCGACAACGCCATCTCACGGCTCGCCGCAGGCGAGATTGACAAGGCCACGGCGATGCAGGCCATCGAAGACGGCTGGAACGAGCTTAACGAAGAGAACGGCACCGACGATCAGCTTGCCGCCTATCGCGCCACGCTCGGCCTCTAGGCGTCACATCCGCCGGCTCCGGCACGTGCGGCGGCATCCCGTCGCGCGCGCCGGAGCCACTCCTTCGCACTGAGGCATTCCAGCGTTGGCCTATCTGGAGGCCCGCGATCGTCGCGACCGGGTCGCGGAGTGGGTCGACCGCAACGCCGGCAAGGTGTTCATCCTGCCGGCGGTGCTCACGCTGCTGGCGTTCTCGCTGTTTCCGCTGCTGGTTTCCGCCTACCTCACGCTGACCAAGCTGAAATTCGCCGCCGGCGGCTTCACGCTCAGGTATGTCGAGTGGCTGAATTTCAAGAAGCTGATCTTCGGCTCCCAGCAGTATCACCTGCTGGGCACGTTCGATGTCTTCGGAATCGTTGACTGGTTGATCCTGGGCGCGATCTTTGCGCTCCTGCTGTTCTTCTTCGTGCGCTACCTGATCCGGCCGGGCACGACCGTGGTCGGTGTCGTCGGCCGTTCCGTCGCCTTCGTCGTGGCCGGTGCGCTGGCCCTTCTTCTGGTGGCCACCCTGGGGGGTGGCTTCCCCGGCTCGCTGGTGGTGACGCTCTTCTACGTCTTCGCCGGTGTCTCGGTTCAGTTCGCGCTCGCGCTCGGCCTCGCCGTCCTCTGCTCGCAGAAGATCTACGGGCGAAACCTGTTTCGCGTGGTCTTCTTCCTGCCGATCATGGTGACGCCCGTCGGCATCGCCTACATGTTCCGAATGCTCGCCGACACGCACAAGGGACCCTTTGCCGACATCTGGACATGGCTCGGGCTCGCGGATTTCTCCTGGGCGGCGGACCCGTGGACCGCGCGTATCGTGGTGCTCATCGGCGACACCTGGCAGTGGACTCCCTTCATGTTCATCGTGCTGCTCGCCGCCATCGAGGCTCAGCCGCGCGACCAGTTGGAGGCCGCGCGCATCGACGGCGCCGGCGGCTGGCAGATCTTCCGCGACATCACCTGGCCCGGGATCGCGCCGGTGGCCGCGACCATCGTGCTGATCCGCCTGATCGAGGCCTACAAGATCATCGACCTGCCCAACGTGCTCACCAGCGGCGGCCCCGGTATCGCCACCGAGTCCCTCACCCTCCATGCCTTCGTCGCCTGGCGCACGCAGGATCTCGGCGGCTCGGCGGCGGTGGGCTACATGCTGCTCTTCGTGGCCACCGTCACCTGTCTCTCGTTCTTCAACTTCGCGGGCCGCAGGACCCGCAGGATGGAAGCGTGAACATTCCCGAGCGCACCCTGCTGCGGCGTCTCTTCCTGCCGTACGACATCACCTCGATGGCGCCCGCCACCAGGGTGCTGGTCTACACGCTTCTGGTGCTCTGGCTGCTGGTGGTGCTGTTCCCGCTCTACTGGCTGTTCATCACGTCGTTCAAGCTGCCGGTGCAGGTCAACGACGGGCCCGACTTCCTACCTTTCATCGACTTCGAGCCCTCGATGCACGCCTGGCACTACATCCTCTTCGAGCTCGGCAACGACACGCTGCGGCCCTACATAAACTCGGTCATCGTCGCCTTTTGCGCCACGGTGGTCTGCGTCCTGATCGGATCGTTCGCGGCCTACGCGCTGGTGCGGATTCAGTATCGGGTCAAGATCGGCAACGTCCTCGCCTTCCTGGCCCTCCTGGGACTCACCGTCTTCACGGTCACGAGCCTCGGCGCTCCGTTGTTCGCCGCCGCGCCTGTGGCGATCATCCTCTTCGTCTTCTTCGTGGCCGCCGTCGGACGCTACTTCAGGCGCGCGCTCGGCAACGACGACATTCTGTTCTGGATCATTTCCAACCGCATTCTGCCGCCGGTGGTGGTGGTTCTGCCGGTCTACCTCATGTTCCAGCGGATCGGCCTTCTCGATACGCACATCGCGCTGATCGCCACCTACACAGCGGTCAACCTCCCGATCGTCGTCTGGCTGATGCGCGACTTCTTCGCCGGCATCCCGCTCGACCTGGAGGAGAGTGCCCAGATAGACGGCGCCTCGCGGCTCCGCATCTTCTTCACCATCGTGCTGCCGCTCGCGCGGCCGGGGCTGGCGGCGACCTCGCTCCTCATCCTCATCCTGGCCTGGAACGAGTACCTGCTCGCGCTCTTCATCTCGACCGCGGACGCGCAGACCATGCCGATGCTCGTGGCTGCGCAGAACGCGACGCGCGGGCCGCAGTGGTGGTACATGTCGGTGCTGATCGTCATCATGATTGCGCCCATCGTGCTCACGGCATTCCTTCTCCAACGGCATATCGCGCGCGGGCTGCTGGTCGGCGCGATCAAGGGTTAGAGGACTGGAGGCTGGCCATGCGCGTCCGAATGATCGATGTGCGCAAGTCCTTCGGTCAGAACGAGGTGGTCAAGAACCTCAGCCTCGATATCGCCGACGGCGAGTTTCTGGTTCTGCTGGGCGAATCCGGGTGCGGCAAGACCACGGCGCTCCGCATGGTGGCGGGACTTGAAACCGTGAGCGGAGGCACCATCGAGATCGGCGATCAGGACGTTACCAACGTGCTGCCCAAGTATCGCAACGTGGCGATGGTGTTTCAGTCGTACGCACTCTACCCGCACATGACGGTCGCCAAGAACATCGGCTATCCGCTGAAGCTGCGCGGTACGCCGGCGGCCGAGCTCGACGCGGCGGTGCGCGCTGCGGCGGAGAAGGTGCACCTGGAAGACCTGCTGCATCGCTACCCGCGCCAGCTCTCCGGCGGCCAACGCCAGCGGGTGGCGCTGGCGCGCGCCATGGTGCGCACGCCATCGGCGTTCCTGATGGACGAGCCGCTCTCCAACCTCGACGCCAAGCTGCGCATCGCCATGCGGGTGGAGCTCAAGCGCCTGCAGTCCGAACTCGGCGTGACCACCATCTACGTGACCCACGACCAGGTCGAGGCGATGACGCTCGCGCATCGGGTCGCGGTGATGGACGAAGGGGTGCTGCAGCAGGTCGCGCCGCCGAAGGAGATCTACGACGACCCCGCCAATCTCTTCGTGGCACGCTTCATCGGCGCGCCGGCCATGAACATCGTCAAGGGCACGCTGGAGAACGGCAGCTTCACCGTGCCGGACGGCGCCGTGCCGCTGGGCAGCGTCGCGGCCCGCGGCGATATCTATCTCGGCTTTCGGCCCGAAGACGCCATCCTCGTGCCCGTCGCCGACGCCATGCTGCGGGCGCGCATCTATTCCACGGAGATGACCGGCAACGAAACCATCGTGACCTGCGACATGAACGGGGAACAGGTCGTGATTCGCGCCGACAAGGACTACGAGGGTGCGCTAGATGCGGCGGTCGGCATCGATCTCGATCCCGGCAAGGCTCGGCTGTTCGACCGCGACAGCGGCAAGAGGATCAGACGTTGAAGGCGAATGACACGGCACGTTTGAGCGGGCGCACGGCCCGGCCCCTCGATGTGACGCGCCTGGGCTTCGGCGGCGCGCCGCTGGGCAACTTGTACCGCGGGATCTCGGAAGAGGAGGCGCAGGCCACGCTGAGCGCGGCCTTCGAGAGCGGCATCACGCTGTTCGATACCGCGCCCTACTACGGCCTCGGCCGCTCCGAGGAGCGCTTCGGCGTGGCCATCGCGCGCCACGGCCGCGCGGGCATCGTGCTCTCGACCAAGATCGGCCGGCTGCTGGTCGATGGCCCGGTGGACGAGACGACGAAGGGGCTCTTCGTGGACCCGCCCGAGAAGCAGCCGGTGTACGACTACAGCTACGACGGCGTGATGCGCAGTCACGAGGCCAGCCTCGAACGGATCGGGGTCGACGCCATCGACATTCTGCTGGTTCACGATGTCGACGTCTGGACCCACGGCAGCCAGCCCGCAGCGGACGAGAAGGTGCGCGAGCTCTTCGATCAGGGTGGATACCGCGCGCTGGAGGAACTCAAGGCTGCGGGCCGCATCGCGGCCTTCGGCGCGGGCGTCAACGAGTGGGAGGCCTGCGAGGCGCTGCTCGGCCACGCCGACTTCGACTGTTTCCTCCTCGCCGGCCGCTACACGCTGATCGAGCAGGAAGCGCTTGGCTCGTTTCTGCCCATGTGCGTCGAGCGCGATGTCGGCATCATCCTGGGCGGGCCCTACAATTCCGGCATCCTCGCGACCGGGGCGGTGGAGGGCGCGCGCTTCAACTACCAGCCTGCGCCGCCCCACATCATGGAGCGCGTGCGCAGGATCGAGAGCGTGTGCGAACGCCACGGCGTGACGCTGCCGGCGGCGGCACTGCAGTTCGTCCTGGCCCACCCGGCGGTCAAGAGCATCATTCCCGGCGCGATGGCGGCGCAGGAGGTTCACCAGAACGTCGCGCTGTTGGACGAGCCCATTCCCCAGGAATTCTGGGCCGACCTGAAGGCGGCCGAGCTCTTGCGCAACGACGCACCGTTGCCGGCCGCCTGACGCCACCCGAATCACTCCTCCAGCGGTTGCTGCATCCAGGCCGGAATGTCCCGTGCTCCGTGCAGGACGCGCCAGACATCGATCTCCGCGTCCCTTTCGACATAGAACGCCAGATACGGAAACCTTCCGATCGATCGGAAGCGCAGGCCGGGAATTTCCAGTTCATGCGCGTGGCGCGGCGAGCCGCTCGCCGGCCGCTCGCCGATCTGCCGGAGGTTGTCTTCCAGCGCGTCGATGAAGTTCAGCGCGACCGTCTGTCCTGCTTCCGACAGATAGTGCTCTATCGCTTCATCGATATCGCACCGCGCCCGCTCGCGAAGGACGACCGGCTTGCCGCTCACCGCCGGCCGGCTTTGCGGGTCCGGCTGCGAAGCGCGTCGAAGTAGTCCGCATCGGCCGCGACCGCCTGCGGCGAGGCCGCTCCTTCGAGCAGCATGCCGCGCAGGCGCTGTCGGTCCCGATCCTTGCGAATCAGCTCGCGGACGTACTCGCTCGACGTGCTGTAGCCGCGCGCGCTGACCTGATCCTCCACGAAGTCCTTGAGGGCTTCGGGCAGCGATACGTTCATCGTGCTCATGGTTCGATACTAATGCCTGTTGGCAAACTTTGGCAAGAACTGCGGCCCATTGGGCCGTAGCCTCGATAAACGCCCGCGCCGGTCAGACCAGCTGGCGCTCGGCCAGGTTCCGCATCAGCGCCCGCGCGCCGAAGACCCACGGGCGGCAGTCCGGCGAGCGCCGCACGGTGTTCACCAGACTTCCGAGCGCCGGCGTCGAGATGGAAACGACATCGCCCGCCTTGTGGGTGAAGCCCTCGCCGGGCACGTCCCGGTCCTCCGTCGGCGCGAAGAGCGTGCCGAGATAGAGCATGAAGCCGTCGGGGTACTGATGGTGCGCGCCGCAGGTCTGCGCCACCAGGTCCTCCGGGTCGCGGCTGATCTCGATCATGGAGGAGGTGCCGCCGAGCACGAAGCCGTCTTGCCCTTCGACCTTCAGCGTCAGCTCGGCGCGCCGCACGTCGTCCAGCGTGTAGCTCTCGTCGAACAGGCGGATGAAGGGGCCGACCGCCGCGGACGCGTTGTTGTCCTTGGCCTTGCTCAGGAGCAGCGCAGAGCGCCCCTCGAAGTCGCGCAGGTTGACGTCGTTTCCGAGCGCCGCACCCTTGATCCGCCCGTCGCTCGCCACGGCGAGCACGATCTCGGGCTCCGGGTTGTTCCAGTTGGACTCCGGGTGCAGGCCCACCGGCGCGCCCCAGCCCACGGCGGACATCGGCTGCGCCTTGGAGAACACCTCGGCGTAGGGCCCGATGCCGACTTCGAGATACTGCGACCAGATGCCCTCCGCGATCAGCGCGGCTTTCACCTGCGCAGCTTCCTCCGAGCCCGGCCGCAGGTTGCTCAGGCGGTCGCCGATCGTCCCGCCGATGCGATCGCGGATCGCCTGGGCACGTGACGTGTCGCCCTCGGCACGCTCCTCGATCACGCGCTCCAGCATGGAGCCGGCAAAGGTCACGCCGCAGGCCTTGACCGCCTGCAGGTCGTTGGGCGCAAGAAAGTGGCGCCGGGCCGGATCGGACCCCGCCGCCATGCTCTCGGCCTCCAACTCGCCCACGGTGCAGAGCCTGCGGCCGGCCTGCCCCTTCACGAACGCGGCCGGATCGTCCTGTTCCAGCACGTCCGTCATGGTGGGCGCTTGCCGTGCGGTGATGTCGTAGAGCGTGTCGCCCCGGAGCGTGACGACCAGCGGCCCCTCGCCGGGCGCCCACACGCGCCCGACGAAACAGCCGGCGGTTCCGCTCAAGCCTGTCGTTGCCATGATCGCACGCGCCTCAGAAGGCCGGAATCAGGCGTTCCTTGGGATACTCGGCGCCCACCACGTGCTGGATCGTCACCGCGCGCACCATCTGGTAGGTGCGGATACGGAACGCCGGATCGCAGGACATGCGGATGTACATGTCCTTGCCGCTGATGCCGTAATCGTCCCTCAGCCACTGCATCATGTTGTCGCAGGCGTCGTAGACCGCGTGCTCCATCGGCAGGTTGATGCCCACCGCGACGATGCTGTCCGGCTTCTCGATCCTGACGCAGGGCGCGTGCTTGTTCTTGATGACCGTGGCGCTCAGCTCGATCGTCGCCCGCGTCTCGTCGGCGATGCCCGTGAACTCCGTGTCGCCCTGCCCGCCGTGCATGTCGCCCACGTAAAGCAGGCCGCCGTCGTGGTAGGCGTTGAGCAGGATCGTGTGGCCTGCGCGCACGTCGCGGCAGTCGATGTTGCCGCCGAAGGGGCCCTGGCCCAGCAGCGAGGTGAAGACCTCGCGCTCCGGCGCGCACGCCAGCGTGCCGCAGAAGGGCATCAGGTCCCAGGTCAGCTTGTCGGAATACTTGCCCGTGCCGTCCCGCGTGTGCCCGCTCGGCCCGGGGAAGTGCTCGATCACCTGCACGTGCGCCTCCGAGCAGTCCGCCCAGCGCTTGGAATCCCCCAGCGGGCCGATGCCCGGCAGGATGCCCGAGAAGCCGTAGCGCCAGGGGTCGATGGAGTGAATGCTCACGGCGAGGGTGTCGCCGCGCTCGCAGCCTTCCACATAGATCGGGCCCACCACCGGGTTGTACTTGGGCGGCCAGACGCTCTGCAGCGCCACCACGTGCTCGCCGGTGAAGTCGTGCACCTGCGGGTCGTCGCTGTCGTCGGCGATGAGGCCGGAGAGCGCGTCGTCGGTCTCGAGCTGAAACGCCTCGCCCTGCGCCACCCTGAGCACCGGCTCGTCTTCCCAGTCGAAGGCGTACTTGCTCGGAATATCGCCCCGGTTGATTCTCTGCATCGCCGTCTCTCCCTTGATCCGTGGTTCTCAGTGGTGGCGGCCCCGAACGGCCATCGTCCGTGTCGCGCCGAGATAGATGTTGCGAACGTCCTCGTTGCCCTCGATCGCCGCGAGCGAGCCCTCGGCAAATACCCGTCCGTAATGAAGCACGGTGACCGGCGCGCCAAGCTGGCGCACGAACGCCATGTCGTGCTCGACGACGACGATCGTAACACCTTCCTCGTGGAGGGAATGAACCAGCGCGCCGGTGGCGCGGGTCTCCTCCGGCCCCATGCCGGCGGTGGGCTCGTCGAGCAGGAGGAGGACCGGACGCATGGCGAGCGCCATGCCGATCGCGAGCCACTGCCGCTGGCCGTGTGCGAGCTCGGCCACACGGCGCTCCTCGGTGCCGGCGAGGTTGAGCCGCTCCAGCAGGCGCGCGATCTCGGCATCCATCGCCTCGCCCGAGAGGCTGTGCTGCAGCGGCAGCTGCAGGTTGTGGCGCACGGTGAGGTCGCCGTAGACACCCAGGTGCTGAAACTTGACGCCGATCCCCATGTGGGCGCGGCGGTGCGGCTCGGCGCGCGTCACGTCGCGGCCGCGAAACAGGATCGTCCCTTTGTCCGGCTTGACGCTGCCGAGCAGGAGCTTGAAGAAGGTGCTCTTGCCGGCGCCGTTGGGGCCGATGATGCAGCGCAGCTCGCCGGGCTCCAGGGAGAAGTCGACGCCGTCGACCGCGCGGACGCCGCCGAACGCCTTGGCGAGGCCCTGCGTCCGGAGCAGGGGGCCGTCTCCTCCGTTTGCCGTGCCGCTCGTCATGCCGACGCCCTGCGCGCGAGCCGCTGGCGCAGCGCCTGGAAGCGCGCGACCGCGCCCGTGATCGCCCCTTCCGGCAGCAGCATCATCACCAGGATCAGGATCGCGCCCTGCACCACCAGCGCGTAGTTGCCCTGCACCGCGAGCTTCTGCGAGAGCCAGAGCAGGACCAGCGTGCCGATCACCGTGGCGGTCAGGCTCTTGCGGCCGGCGACGGCGACCCAGATCACCGGCAGGATGTTGTTCTGCACGCCGAAGACCGTGGGTGTGATGAAGCTCTCCCACGAGACGTAGAGGATGCCGGAGAGCCCGGCGAGGAAGGCGCCCAGGCAGAACACGCCGAGCTGGATCAGGCGGATGTCGTAGCCCAGCGCCTCGGTCCGCTCGGCATCCTCGCGAATGGCGATCATCACCCGCCCGGCCTTGGAGTTCACCAGCCAGCGCAGCCCGAGATAGACCACCACCACGAGGCCGAAGACGAGGAAGTAGAAGGCGCGGGTGCGGCCGTTGAACTCGATGTCGCCGCCGAGGCCGAAGTCGAGCGCCGGCGGCTCTCGGATCACGCCGGAGAAGCGCCCGAGGCCGTTGTTGCCGCCGAGGTGCGCGTCCCCGATGAACCAGCCCTGGCCTGCGGTCTGGTTGAGGAAGGTCTCCAGCAGCAGCGTCACCACCAGCATCAGGATCGCCACGTAGACGCCCCGCAGCCTGGCGTAGAACATGATGAAGCCGAGCACAGCGGCGACCAGCACCGGCACCGCGAGCCCGATGCCGAGCGCCGCCCAGGTGTGGCCGTGGCTCTCGATGAAGTTGATCCCGGCGATGCCGTAGGCGTAGCCGCCGAGCCCGAGAAACGCGCCCTGGCCCAGGCTCAGGATGCCGCAGAAACCCCACATCACGCAGAGGCCGAGCGCGAGGAAGACGCTGGTCAGGAAGTTGGAGAAGTTCAGCAGCTCGTAGCGCGAGAGGTAATCGGGCGCCGCAGCACCCGCCGCGATCACCGCGAGGAAGCCGACCCAGAAGCCCCAGTGGCGGCCCATCTCGTGAGGACCGGTCAGCCCGCCGAGATAGCGCTCCATCATCGGCTCCGGACCCTCACGCGCCGCCGCTCGATCCACTCGGAGATGCCGGCCGGCATCAGGCGGATGATGACGAAGGCCAGCACCAGCATCGCGACATGGCCGAGCAGGATGTTGAACTGGTTCATGAAGATGGTCTTCGCCGCGCCGAGGGAGAAGACGCTCGCGAGCAGGCCGGTGATGACGTCGGCGCCGCCGCCCACGACCACGGTGATGAAGGCCTGCGGCGTGTAGCTCATGCCGTAGAAGGGGCCGATGTTGGCGGTGAGCGCCAGCAGGCCGCCGGCGAGCCCGGCAAGCGCGGCGCCCAGGCCGAAGGTGAGCGCATAGATGCGGTCTGTATCGACGCCGAGAGCGCGGGCCATGCGGGGGTTCTGCATGGTCGCCCGCGCGTGCACGCCGAAGCGCGTGTAGCGGAACAGCGCCCAGAGCCCGGCGATGGTGATGAGCGCGATCCCCAGCATGAAGAGCCGGTAGTAGGAGTAGGAGAGCTCGGCCAGCGCGAAGCTGCCGAAGGGTGTCGGCACGCTCTTGATCTGCGGGCCGAAGATGAGGAGGGCGCCCTGGCTCAACAGCAGGCTCAAGCCCCAGGTCGCCACGAGGGACGACAGGAGCTGGCCGTAGAATCGTCGGATGATGACGCGTTCGAGGACGATACCGGCGAGGCCTGCGCCCACGGCGCCGAAGATCACGGCGATGCCGCTGGGGACGCCGGCGAAATAGGCGAAGGAGGTGATGTAGGCGCCGATCATCATCATCTCGCCGTGCGCCATGTTGATGACGCCCATCATGCCGAAGATGATGATCAGCCCGATCGCGGAGAGCGCGAGGACCCCGATCGTGTCGGCGTACTGGTAGAGCAGGCTGACGATGAAAGAGACGGTTTCCATCGTGCCGACCGTCAGCGATTGGAGAACGGGTGCCGGGCCGGCACGTCTACGCCGGCCCGGTCACGTTTGAACGAACGTCTATTCCTTCTTGTACTTCTCGTAGCGCGCATCGTCCCACGGGAGGTACTGCCGCCCGTCGTTCTGGCGCACCAGGTTGACGCCGAGCGTCCTGAGCCACCAGGGCTCCACCGGCCCGAAGTCGTGGACCCAGGAGACGTTGTGCGCGTCGTCCACATGCGCCATGCGGATGTTCATCGTCAGATGATGGGTCGCCGGGTCGAGCAGCACGCGGCCCTCCGGCGCATCGAAGGTGATGCCGGATTCGAGCGCGGCGATGGTGGCGTCGGTGTCGGTGGAGCCCGCCCGGCGCCAGGCCTCCGCCATGATGTGAACCGCGACGTAGGCGCAGCGTGCCGGCTGGTTGATGTAGGGCTCGTCCGGCCACTTCGCCCGCCAGGCCTCGATGAAGGCCTTGTTGGCGTCGGTCGGGATCTCCTCGATGTAGGCGACCGGGATGTACATGTTGGCGAGCGAGGGCGGCGAGAACTGCCTGTGTTCGTAGCCCTGCTGCAGGTTCACCGTGGAGATCGCCGGCAGCCCGAGGTTGACCGCCTGCGCCTGCGGGTAGAACTGCGACTGGTTGGCGCCCACCAGGTAGTGGACCATGAAGTCCGGCTTGGCCTTCTGGACGTTGGCGATGGAGGCCGCGAACTCGGAGTTGCCGAGCGGGATGAACTCCTCGCCCACGATCTCGCCGCCGAAGAGGCCGGCCGCGACGTGGGTCCAGAGCGCGCTCACCTGCCCGAAGCCGTAGTCCGCCGCGAGCACGTACATCTTGGGCCCGTACGTGTCGATCATGTACTCGACGCCGGTGAGGATCTGCTGCTCCGGGATCGGCCCGGTGAAGAACGAGTACTTGTCGGCGATGCCGCCTTCGCCCTGGTTGTTGTGCCAGAAGATCGTCTTGTTCTTCACGGCGACCGCGCGGGCGGCCTCGCGCTCGGAGCTCGTGTAGCCCGCCATGATGACGTCCGCCTCGTCATCGAGGATGCACTTGTTGGCGAGCTCCTGATAGCGCTTCACGTCCGACTGGCCGTCGTAGTGGATCAGCTCGATCTGCTCGCCGTTCACGCCGCCGGCGGCGTTCAGCTCGTCGACCGCGAGCTGTGCGCCATTGGTCTTGGGAATGTTGGGCAGCGCGAAATCGCCGGAATGGTCGTCGATCACGCAGATCTTGATCTCCGCGGCTGCCTCCCCAGGCAGCGCCACCGCGAAGGGTGTGGCGACGGCGACCCCGAGCGCGAGAACCGCGAGCGGGCGCCATGACATATCCTTGAACCGCATTCCGTCCATCTCCCTGCTGGTCTTGACCGGTGTGCGGACCGTAGCACGCGCCCGCCCCGCGGTGCGAGTGCGGGAGAGGGCGTTTAGATCGCGAGGTACTGGCGCGCGACCTCCGGGTCGGCGAGCTCGTCGGGCGTGAGGGTCGCGGCCGTCGCGCCCTTGTCCACCACGACGCAGCGGTGGGCGGTCGCGCACACCAGGTCGATGTTCTGCTCGACCAGCAGCACGGTGAGCGAGTCCTTCCGGTTGAGACTCGCGATCACGTCGGCGATGAGCTCGACGATGGTGGGCTGGATGCCTTCCGAGGGCTCGTCCAGCAGCAGGATGGTCGGCCGGCCGACCAGGACCCGCCCGATGGCGAGCATCTGCTGCTCGCCGCCGCTGAGGGTGCCTGCCCGCTGCCGGCGGCGCTCGGCGAGCCGCGGGAACCATTCGTAGACCCGCTCGAAGGCGGCCTCGGCGCGCTTGCCGCCGACCAGCTCGCCCATCCGGAGGTTCTCTTCCACCGAGAGGCGGGAGAAGATGCCGCGCCCCTGCGGCACGTAGCCCATGCCCATGCGGGCCCGGTCGCGCGCGTCGGCACGGGTGACGTCGCGGCCGCGAAAGGCAATGCCGCCGCCCATGAGCGGCAGCAGGCCCGCCACCGTCTCGATCAGCGTCGTCTTGCCCACGCCGTTGCGGCCGACGATGGCGACGATCTCGCCCGTGCCTACCTCGAGCGAGACCTCGCGGACGATGGGGATGCCGCCGTAGCCGGAGGTGACGGCATCGAGCGCGAGTTCCATGAGACCGTTCCCACTACGACACCCGACCGAATGAGCGCGGCGGGTGCCGATCCCTTGTCACGATAGCATGGCCCCGCGCCCCGATCGGAATCAGCCCCGCGCCACGGGCGGGATGTAGTCCTCCAGGTCCTCCTCGCCGAAGTTGACGGTGCGCCCAAGCTCGGCGGAGCGGTAGAGCGCCATCAGGATCTCGGTCACGGCGAGCCCGTCGCGGAAGGTCTCGGTGGGCGCCGTGCCGGTGCGGAAGCACTCCACCATGTGGCGGTTCTCGCTGGTGTAGCCGTAGACCCCGGCTTCGTCCTCCAGCGCCGGCATCAGGCCCTGCTCGGCGTTCTGCTTCTCCACCAGGTCCTCGCCGGCAGCGCCCTTGACCGCGCGCGAGATGAAGACCTTGAGCCCGGTGCCGAGGGAGGAGAACTCCATCGAGTATTCCGGGCCCAGCAGCTCCAGCTGGATGCGCAGGCCCGCGCCCACGTAGGCCCAGGACGTGGTGGTCTCGATCATCGCCTCGTTGCCGTCCGGGTCCTCCAGCACCAGCGTGCCCCGCGCAAAATCCTCGGCGGGCCTGCGGCCGTAGTCGACCTCGCGCCCCATCTCCCGCTTGAGCCTGCGCACGTAGGCCGGTCGGGTCCACTTGAGATTGGCGATGGTCGCATTGGCGCTCACCACCCTGAGCGTATCGCGCGCCTCGCCCGGCGCGGTCAGCAGGTGGCGCGCGACCTCGACCGAGTGGCACATCATGTCGGAGAGCACGCCGCCGCCCTGCTTCTCGCCCTGCCAGAACCAGGGCATGTGCGGGCCGGAATGCTCTTCCGCCGCCCGCGCGAGGTAGGGCCGGCCGGTGAGCGGCACCGCGCGGCGCCAGATGATCTCCTTGCCGCGCTCGACCGCGGTCGAGAACACCTGGTTCTCCAGGTAGCCGGTGGCGAGCCGGGCGTCGTCCGCCAGCCGGACCATGGCGCGGGCCTCGGCGAGATTGCGCGCAAGCGGCTTCTCGCAGGCCACGCCGCGCAGCCGCTTGCCGTCCTTCACCGCCTTGTGGATCGCCTCCATCGTGGCGACGCGGGTGTCGTTGGGCGCGAGGATCCAGAGCGCGTCCACGTCCTTTGCCGCGATCAGCTTGTCGAGCGAGGCATGAGCGGTGCAGGGGCCGAGGCCGAGCTCGTTGGCGCGTGCAGCGAGCGCGCTGCGGCTCTCCTCGGTCGGGCTGTAGACCCCGGTGATGGCGCAGTTGCGCACGCCGGTGAAGGATTCGAGGTGGAAGCGCGCGATGAAGCCCGCGCCGATCATCCCGATACGCAGCGTCTTCAGCGTCTTGCGCTGGGCCATGGTCTCTCCCTCCCATGCAATCGATGCGTGCCGACATTATGGCGCCTCGCCGCCGGACGCCACAGCGCACGCGACGGCCTGACGCGCAGCCCATGACCCCGGCGAGAGTTCCGGGCTAGAGTTGGTCGCGAGAGCGGGAGGCAGCGTCATGGAACTCGGCATGCTGATGATGCCGTTGCACCGGCCCGAGCGGCCGTTCCTCACGGTGCTGCGCGAGGACCAGGAGGCGATCGTGCTCGCGGACGAACTGGGCTTCAGCGAGGTCTACGTCGGCGAGCACTACTCCAACAAGCCGGAGCAGATCACCTCGCCCTTCATCTTCCTCGCGACCCTGATCGAGCGCACCAAGCGGATCAAGTTCGGCACCGGCGTCATCAACCTGCCGCAGCAGCACCCGGCCATCGTCGCGGCCCACGCCGCGATGTTCGATCAGCTTTGCCAGGGCCGCTTCATCTTCGGCATCGGGCCCGGCGGCTCGCCCGGCGACTTCGAGATGTTCAAGCTGAACAACCCGCCGGACCGGCCCCGGATGATGCAGGAATCGATCGAGACGATCCTGAAGATCTGGTCGCAGGAGCCGCCCTACGAGTTCCCCGGCGGCTACTGGGATTTTCGGATCAAGGACGCCTATCGCAGCGATCTCGGCGTCGGCGTCATGGCCCGGCCCTACCAGACGCCGCACCCGCCCATCGCCGTCTCGATCATGAGCCCGCGCTCCGGTAGCGCGCGGACGGCCGGCGCGCACGGCTGGATTCCGATCTCGGCCAACTTCACCCCGGCCTGCCACGTCAAGACCCACTGGGAGGCCTATGCGGAAGGCTGCGACGCCGCAGGGCGCGAGGCCGATCCATCGATCTGGCGCGCGGCCCGCAGCATCCTCGTGACCGAGAGCGACGCCGAGGCCGAGGACTATCTGGCCGACCCCGACAACACGCTCGCGTTCTATTTCAACTACCTGCGCACCGTGCTGCTGGACGCCGACTTCGGCGCGCTGCTGAAGGACGATCCCGCCATGTCGGACGAGGCGATCACCACCCGGTACATGCTGGATGCGATGGTGGTGGCCGGCAGCCCCCGCACCGTGACCGAGAGGCTCGTGGCCTTTCGCGAGGAGGTGGGCGAGTTCGGCACCCTGATCGCGACCGCGCACGACTGGGACGACGAGGCGCGCTGGCGGCGCTCCATGCGCCTGCTCGCCGACGAGGTCGTCCCGCACCTGTAGCGGGGGCGAACGATGACGCAGGCCGACTACGATCTCGTCATCCGCGGCGGCACCGTGGCCACGGCGGCCGACACGGTGGCCTGCGACGTGGGCATCCGCGATGGACGTGTCGTCGCGCTGGCGGAAGGGCTCGGCCCCGGCGCACAGGAGATCGACGCGGCGGGCAAGCTGGTGCTGCCGGGCGGGGTCGACAGCCACTGCCACATCGACCAGCCGTCGTCCATGGGCGCCACCACGGCGGACGACTTCCGCTCCGGCTCCATCTCGGCTGCCTGCGGCGGCACCACCTGCATCATTCCCTTCGCGGCCCAGCACCGGGGGCAATCGCTCCGCGCCGTGGTCGAGGACTACCACGGACGCGCAAGGGGCAAGGCGGTGATCGATTACGCCTTCCACCTGATCGTCTCGGACCCCACAGAGCAGGTGCTGGGCCAGGAGCTGCCGGCGCTGATCAAGGACGGCTACACCTCGTTCAAGATCTACATGACCTACGACGCGCTCAAGCTGGGCGACCGCCAGGTTCTCGACGTGCTCGCGGCGGCGCGGCGCGAGGGCGCCATGGTGATGGTTCACGCCGAGAACCACGACGTCATCGCCTGGCTCACGGAGCGCCTGATCGGCGCCGGCCGCTCCGCCCCGCAGTTCCACGCGGTCGCCCACGCAGCCCAGGCCGAGCGCGAGGCCACTCACCGGGCGATCACGCTTGCCGAGATCGTGGACCTGCCGATCCTGATCGTGCATGTGTCTGCGCGCGCGGCGATGGAGGAGATCCGCGCCGCCAAGGCACGCGGGCTCCGGCTCTACGCCGAGACCTGCCCGCAATATCTCTTCCTCACCGCAGCCGACCTCGACCGCGAGGGCTTCGAGGGCGCCAAGTACGTCTGCAGCCCGCCGCCGCGCGATGCGGCAAACCAGGAGCACGTCTGGCGCGGCCTGGAGAGCGGCGTGTTCGACGTCTTCTCCTCCGACCACGCGCCCTATCGCTACGACGACCCGGAGGGCAAGCAGATGCACGGCAAGGGCGCGCCCTTCAACCGGATCGCGAACGGCGTGCCGGGGCTGGAAATCCGCCTGCCGATGCTGTTCTCCGCCGGCGTCGGCACCGGGCGCATAAGCCTCAATCGCTTCGTCGATCTCTGCTGCACCCGGCCGGCGAAGCTCTACGGCCTCTATCCGCGCAAGGGCTCCATCGCGGTCGGCGGCGACGCCGACATCGCGATCTGGGACCCTGAGCGGCGGGTAACGATCTCGCGAGACATGCTGCACGACAATCTCGACTACACGCCGTACGAGGGCCATGTCGTCACCGGTTGGCCGGTGACCACGCTCTCCCGCGGCACGGTGGTCTGGGACGATGGCGCGGTGCTGGGAGAGCCGGGGCGCGGCGAATTTCTGCGCTGCGACCTGCCGGCGGCAGCGCACCCGCTCGGCCGGCGGGTCCACGGCTTCGCGCCCGAGAGCGGCGACTACGACGCCCCATGGTTGGGGGAGAGCGAAACATGAGCCGGATCGTCACCGTCGCGGCCGCACAGCTCGGCCCCATCGCCCGCGACGAGCCGCGGGCTGCCGTCGTCGCGCGCATGATCGCCCTGATGCGCGAGGCGGCAGAACGCAGCGCCGACCTCGTGGTCTATCCGGAGCTTGCACTGACCACGTTCTTCCCGCGCTGGCTGCTCGACGACGCGGAGGCGGACGCCTTCTTCGAGGCGGAGATGCCGGGCCCCGAGACCCGGCCGCTCTTCGACGAGGCCGCGGCCCTCGGCGTCGGCTTCCACCTCGGCTACGCCGAGCTCACGCGGGAGGAGGGGGAGACCCGCCGCTTCAACACCGCCATCCTGGTGGACAAGGCGGGTGCGGTCGTCGGCAAGTACCGCAAGGTCCATCTGCCGGGCCACGCCGAGCACGAGCCCGAGCGCGAGTTCCAGCACCTGGAGAAGCGCTACTTCGAGGTCGGCAATCTCGGCTTTCCGGTGTGGGAGGCGCTCGGCGGCCGCGTCGGTATGTTGATCTGCAACGACCGGCGCTGGCCCGAGGCCTTCCGCGTACTCGGCCTGCAAGGCGTCGAGCTGGTGCTGATCGGCTACAACACGCCAACGCTCAACGGTCTCGCCTTCGAGCCGCCGCATCGGCGGGCCTTCCACAACCACCTCTCCATGCAGGCCGGCGCCTATCAGAACGGGGCCTGGGTCGTGGGTGTCGCCAAGGCCGGCCGGGAGGAGGGCGTGGACATGCTGGGGGGCAGCGCCATCGTCTCGCCCAACGGCGAGATCGTGGCGCAGGCCCGCTCGGTGGACGACGAGGTCATCGTCGCCGCCTGCGACCTGGACGACGGCGCCTTCCTGAAGTCGAGCACCTTCAACTTCGCGGCCCACCGCCGCACCGAGCACTACGGCCTGATCGTCGAGACCACCGGACTCGTGCTGCCGCGCGGGAAGGCACCGTGAGCGCCCGCATCCTCGTCATCAATCCCAACAGCAGCGCGACGGTCACCGACGATATCGCGCGCGCGGTGGATGGCCTGCGCTTCGAGGGCGGGCCTGCAATCGACTGCATGACGCTTGCCGAAGGTCCGCCCGGCATCGAGACCCAGCGCCATGTCGACGAGGCGGTGGCACCGCTCTGCCGCACCGTCGAGCGGGAGAGCGCGGACGCCTTCGTCATCGCCTGCTTCTCCGACCCCGGTCTCCATGCGGCGCGGGAGGCGACCGGCACGCCGGTCTTCGGCATCGCGCAATGCGGCCTGTTGGCGGCGCTCGCGCGGGGAGAGCGCTTCGGCATCGTCGCCATTCTCGAGGGCTCGATCCCGCGACACCGGCGCTACATGGCGTCGCTTGGCCTGAGCGCGCGCATGGCGGGCGAGCGCGCCATCGGGCTCGGCGTCACCCAGCTCGCGCAGGAAGACATCGTCGCCGCGCGCATGACCCAGGTGGCCGAGCAGCTCCGCGACGAGGACGGTGCGGACGTGGTCGTGCTGGGCTGCGCCGGCATGGCGCGCTACCGGGCGCCGCTGGAGGCGCACCTCGGCTGCCCCGTCATCGACCCCTCGCAGGCGGCGGTCGGCATGGCGCTCGCGATGCTCCGTAGCTCTCCCTGACTTTATACTTGACATCACTAATCATGTGACATCATATATGATGCGATATGTGTTGGACACCAATGTCGTGGTCGCGGGTCTCCGCAGCCCGAGCGGTGCCTCCGCAGCGCTGCTCGACCATGCTTTGAGTGAGAGGTTCACGCTCTTGCTGACCGTGGCTCTGACGTTGGAATACGAGGCGGTCTGCCGCGATCCCGCGCAGCGGATCGCATCGGGATTGAGTGAAGAGGAGGTCTCGACCGTCGTCACGGCGCTCTGTGCGGTGTGCGAGCCGGTCGATGTGCGGTATCTGTGGCGCCCCCAGCTCCGCGATCCCGCCGACGAGATGGTGTTCGAGACCGCCGTGAACGGCCGGGCCGACGCTCTGGTGACGTTCAACCGGCGGGACTTCGGCGACGCGCCGGCGCAATTCGGAATCGCGCTGCAGACGCCCAGGGAGGCCTTGAGGAGCTTGTGATGGCGAAGAAGGAGACCAGCACCTATCCGCTCCGCTTGCCCAAGTCCTTGAAGGAGGCTGCCGTGCAGATCGCCAGAGAGGACGGCGCGAGCTTCAACCAGTTCGTGGCGACCGCTGTCGCCGAGAAGGTTTCCGCCATGAAGACCGCCGAATTCTTCGCTGCCCGCAAAGCCGACACCGATATCGAGACGGCGCGCCGTCTGCTGCGCAGGCAGGGTGGCCAGCCGCCGGAGCCCGAGGACCGGCTGCCATGACCCGGGCGGGGCTCCCCGGCTAGCATGCAAATTTGACGGGTGCTCCCTTGGGCTGGCAGCATCAACACCGCGACTCCACCGTTCATCCTGTTACGGGGACGCAGGATGCTTGACGGAAGGGCAATGGCGGCTCCTAAGGCCGCTGTGCAAACTGCGGCCGACTCGTCGGCGTCGGCCCACCCGCATGGGCCGGAACTGCCGGACATGTCCGGCAGCTACGGCCGCTATATCTCATCCGGACTGTACGACCGGCGTTATCCGCGCCCGAACCGGCGCACGCTGCGGAAAATGAAGCGGTGCCTTGCTGCCGGAGGGCGCTTCCTCGACATCGGCGCTGGCACCGGGCGCTACACGCTGCCGCTCCTGCAAATGAACGGGACGCGCTGTGTGGCCCACGACATCTGTCCAGTCGCCCGCGAGACGCTTGCGGAGCGCCTGCGAGACTTCGTGAGCGACGAGCGGCTGGTCATCCGGGGAGACGACCCGGACGAACTGGCCGCCGAGCTTCCACAGGCCTTCGACCTCGCGTTGCTGGCATTCGGGGTCCTGGCACACGTTGCCGGGCGCAAGGAGCGCCTGCGCCTGCTGCGGGCCATCCGCACCATGCTGAAGGCGGACGGGACCCTGATCCTCAGCGTGCCGAATGCGAAGCGCCGGTTCCGCGCCGAGCAGCGGGATGCGGCGCCTCTGGTGCGCGAGGGCAAGCTCGAGCCCGGCGACGTCCTCTACAAACGCAATCAGGCCGACGGCGAGATCCGCCTGTTTTACCACCTCTACACGCTTGCCGAGGTGCACCGAGACCTTTCGGAGACCGGATTCCGGGTGGCGAGCGCGGGAGCCGAGAGCCTGTTGTCCGAGAGGAAAGTGGTCAGTTCCCGGCCGCTCGGTTGGCTCGACGCGCTGGCCTGTCGGCTCGCGCCCACCGAACTCGGCTACGACCTGCTGGCCGTTGCCCGGCCGAAGGGCGCCGAACGGCTATAAGAATTTTTCATAACCCTCCCAAGAAGATTTTCCTGGCATTTATCCCCCTGCGGTACCATTTCTGAATTGCCGCTCACCGGCCGATCTTGCAAACATTTGGCGGAACGCGCGTCCAGCGGCTCCGCCAAGAACGGATCGCAAGGCAAGTTCCGGCCGGGAGGGGTGGGACCGGGTCCCTCCCTGCCCGCAGCTCCCGCCCCTTGGCCGCCGGCGACAGCCGATGCTGCCGCCGGCGGCCAGCGGTGGCCACGCTCCGCTTCCATCGCTTCTCCCCCAGTGCATTCCGCCATGACCCTGGCAGGGCATGCGGTTTACGATGGGAGGATCGGCGGCGGCCCGCCCACGGCACGAGAGAGGATGTTTCATGGTGACCGTACTGCAGACAGACTTCGCCTGGCCTGACGTCAGCATCGAGCGCAAGGTGCTCGAAGCCGCCGGCCACGCGCTGGTGGCGGGCCCTTCCGAGCCAAGCCCGGCGGAGGCGGTCGAGGCCATGGTGGACGAGCACAACCCCGCCGCGATCCTCACCTGCTGGGCCCAGATCTCCGCCGCCGCGATCGCGCGCCCATCGGCACTCAGGATCGTGCAGCGGCTTGGCGTCGGGCTCGACAACATCGCGGTGGACGCGGCGACCGCGCGCGGTACCTGGGTCGCCAACGTACCGGATTATTGCGTCGAGGAGGTCTCGGATCACGCGGTGGCCATGGCCTACGCCTGGTTCCGCGGCGTCGTGCACTTCGACCGGGCCGTGAAGACAAGCGAGTGGGACCCCTCCGGCGCCCGCCTGCGCCGTGGGGCGACGATGACCGCCGGCATCCTCGGGATGGGGCGCATCGGGCGCTGCACCGCGCGCAAGCTGGACGCCCTCGGCATGACCGTGCTGGGCCACGATATCGTCGCACCGCCGGAGTCCGTGCCGACGCAGATGGTCGGGCTCGACCGCATCGCCGCAGAGTCCGACGTCATCGTCGTTCACCTGCCGCTCACCAACGACACGCATCACCTGGTGGACGCGGCGTTCCTCGCCGGTGTCAAGCCGGGCGCTTTCCTCATCAACGTGAGCCGCGGGCCGGTGGTGGACAACGACGCGCTGATCGAGGCGCTGGAGGCCGGTCGGCTTGCCGGTGCCGGTCTCGACGTGGTGGAGGGCGAGCCGAGCCCGCCCGCAGCGCTCGTGGCGCGTGCGGACGTGATCGCGACTCCGCACGTGGCCTTCTCCTCCGACGCCTCGCTCGCGGAGCTCAGGCAGCGGGGCGCGGAGGAGGTGGTGCGCGTGCTCGCCGGCGATGTGCCGGTGAACGCGTGCAACCGGATTGGCTGACAATCGTGAGCGCGAGCCGGTACGCTCGCGTGGCGCTGCAGAGGGGGAGGGGCCGATGACCGTGCCGAGGCCTGCCATCGTCGACCAGGCCGATCTCGATTGGGAAGGCGGAGAGGACGCCAACCTCGCCACGGGCACAGGGATCCGCTGGAAGCTGCTGATCGCCGGCGAGCGGACGGAAACCACGGACCTCGCCACCGGGATCGCGGAGGTCGCGCCCGGCGCCGAGCTCATGCGCCACCATCACGAGCCCGCAGAAATCTATTACATCATGAGCGGTCGCGGAGAGATGGAGATCGAGGGCCGCAGCCACGCGGTGGGGCCCGGTTGCGCGGTCTACATTCCGCCCGACGCGAAGCACGCCCTCCGCTGCACCGGCGCGGACCCGCTGGTCTTCGTGTTCGCCTTCCCGCGCGACCGCTTCGACCAGGTCGTCTACCACTTCGATCGCTAGCGCGCGTCCGTCATAGACGGAGGCGCGACAGGCGGCGACTGCGGCGAACGGCGCGGCCTACGGCGCGGATCGATAACAATTCCCAATCGCCCCCATCCGAAAATACGACTAGTTGCGGCGGCAGGCGTGCCCACGTGATTCGGTAGCGCATCCCCCCTGGGTGCGCCGTCTGGATCGCAAGTGAGCATGGGAATCGCCACAAGAGATATCGGCCGAACGGGAAGCGCAGCCATCGCGCTTCTCGCCGCTGCGTTCCTGCTGTTTCCGGCAGACGCCGCGGCCAGTCAATGCAGCCGCCCGGAAAGGGTGGACCACCGGGACGCCGAATGCCTGGACGCCTCGTGGACGAACCGGGGGACATTCAAGAAGAGTACGTTCCGGGTCCAGAACAGATGTGCGACCTACGGCACGGTGGTCGCCAAGGTCGACCTCGTGGCGGCAAGCGACATGACGCTGCACCTCGACCACGGAAGGCGGGGACGCGGCCACGCGTGGCGCCAGATCAGATCGATCTCCTGCTGCTCCGACATGGGTATCTGCAACAGGTCCGACGCGGTCACCGACGAGGGGTGCCAGGCGCGGATCATGCGGGTGAGCATGGCGCCGCTGAGCTGCAGGTCCATAACCGCCACCGCCACCAGTCCTGGCGAGAACTACATGTGTACCATCCAAGCCGAGTGCTACAGAGATTCCAACACCCTCATTTTCGCGACCTGGTCTTCCACGATTACCGTTCCGTTCGTCGCTCTGGGCGATGTCCACAATTGCGAAGGCCGGCTGCAGCGCGGGCCGTGCGACGACGATCCAGTGGATACGACCAGAGTGAGGGTGCTCGACGCGACTGCCTATGAGGACCGCCTCATGAACCGAAACACCCTGAACTTCAGGGTGTTCCTGAGCCGGCGGTTGCGGATCCCGGTGCAAGTCGACTACGCCACCTCGGACGGCACGGCCCATGCCGGGTCGGACTACAGGGCGGCCTCGGGCACGCTGACCTTCAGGCCGGGAGAGACGGCAAAGACGATCTCCGTACCGGTGCTCGAGGACAGCCATAACGAAGGCGATGAGTTGATGACGCTCACGCTGTCCAACCCGCACCCGTGGCGGCGGGTGCGACTGCATGACGCGACCGCGACGGGGAGGATCGGCAACGCCGACCCCATGCCGAGTGCGTGGATCGGGCGCTTCGGGCGCACGGTGGCGGATCAGGTGCTCGATGCGGTGGACGAGCGGATGCAGGCGAAGCCGGCGCCCGGCGTCGAGGCGTTCGTCGCCGGGCGGCGGATCGGCGCCGGCCCGGCGTTCGCAGCCGGCCCGCACGGGGATCCGATGACCGAGGCGGCCGATGCGTCCGGTCTCGGGCAGCCGATGAGCGGGCGCGCGCTGCTGCCCGGCACGTCCTTCGCGCTGACCGCGGCGACCGGCGACAGGGGCCTCGTCTCGGTCTGGGGCCGGGGTGCGGTGACGCGCTTCGCGGGCCGGGACGCTGCAAGTGCGGAGGCGGGGGGCGATGTGGCGCTCGACGGCGAGGTGGCGAGCGGCATGCTGGGCGCGGACTGGACGCGCGGGCGCTGGACGACCGGGCTGGCGGTCACGCACAGCCGGAGCGACGGCGGCTACCGTGGCGCGGGCGTTGGCGACGTGGCCTCGACCCTGACGGGGGTATGGCCCTGGACGCGCTATGAATTGGGCAAGCGGCTCTCGGTGTGGGGCATCGCGGGTTACGGCGACGGCAGCCTGACGCTGGAGCCGCGCGCAGACGACGGCACGCACGCCGGGGCGATCCGCACCGACCTCGATCTCTGGATGGCGGCGGTCGGATTGCGCGGCGTGGCGCTCGACGGCGGCGACGACGGCCTCACGCTGGCGGTGAAGACCGATGCCATGACGGTGCACACCGCGTCGGACGCGGTCTCCGGGCCGGGCGGCAACCTGGCGGCCGCCGAGGCCAAGGTCACGCGTCTCAGGCTCGGGCTGGAAGGCTCGCGGCCGTTCCCGCTCGCAGGCGGCTCGGTGCTGACGCCGAGCGCCGAGATCGGGCTACGCCGCGACGACGGCGACGCGGAGACCGGCGTTGGCGCGGACATCGGCGCCGGGCTCGCGTGGCAAGACACCGGGCGCGGGCTGGGCGCGGAGCTGCGCGGGCGCGGTCTGCTCGCCCATGAGGCGGAGGGCTTCCGGGAGCGGGGACTTTCGGCCTCCTTCGCCTGGGACCCGGTGACGGGCGATCGCGGTCCGCGACTGAGCCTGACCCAGACGGTGGGGGTCTCGACACAGGGTGGCGCCGACGCGCTCTTCGGGCGCACGACACTCGCCGGGCTGGCCGCGAGCGACAACGGCGACGAGCTGCTGCTGCGGCGGCTGGAGGCGCGGTTCGGCTACGGCGTCGCCGCCTTGAGCGATCGCTTCACCGCAACACCGGAGATCGCCGTCGGCCTCACCGATACCGGGCGGGATTACAGCGTGGGTTGGCGGCTGATCGGTGACGGCGGGGTGCCGGACGGCAGCGCGCTCGAACTCGTGGTCGAAGCCCGGCGGCGCGAGGCGACCGGCGCCAACGATAACGTCCCGCCGGAGCATGCCGTCGGCTTCCGCGCGACAGCACGATTCTAGACCGCTAATCTCACCACGGTCATGGACGGCGCCGCCGTTCGGATCGCGCCCAGGCGTCCGCCCGCGTTGACTCGGTTCCGCCTCCGGGGCTAATTCACGGGTGGCGATACGGCCCGGCTCAGGGTCGGATTTCGGGGGCGACTTCGTGGCAGATCAATCAAGCGGCAGCGGCACCCGCGCGCGACCGATCTCGCCCCACCTCACCGTCTATCGGCCGCAGCTGACCTCGGTGCTCTCGATCCTGCACCGCATGACCGGCGTGGTGCTGGCGTCCGGTGCGGCGATGCTCTGCGCCTGGCTGCTGACCGCCGCCGCAGGCGAGCGCTATTACGACTGGACCGCGTGGTTTCTCACCTCCTGGCTCGGCTACGCGCTGCTCGCGGCCTGGTCCTGGTGCCTCTTCTACCACCTCTGCAACGGCGTCCGGCATCTGTTCTGGGATGCCGGCATGTGCCTCTCGCTGCGCCAGACCTACGGCTCCGGCATTGCCGTGGTGGTGGCCTCGTTCGTGCTGACCGGTCTCTCCTGGGGCCTCGGCATCGCCTGCAACCTGGCCGGCTGAGGCACGCCATGGCACTGCAGACCCCGCTCGCCAAGGTGCGCCATCTGGGCTCCGCCAAGGAGGGCGTGAACCACTGGTGGTGGCAGCGGCTCACCGCGATCCTGCTGGTGCCGCTCTCGCTCTGGTTCGTGGGCTCGCTCTGGTCGCTGGTAGCAGGCGGCGCCGACCGCGACGAGTTCGTCGACTGGCTCTCCGGCCCGGTCGCGGCGGTGCTGATGCTGCTCTTCCTGGGTGCCACCTTCTATCACCTGAAGCTCGGCCTCCAGGTGGTGATCGAGGACTACGTGCACGGCAGGTGCAAGTGGGTGCTGTTGATCCTCAACACCCTGCTGTGCCTGATATTGGGGCTCGCCGCGCTCTATTCCGTGATCCTGATCGCGGTGCAGGGGTGAGCGCATGACCGCCGCCTACCCGATCGCCGAGCACCACGACGACGTGGTGGTGGTGGGCGCCGGCGGCGCCGGGCTGCGCGCGACTCTCGGCCTTGCCGAAGCCGGGCTGCAAACGGCCTGCATCAGCAAGCTCTTCCCCACCCGCAGCCACACGGTGGCGGCCCAGGGCGGCATCTCTGCCGCGCTCGGCAACATGGAGGAGGACGACTGGCGCTGGCACATGTACGACACCGTCAAGGGATCGGACTGGCTCGGCGACCAGGACGCGATCGAGTACCTGTGCAAGGAGGGCCCGCGCGCGGTCATCGAGCTCGAGCACTATGGCGTGCCCTTCTCGCGCACGCCGGACGGCAAGATCTACCAGCGCGCCTTCGGCGGCATGTCGCTCAACTACGGCGAGAAGCAGGCGCACCGCACCTGCGCCGCTGCCGACCGCACCGGCCACGCCATCCTGCACACGCTCTACCAGCAGTCGCTGCGCCACAAGGCCGCGTTCTTCATCGAGTATTTCGCCCTCGACCTGGTGATGGACGAGGAGGGCGCCTGCCGCGGCGTGCTCGCCTGGAACCTGGACGACGGCACGCTGCACCTCTTCCGCGCCCACATGGTGATTCTGGCCACCGGCGGCTACGGCCGCGCCTACTTCTCCGCCACCTCCGCCCACACCTGCACGGGCGACGGCAACGCCATGGTGCTGCGTGCCGGCCTGCCGCTGCAGGACATGGAGTTCGTGCAGTTCCACCCCACGGGCATCTACGGCTCCGGCTGCCTGATGAGCGAGGGCGCGCGGGGCGAGGGCGGCTACCTGATCAACTCGGAGGGCGAGCGCTTCATGGAGCGTTACGCGCCCAACGCCAAGGACCTCGCCTCGCGCGACGTGGTGAGCCGCGCGATCACCATGGAGATTCGCGAGGGGCGCGGCGTCGGACCCGAGAAGGACCACATGCACCTGAAGATGGACCATCTCGGCGCCGAGGTCCTGAACGAACGCCTCCCCGGAATCACCGAGACCGCCCGCATCTTCGCCGGCGTCGATGCCTCCAAGGAGCCGATCCCGGTGATCCCCACCGTCCACTACAACATGGGCGGCATTCCCTGCATCTACACCGGCGAGACGGTGACGGTGCGGGATGGCGACCCCGAATCCGTTGTTCCCGGCCTGATGTCTGTGGGCGAGGCCGCGTGCGTCTCGGTCCACGGTGCCAACCGGCTGGGCTCGAACTCGCTGCTCGACCTCGTCGTATTCGGCCGCGCGGCGGCGCAGCGCTGCGCCGAGACCGTCGAGGCCGGCGCCCCCCACAAGCCGATGCAGAACGGCCTGCTCGACAAGAGCCTCGACTGGTTCGACCGGCTGCGCCACGCCAAGGGCGCGACGCCCACGGCAGCCATCCGGCTCGACATGCAGCGCACCATGCAGGAGCACGCCGGCGTCTTCCGCACCCGCGACATCATGGAAGAGGGCGCGCGCAAGCTGGACGGCGTCTGGGACGGCTTCCGCAACGACATCGGCGTCGGCGACCGCTCGCTGATATGGAACTCCGACCTCGCCGAGACCATCGAGCTCGATAACCTGATGCGCCAGGCGAGCGTCACCCTGCACTCGGCGCTCAATCGGGAGGAGAGCCGCGGCGGCCATGCGCGCGAGGACTTCCCCGACCGCGACGACGACAAGTGGCTCAAGCACAGCATCGCCTGGCTCGACGACGACGGCGCGACCAGGCTCGACTGCCGGCCTGTGCACATGCAGACGCTCAGCAACGAGGTCGAGACCATTCCTCTCAAGGCGCGGGTCTATTAGGGCCCCCGGTAAGGTCGGTCACCCATGGCGCAACTCACGCTCCCGAAGAACTCCAAGATAAGTAAGGGCAAGCACTTCCCTGCCGACGGCGCCCCGAGCAAGAGCCGGCGCTTCAAGATCTATCGGTACGATCCGGACAGCGGCGAGAATCCGCGCACCGACACCTACGACCTCGATCTCGACCGTTGCGGGCCGATGGTCCTGGACGCTCTCATCAAGATCAAGAACGAGGTGGATTCGACGCTCACCTTCCGCCGCAGCTGCCGCGAGGGGATCTGCGGCTCCTGCGCCATGAACGTCGACGGCACCAACACGCTCGCCTGCATCAAGCCCATCGACGAGGTGAAGGGCGAGGTGCGCATCTACCCGCTGCCGCACATGCCGGTGGTGAAGGACCTGGTGCCCGACATGGCGGACTTCTACGCCCAGTACGCCTCCATCGAACCCTGGATGAAGACGGATACCGCGCCGCCGTCGTCCACCGAGCGGCTGCAGGCGCCGGAGGACCGCGAGAAGCTCGACGGCCTCTACGAATGCATTCTGTGCGCCTGCTGCTCGACCAGATGCCCGAGCTACTGGTGGAACAGCGATCGCTACCTGGGCCCCGCGACCCTGCTGCAGGCCTACCGCTGGCTCGCCGACAGCCGCGACGAGGCCACCGGCGAGCGGCTCGACGAGCTGGAGGACCCCTTCCGGCTCTACCGCTGCCACACCATCATGAACTGCACCCGCACCTGCCCGAAGCACCTGAACCCGGCCAAGGCGATCGCCGAGATCAAGAAGATGATGGTCGCCCGCCGTTGAGCCCGGCGGCGCCGCAGAACCGCAAGGATTCCCCATGGCACGCACCAAGATCGCGCTGATCGGCGCGGGCAACATCGGCGGCACGCTTGCTCACCTCGCCGCGCTCAAGGACCTGGGCGACGTCGTGCTCTTCGACATCGTCGAGGGCGTGCCGCAAGGCAAGGCGCTGGACCTAGCCCAGAGCGGCGCGGTCGAGGGCTTCGACGCGGCGCTTGCCGGCGCCCAGGACTACGCGCCCATCGCGGGCGCCGACGTGGTGATCGTCACCGCCGGCGTGCCGCGCAAGCCGGGGATGAGCCGCGACGACCTGCTTTCGATCAACACCAACGTGATGAACCAGGTCGGCGCCGGCATTCGCGATTATGCGCCGGGCGCCTTCGTCATCTGCATCACCAACCCGCTGGACGCGATGGTCTACGTGTTGCGGGAGGCCTGCGGGCTACCGCACGCCCGCGTGGTGGGCATGGCGGGCGTGCTCGATTCCGCGCGCTTCCGCCACTTCATCGCGGTCGAGCTCGGCGTCTCGGTGGAGGACGTGACCGCCTTCGTGCTCGGCGGCCACGGCGATACCATGGTGCCGCTGCCGCGCTATTCCACCGTGGCCGGCATCCCGCTCACCGATCTGGTGACCATGGGCTGGCTCTCGGCCGGGCGCCTGGAGGAGATTGTGCAGCGCACCCGCGACGGCGGCGCCGAGATCGTGGGCCTGCTCAAGACCGGCTCGGCCTTCTACGCGCCGGCCTCGGCCGCGATCCAGATGGCCGACGCCTACCTCAAGGACAAGAAGCGCGTGCTGCCCTGCGCCGCCTGGCTCGACGGCGAATACGGCGTCGACGGCCTCTACGTCGGCGTGCCTGCGGTCATCGGCGCGGGCTGGGTCGAGCGCATCGTCGAGATCGCGCTCAACGACGACGAGCGCGCGGCCTTCGCGCACTCCGTGAAAGCCGTCCGCACCCTCGTCGACGCAGTCGCCGCGCTCTCCGACTGATCCCCCTTCCTAACCCGCCGCTTGGAGCCAGTGGCGGGCGATTTCCTCGCGGGTTGCGAACCAGACGCCTTCGTGCGCCTGCGCATGCTCGATGAAGCGGCTGAGCCCCGCGATGCGGCCGGGGCGGCCGATCATGCGGGGGTGCAGGCCGATGGACATCATCTTCGGGCAGGTCGCGGATTCGGCGTAGAGCGTGTCGAAGCTGTCCCGCGCGTACTGATAAAAGTGATCGGCGGTCAGGAAGCCGGGCGCCGTCCAGAAGGAGAAGTCATTGATATCGCACGTATAGGGCACCACCAGATGGCGCTTGCCCGAGACCTCCACGAAGTAGGGCAGGTCGTCGTTGTAGGCGTCGGAATCGTAGATGAAGCCGCCGTCCTCCACCACCAGCTCGCGGGTATGGACCGAGGGTCCGAAACGGCAGTACCAGCCCACCGGCCGCTTGCCGCAGGTGCGCTCGAAGGACTCGATGGCGAGGCGGATGTGCTCGCGCTCCTCCTCGCGCGAGAGTCGGAACACCTCCTCCCAGCGCCAGCCGTGGCTGCACACTTCGTGGCCGCTGGCGACGACCGCGCGGGCGACCGCCGGGTTCTGCTCGAAGGCGACGGCGCAGGCATAGAAGGTGGACTTGATCCCGGTCTCGTCGAAGAGGCGCAGGAGGCGCCAGACACCGGCGCGGGAGCCGTACTCGAACATCGATTCCATGGCGAGGTTGCGGTAGCTCTCGGGCAGCGCGTAGTTGCCGAACTCGGTGAGCCCTTCCTGGTGCGAATCGCCCATGGCGTGTGAGTACTCCGAGCCTTCCTCGTAGTTGACCACCACCGAGATGGCCAAGCGCGCGCCATTGGGCCAGGGGATCGCCGGCGGGTTGGCGCCGTAGCCAACGAGATCGCGCCCGCCAGAAGTTACCTCAGCCATCATGCTCCTCCCCTTGTCTGCCGCGCACGCGGCCTGTCGCGAGTCCGTCAACGACGGCCTCGCCCCCGTCATCATAGAGCGTTACGAGGTGCTGTCGTAATGGGCTTGGAGGATGGCGACGACGCCATCGCGACTGTACTCGGGCGGGATCGCCTCGCCGCCTGCGAACATCTCGCGAAGCCGCGTGCCGGAGATGCGGAGCTTTCCGTCGTCGCCGTGGCGGCAGGGCCGGCCCGCGGTATCGCCGGTTGCTACGGCCGCCACGGCGCGATAGCGCGCTTCCTCGTCCAACGGGCCCTCCTCGCCGTCGGCGGCGAAGCAGACGTTCCCCGTCGCCATGCCCCCGCAGTCGAAGCAATGGAAGGTGTCGTCGATCTTGAGCGGCCGGATGGCGAGGCTGTCCGCGCCGATCTCGTCGAAGATGCGATGCGCGTCGTAGGGCCCGTAGTAGCCGCCGAGCCCGGCGTGGTCGCGCCCGATCACCAGGTGCGAGCAGCCGAAATTCTGGCGGAAGAGCGCGTGCAGCAGCGCCTCCCGCGGGCCGGCGTAGCGCATCTCGATGGGGTAGCCGGCCTGGATCACCCGGCCTGGCGGGAAGTGGTTGGCGACCAGCCAGTCGATGGCGCGGACCCGGACGTCGGCCGGGATGTCGCCCTGCTTGAGCGCGCCGAGCACCTGGTGAATCAGCACCCCGTCGCACACCTCGAGGGCGACCTTGGCGAGAAACTCGTGGCTGCGGTGCATGGGGTTGCGGGTCTGGAAGGCGGCAACCGTCGACCAGCCCCGCTCGGCGAACAGCGACCGCGTCTCGGCCGGGCGCAGGTAGAGCCCCCGGTAGGTTTGGGGAAAGTGGCCCTCGGAGAGGACCGAGACCGGGCCGGCCAGGTTGACGGCGCCCTGCGCCATGAGTTTGGAGACGCCGGGGTGGGCCTCGTCGTTCGTCCGGTAGACCTCGCGGCATTCCAGGGCCTTGTCGATGGCGTAGGTCTGGGTGACCGTGAGGATGCCGAGGATCTCACCGCCTTCATCCGTCAACGCCACCTCGTCGCCGACGGCAACGCCGAAGTCTTCGCTGCATGAGAGGGTGATGGGCAGCGGCCAGAAGAGCCCGTTCTCGAGCCGCATATCGAGGCACGCGCCGCGCCAGTCGGCTGCATCCATGAAGCCCTCGAGCGGCGTATAGGCGCCCATGGCGAGCATGAAGAGGTCCGAGACCTCGCGGCTGGAAAGCGGCAGCCGCTTCAGGGTGCGTGCCCGCTTCAGCGCCTCGTCCCGCTGCTCCTTGGGCAGTAGCAGGGGCTTCAGGGCAGAGGCGCCGTGCGGGGAAATCAGAGTGGGCATGGGTCGTCAGCGCCGGTTGGCGACTTCCTTCCGGATTTCCTTCGACTTGGCTTCGGGCAGAACCCAGATCGCGCCGGCCATCAGCGGCCCCAGGGCGAGTGTCACCCAGCGCACGATCCCGGTGCTGTCGTCGAGGAAGAACACCGCCACGCAGAGCGCGAGGGCGAGCACGGAGACGAGGATCTTGTAGTTGCTGGGCATTGCTCGGTTCCTTAGCGATCTCAAGCGGAGGCTGACGCATCGATTGCTGCGGCCACGTCTTCGCTCGTCATCTCCCACGTGTTGTCGAAGTTGGCCACGACGTCCCGCATGAACGGCTCGACGAGATCGAGGGCGCGGGCCTCCTCGCCCGCACCGAGGTGATCGACCAGGATCGCGAGCGCGAGCTGACGCGACTGCGCGCCTTCATAGGTCCACTCGTAGCCGGTCTCGCTGAAGCGGCGTATGTCGAGCCTCTGGTCGAGCGGCTCGCCGTCAACGGTGACCACCAGCCCGTCGATGGTCCGATCCCCGGCGTATGTCTTCATGGCGCTGCTCCGAAGCGGGGCTGAACGTCGCCCATCGTAGAATCGACCGCGTCGGCGCTACAGTCCCGATCGCGGACCCGTTCGGCCCACGCGCAATGGGCCGCCCATCGGTGTGGCCCCGCGATCTTGTGATGCGCCCCCATCTCGCTAGCATACCGGCATCCGGGCGGGCGGGGCGTACTGCCGCAATCGCCGAAGCATCCCGCTTCCGAACACGCATTCACGTTACGGAGCCGCACTTGAGCGTGAGTGAGAAAGAGCCGGATGTGGGCCAGCGAACGGATGCGGACCGCAGCCTCACCGACCGGGCGTACGTCGCGCTCGAGGAGATGATATGCACGCTGCAGCTTGCGCCCGGCGAGGTGCTCTCCGAGGGTGCGCTCTCGAAGACGCTGGGGATCGGACGAACGCCGGTGCGGGAGGCGCTGCAGCGCCTGGCGCGAGAGGGGCTGGTCACCGTGCTGCCCCGGCGCGGTGTCCTGGTCTCGGAGTTCAACGTGGGCAAGCAGCTCCGCATGCTGGAGGTGCGCCGCGAGCTCGAACGGCTGATGGTTCGGGCCGCCGCGTCGCGCGCGACGGCCGATGAGCGCGCCCGCTTCGCGGCACTCGCCCGCGCGATATACGAGAGTGCCGAAGCGGGCGACGACATCCGCTTCATGCGCCTCGATCGCGAGTTCAACGTGCTGGTGAGCCAGGCCAATCGCAACGAGTTCGCAACCGAAGCGATTTCGCTGATGGCCGGCCTTTCGCGGCGGTTCTGGTTCATGCACCACCGCCAGGACGGCGATCTGTCGCTGATTGCGAGACTCCATGCCGACATTGCCAACGCGATCGCGGCGGGAGACGAGGCGGCGGCGGCGATGGCAAGCGATGCCCTGCTCGAATACATCGAATCGATCACGCGGGCGGCGGTGGATTGGTGAGCGACATGGCGATTCCGAAGCCCCTGCACACGCACGCCGCGATACCTTCGATCAGGGCCGCAGCATGCTTGTTCTGCGATTGATATTCGACTAATATATTACTGTTCGAGCGCCTTGGCGAGCCGGCGCTCACGCACGGGGAGCACGACCATGGAACTCGCGAACTCACCGATGGACGAGCGCCAGCGGATCTACCGTGAGGTCTACCGGGAGCGCATCGCGGCCTGGTACAACGGCTATCTGCACGTCGCGATCATCTACCTCATCGGCGCCTGCGCGCTCTACGTCAGTCTCTCCCATGTCGGGAGCATGCTGTGGTGGGAGTGGCTCACGATCCCCGTGGTGCTGCTCGCGAGCAACATCTTCGAGTGGCTGCTCCATGTCCAGGTGATGCACCGGCCGCGCAAGTGGAAGGGATTCCGCGCCATCTACACGCGCCACATGCTCATGCACCACCAGTTCTTCACCGACAAGGAAATGCGCTTCGCCGGTCAGCACGACTGGCGGGTGACCGTCTTCCCGCCTTACGCGCTCGTCGTGTTCATCCTGATGTCGACGCCGCCGGCGCTGATCGCAGGCTTTGTCATCTCGGCCAACGTGGGCTGGCTCGTCATCGCCACCACGACCAGCCTCTATCTGCTCTACGAGTTCATGCACTTCTGCTGCCACATCGGGGAGAACCGGTTCGTGCGCTACTGCCCGTTCGTGAACACGATCCGGCGCCACCACGCAGCGCACCACAACCAGTCGATCATGATGGAGCGCAACATGAACCTGACGTTCCCCATCGCGGACTGGATGTTCGGGACGTCGGATCTCGATCGCGGGCTGCTCGGGCACCTGTTCAACGGCTACTCGACGAAGTACGTGAAGACCGACATGCGCAAGAGTGCCCGGACCCCGAAGGTGAAGGGACACTCTCCGGTCGATGCGGCGGTGGGCAGCCCTGCCTGAGGCCGACGCGCCCGCGGGCGCTTGAAGGCGGAAACGCATGAGCCGCGGCGGCACCGGATACAGGTGCCGCCGCAGTTGTTTTCGGGCCTGGCGCGGACCGGTTTCCACTCCGGCGCCGCCCGCTCCACTCCCCCTTTTGCGTCGGATGGACGGAACCCACCGTCGGGCCACGCGAAGGAACGCGCTCGGCAAACTCTGGTAACGTGTCCCGCAGAACACCTCGAGCAGGGAGCAGAGCCATGACCAGCCACGCGACCGGGGACGGGGGCATTCCGCCGAGAGATGCGGAGGCGCGCGGGCTGAAGCGGGTCATGACGCTCGGCGGTGCGTACGGGACCCGCAACTACACCGTGAAGGACCTTCGGGATCAGAAGGGAAAGCGCGTGCTCGTGGAGACCCTGCCGTTCTCACCGGAGGAAGCAGCCGCCGCCGAGGAGGCCGGCATCGATACCATGAAGGCGCGCTTCGATCCCCGCCAACCCGATCTCGTGGCGGCGGTCCGGCGCGCGGCACCCAACACGTTCATGGCCTTTTCCGTACCCCTCGTCGCCGCTGCGAGCGAGGTCGAAGCGGTCCGCATCGGCTACGATGCGATGGCGCTCGGGGCGGACGCGATCATGTGCCAGTGGAGCCCCCGCTTCGTGGCGGCGGCGGCCGACGCGGGCATCCCGATCCAGGGCCACGCGGGGCTGGTCCCCCGCAAGAGCACCTGGACGGGGGGCTTGCGCGCAGTCGGAAAGACCCTCGACGAGGCGATGTGGGTCTATCGCGAGATCAAGGCTCTCGAAAACGCCGGCGCCTACGCGGTGGAGGTCGAGGTCATCCCCGCGCAACTGCTGATCGAGATCAGCAAGCGCACGCGGCTCCTCACGTCGTCCATCGGGGCGGGCAGCGGCGGGGATATCCAGTTCCTGTTCGCCGACGATATCCTCGGCAACAACCCGCCCCCCTACCCCCGGCACTCGAAGCAGTACCGCCACCTCTACAAGATGAAGCAGGCGATGCAGGCCGAGCGGGTGGCCGGATTCCGGGAATTCGTGGCCGATGTCCACGAGGGCCGTTTCCCCGGACCGGAGCACATCGTCAACGCCTCAGACAACCTCGTCGACTCCTTCGTGGACGCGGTGGAGTCCGGCAGCTGAACAGGCCCCGATAACGCAGGAGACGAATCGTTGAGCGAAGCGCAGACAAGCAAGGGGCAGGCATTCAAGGACCTGCATTCGGCCGACGGCATCTTCGTGATGCCGAACGCATGGAACGCCGGCAGCGCCTACATGCTGGAGGCAGCGGGTTTCCCCGCCGTCGGCACCAGTAGCGCGGGGATCGCATTCTCTCTCGGCCTCCCCGACTACGAGGGCGTGCTCACCCGGCAAGCCGCGCTGGAGGAGACCGAACGGATTGCACGCGCGCTCCGGATACCCGTCAGCATGGATGCGGAGAACGGCTACGGACATTCGCCGGAAGAGGTGGCCGAGACCATCCGCCTGACGGCCGAGACCGGCGCGGTGGCAGCCAGCATCGAAGACTATGCCGCGGCGTACGGCACGGGCGATCTCTACGACCGGGCGCTATCGGTGGAGAGGATCGAGGCTGCCGCGAGCGCCGCCGCGTCCCTGCCGTTTCCGTTCACGCTGACCGCGAGAGCCGAATGTTACCTCATGGGGCATCCCAACCCGTTCGAGGAATCGGTAACACGGGTCAATATGTATCGGGAAGCGGGCGCGGACTGCCTCTACGTCCCCGGCGTCAAGGGCGCCGAGACCATCGGCAGGCTGGTGAAGGAGGTCGACGGGCCGGTCAACGTGGTCATGGGTCTCGCCGGCAGTCCGATGACCGTAAGCCAGCTCGAGGACCTGGGCGTGAAGCGGGTGAGCATCGGCGGCTCGCTGGCCCGGGCCACGTTCGGACTCATGCGCCGGGCGGCAGAGGAAATGCGCGACCGCGGCACCTTTACCTATGCCGACGAGCAGGTGCCGAACGGCGAGCTCTGCCGGTTCTTCGACGAGCAGCGGGGCTCATGAGCCCCACAACCGGCTGCGACCGTGATGGGAAAACGCGCTAATCCACGATGTGGTAGACGGGGGCCTTCTCCATGGCCCACTCCCCGGATTCCCGGTCGTAACGAGACAGGGTGAAGCAGTGCCAGTCGGCGTCGTCCAGCTTCGGATGATCGCCCCGGTAGTAGTATCCCGGCCACCGTGTTTCGGTCCTGTACATCGTGTGATGGGTCACGGCCTCCGAGGCCAGGACCCGGTGGTGCAGCTCCCACGCCCGCTGCAGCTGGTGCAGGTCCTCGGCGCCTAGATGGTCGAGGTCCTCCTTCAGCATCCCCAATAGCTCCAGCCCGCGGGTGAGCATGGGCTCGTTCGTCGTGTAATGGGCGCTGATGCCGCCGACGTACTCGTCCATGATCTTCTCGAGACGCTGGAGGCCGTGAAGCGGCAGCATGTAGCTCGGCGAGACCGTGCCTGCGACGATCTCGTTGCGGCCGATCCGGTAGGTCTCCAGGGGCTGGTAGATGGTCTTCTTGAGGTCTTCGTACTCTTTCTCGCTGACCTGCGGCTGATCGCCCTTGAGGTCGTTGACGTAGTTGACCGCCGCCTTCCCGGCAATCCGGCCTTCCGTGTACGACCCCGACGAGAACTTGTGGGCGGAGCCGCCGATGGTGTCGCCGGCGCCGAACAGCCCGTCGACGGTCATCATCCGGTTGTAGCCCCACTGGTAGTCCGCCGGCGCGCAGTCTTCCGGGCCGCTCGCCCAGGCGCCCGAGCAGGTGGCGTGCGAGCCCATGACGTAGGGCTCCGACGTGGTCAGCTCCGGATTGGTGTGCTTGGGATCGATGTACTGGGACGCCCAGACCACCGCCTGCCCGATGGTCATGCCCAGGAAATTCTCCCAGCCGACCTGCTCCTTGTGAGGGTCGGCGAAGGCCTCCTTCGTCACCATGCGGATTGGCCCCCGGCCGGCCTTGACCTCTTCCAGGAAGGCATGGTTGCGCAGGCAGGTGGGCACCGGGTGCATGTCGATGTAGTCGCCGACCAGCGCCTTGGTCTGGTCGTACCACTTGGACTCGTACTCCTCCCCATAGGCGTTCTCGGTGTAGGTCTTGAGGTGGAGGAAGTAGGCGCCGACCGGGCCGTAGCCGTCCTTGAAGCGGGTCAGGACGATCCGGTTCTCCATCTGGGTCATCTTGGCGCCGACGAGGATCGGCAGCGCATAGGCCGACGCGCTGCTCCAGGGCGCGTACCAGGTGCGCCCCATGCCTTCGCCCACGGCCCGCGGCTTGAAGATGTGCGACGCGCCGCCGGCGGAGACGATGACGGCCTTCGCGCGGAAGACGTAGAACTCCCCGCTGCGGACGTTGAACCCGACCGCGCCGGCAACGCGGTTGGGCTTCGCCCGGTCCGTCAGCAGGTGGGTCACCATGATCCGGTTGTAGACTTCGGTGGCGGCCTTGCGGGCGGCCTCCGCGACGATGGGCTTGTAGCTCTCGCCGTGGATCATGATCTGCCACTTGCCTTCCCGCTGATAACGCCCGGTCTCCGGGTCCCGCATGATGGGAAGGCCCCACTCTTCGAACTTGTGCACCGTGGAATCCACGTGCCGGGCGATGTCGTAGCCAAGGTCCTCCCGCACCAGGCCCATGAGGTCGTTCCGGGCGTAGCGGACATGATCCTCGGGCTGGTTCTCGTCCCACTGCATGCCCATGTAGCAGTTGATCGCGTAGAGGCCCTGGGCCACGGCGCCGCTGCGCTCGATGTTCGCCTTCTCGACGCAGACCACCTTCAGGTCGCGCCCCCAGTAGCCGGCCTCGTAGGTCGCCCCGCAGCCGGCCATGCCGCCGCCGATGACCAGGATGTCCGCATCCACGAACACCGTCTTACGGCGTGAGAACAGGCCCACTAGAGGAGTCCCTCCTTGAAGCGCTCCGGCGGCATCGCGGGCAGCGCGTCCACGTTGAGCGCGTCGGGCTCGTGCGCGAGTTCCTGGGACTTCATCGCATCCGCGCTGGGGGCCGCGTAGTCGGTTGGCGGCGGGATCGATCCCCAGGGCGTGGTCCGGATCGGGGAGACGAAGTCCTTCTCCTCGCCGTCCCGGAACTTGATCTTCCAGGAGATGGTGCCCTTCTCCTCCTCCCGCAGCGCCCGCACGCTGTGACCCATGGGTGCGAAGTCCGCGTAACCCCGGCAGTCGATGGCATGCTGCGGGCACGCCTTCACGCAGGAGTAGCACTCCCAGCACATGTTGGGCTCGATGTTGTAGGCGCGCCGGTAGGTCTTATCGATGTGCATGATGTCGGACGGGCAGATGTCGACGCAGTAGCCGCAGCCGTCGCACCGGGTCATGTAAACGAAGGTCGGCATGGGGTTCGGATATCTCCTCTAAGGAAGACCGACGATGGGCCGATCAGTAGTGACGGGGCCGTTCGCGAGCACTGCCGAAGGTCTCGGGCTTATCGGCGGGCGCTGGAAGATTGCTCCTCGAACCGGCCGCCTCGGAGACCCGCTTTTCGAAGGCCGCCGCCGGCTTGAAGAACATGTGCGAGAACTTGGACCACGGGACGGAGCCGAACAGCACGGTCGTCGCGATGAGGTAGAGGACAAGGACGATGTACGTTCCCCAGCTTTCGACCGATTGCAGAGCGGCCCAGATCAGCCCCAGCGACGTGGTGGCGAGAAGCGAAAGGACGAACAGGTCGGCGCGCATGATCCGGAACGGCGTATGGCCCTCGGCCGACACGTCGACCCGGATGAAGAACCAGAACCAGTATCCGCCGAGGCAGACCAGCAGGGCGCCTGCGATCCACAACTGTGGCAGGACGGCGGGCGTCGCCGCGGCGGGGCAGAACACCATGACGACGGTGGTCACGACGTAGAGCAGGAAGCCGTACATCGTCAGCAAGTGCGCAGCCCGGCGGCGTCCCAGGCCGAATTCCGCAGAGGTCAGGACCTCCACCAGAGCGGTCTGGATCGCGAGCGACAGGATTTTTCCGCCACCGACTTTGTGCGTGCCCTTGCCCCGTGAGTTCCGCCAGTTGTCGAAGAAATAGGTGGCGCTCCCTTTGTGCCAGACGTCGAACAGGGTGCCGCCCACGACCAGCGCGATCATGACTCCCACGTAGGCCTGTATCGCGGAGGGCGGTATGGACTCCGAAAGCACGGCGAAGGGGTTACTGGTGAACACGCGATTTCCTCAACGTCAGCCTGTTCCATTCAACGCGGGCAGCGAATGTATCGATTCACCCTGCGGAAGGATAACACATATCTTATGTAACCGGTTACAGAGGCCGGCACGCTGGTCAGCCATCGGTATCCAGCGCCGGGACGGGGAGGCCGCTCGGCACGCTCTCGGGAACGATCGTGGCCCGGCTCTCGGCCTGGGCGTCCTCCAGGCTCTCAAGGAAGGCGAGCAGGCTCGCGCGCTCGGCTTCGCTGAGCGCGATACCGCGCCTGAGCATGGGCGAAAAGCTCGCGCGCTGCAGCGCCTCGACTTCGGACTCGTTCGGTAACGCAGCGGGCGGAGAGAGGTGCAAGGCGATGGCGTCGGCCAGGCGCGCCACGGCCCCGCTGTGGAAATAAGGCGCGGTGAGTGTGACGTTGCGCAGCGGCGGCGTGCGGAACTGATATCGCTCGCGCGGGATGCGCGACGCCTCGTAGCGGCCGCGGTCGTCGCCGCTTTCGTCGATACCGGGGCCGATCTGAGGCACCGCGAGGGAATGGAACTGGAAGTCGCTCAAGAGCGGGCCGCTGTGGCAGGCGACGCAGCGGCCCTTGCCGTAGAAGAGCAGTGCGCCCTGCTTCGCCTCCATGCCGATGGCGCTCGTGTCGCCCGCGAGGTAGCGGTCCCACGGCGTCTCGCGCGTGACGAAGGCGAGGTCCTGGAAGTGGCCGATGGCGTTGGCGAGGTCGCCCATGGTGACGGTGCCGAGCAATGTATCGGGATACGCTGAGGCGATGAGCCGGCGGTAGGCGATCTGCCAGTCGGCGAGAGGCGTGCCGGCCTGGCCGAGGAGCCGGCGCATGAGCGCGTCGTGGACCGCGACGAAGCGCTGCGGTTCGAACTCGTCGAAGCCCGCCGCCGCCTGGGCGATCTCGTTGGGTCTGTCGCCGTGGCCGCCGGGGAGATCGGGGGGCGAGCGGTCGCCCGGCAGGCCCAGCATCTCCTCCTCGCCAGCGAGCGGGAAGAGCGCCTGTGCGGCGAGCACGCTTTCGATCCCGTCCGGCAGGTAGTCCATCATCGGGGTCTGGAAGCGGCTCACCGGCGCCTCGATTTCGCTCACGCGGCCGTCCCAGAACATGTTGCGCACGCTCTCATGCCCGCGATTCCAGATGTCCATCGTGTTGCGCGGGTGTATCCGCTCGGTGTCGAGGGCGCGACGCTCCTCGGCGAGGCCTGTTGCGCGCACGCCGAGCGAGAGCGCCACCCCATCGGACGTGCCACGGCCCAGCAGGTGGCAGGTGGCGCAGGCCACGTCCCGCGTGCCGCTGAGGATCGGGTCGAAAAAGAGCATCTGGCCCAGGCGGAACTTGGGCGTAACCACCAGCGGCGGCACCTCAAGAGGCTCGAGCCCGCGTACTGCGATGACGCGGTCGAGCGCCGCGTCGAGGTCGTCGTTGGCCGCCTGCGCCGGCGTCGCTGCCGCGCCGGCGAGGCAGAGCCACAGCCACAGACAGAGGCAAATCAGCGCTGTTGCAGGCCGAAGCGGCCGCATGACGGCGGTCCTCCCAGCTGTTGGGTCACGCCGGCGAGATTAGCCCGGTTTTCCGGGCTTGGTCATGCTAATCTTCGACAGTTTGGAATCTAAATCTCTTTTGCATCAGTCAGTTAGCAGGCAATTTTCGGCGCGTGGCACTACATTTCGCAGCACGCCCGAAGCTCGCCCCTATGTGGATGGTCAGGCAGCGGCAGGGTTTC